>JADJXY010000002.1:2475000-3151410 GCA_016720065.1 Betaproteobacteria bacterium | reverse complement strand
GCGTTGGCGTGATCCCAACGATCTCATGAAACCAGACGTCAAGAAAAGAAATCTCATGACATAGGCCCAGTACCCGATGCGCCCGGTTCGCGCTGACTTCCAGAGCCCGCACTTTTTCATCTCTGTGAGTATTTGAAATGACCGGAAAGAACCAATGGGTTGTACCCGTCAATGGCGTGATCAGGGGGCGAGAGCAGAAGGCAAACGACCGTATCACATCCATCCATGACACGCAGCAAGAGGCGATTGACCGCGCGCGGGCATCGCCATCAACCAATAGAGTGAGTGTTCATCCAAAGACGAGACGGGCAGATCCGTGAGCGCAATAGCCACGGCAAACCCGTACCCGCCTAAGGATGACTCTGAGGCTGGCCTCGCCACCTTGCAGGTTGATGCACGACTCTGCTGGTGCAAACAGGCAAGCAAACCGCTCCCGATGGCACGCGCACAAGTGTTTGATGAACAACACTGACTACGTGCCACGGCTTCGGAGGTTGGCGCAGGTTTCGAGAGAAGAGAGGGCGGAACAGGGGCGAACCGGGTGAGTTATGGCGCTCGGGCAACGGACCGGCGGCACTTGCAGAACGGCCGGAACCCCGCACCGTCTGCGGAACCCGAGAGGAAACGCCCAACCGAGAGGGGTTGGGCGTTAAATTTTGGTGGAGGAAATGCCCGCGCCACGGCTGCGGGCCTACCCAACGTATAACCGTCATCGCGGAAAAGCTCCACGCCATCGCATTGCTGGGCATGACCAACAGCCGCCTGAAGGACTACTTCGATCTGTCGGTGCTGTTGGAACGAGAAACTCTGGACACTGCTCTGCTGGCCCAAGCGATCAAGGCCACGTTCGAAAGACGGGGCATGGCGGTTCCTGACGCGCTGCCAGTCGGCCTGACGGACGAGTTTGCGCACGACGCTTCGCGGCCAGGCGCTGTGGCTGGCATTTCTCAAGAAGAACGAACTTCCGCCAGAACCCTTGCCCGCCATCGTTGGCCGCTTGAGCGTGGCATTGGCACCCGCGTTGAACACCGTCGCTCGTTGAATATCCTTCATAGGGCAGCCGCTTCGCGCCCTTCGCCACGGTCAGTGGCGGTCTCCATACGGACTTTGCATGGAGACCACGATGACTAATCGACTTTGCGCGCACTGCGGCCACCCCTTCGAACCCCGCCCACAGGTTCCCGACCAAGCGTTCTGCTCCGCCCCTGAATGCCAGCGGGCTCGCAAGCGCGACTGGCAGCGGGCAAAACTCCAATCCGATCCTGACTACCGCATCAACCAGCAGGCGGCCCAGCGCGCGTGGTCACAGCGCAATCACGACTATTGGCGCAATCACCGAGATGCACAACAGGTCAACGGCGATCAAGGGGAGCAACCTACCGCCACTCATCGGCAGCCAGTCATCGATCCGGTAAAGATGGACGTGTCAGCTCTGCCTTCCGGCATCTACCGGATCACAAGACGTCCGGAGTTTCCCAATGGAACACCGGGCTCATGGGTGGTTGAAATCACGCTGCTGTGCGAAACCTGTGAATGCAAGATGGATGCGTCAAGAGATGACTTGATCGACACCCAGGGAATCCAGCGTTAACTTCAAGCCCAAATGGGCTCTGATCATCCTGGATGGCAACAATTTCAACCACGTGCATTCCGGCCGCGCATTGCAGGCCACGTGTATGCCAATGAGGTGAAAGGCAGGCCCGAGAGCAAGTTCACACAACATAAAGTGATCGGGTCTATGCAGGCAGAAGAGTTCTCCATTCCGGGGCGGATCAGCCACCGACATTTCGGGCCGCCGAGTACGTGCGGATGTCGACCGAGCACCAGCAGTATTCGACGGAAAACCAAGCCGACAAGATCCGCGAGTACGCGGCTCGGCGCAACATCGAAATCGTTCGCACCTATGCCGACGAGGGCAAGAGCGGCTTGCGCATCGATGGGCGGCGGGCGCTGCAGCAGTTGATCAAGGACGTCGAGACAGGCAGCGCGGACTTCCAGATCATTCTGGTCTATGACGTCAGCCGCTGGGGCCGATTCCAGGACGCCGATGAGAGCGCCTATTACGAATACATCTGCCGTCGCGCGGGCATCCAGGTCGCGTACTGCGCAGAGCAGTTCGAAAACGACGGCTCCCCCGTCTCGACTATCGTCAAGGGCGTCAAGCGTGCGATGGCTGGCGAATACAGCCGCGAGTTGTCGGCCAAGGTATTCGCCGGGCAGTGCCGCCTGATTGAGTTGGGTTTCCGCCAGGGTGGCCCCGCTGGCTATGGTTTGCGGCGCGTGCTGATCGATCAGTCCGGCACGCTCAAAAGTGAATTGGCTCGCGGCGAGCACAAGAGCCTGCAAACCGACCGCGTCATTCTGCAGCCGGGACCGGATGATGAGGTTGCTGTGGTCAACCAGATCTACCGCTGGTTTGTCACCGACAACCTGACGGAGCTGGACATTGCCGAACGGCTGAACGCACAAGGAACGCGTACTGACCTTGGGCGGGATTGGACACGAGCGACCGTCCGCGAGGTGCTGTCCAACGAAAAATACATCGGCAACAACATCTACAACCGTCGGTCTTTCAAACTCAAGAAGCTCCGGGTGGTTAACAGCCCCGACATGTGGATCAAAAAGAAGGTGCGTTCGAGGGCATCGTGCCACCGGAGCTTTTCTACACGGCGCAGGGGATCATGCGCGCAAGGGCGCATCGGTACAGCGACGAGGAGTTGATCGAGAAGCTGCGCAATCTGTACCAGCGCCACGGTTACCTCTCCGGCCTGATCATCGATGAGGCTGATGGCATGCCGTCTGCGGCGGCCTATGCACATCGATTCGGCAGTTTGGTTCGCGCCTACCAGGCGGTGGGCTTCACTCCGGATCGCGACTACCAGTATCTGGAGGTGAATCAGTTTCTGCGCAGACTACATCCAGAGATCGTCAGCCAGACTGAACGCATGATTGCCGACGTCGGCGGCAACGTCGAACGCGACCCGGCCACCGACCTTCTCACCGTGAATCGCGAGTTCACCGTTTCACTGGTGCTGGCGCGGTGCCAATTGCTCGACAACGGGCGACGGCGCTGGAAGGTGCGCTTCGACACCAGCCTCGCGCCCGACATCACGGTGGCCGTGCGGCTGGACGACAGCAACCAGGCTGCCCTGGACTACTACCTGCTGCCGCGACTGGACTTCGGTCAGGCACGTATCCATTTGGCCGACCACAACGGCATCGAGTTTGAGTGCTATCGCTTCGACAGTCTGGACTACCTCTACGGCATGGCGCGGCGCATCCGCATACGGAGGGCCGCATGAGTCAAGACAAAGAGCATCGGCATTCGGAGTTGCGGATGATTCCGCTCAACCGGATTGAGGTTCTCAACCCCCGAGAGCGCAACAGCCGGGTCTTCGAGCAGATCGTCGGCAACATCCAGAACATTGGCCTGAAAAAGCCAATCATCGTGACGCCGCGTCCAGGGAGCAATGGCGAGCACTATCTCCTCATCTGCGGCGAGGGGGCGGTTCAAAGCCTTCAAGACGCTCGGGCATCAAGAGATCCCGGCAATGGTGATGAACGTCGATGACGAATCGGCCTTCATCATGAGCCTCACCGAGAACATCGCCCGACGAAAATTCAGCCCGTTGGAATTGCTGTCCGGCATCGAGCAGCTGCGGGATCAGGGCTACGACAAGAAGTCCATTGCCCAAAAGACAGGCCTGAGTCCGGAGTACGTGCAGGGCATCCTGCAGTTGCTGCAGAACGGTGAACAGCGACTGCTGATGGCCGTCGGCAGCGGGCGCATCCCTCTCAACGCGGCGATCACCATCGCTGGCGCGGGCAGCGACGAGAAAGCCATTCAAGCCGCATTGCAAGATGCCTACGAAACCGGAAAGCTGCGTGGCAGCCAGTTGATCCAAGCCCGTCGTGTGATCGAACGTCGCCGCACCCAAGGCAAATCCATCGGCGGCAGGATGACCTCCCGCAAGACCAATGAGGATGTCACCACGTCCAGCCTGGTGAGGAACTACCAGCGGGAAGTCGAGCGACAGAAGCTGCTGGTCAGGAAAGCAGAGACAGCTCAACGCAACTTGCTGTTCATTGTCGGGGCCCTGCGCCAACTGCTGGCCGACGAGAATTTCACCACCCTGCTACGCGCGGAGGGGCTGGACACACTGCCACAGTATCTGGCGGAGCGGGTCTGGGCTCGAGGGAGCGGCGCATGAGCAAACCGCCCCTGGGCTTCGTGCCGGAACCATTGATTTTGTCCCTCTCGTCCGTCCTGCCTTCGCGCAAGACGCCAGAAGGCTTGCTTGCCTCACGGAAATTCAAGCAGATCACCGCATCTATCGAGGCGGTCGGGCTGATCGAACCCCTGTCGGTGGGAAAGCCCAACCGCGAGGGGCAGCACATCTTGCTGGACGGGCACACACGACTGGTCGCGCTGAAACAACTGGGCTTCGACAAGGCTCCCTGCCTGGTGGCCACGGATGACGAAAGCTACACCTACAACAACCGGATCAATCGCCTCTCCAGCATTCAGGAGCACCTCATGATCCGTCGCGCTGTCGAACGGGGTGTCACCCCGGAAAAGCTGGCGAAGGCCCTTGACGTGGACATCAGCCACATCATCAAGAAGCTAAACCTGCTGGAAGGCATCTGCCCGGAGGCCGCCGAATTGCTGCGCGACCAGACGTTTTCGGCAAACCTTGGTGCGGTCCTGCGCAAGCTCAAGCCAACGCGTCAGGTTGAGTGCGTCGAACTGATGGTCAGTGCCAACAACATCACGGTCGCCTATGCCCAAGCCTTGGTTGCGGCGACACCCAGCAACTTGCTCGTCGGCGAGACCAAGCCCAAGAAGATGACCGGTGTCAGCGCCGACCAGATGGCCAAGATGGAGAGGGAGATGGGCAACCTCCAAGAGCAGTTCAAGCTCGCCGAGCAAACCTACGGTCAGGACATCCTCAACCTGGTGCTGGCCAAGGGCTATCTTGCCAAGTTGATGGCGAACGAAGCCATTCTGCGCCACCTGACGCGGAATCACCCCGACGTGCTGAACGAGTTTGACAGCATCGTCCGCATGGTGGCGCTGGACAAATAAACGGTGCGCAATCAGGCGTAGTGAGCGAAATCCTTCCCATAGGAAGGTCGTGACGGCGTCCACGCAGGCGGCCACGGTTCTTTAACAATCTGGAAGCATCAGGGTCATCGCCCCCAAAACGGAGTTTCTGCTTCCCTCCGTGATCAAGGGCGGTGACCGACAGGCTTGCCGCTGGCCTGCCCACGCGCATCAGGGCCTGCGACTGGGCGAACAGCGGCACCTATTTTTCCTTGCTCAGACACAAGTGATGTCGCATAATGTAATCAAAATGATGATATAAGTGGCGCCATGATGAGTAGTCAATCCGATTTTTGCGGTCTTCCGGTCGTCTTGCATGGATGAGGAGTCTTTGACGATGCACCCCCAGCGTGTCGAAACTTTGAGTCATGCCCAGCGCGAGCGCTTGGCCTATATCGACTTCCGTCTGTACTTCATGGGGGAGGTTGGCCGGCCTGATTTGGCAAGCCGCTTTGGCGTAGCACCCGCAGCAGCCACTCGCGACCTGGCTCTGTACCGCGAAGTTGCGCCGCAAAACATCGAGTTCGACGGAAGTAGCAAGATCTACAGGATTGGCAATGCGTTCGCGCCTATGTTCGACCATGCCCCGCAGCGGGTATTGTCAGCGCTTTCGCTTGGGTTCGGCGATGGTGTGAACGGCGAGTCGCGGCCAATGCTTCCTTGCGAATCACCAGCTGCACTGAGTAGTCCCCGCATGGATGTACTGGCACCGATCTGTCGCGCGATCCACGCCAAGCGTCCTGTGGCCATCCGCTACCACTCGATGAGCAGCGGCGAGTCTGAACGGGTGATCGTGCCCTTCGCCTTGGTCGACACCGGCCTGCGCTGGCACGTCCGGGCCTTTGATCGCAAGAGCGGCGAGTTCCGGGACTTCGTCGTCACCCGCATCGAAACACCGTCATTGCTCGATGAGGAGCCCAAGGCCAACGAGCGTCCAGACAACGACATCCAGTGGACTCGGATCGTCGAATTGGACTTGGTACCTCACCCGCGCTTGAACCGTCCCGAGATCATTCGAATGGACTACGGGATGAAAGATGGTTCGATTCGCATGCGCGTCCGTGCGGCAGTCGCTGGCTACATGCTCCAGCGTTGGAGCGTCGATGCCTCGCCAGACCACAGCTTGCAGGGTCACGAGTACAGACTTTGGCTGAAAGATCATTTGGCGCTTTACGGCGTCAAGAATGCTGTGTTGGCTCCGGGCTACCGATCACCCGACCACAACAAGGGGAACAATAACGTGGCCTACGATCCTAAATACGCACTGGAACTGCTCCGCATCGGTTCCGGGCGTGCTGACGCAACCTTCCGAGACGGCCAGGAAGATGCCATTCGCCATATTGTCGAAGGCAAAGGCCGTTTGTTGGTCGTGCAGAAGACTGGGTGGGGTAAGAGCTTTGTCTACTTCATCGCGACGAAATTGTTGCGGGAAGCTGGCGCAGGCCCCGCACTATTGATCTCGCCGTTACTGGCGCTGATGCGAAATCAGATTGCAGCAGCAGAGCGGATGGGCGTTCGCGCCGCCACGATTAATTCCGACAACATGGACGACTGGACGGCAGTCGAAGGCAAACTTGCCAACGGGGAAATTGACATTCTGTTGATCTCGCCCGAGCGGCTGGCAAACGAGCGCTTCCGCACCCAGGTTTTGGCGGGTATCGCCGCACAGATTTCCATGCTGGTCATCGACGAAGCGCATTGCATTTCCGACTGGGGGCACGATTTCCGCCCTCACTACCGACTGCTGGAGCGCATCGTCAAGACGCTGCCCCCCAATCTTCGGCTCCTTGCTACTACGGCGACGGCGAACAACAGGGTGATGGATGACCTCTCTGCGGTCCTTGGGCCAAAGCTGGACGTGTCGCGGGGTGATCTCAATCGCACCTCGCTCTCTTTGCAGACCATCCGCTTGCCAAGCCAAGCCGAGCGCCTTGCATGGCTGGCCGAGCAACTCGCCACGCTGCAGGGCCACGGTATCATTTACACGCTGACGGTAAGGGATGCCAATCAGGTCGCAGATTGGCTAAAAACCCAAGGCTTCAACGTGGAAGCATATACCGGAGAAACCGGTGATCGCCGCGAGCAACTGGAACAGGCGTTACTCAACAATCAAGTCAAAGCGCTGGTTGCGACGACAGCATTGGGCATGGGCTACGACAAACCCGATCTGGCGTTTGTCATTCACTATCAGATGCCGGGCTCGGTCGTCGCCTACTACCAGCAGGTTGGTCGCGCAGGACGAGCGCTGGATTCCGCCTATGGCGTGCTGCTCAGTGGCGAGGAAGAGTCTGACATCACCGACTGGTTTATCCGAAGCGCCTTTCCGACCCGCCAAGAAGTCGCTGATGTTTTGGGCGCACTTGAAGAAGATCCCCACGGTCTGTCCGTACCCGAGCTACTGACCCGCGTCAATCTTAGCAAGGGGCGCATCGAGAAAACGATTGCATTACTCTCTCTGGAAGCACCGGCTCCCATTGCCAAGCAAGGCAGCAAGTGGCAGCTCACGGCTGCAACCCTGAACGAAGCATTTTGGGATCGTGCGGAGCGTCTAACGGCACTTCGGCGAGACGAGCACCAACAAATGCAGGACTACGTCAGTCTGCCGTTTGGTGAACACATGGGCTTTTTGATTGGTGCGCTCGACGGTGATCCAAGCGCTGTCACCGCCCCGGCCTTGCCTCCACTGCCTACAACGGTGGATACCGAACTGATCAAAGCGGCCGTCGCATTTCTTCGTCGAACCAGCCTGCCCATCGAGCCGCGCAAAAAATGGCCTGATGGTGGGATGCCTCAGTACGGCGTGAAGGGTTTCATCGCACCTGCTCATCAAGCCGAGCCCGGGAAGGCACTCTGCGTCTGGGGCGATGCTGGTTGGGGTGGCTTGGTTCGGCAGGGCAAATACCACGACAGCCGTTTTTCCGATGATCTTGTGGCTGCCTGCATAAAGATGATCACTGAGTGGAATCCGCAACCAGCCCCCACCTGGGTGACCTGTGTTCCTTCGCTCCGGCATCCCGACTTGGTTCCGGATTTCGCTCAGCGCTTGGCTGCTGCGCTGGATCTACCGTTTCATATGGTCATCGCGAAAACCGACGAAAGACCTGAACAGAAAACAATGGCAAACAGTACACAGCAGGCGCGCAACATCGATGGCTCGCTTGCACTTAACGGCCAGCCTATTCCTCCCGGCCCAGTCCTCTTGATTGATGACATGGTGGACTCACGCTGGACGCTAACAGTGTCGGCGTGGCTCCTTCGCAAGAGCGGCAGTGGCGCAGTTTGGCCGATGGCCCTTTCACAGACGGGGCACGACGAATGACGCCAGTTCTTTCACCCAACACCCAGGCAATCCTGCTACTGACTGCGCCCCTCATTGCTGGGCGTAGCACGACATCATCCGATCTCCTGTCGCCAGGTGAATACAAACGTCTCGCACGTCATTTGCGCGAGATCCAGCGTCAACCAGCTGATCTTGTCTCGCCGGACGCGACTGAGATCCTGCGTGCGTGCCAACCGGTGATTGACGAGAGCCGACTACAGAAATTGTTGGGACGCGGATTTCTGCTGAGCCAAGTGATCGAACGCTGGCAAGCACGCGCCATCTGGGTGGTCAGCCGGGCCGATGCCGAGTATCCGCGTCGCCTGAAGGCTCGTCTTCGCGAAGATGCCCCTGCAGTGCTCTATGGCTGTGGCGATATGACGTTGTTGGAAACAGGTGGCCTCGCCGTTGTCGGCTCGCGCCACGTGGACGACGCCTTGATTGACTACACCATGTCAATCGGGCGGTTGGCTGCTCGGGCATGCCGCACACTCGTTTCGGGCGGTGCCAAGGGTATCGATCAGGCCGCCATGCGTGGAGCGCTTGAAGCGGGGGGGAAGGTCTGCGGGGTTCTGGCAGACAGTCTGGAAAAGACCTCCATGAACCGCGAGCACCGCAACTTGCTGCTTGATGGTCAATTGGTGCTGATATCCCCCTACGACCCGAGCGCTGGGTTCAACGTCGGAAATGCCATGCAGCGGAACAAGCTGATTTATGCATTGGCCGACTCCTCCCTCGTGGTGAGTTCTGATGTTAATAAAGGGGGGACTTGGGCTGGTGCGGTAGAACAACTCGACAAACTCAAGTTCGTTCCTGTCTTTGTTCGATCAACAGGCGAATCGTCCGCCGGACTAGACGCCCTGAGAAACAAAGGTGCGCTGCCCTGGCCAAATCCGCGAGACGCCGATTCTTTCGAAGAAGTGTTCAACTTGCCTACTCCGTCAACAGCCACCTCTTCACAGGTTGGCTTGTCGCTGTTTGACGGAACACCTGCAGTGAACACCACGGCAGTGGCACCCGATGTGCGCGATACCGTGCCTGTGTCCAAGGTCGAGGAAGAACCTTCTGTGCCTGCCGAGGTTGATTCAGATACGAGACCGCCCGCATTGGTGTCCGAAGAGCCGCCACTAGCCGTCTCAAATGCGGAAGTCCCAGCAAGCGAAGCCTCAGAGAAGCTGCAGCCAGAAATAGCCCCAGCCGAGTTGCTCTTTTCAGCTGTTCGGGCATTGATCCAGCAGCTTTTGACCACGCCGATGAAGGACGCCGAAGTGGCCGCAGCGCTGGACGTCTCCAACGCGCAGGCCAAGGCATGGTTGCAGCGTCTGGTTGAAGAAGGCGTATTAGAAAAACAGAAGAAACCTGCGGGCTACATCGTCAAGCAGAAACGGCTGTTCGAATAGCCGATTGAAATAAAAGAGAGCGAAAGCGCAAGAATGGCCAAGACACTTGAAGCCCACGACAAACTGATCCGAGAGATCTTCGAAGGCAGCTACCAGTTCGAGATTCCGGACTACCAGCGCCCCTACGCCTGGACAATCGAGCAGGCCACAGAGCTGTTCGATGATCTGTACTCGGCGATGCAGGAGGCGCGCGTCTCGGGGGCCAGCAGCCAATACTTCCTCGGTAGCATTGTTCTGATCAAAAATGACCGTGACCCGAAGTCGTCGGTTGTCGATGGCCAGCAGCGCTTGTCCACGCTCACGATGCTTTTTGCTGTGCTGCGCACCGTGATGCCGGATGCGGCAGACGACATCACCGACTTCCTCTATAAAAAGGGCAAGGTCAGTCTGGGCGAGAAGAACGAGTACCGCCTGACAGCTCGCGAGGAGGATGCCGACTTCTTCCGCACCAACATTCAGGAACCGGGTGGCATCGCACAGTTGGTCGCCAGTACGGACAAGCTGAAAGACAGCCGTCTGCGTTACCGTGAAAACGCCACGCTGCTGCTCGAAAAGGCCAAGGCGCTTCCGCCTGCCGAACTGATCGCGCTGTGGCAGTTCCTCGCCAACGACTGTTCGCTGGTTGTCATCTCCACGCCCGACCTCGAAGCCGCATACCGCATCTTCTCCGTACTCAACAATCGGGGGCTCGACCTCGCGCCAATCGACATCATCAAGGCGCAGGTGCTTGGCCTGATCCGTACCACGGCAGGCGAAGTCAAAAGCCGCGCATACGCGAAAGAGTGGAGCCGGATCGAAAGCTCACTGGGTCGCGACGCCTTCGGTGACCTGTTTGGCCACATTCGCAGCATCTATGCCAAGAAGAAGCAGAAGTACATCCTGGTCAAGGAGTTCCAGGAGCACGTCACCGAGTACAAGGCCCCTATCGACCTCGTCGACAAGGTCATCAAACCCTATGCCGAAGTGTGGGACTTCGTGCGCGATGCCGACTTCGAGGCCACCGAGCACGCTGAAACCATCAACGAGCACTTGTCGTGGCTCAATCGTGTGGACTTCAAGGACTGGGTGCCCCCAGCACTTGTTTATTTCAAGCGCTTCCGGCAGCAGCCCAAACTGCTTGCCGAATTTTTCCAGTCACTGGAACGCCTGACCTACTTCCTGCTGGTCACCAAGGTCGGCATCAACGAGCGCATCGAAACCTACGCTGCGCTCACCAAGGAAATCGAACCGGAGACCTTCAAGGGAAATCTGGTTGCGCTCACCACACTGGCACTGACAGACGCGCAAAAGCGCAAGTTCGTCGCGGCACTCGATGGAGACGTGTACGACGATCTGCCCAAGGCACGGATGGCGCTCGTCTTGCGTCTTGAGTCCTTGGTGCGCGCCCCCGGCGTGCAGCTCCAAGATGCCGTGTCGCTGGAGCACGTCCTTCCGCAAACACCGCCCGACGGTTCGGACTGGATCAAGTGGTTCCCGGATGAAGACGAGCGCGATGGCTGGACGCACCGTTTGGCCAATCTGGTTCCGCTGGATAGGAACAAGAACTCGTCTGCCAGCAATTACGACTTTGCCAAGAAGAAAGATGCCTACTTCAGAGGCAAGGGCACCGCTTCACCCTTCGTGCTGACGCAGGAAGTCAGATCAGAAAGCGAGGTGGACGCCCACGCTGCTGACTGCACGGCAAAAGCGCCTTGTAAACGTATTGAGCACGCATTGGAATCTTGAGATTGCAGCTGACAACAGCCTTCCTGCTGCTGCGGTAACGGCGGGAGGTTTGACATCGTGAGCAACAACAAAGAACTCGAACGCGCCGAGTTGCACAAAACCATCTGGCGCATCGCCAATGACCTGCGCGGCAGCGTCGATGGATGGGACTTCAAAACCTACGTGCTCGGGATGCTGTTCTACCGCTTCATCTCGGAGAACCTGACCAGCTACCTCAATGAGCAGGAGCGCCGCGCGGGCACCCCGGACTTCGACTACGCAGAACTCTCAGATAACGATGCCGAATTCGGTCGTGCCGAGACGGTGAAGGAAAAAGGCTTTTACATCCTGCCGTCCGAACTGTTTGCCAACGTGCGCGCCCGCGCCCGGCATGATGCCAACCTCAACGAAACGCTCTCACGCATCTTTGCCGACATCGAGGGCTCGGCCACGGGCAGCGATTCCGAGGACGACATCAAGGGCCTGTTCGATGACCTCGATGTCAACAGCAGCAAGCTCGGCCCCACCGTGGCCAAGCGCAACGAAAAACTGGTCAAGTTGCTCGACGCCATCGGCGACCTGCCGTTGGCCAGCAGCGATGGCGGGTTTACGGAAAACACCATCGACCTGTTCGGCGACGCCTACGAATATCTGATGCAGATGTACGCCTCCACCGCTGGCAAGTCGGGCGGTGAGTTCTACACGCCGCAGGAGGTCTCCGAACTGCTGGCCCGCATCACCGTGGTCGGCAAAAGCGAGGTCAACAAGGTCTACGACCCCGCCTGCGGCTCTGGCTCGTTGCTACTCAATTTCGTGAAGGTCTTGGGCCATGACGCGGTGCGCCAGGGCTTCTATGGGCAGGAGATCAACCTGACCACCTACAACCTGTGCCGGATCAACATGTTCCTGCACGATGTGAACTACGAAAAATTCCACATCGCCCATGGCGACACGCTTACCGATCCAGCGCACTGGGATGACGAGCCGTTTGAAGCCATCGTCTCCAATCCGCCGTACTCGATCAAATGGGATGGCGATGCCAACCCGCTGCTCATCAACGACCCGCGCTTTGCCCCTGCGGGTGTGCTCGCCCCCAAGAGCAAGGCCGACCTCGCCTTTACCCTGCACATCCTGAGCTGGCTGGCGGTCAACGGCACGGCGGCGATTGTCGAGTTTCCCGGCGTACTCTATCGCGGTGGAGCGGAGCAAAAAATCCGCCAGTACCTGATCGACAACAACTATGTCGACGCGGTGATCCAGCTGCCGCCCGACCTGTTCTTCGGCACCACGATTGCCACCTGCATCATCGTCCTGAAGAAATCCAAGCACGATAACGCCACGCTGTTTATCGATGCCAGTGCCGAATTCGTGCGCAGCGGCAACAAGAACAAGCTACTGCCCGAACACCAGCAAAAAATCCTCGATGCCTTCACCGGCCGCCAGAGCATTGAGCACTTCGCACGGCTGGTCGAGAACGGCGATATTGCTGCCAACGGCTACAACATCGCCGTGTCCAGTTACGTTGAGCAGAAAGACGAGCGCGAGGCAGTGGATATTCGGGTACTCAACGCCAAAATCAGCCGTATCGTGGAACGGCAAGCGGAATTAAGGGAGCAGATCGATGCCATTGTGGCCGATCTGGAAGGAGAACAAGTATGAGCCAGATCGACGACCTGATTGCAAAGCTATGCCCAAACGGCGTTGACTTCAGGGCTATTGGTGACTTCGGCGAACTGGTGCGCGGCAACGGAATGCCGAAGGCCGATTTCGTGGAGTCTGGGGTTGGGTGCATCCATTACGGACAGATTTACACCTATTACGGCATCTGGACAGCGGAGACAAAGTCCTTTGTTCCGGCAGAAAAAGCCGAAAAACTCGCCAAGGTCGATCCTGGCGATCTGGTGATTACCAACACCAGCGAGAACATCGAGGATGTTTGCAAGGCGGTTGCGTGGATCGGAGAAACGCAGATCGTCACGGGCGGGCATGCCACGGTCCTGAAGCACGACCAAGATCCGAAATACCTCTCTTACTACCTGCAAACACCACACTTTTTCGCAGAGAAGAAAAAGCACGCGACAGGCACGAAGGTCATCGACGTTTCGGCAAAGAGTCTTGCAAAAATCAGGATTCCAGTTCCGCCGCTTGAAGTGCAGCGCGAGATTGTGAAAGTGCTTGACACCTTCACCCAGCTGGAGGCGGAGCTGGAGGCGGAGCTGGAGGCGGAGCTGGAGGCGCGTCGGCGGCAGTACAAGTACTACCGCGACGCGCTCTTGACATTCGGCGAACGCACGGACGCTGAAGCAAGCAAGCAAGCAAGCAAGCAAGCAAGCAAGCAAGCAAGCAAGCAAGCAAGCAAGCAAGCAAGTATAAGGTGGATGACCATGGGTGAGATTGGAAAATTCACGCGCGGCCGTCGATTCACCAAGGACGATTATGTCCAGGAAGGAATCGGCTGCATCCACTACGCTGACATTTATACCCGACACGGAACCTCGGCGCCGGCGGCTGTCTCGCATGTGCGGCCGGACATGGCGTCGAGCCTGCGCTTTGCAAAACCGGGTGACATCGTTATCGCTGCGGTCGGTGAAACGGTCGAGGATGTCGGCAAAGCGGTTGCTTGGCTTGGCACCGAGCAGGTCGCGATTCACGACGACTGCTTTACTTTTCAGCACTCGATGAATCCGAAGTTCGTGTCGTACTGCTTCCAGACGGAACGACTGAATGCAGAGAAGAACAAGTTTGTCGCCCGCGCAAAGGTCAAGCGTCTGTCTGGCGAGAGCTTGGCAAAACTCACGATTCCCGTTCCGCCCATTGAAGAGCAGGAACGCATAGTCGCCATCCTCGATAAATTCGATGCGCTGGTGAATGACCTGACGAGCGGCCTACCCGCCGAAATCAAAGCCCGCCGTCAGCAGTATGAGCATTACCGCGACCGGCTGCTCACGTTCAAGGAAGCAACATGAGCGAAGACCTCATGCCCTTTCGCTACGAGCCGATTGCGCTGTCTAACGAGAGCACGGTTGTCGCCGAATTTCAGCCCGAAGCCCTGGGAGTGCGCGAGGCGGCATACCAGTCCGAAGCTGAACTGGAAAAGGACTTCATCAAGCAGCTCCAGGTGCAGGCCTATGACTACCTGCCCATCACATCGGAGGCTGAGCTGGTAGCCAATCTCCGCCGCCAGTTGGAAAAGCTCAACAAGGTCACCCTGTCGGATGCAGAGTGGGAGCGATTCTTCAGCACCTGCATTGCAGGCGCGAATGACGGCATCCTGGAAAAGACCGCACGCGTTCAGGAAGACCATGTGCAGGTCTTGAAGCGCGACGACGGTAGCACCAAGAACATCTACCTGATCGACAAGGCCAACATCCACAACAACGCCTTGCAGGTCATTAACCAGTACGAAGTCGAAGGCGCTCGTGCCAACCGTTATGACGTGACGGTGCTGGTCAATGGCCTGCCGATGGTGCATATCGAATTGAAGCGTCGGGGCGTGGACATCCGCGAGGCCTTCAACCAGATCAACCGCTACCAGCGCGACAGTTTCTGGGCGGGCTCGGGCTTGTTCGAGTACGTGCAGCTTTTCGTCATCAGCAACGGTACGCTGACCAAGTATTACAGCAACACAGTGCGTGACGGGCATTTGAAGGAACAGTCCGCCAAGCGCAGCAAAAGCAAGACCTCCAACAGCTTCTCCTTTACCAGTTGGTGGGCCGACGCGAAAAACCAGCCCATCACTGAGCTGACAGGTTTCACGAAAACCTTTTTCGCCAAGCACTCGCTGCTCAACGTCCTCACCAAATACTGCGTGTTCGATGTGGATCGCAAGCTGCTGGTGATGCGGCCCTACCAGATCGTGGCCGCCGAGCGCATTTTGCAGCGCATCGCCACAGCCACCAATCACAAGCAGCTCGGCACCGTCGCGGCGGGCGGCTACATCTGGCACACCACCGGCAGCGGCAAGACGCTGACCAGCTTCAAGGCGGCGCAACTTGCCCGGGGCTTGCCAGATATCGACAAGGTGCTCTTCGTGGTGGACCGAAAGGATCTGGACTACCAGACCATGCGCGAATACGAGCGCTTCGAGAAGGGCGCAGCCAACTCGAATACATCCACGGCTGTGCTGCAAAAGCAGCTGGAAGACCCGAACGCCCGCATCATCATCACCACCATCCAGAAGCTTTCCCGCTTCGTCGTCAAGAACAAGAAACACCCGGTGTATGACGCGCACGTGGTGGTGATCTTCGACGAGTGCCACCGCAGCCAGTTCGGCGACATGCACGCCGAAATTACGCGCGTGTTCCAGCGGTACCACCTGTTCGGCTTCACCGGTACGCCGATCTTTGCCGAGAACTCCGGCACCACAGGTAACCCGCTGCGACGCACCACGCAGCAGGCCTTTGGCGACAAGCTGCACACTTACACGATTGTCGATGCCATCAACGACAAGAACGTGCTGCCGTTTCGCATCGACTACATCAACACGATCAAATTGCCTGCGGGCATCAAAGACAAAAAGGTGTCGGCCATCGACACCGAACGGGCGCTGCTAGCGCCGGAGCGCATCACACAGATCGTGGGCTACATCCGCGAGCACTTCGACCAGAAAACCAAGCGTGCCAGCACATACCGCCACGATGGCAAACGGCTGGCTGGTTTCAATTCGCTGTTCGCCTGTGCGTCCATTGATGCCGCCAAGCGTTACTACGCGGAATTCGTTGCACAGCAAAAGGAGTTGCCCGAGGCCCAGCGGCTCAAGGTGGGCTTGATCTACAGCTTTGCCGCGAATGAAGATGAAAGTGATGGCCTGCTCGGCGAGGAAGACTTCGAAACCGAGGGGCTGGATCAAGGCTCGCGGGATTTTCTGGATGTCGCGATCCAGGATTACAACGCACTGTTCAGCACCAGCTTCGACACCTCGGCAGACAAGTTCCAGAACTACTACAAGGACTTGTCGCAGCGCCTGAAAAAACGTGAGCTGGACATCGTCATCGTGGTCAACATGTTTCTGACCGGCTTTGATGCCACCACGCTCAACACACTGTGGGCGGACAAGAACCTGAAGGCTCACGGCTTGATCCAGGCCTATTCGCGTACCAACCGCATTCTCAATTCTGTCAAGACCTACGGCAACATTGTTTCCTTCCGGAATTTGGAGCAGGAAACCAACGACGCGCTCGCCCTGTTTGGCAACAAGGATGCCAAGGGCATCGTTCTCTTGAAACCTTACGCCGAGTATTACAAGGATTACGAAAAGCGCGTCGGAGAACTCACGGCTGGATTCCCACTCGGAAAAGCCATTGTTGGCGAGGCAGCACAAAAGGCATTCATCAAGCTATTCGGCTCGATTTTGCGGCTGAAGAACATCCTCACGGCCTTCGATGATTTCGCTGGCCACGAAATCCTCTCCGAGCGCGAATTTCAGGACTACCAGAGCCTGTATTTGAACCTGTACGCAGAATTCCGGGCGACGTCGGCTGCCGAGAAGGAGTCAATCAACGACGATGTGGTGTTCGAGATCGAGCTCATCAAGCAGGTTGAAATCAATGTTGACTACATCCTGCTCTTGGTCGAGCAGTACCTGAAGAAAAAGGGTTCGGGCGACGATAAGGAAATCCGCGCCACCATCGAACGCGCCATCAATTCCAGCCCTGGCCTGCGCAACAAGAAAGACCTCATCGAACAGTTTGTCGATTCAGTGAACACCAAGGCCAAGGTGGACGCGCAGTGGCAAGCCTTCGTTGCGGCGAAAAAGACCGAGGAGCTGGAACGCATCATTGCGGAGGAAAACCTCAATGCCGAGGCGGCACGTGAATTCATTAGCAATGCCTTCCGCGACGGCAGCATCTCGGCAACCGGTACTGCCATCACCAAGATCCTGCCGCCGGTATCGCGGTTTTCCAAGAACAATGGCCACGCAGCCAAGAAGCAGACGGTGCTGGACAAACTTGCCGCTTTCTTCGAACGGTATTTCGGATTGGCGTGATGAAGAGAATTCCGATGAACCCGATCCAAACAACCGATCAAGCCAAGATTTCTGCGCTTTGCAGAGAGGCTGAGCGGCTGGAAGAAGACGCCTTGTATTCGAGCAAGGGGCATTTCAACGCCGAAGACACATGGGTTCGCCGCAACTACTGGCTGGGTGTGCCAGCAACCGCTCTTGGTGCGATTGCAGGTGCTGCATTGGTCAAAAGCCAACCTGAGTGGGCCAGTGCCTTCACCTTGTTGGCGTCGCTACTGACCGGTTTGATGACCTTTCTCAAGCCCAACGAGCGCGCTGCAATGCACCGGGCCGCTGCCGGACAGTTTTTGGCTCTTCGGAATGAAGCCCGCTTTTTCCGCGAGATCGAATTGCTTGATACGAGTCGGCTGGGCGAGCTTCCTGAGAGATTGAAGGCCCTTTCCTCTGCACGCAATGAGCTGAACCAGAAGAGCCCAAGTATTCCAAGACGCGCATTTGTCGCTGCACGCAAAGGCATCGAAGAAGGCGAAGCCACCCACAAAGTGGACAAGGATAAATGACAAGATGTCGGTATTGAGTTTTCTGACGGACACGGCCAGCAGTGCCGTGCTCTCCACAACTGAGCAGTCGTCGATCACGACTTCGATCACAACACTTCAATCGCGGATGGCGCTGCACTTTGACAGCGGCGTAATTGCGCAGCATTTCCGATTCGGCTCTTCAACGCGAGGCACGATCCTGCCTCGCTCAATGGACGAACAGTCCGATATTGATTACATGGTGGTCTTCAGCGATGGCAGCGCCACGCCGCAGACTTACCTGAATAGGTTGAAGGCTTTTGTCGAAAAACGGTACGGCTCATCGGAAATCTATCAGTCCAGCCCGACCATTGTTCTCGAGTTGAACCACATCAAGTTCGATCTGGTGCCCGCGACAAAAACGTGGCTCGGCGAGCTTCAGATTCCCAACGGGTCAGGCGGTTGGATGACCACGAATCCGAACGACTTCAACGCCACGCTTGAAGCAAAGAACAAGGACAACAACTCTTTGATCAAGCCAACTATTCGTCTGATGAAATATTGGAATGCGGCCAGCGGATTTCCATTCGATTCATTTGCGATGGAGAAGTGGATTTGTGGTCAGGGCTTCTGGTTCCAGTCGAATCAAAAGGACTACCTGTTTTCGGTAATCGACAATCTGAGCACCGACTCGTCTTACTCGCAACGAGTCAATAATGAAATCACGCGTGCAAAAACTATTGTGGCCAAGGTCAGGCAATGCGAGAAAGACCAGATGCCGGTAACGGCTGAGAATGAGGTCAAGAAGTTGTTCAGGCTCTGAGGGGGTATTGAAATGGCATTAAATCTCGCAAAGGCCGTCATCGGCTACCTGAAGGAACGCCCCGAGGAAAAATTCACTGCTCGGCAAATTGCAGAATGGGTATTTGCCACCTATCCGGATGAGTGCCAGGAAAAGCGGGCCAACAGCCGTGGGGACTACATCAAGTCTGATGCGGATCTGGTGCAGCAGCTCGTCGCAGAAATCAGTTCGCAGCGCCCGCGCATGCAAACGAAGCACCCAGAGCTGAAAACGACAGAGGGACGGCCGCGCAAGTACTACTATTCGGAGCGCTCGGACAGCGCCGAAGTGGCGGCGGTGGAAAGCGAAGGTACGTCGGCGGCTGCAGATGCCAGTGCGTTAAAGATTGACGAACACGCGCTGTACCCCTTGTTGTCGCAATACCTGTGGGAGGAGTTCGGCGTCTTCTCCAAACGCATCGACGAGAAGCGTTCGTCCAACAAGCGCGGGCCCAACGGCAATCGCTGGCTGTACCCGGACGTGGTCGGCATGGAGGATTTGGGCGCGGACTGGCATCAGGAGGTGCGCGACTGCGTCAACCAGTATTCCGACAAGCGTACCAAGTTGTGGTCGTTCGAGGTCAAGCTGCTGATCAATCGTTCGAACGTGCGCGAGTGCTTTTTTCAGGCCGTATCGAACTCGTCCTGGGCCAACTTCGGTTATCTGGTCGCTGCGGAAATCGGCGGCACCGACACACTGAAGGAACTGCGGATGCTCTTCGCGGCCCACGGCATTGGCTTCATCAAGCTGGACGTCGACAACCCTGCCGACAGTCAGGTGCTGATTCCGGCGCGTGAGCGCGACGAGATCGATTGGGACATGGCCAATCGGCTGGCCACGGAGAACCGGGACTTTTTGGAGTACGTGAAGCTGGTGAAACAGTTCTACCAGACCGGCGAGGCGCGCCCGGCGGACTGGGATGTTCCCGAGACGGGGGACTGACGGGTTATTCCAGATGGCCGATCACGTCGAGGCGTCCATCGCCACGCTGAAACGCCCCGAACCAGCCGTCGCGCGAGTCGGCGCACGTTCGGCTCACCAGCAACGTGAACCCCTCACAGCCGCGCCCCTTGGCGGTGGCGAAGTCGGTGGTGTCGAATTTGGCCTCGCGCACCAGCGTCGTGGCCACCGACATCATGGCCGACTCGAACAGGTCAAGCAGGTTGTCTTGCAAGGTGGCGTCAATGTTGTGCGAGGTGACGTCGTCAATGACGGCGTGCTTGAATCGGTTACTCATGGTTGATACTCCGTGTTGGCATGGATGACATGAACGCGCTGTTCGGCGGCGAAGCCAAGCTCTTCTGCGCGGTTAGAAATCACACGTTGCGCAGCAGCCAAACGGCCTCAGCCTCCCGTCGCGTGACGAGTCCCGGCAGCACTTTTCCCCCGCCATAGACCCAGCGCCGCAGTTCCGTTGCGGCGGCAGTCCAGTCCCGCTGATTGACGCGCCGCCGCAGCGTCGATGTCTGCAACCGCCCAGCGCCAAGGTTGAACGTGAAATCCACGATGGCAGCGAGCCTGCTCTCGGGCTCGGTGGCCAACACCGGGCAGTAGCGCAGCGTCGCCGCCAGTGCGGTCTGCAGATCCCGCGCTAGATAGACCTCAGCCTCTGCCTCCGTGATCGGCGGGTGCTTGGGATCGCAGAGATGACCGTACCCAATCGTCCAGAACCCTGCTGGGCAGATATAGGGAACGGCAGTGATCTCGATTCCGCGTTTCACCTTGCGCTCGAATCCCTCAAAGCGCTTGGCCAGCTCGATAGCCGCTTTGGGTACCTCAATCACGGCCGCACTCGGTCGAACACGCGCCCGAGGAACCAGAAGTTCAACACCCCGGCCCACAGCGCCTGATCCGCTTCCGTCCAGGCATACAGGATGGCCGTGCCCCAGCCAGCACCTGCAGTCACTGCGGCCGCAAATGCGGCAGTCTTGGCAGCGCAGTACAAAGCCATGAACCAGTAGGTGATCACCGGTCGCACGCTGACCGACAAGGCGTCTGCCCAGCGCACGCCGGTCTTCTCGCCTTGGGAGCGAACGGCTTCGCGCAGGGTTTCGATGGCCCCGACATTCCACGCGGCGTCGGCACCCGCGCCGATTTCCGACATCCGTTGTACGCCGCGAATCTTCTCGAACTCCAGCGCCTTGTCCTGCATCGCCAGTTCGTGGCCACGCTCGCCTTTACGGTCGAGCCATTTGAGGATTTCAGGTGCGAGACGGAAGGCCCCGCCGAGGAGGCCACCCAGCAGTGTCTCGATCATTGCGGGCCTCCCATCAGTTTCAACTTGATGGCTGCGCCAACGAGCAGTGCGGCCAGGATGCCGGTGGTGATGACCTTGACGGTGGTCTGCCAGGCCGTGCGTCGGGCATCACGCCAGGCTTCCAGCAGGTCGCGTAGTTCGCGGATGTCGCGTGCGGCGTGGCCGTTTTCCAGGCCAAGGTGGGTCAGGACACGCTCGGCTCCGCGTTCAGCGGCGCGGTCCAGCAGTTCGTCGAAGTCCTCGCGGCGCAAGAGGAGCATGTTCTCGACGAGCGCAGGCTGTTGTTGTTCGGGTTCGGTCATTGCAGTCTCCAGAAATGCGAAACCCGCCTCGTGGGCGGATTTCTGGTGGTTGCGAAGGGATGGAAATTTAGATGGCGATGCCTGCGCTCCAGCCGGTGGGCTTGTAGGCCGAGAGCTTGGCCTCGTCCTCGATGTAGCAAAGCCAGCCGATCTTGGGCGAGTGGTACTCCCAGGCATCGGCAATGCGCACCGCGATCTGGTTGGTTTTGCCCGCCCACACGCCCGTGGCAGCCGCAGGCACGATGTAGCGGTCGCCGTTGGCGGGGCTGGCCGGTGGCGTGGTCAGGTCGCGGTCTTTCACGGACAGGCCGACCACAGCGCCGAGGCGCTTGAGGTTGGCGTCCATGCCGGTGTCCCAGCCGCTCTCGCCGAGCGTCCAGCCGTAGTTGAGTCCAAGGTTCGGATCGGTTGATGACATGGTTTATCTCCAGAGATTCGATGCTTGGCGAATGCGCCGGACAGCGTCCGGGTCGCCGGTGCGATGGCTTTGCTGCGGGTGTTGTCGCCAATGCCGCCCAACGATGGGCAGGTAGAGCACGCCGCCGCGTTTGGCCACGAGCAGGGTCAGCAGCCAGTCGGCGAAGTTGTTGAGGTCGGTGGTTTCCTTGAGCACGGCTTCGACGACGGATCGACGCATCACGATCAGGCCGTGCACGTGGCTTGCGCTGTTGGCGTGTTGCCAACGACTGTAGGCCAGACGCCGCACGGCGATGTCCTGGCCGTTTTCGTCGGTCAGTGCTTCGTCGGTGTAGGCCATCACGGCCTGCGGGCAGGCATCCAGCGCGTCGGCCAGTTGTATGAAGGCACTGGCTTCGTACAGATCGTCGGGATCGACAAAGGACACCAGCGGCAGCGTGCCTTGTGCATAGCCTGCGGCGCGTGCCTCGCCAATGCGACCCGGAATGCCGGGCAAAACGTGCAACTGGATCGGTGCTTCCTCGAGGCTGGCGATGCAGGCCTCACGCCATTCGGCAGGCTCGTTCAGGGTGAGCAGATGAACATCGATGCGCGGCTCCATCACACACCTCCCCAATACTGTCCCCAGCGCAGGCCGTAGCCCGCGCGATCCATGACCCGCACCTGCGGCTGCCAGCTACTCAAACCATCGCGCTCGGCACTGATCTCCACCGTGATGCGGTCGCCCAGCGCACCGGCATCCAGCGCGGCCACTGCTGCCGTCCAGATAAAGGTTGTGCCGAGCAGTCCCGTTTCGGTGTGCGCCAGCACGCCATTGCGATTGCGGATGCGCAGCGTGTAGGTCACGCCCAGTTCTGGCCCGATATCGCCCTCGTCTTGCTGCACGAGGTAGGCGGTCTGCTGCGTGCGGTCGCGATGGGCCCACGCGACGTTGAGATCACCGGCCACAACGGCAGGCTCAGTCTGGCCACTAAGGCGGATACGACCGGGTGGATACGGCAAAGCCTGCCGACCAGCCAGCACCATCGGCTGCCCATTGGCGGCCAACACAGGATCGCCCTGATCGGTCGACGTGCGAGGAATCGCGCCCACGAACACCGATTCGCCCGGGGCCCGCTCCGCACCTTCGGATGCCAGCCATTCGCCGACACCGATCAACCGAGTCCCCGAGGCATGTGCTTGGGGTGTGGTGTCGAGCACGCCGCGTGCGAGATCGATGGTCGCGTTGGCAGCATCGAAGGCCAGGACGGCAACGGCCTCTGCAATCGCCCCACTGGCGGCCAACAGATACGCGTAGTCGCCCTCGGCCAGTCTTTCCGGCTGGCTGATCGCCGTCACTGGTACACCGATGGCATCGGCCTCACTGGCAGGCAAGGCTGCATCAAGCGTCAGCAGCGGCGCATAGTCCTCGCCCACCACGGCAGTGAGGTCGCCGCCTGAAGCGCCGGTAGCCAGTTGCCAATTCAACTGCCCGCTGCCACCGGCGGCGGCCAGCGCACCGAGATAGGTGTCCGTATCGGTCAGGTAGGCCAGATCTGCGCGCGACAAGCGCCGGGCCAGTTCCCAATACGGCACCTCGACGGCCAGCACCACGGCGGGCGGCAAAGGTTCGATGGTCGGCTCCTCGACGTGCGGTGGCGGGGGCGACAGCACGGTGTTGCTCATCCCGAACACATCTTCCATGGCTTCGATGCGCCACTCGGCCGCGCCCAAGGTGCCGGTGTCGATGCCGGTGACGCGCACCACCATCTGATCCACACCCAAGCGCGGCCAGTTCAGCAGAAATACATCGCCCGGCAGCGGCGCACGCTCCAGCGTGTCGCGTGCCACTGTCAGACTCATCCGGGCCAGTGGTGAACCCAAGGCACGCAGGTCACGCAAGGCCAGCCGCGCGGCCAGTGGCCCGTAGTTCACGCCCGGGTAGTCGCGGCGTTGATTGATCACGCCGCCTTGCAACTGGATGGCGGCCAGGTTCTCGACCGTAACGGCAGCATCACCGCCGGTCTGCCAGTCGGTGTAGACCACGGTCAGTTCGTTGGGCAGCTCGCCCCACTGGGCGCGCTCGAAGCGTTCCAACCGCACGATTTCGTCAGGCCCCAACTGCGGCAGGCTGTCGATCCAATAGTCGTCGCGCAGCAGCTTGAGCTCAAACGTGCCTTGCTCCGGGTCGGTGTAGAGGATGCCGCCAATGTGGTCGATGACCTGGCCGATGAAGCTCTCGATGGGCTGCTGCCGTGTCCAGATCAGATTGAGGCCGAAGCCCTCACTCGACAAAGCCCATGCCGCGTTCCAGAAACTCCAGCCGATGGTGCTCTGCGGATAGCCCATACCCCAATGCGGATCGGTGAGGCACTGCACCAGAATGTGCGCCGGGTTCATACCGACGCTGATCTCACGGCCTTCGTCCTCATCCCAGGTGCGGACTTCGGCATTCCATTCCATCCACGGCGCATCGAACCAACCCGCCGTGAAGCGCCGGACGCGCACTGCCCACGGTTTGATGTAGGGGTTGTTGGCCGCGAACAGGATCTTGCGTGCCACCAAGGACAGCACGCCCCGAAATGCCGGAATGGAATCGCCGAGGCGACTCATCAGGTAGTCGTTGCGTCCTTGTCCGGCATGACCAGAAAGCACATCGATGGTGCCGACCACGCCGCCTTCGCGCTCGTCGCCGCCAAACAGAGTGGGCTTGTTGATCGAGAGGCTGCTCAGCCCATGCCCGCTGGACAGCGGCGCACGGTCGGCATCCCCCCACGCGGTACGGTCGCCCATCTGGATTTCCTGCACGGCATCGACAGGCCCCTGGCACAAGGCCAGATGTAGCCCCATCCGGTAGCGGTAGCCAACGGTTTGCGATTTGCTGCTGCCACCCATCAGCCTTGCTCCCGCTGGCAGGATTGATTGCGGGCATGCTCGACCACACGTTGTGCCATTGCATCACCGGTGGCCAGCAAGGTGTCGGCGTCACAGCCTTCACGCAGGAAGGCGCGGAAATCCAGATCGTGACGCGCAAACCATGTGCGCGTGCCGTTCACGCACAGGCCTACGGCGCGTACGTGATCGATGGTGATGACGGTCTGAGTGGTCATTTCTTGCCACCTTTCTTCTTGATCGGGTCGGCTTCCAGATCGCCGTACCAGACGACGTTGGAGCCACGCAGCAGCACGGTGCCGAACACGACGGGAATCGGTCGGCCTTCTTCTGCGGTGGGGGCATCGACGTCAGACAGGGATGCCGGTTTGGGTTCGGGCGGTTTCGGCGCGAGCGCGACCGAAACCAGCGCCGCCACCACGATGACGACGAGGTACCACATGGCGATTTCTCCAGGGATTCAGAACACGCCCGTCGAGAACGGGTTTTTGCTCGGGATGGCGGGAAAGCCGCCGTAGTTGTCGAGGTTGCCGAAGCGCGACTCGCACGTGGCCGTGCTGTGATCGCAGCCGACCGTCAGCAGCACCTCGGTGCCGAATTCAATGGCCACCGGATAGAGCAACTCGACGCCACCACCGTAGTCATTGACGATCATGTGGCGCGCACCTTCCGGGGTTTGCAGCCAGCCACCGGCCAAGCCACCACTGACGCTGCCGGGCGTGCCACCGTCGAGATCGACGTTACGGCCATTGCTGTTGCTCACCAAGGCGCTGGCAGAAATCGGTGAGGCACCACAGGCAGCCGAATACAGCACGTGGGAACACTTGCGGCTGTAGAGCCGCCGCAACCCGATACGCTTGAGACTGACTTGCGCGGATTCGCAGCGAACACGAGCCACATCGTCGGCGACTTCGACGCCCAGCACCCGGCCCATCCAGCGCGTGCCGGAGATCCACCAGTAGTCGCCCCAGGTATCGCGCCGTCCGATGCGCAGGGTGATCGAGGTAGTGTCGCCGGTCAGCGAGTTGGCGAGCAGGTGGCG
The DNA here is from genome assembly GCA_016720065.1 of Betaproteobacteria bacterium. NCBI lineage: Bacteria > Pseudomonadati > Pseudomonadota > Betaproteobacteria > Betaproteobacteria bacterium. Next base: position 3,125,673 of record JADJXY010000002.1, on the reverse strand, counting down.
CACCAAATCACAGTTCGGCGGCAGTTTCAGATCCAAGCCAGCCTTCGCAGCTTCAGCACCCAGCGCCAGTTCGTTGCGTTCCAAGGCCAGGCTCTTGTAAAGATTGCCGTCCAGATCAACGTCGAATTCGTGCGGCGTCAGATAGAACTGCGCGCTGTTGCTGGCGAAGGCGTATAGCTCGACTTCCAGCAATGGGTTCTGGCTCATCGTGCTTACTCTCCCTCGTAGGTTTGACGGTCATTTCCGCGTGGTTCGGGCAACTGGCGCGCGGTCAAGGTGATCTCCAGCAGCGTCGGGCTGTGCCAGTACAGATCGATGGCATCGTGGTCGAGGCGGCAGCGCACGAGGCGAATGACGCGGCTGCCTGCGGGCACCCAGTCGTCGAGGCCCGAGCGCAGCACCAGCACACCGCCTTGATCCAGATGGCAGGTCGCCGTCAGGGCGTACTGCCGATAGCCGTCTGGGTGCACGATCAAGCAGGCGGCGGGGCGATGCCAAAATTCCGAAATTCGCGCGGAGATGTCTTTGCCATCCACGCGCAGGAAGCCATCTTCGGGATCGGCTTCGACGGTCACCCACAGGATCGGAGCCAAGCCATCGGGCAGCCAGAAGGCTTCCAGACGGCCTTGGGTGCGCCACAACCGCGCCCGCCAGATCTCGATTTCATCGAGTGAGCTGGCCAGATAGCGCCGCTGCAAAGTTGTCGTCGCCCACGGATCGTCCCGGCGCACCCACGGATCTGCAGGCGAGAAGTCTTGGCGGGTGATCGTGGCTTGCGCGGCAGCCGTCGGATCGTCACGCCAGTTGCCATCTGGCCAGACCGGGATCTCGTCGAGCCACGGGTCATCGAGGACATCCTGGTCGGGCAATGGCGCAGGCTGGATCTGAGTGGGAATGTTGCCGCCGACCATACCGGGTACCCACTGCGTGAGATCCGCCAGATCGATGGTCTTGCCCCACACCAAGGGCATGATGGTGCTGCCCACGGCTGCGGCGCGTGCCAAGGGCTCCGTCAGCCACAGCAGATCGCTTTCCACATCGCTGAGTTGGGCGATCTGCCAGCCATCGGCGGCGATGATCAAAATCCAGCGGCCATTGTTCTCAGTTTCCTGCCAGCCCTGCACCCCGTCGTAGGTCAGATGCACATTGGCCGAGAGTGGCCCGAACTGTCGCCCGTCAGCTTCGGTCACATTGAGTGCCAGTGCGCCACGTTCGCAGGACTCGGTCAGGTGCACCGCGTACTGCGGCAGCGGCCACAGCGCCATTTGACCGAGATGATCGGCCAGCCAGTCGGCCACCAGGGCATCGGTCTGTCGGGCGCTGCCCACCTTGTAGGTGAGCCAGCGCCGAGGAACACGTCGGCGTGCTTGACGGGATTCGTTGCCACTGGCCAGCCGTGTGACGCTGGTCTGCCACTCCAGCCGTTCCACAAGGGGCTCCATCCAATCATGACGGAAGGCAAACACGCCGCGTTGCGCATCCGGCCAAGGCTGGTCGCCGAAGGCATCCATACCGGTGGCGACGATGGCGCTTGAGGCCGTATCACGGCGCAACACTTCGACCAGAAAGGTCGGTGCATCGATGGGTGGCCAGGGGCCCGCCAAGGATTCCGCCAGCAGGCTGGCCGCCAGATTGGGCGGCAGCGGAGCGACAGCTGTTTCCGGCGTGAAGCTGGCTGCGGTCGCCCCAAAAGTGGCACGCGAGAGCACTTCACTCTGGAAAGCGGGCAGTTCGCTTCCCGGCGTTGGTTTGCTGGAAACCTCCGCGAGGTCTTGAACGACGACGCGATCCGTCATGCCGACTCCACGCCGAACTCAGCGGCATTGAAGGCGGCCTCCGTCCACTGCACGTTGCCGTTCGGATTACGCTCGAACAGCGTGCTCTGCCAGGCCAGTTGCTCCTGCAGAATGATGTCGGTGCTGACGGCGCTTTGCGCACCACTGACCACGAGGCCTTTGACCTTGCCCAGACCGGCGTCGGTCTTGCGCGCCAGCATCGTGAGCTGGACGCCGTAGATGGCGGGCGTGGCCATCACCGGCAGCGGCTCGACATCGAAGGACTGGCGCAACCCCACGTTCGGCGCATTGATCGCCGTAGCTTCGTCCTCGTCGCTCACGGCTTCCCATGCAGCGGTACCGACCGGGCTGGCCGTCCACTGGTTCAGGCTGCCATCGGCCTGTGCCTGCAAGGCATCGACGCGCACATCACCGAGAAAGGTGTTGTTGATCGTGCCGCTGGTGTCGGCGATGTAGAAGTCGTCGACGTCGATGGTGAGCGGACAGCTCTGGCCGGGCACGGCACCCACGAATGCCGTGAGCAGTTGGCCACCGCCCTGGATGGTGTTCTGCGCGGTCATCTGGATGGCCAGGATGCCGTTGATGCGCACTGACAGAATGCCGTTGCTGGTGCCTTGCGTGACCTGCAACTCGATGTAGTGCCAGCCGCGCGCCGGAGCGCTGGCGACTGAGACAGAGATCAACTGGTCATAGCCGTATTGCCAGCGGTAGAGCTTGAGCCGACCGTCCTCGCCGATTTTCACGAGATGCGCGACCTGCGAGTTGGCATCGCGCACGCCCAGCAGCAGTGGCTCGGTGTAGGTGTTTTGGTACGGCACCACGCGAATGGCTGCCCCGACGATCAGGCTGGTCTTGGTGGCGTCGAGGTTCTTGACGTAGCCACCGCCCGAACCTTCCGGCAAACGCAGGGCATAGGAGGACGGACGACGGCCATTGATCCGGGTGGCCTGCGGCGAGAGATACGCCGCCTTGCCACGTGCCAGCCACGGATCGCCAAAGCTGTCCACGGCCTGCGGGTCGTAGTGATCGAAACCGTCGATGAACAGAAGTGCCATTGGACTTTCCCCTGAAAATTCAGCCTTGCAGCGCCGCACGGATGGCCCGTGCATTGCGCCCGATGATGTTGACGATGACTTTCTCTCCGGCAGGCGACTGCAGGTGGTCGTGGGTCACGCCCGGATCGACCGCGTTGACGATGCGCACCGCCTGATTCACCTGCGGCTGCGCGGGCGGCACTTTCACCTCCGGTACCAGCCCGCCCGCTGCGAAGGCCAATTCGCCACCCTTGAAACGTGGGCCTGCCGACAAGCCGTTGAGCGAATCGAGGAAGGCCACACCGACCTGGCGCACGGCGGCCGCCCGCACCACGTACTCGCCTGCGGACAGACGCGCCGGGATCGAATCCGACGTGGCGCTACCCGGGCCGGAGACCAGACCGCCACCCGCGAACTTCTTGATGCCACCCAAGAGCGCCATCACAGCGGCGACCATGGCTACCATCGCGGCCACCGCGAGTGCCGGGCCAACGTAGGGAATGGAAGCCTGCGACGCCGCCGCCCCGGCTCCCGCCTTGGCCGCATCCATCGACACCACGGCGGTGGTTTCGGTGGTCTTTTGCGCGACCTTGGCGGCGCTGGCCGCCGCATCGACGGTCTGCTCCTGCTGGATGAAACCGAGCTTGAGCGCCAGCATCCGCGCCTGCATGGCGATCCACTGCTGAAACGGCTGGATCACGATCTGCTGCAGGAAGGCATCGGCCACCTGCTGGAAGATGCTCGCCAAGGCACTGCGCCAGGTCTGCGCGCCGGTGATCATCCCGTTGAGCGCACCGCCAAAACTCTCGCCGATGCGATTCCACAGCGGGGCCATTTCATCGACCGTGAGCTTGGTGCGATCCAGCTCGTTGCGCCACGCCTGCACGCGAATCACCGCATCCGGCCCGATGGCCTGCGCGGCTTGCTGCATGGTCGGCAACAGGCGCTCCATCTCGGTGGCCGATTGCTGTTGCAGGGCCACGATCTGCTGACGCGCCTGTGCTTCGGTCAGCAGCCCAGCCTGCTGCTGGGTCTGAATGGCCTCCTGCGCATTGCGCAGACGCTCGGTGACCTGCCGCCATTGGGCTTCCAGTGCGGATAGGTTCGCTTGCGCCGCCTTCACGTTGATCAGCCGGTCAACGAGCGACACGCCGTCGGCATCGCTTTCTGCCGCCAGTCGTGCCCGCAGATCCCGGTAGCTGCGCTCGATGGCAGCTTGCCGGTCGGCATCTGTAGCCGTGCCTGTGATCTGTGCCAGTTCCTCACGCGCCTGCGCCAAGGCATCGGCCAGCTCACGCTCGGCTTGCGCTGCCTTGCGCGCATTGGCCTGCTCGATGTCCGTGCGCCGGTTGTTGAGCGTGATGAGGTCGGCTTCCGCCTTGGCCACTTCGGCCTTGGCACGCAGGCGGTCGTTTTCCGACTTGCCGTTGGTGGCGACTTGCTGACTGCGGGCCAGCTCCTGCTGCTTGCGGGCGATCTCGGCGTCGACCTCGCGCTGCTCGATGGCCGTTTTCTGCGTGTAGTAGTCGCGCACCGAGACCAGACGGTCTTCGAGCGCAGCATCCAGCGCAGTTTGTTGCCGGGCCAGACCGTCCTTGAGCAGCGCGAACTCGGCGTCCAGCTGCGCTTTCATCAGCGTGGTTTGCGCGCCGGTCGTGTCCTGCGCTGGCTTGACGGCTTTGGGCTTGGTCAGGCGTTGAAGCAGTTCCGGATCGGCCTGGATCTTGGGTGCCTTGACCTCGATGGGCTTGGGGTCGAACAGGCTGTCACGGAAGGACGCCAGTTCATCCAGCCGTTTGACCAGATTGCCTTTGAGGTCGGCAATGATGGCCTTGGCCCCGTCGGTGTTGCCCTTGAGCGCTTCCACAGCGGCGGCGACACCCGCGCCAATGGCTTCGCCCAAGGCGACGAAGGCCTTGCCGACGGTGGCGGCACCGAGGGCCAGGGTCTTGAGCACCAGCACCACGCCATCCAGGATCGCGCGCAGCGTGCCGCCTTGCTTGGCCGACTCGACCATGCCACCGGCCATATCGTTCAGGGCGGGCAGCAAGGACGCGATGATCTGGTTGCCGATGCTGGTGGTGGCCAGTTTCAGCTTGTCGAGCGCATCGTTGAAGTTGCCCGCCTGCGCCGCAGTCTCACTACTCATCTGCACGCCAAGCGCCTGCATCTCGGCGGCGAGCTCATTGATGCCGTCGCGCCCCTGATTCAGGAACGGGATCAGCTCGGCTCCCGACTTGCCGAACAGTTGCACGGCCAGCGCAGTTTTCTCCGCGCCATCGGGCATGGCCTTGAAGCGTTCGGCCAGATCAAGCAGCACCTGATCGGTGGCGCGCAGGGTGCCGTCCTGGTTCTTGAACTCGACGCCCACCGCGGAGAATCCGCGCGCGGCATCTTCCGACCCGGTCGCGGCTTCCAGCATCGTGGTGGACAGCTTGCGCAGCCCCTTCTCGAACGATTCGCCGGACACACCGGACTGCTCGGCTGCCGGTTTCCATACCGACAGGGTCTCGACGCTGACACCGACACGTTGCGACATCTCGTCCAGCGCGTCGCCAGTGTCGATGGCCGATTTGACCATCGCAGTCAGTCCAGCCACCGATACGGCCACACCAAGGTTGGCCAGCACGCCGTTGACGCTCTTGGCGGTGTCGGTCAGGCCACCCAGGCCCCGCTTGATCGAATCGAAAGCGGTCTTGGTCTGGTCGACGGCACTGATCAGGATTTGGGCACGATTGCTTGCCATCAGACTTTGTCCAGTTCTTGTTGAATCGCCCGCGCCAAGGCAGGTAGTGCGCGTTGCACGCCACCCGCCAGATTCAGTCGTCGTTTGAGATCGACGCGCTTGACCAGCACGGCGATGGGAATCTCCTGGCCACGCTTGATCTGCTTGGCCCCGGTACGACCACGCTCGGCACGCTTGAAGCGGCCAAGCTGCCCGGCGTTCTCTTTGATGTTCTCGGCCATCAGCAGCACGCGACCGTTCTTCTCGATGAAGAAGGCATTGCCCGAGCGCATCAGGCCATCGATGACCGCCTTGAAACGCTTGGGGCCGATGCGCCCGGGCAGCAGCGGTATCAGCAAATTGCCGCTCACCGTGCCGCCTTTTTCATGCAGACCGAGCCAAGGAATCTTGCTGCCCACCAGCAAGGCGGGCAGCAGTTCGGGCTTCTTGTCGAACACCTTCACGCCCATCGAGGAGATGAAGCTGTTGCGCTTGACGGTGAAGGCACTGCGCATCTCGGATCGCGCCGCATCACGCACTTCACGCCCGCCCGATTGCATGCCCTTGGCGACAGCGGTGTGGATGGCACGACGCCGCTCGGTGCTCCACGCCGCCAACTGGCGCGGGTCCAGCAAGCCGGTGGTGGTGAGCGAGAGACGCATGGGTCAGTCCTTGAGCAGATCGCGTTGCAGTTGTTCGATGCCACGCTTCTCGCCCTGGGCTGCCACGGCATGAATGCCGAGCAGCTGGGCAAGCTGCTGCCGTTCGATCTGGCCGTCGGCATCCAGAAAGGCTTGCGCCTGCGTGAGCGTGTAGGCCATCACGTCGCCAAGCCGGTGCCCGGCGCGGATCAGGCGGGCGACGGCACTGTCCCAGCCGAGATCGTCAGTGAGCGCAGCGTCGGCGCGAGTCGCTGGGCCGCGCCCTGAATCGCCGGGACGACGTGCGCCACGAAAAAATCCGCGTTCACCTCGAACACGGCGGCGGCCAGTTGCACGGCGTCCTCCAGCGACAGGTCGTTGATCCACGCGCGTTCACGCCGGGTGGTGATCGCCAGCAAATCCAGCACGGCATCGCCGTGCCGTCCCAGCAGCGCCATCCAGTCCGGATCGCTGGTGATTTCCTCGGCCAGCGGGCGCACCACGGCCAGCAGCCGTGGCAACTCACCCAGCCGGATCGGCGTCAGTTCCAGCGCGGTGCCAGACAGCGTCACGACCACCGGTGAAGGTGGGAAGGTCTTGAAGCCGTCCATCACAGCAGCACCAGACGTCCGAACTGACCGAGATCACCGCCGACTGGCTTGGTCAGATCCGCCAGCACTTGGCCCGACAGCTCGAACTTCAGCAGTTCGTCCGTGATGATCGAGAGTTCCTTGGCCGGGTTGATGGCCACGCGGTAGAGGTCGATCACCACCTCGCGGTTGCCGTCGGCGGTGTTGAGCCCCTCGAAGCGAATCCAGCGCTCGGGCAGCGGCTGGGTGAACATCGCCGTGCTCTGCGCCGCGCCATAGGCGTAATCGACGGTGAACGGCTCGGTGTACGGACCGCCCGACGTGGCATCGAGCACCACCAGTGAACCGTGCTTGGCATTGACGCTGTACTGGCTGACCGGGAGCGTCTTGGGCGTGGCATCCGAGTCCTGGATCTGCACGGCGGACACGTTTTGCATGGCCAACGGATACAGACTGCCCGGCGTGACCGGGTTGGGCAGCAGTTCGCCAGTCACCGTGCCGGGGGTGATCGTGGTCGTGGTGCCGTAGAGCGCGAGCGCCAGGTTGGTGGCGATCAGTTCTTCCAGCGTGCAGGCGAACTCGCCTTTCTTGGTCTTGATGAGTTGCAGGTCGGTCAGGCGCTGACCCGACTGCGCTTCCTGGTGCTCGATGGTGTCCACCGACAGCGACACCTTCAGCTCGGGCACGTTGCCGACGAAGGTCAGCCCGGCCGGGTTGCCGAGTTCATCACGTGCGCCGATGTAGACGCGGCCTTGTCCGGAAAAGTAAGCCATGTTCAGTCTCCTTGGGTGGCTGCAGTTGTGGAAACACCGGACGTGGCATCACGGCGGGTGGGTTTGGAGTCGGCGGCGGGGGTGGTCGCTTTGGCCGTGCCTTGGACGATCAGCCAACGGGCGCTGGCATCATTCAGATCAAGGCGATCACCCACGGCGAGGCGCTTGCCTGCGTGGGTATGGGGTTTCAGTAGTTCGATGTGCATGGGTTCATCCTGTTTGGGTGAGATCAATGGCGTGGGTGCGGTAGCGGATTTCGTAGCGGGCGGGCAGCGCGACGGCCCCGGCGTCGGCGTCGTCGAACTCCCATTCGCAGTCGATCTCGCGCACGGCGATGGCCAGACCGCCCAGATTCGGGTCGGCGAGCATTGCCGCGTGGGCCGCGACCAGCGTCTGGTCGGCGACGTCGAAGGCATCCGCACCGCGTGCCACCACGGCAAGCCGGACGATCAGCAGCCGGTCGACCAGGTGGTTGGCGTGGGCGGTGATGCTGTCGCCATCAACGAACAGCAGCAGCGCTGGACTGGCCTCGCGGGTGACCGGCACGGCAGGCATGCGCAGCACCGGTGTCGGGGCAATCGCAGATGCCAGGCGCGTGACGATCTCCCGCAAGACGCGCTCGCGGACGGAGTTCATGGGGAGTTCCTCAGAGTTGGGAGAGCGAGGCGCGACGCTCGGTGCCGTCGCCGATGGCGCGCACGTCGCGCACCTGATAGGTGTTGCCTGCCACCTCGACCGTGTCCCCGGCAGCCAGCGTCAGCCAGGACGCCGGGTAGTCGATCTGGTAGTCCCGCGACAGCGCAAAACCATCCAGCACGGTTTCGTCCGGGGCACGGAAGGCGCAGTGCACGGTGGTGCCCGCCACCGTGACGGCGGTCAGCAGTCCTGCACTGCGGGCCGCCTCGTACAACGTCGCGACATCCATCAGGCAGCAACGAGCTTGATCAGCACGCCAGGGCGATGGCACATCGGCAGCGGGTTGCTCTGCGTGTGCAGATCGGTACCCCGGTCGAATTTGCGCGGCTCCTGCTTGGCATACAGCGGCTGGCCGATGGTGTTCACGGTCTCGTTGAAGTCCGCTGGCGCGAAGTAGGTCGCGAAGGTATCCACCGTGCCGACCGGGAAGGCATGGGCTTCCCCTGCGGCAATGAAGCGGCGCGATCCCAGCGTGCCGTCGGCCTGCACAAAGGAAGCCTGGCCACGGTATTCCTCGAAGGTGATGCCGCTGTAGCTGAAGCCCGAGCGCATGTCGTTGATCAGCACTGCGCCCTGCTGCCAGTTCTGGTAGGCGGTTTTGACCTCCTTGTGGGTGGTCAGCGCCCGGAAGAACTCGGTCGAGCACAGCACATGCACGCCGGTCGAGAACTCGCCGGTGAGCCCATCTTCCATGAGGCCCAGCAACTCCAGGCAGGCAGTCTTGATTTGCCCGTTGTCGGCCGCCGTCGAAAACTCGAAGGACACCGATTGCGCAGTGATGTCGAACTCGTCGAACAGATCGACGAGTTCACTGCCGTCGGCGTCGAGGATCTTGCCCTTGAGCGCGCCCATGCGCAGATGCTCCAGGGTGATCGCGTGCTTGTTGCGCATGGTCTCCAGATGACGGGCCATGACACCGCCGATGGCTTCCATTTCGGTTTCGGAACCGAAGGCGCGCAGTCCTTGCACTTCCTCGGGCAGCACCACGTCGTCGTGGGGGATGTGCGGGATCACGAAGGAGCGCAGGTTGCGCTTGCCACGTTCACCCACCGTGCCGGGCGAACCGGGCGCGCGGGTGGGCAGCAGGTTCAGACGACCGGCGTACTCCTCGACGATGATCTGCCGGGTGCGCACCGGCTTGGCCGGGAACAGGTTGAGTTGCTCCAGCCGCCCATAGCGGTTGGGCAGGAGGTTGATGGCGGCCGTCAGGCTGGCCATCGAGAAGCCGGGGTTTTCAAAAGGGTTCTGCATTTGGGATCTCCAGAAATGACGAAACCCGCCAGCGGCGGGTTTTGGGGGGAGTGAAACGGAGCGTTGGAAGTGGGTCAGGCGCGGGTTTTAGGCACTCTCGCGGGCCAGGACTCCACGTTCTGCGAGTTGCTTGATGGCAGCCACTTTGTGCGCAGTGCTGATGCCGGTCGGCCAGACCAATGCGCCGCGCGCGACGATGGCGTGGCGGGCGATCAGGATCGCGTCCTCACGGTCAATCAGCGTCGCATCGACGTCATTGCCGAGCACGCCAACGGCGGTTTCCGTGCCGTCCGAAGCGCTCGGGTCGAGGGCCTTGAGCTTGGCGGTAGCCGTTTCGCGGCCCACCACGGTACCCAGCGACAGGTTCTGCGCGGCCGCGACGGTGTCCTGGTCACGCGAGTAGAGATTCGGCGCTTCGTACTTCAACAGGTCGCCGAGATTCTTGGGTTGAGAGACAGTGGGCATGGCTTACTCCTTGGCGGTGAGTTTCTTGACGGCAGCGACCACCGGACTGTTTTCCGGGCGCTGAATGGTTCCTGCCTCGGCGGTGATGCGCGAGGCGATTTCGGGTTGGTCGGCACGGGCGTCGAGCAAGGCGCGGCGCACCTGCGCTTCCGAGAAGCCTGCTGCGAGGAATTCCGCCGTGCGTTGGGACTGGCCCGCGATCAGGCACATCTCTGCAATGGCCTGAGCTTGGCCGCGCCCGCTGGCGAAGGACTGCGCCAGTGCGGCTTGGGCGGCAGGCGTCGGTTGCGGATCGCTGTCGGTCTGCGGCTGGTCGCCCTGTGGGTCGGTGTCGGCCGGATCGCTCGGGTTTTCGTGGTCGTCTTTGGGGTCGGTCATGGTGTTCTCCAGGGTGAAAGGTTTGCTTCGGGGCGGGTTTGAAATGGATTGAGTGGACAGGCTTCGCGGCGAGGCGCGGGCCACGCCAGGCTGCGCCAACCGCTGCTTGGCCGCCAACGCGTCGGTGAACTCGGTCATCACCGCATCAAACGGCATCACCGCGTCGGCGAGGCCTGCTGCCACCGCCTGCTCGCCGTAGAACAGCCCCGCCTCGGTGGCGCGCACGGCATCCGGATCGATGCCGCGCATCTGTCCGACCTGATTCACGAAGATGTCGTAGAGGCGATCCACCTCGGTCTGCAACGCGGTGGTGGCCTGGGGGGTGAGTGGCTCGTGCGGGGAGAAATCGTTCTTGTGGCTGCCCGCGAAGACAGCGGTGTAGTTCAGGCCGTCCTTGGCGTCCTTCACCGACTGGTCGACGTGTAGCGCGATCACGCCAATCGACCCGACGCCAGCGGTCTGCGACAGCGTCAGGCGCTGGCAGGCTGCCGCGATGGCAAAAGCCGCCGAGTACGCGGCATCGTTGGCGTGCGCCCAGATCGGCTTGATGGTGCTGGCAGCGCGGATGCGCTCGGCCAGTTCGAACACACCCGAGGCCTCGCCGCCGGGCGAATCCAGATCGAGCAGGATGCCCGCCACCTGTGGGTCGGCCAGCGCGGCGTCCAGTCGGGCTTCGATCTCGCCGTAGGACATCAGGCCAGAGGCGGCTTCGATACCCATCGAACGTCTGACCAGCGTGCCGACCACCGGGATGACGGCAATGCCCGCCTGACCCGATGTGGCGCTCTGGCGCGGCATGGGCAGCGGCATCGCCATGTCCAGATCGGGCAAGCCGATGCGGGAACCCAGCACGGAGAGGATCACGTCGAGTTTGGGACGCGCAATGAGGAGCGGCGTCCCGTAGAGGCGGGACGCCAGATGAACGAGTTGCATGTCAGTTGTCCTGTTGGTCTTGCGGCACGGCCACCGTGGCGGCCGCATTCATGGGAGCGCCCAATGTCGATGGTTGGGGCGCTTTGTCGTGGCGCGGGTCGGAGTCGAAGACCAGTCCGAGCGCATCGGCACGCTGGTTGTCGGCGGCGATCTCGCGGTCGATGTCCTCGGCGTCGTAGCCGAAGGCCGAGATGGCTTCCGAGCGAGACAGCAGCCCGGCGCGAATGGCGGTCAGCATCGCGTCGAATTCCTTCTTGGGATCGACCCACTGCCAACCCTGTGGAATCCATTTGGCCGCGAAGTAGTCGCGCTTCTTCTCGGTGAACTGCGGCAGCGCCAGCGCGCCTTCAAGTAGCGCCTGCTCCATCCAGGCACGCCAGATCGGGCGGCACAGCTGGTGGACGATCACGCCGTGCTGGATGGCCTCACAGCGGCGGCGAAACTCCAGCAGCCCGGCCCGGATCGACGAGTAGTTCACTTGCGTCAGGTCGCCGGTCAGCATCTCGTAGGTGATGCCCATCGCCGCTGCCACCGCCCGGAACTGCATGCGCAGGAATTCGGCGTAGCTCGCGCCAACGTCGGCAGGCTGACTGAACTTCACGTCCTCGCCGGGCTCCAGGATCTGCATCGTGCCCGGCTCCAGCCCGGCCAATGCTGCACCACTGGCATCCGGCAGTCCTTCACCCATCAGGTTGTCCTCAGGTGACAGGCGCGTGATGAAGCCCGCGAACATCGCGGCGGTTTTCTTGCGCACGAGCTCGGCGTCGTCGTACTGGTCGAGTTCGTTGAGCTTGACCAGTGCGCGCGCCAGCCACGGTTCGCCCCGGATCTGTCCGGGCCGCAAGGGACGAAACAGGTGAATGATTTCGCTGGCCGGGACACGCACTGTGTCGAGACCGCCCACCACGCCACCGGTGCCCGACATCGGAGCCAGTGAGCCATCACCCGGGTGTGAGCGATACAGGTGGTAAGCCACCCGCCGTCCGAGCTTGTCGAATTCGATGCCCGCACGGATCACATTTCCCGAAGCCAATTCCTGATTCAGCGTGGCTGGCAGGTGTTCGGGTTCGAGCAACTGCAATTGCAGGCCCACCGGCAGGCCATCCTCCGGGCGGCGATAGCGCAGCCGCACCAGACATTCCCCGCCTTCGAGCATGGCGCGACAGGCCAAGGCCTGCAGTCCGTAGAAATCGGTCAGTCCGGCGGCATCGGCCTCCTCGCACCAGTCCCACCACAGGCTGTGGATGGCTTCGCGCAAGGGCTGATCAGCCAGCATGCTCTGCGGCTTGATGCCGGTGCCGATGGCGTTCGAGACAAAGGCCTCGACGCCTGCCGCTGCCCAGGCATTGCGGCGTACCAGATCGCGGCTCTTGGCGCGCAATTCGTTCTGGGTGAACGCCAGCGCTGCGACCGCACCGGGATTGCCGACCTGCCACGCCAATGCGCGACGGCCGCCACCGATACCGTCATAGAACGGGGTGCCGCCAAGCAGACTCATGCCGACGCGTCTACGCATTCGGTCAAACCATTGCATGTTCAGAACCCTTTGCCGGTGGTGACCCGGATCTGGCGTGGCGCGCCGGGCCACAGTCCGGTGTCCACGGCCTGCTCGAAGAGGTCGCGCTTGACCGCCGCAATGGCGGCCTGGAGTTCATCGACGCTGCGGTACTCGACGGTCTTGTCGCCAAAGGTCACGCGCTTTTCGCCCTTGACCAGCGCCGCTTCCAGTGCGTCGAGGTGTGCTTGTGTGTAGGCCATCAGCGGAACACCGTGAGGTTGATTTCGGAGGAGTCGTCGAACGATGCAGACGTGGTGGCGCAACTGATGTCGACGTACTGAGCGGTCTTCTGGTCGGTGCTGGATCGCACGATGGCAATGCGCTGCGTGCCGCTGTTGGTGCTGCTGCGGGCAAGCGCCGTCCAGCAATAGTTGGCGTCGGGCATGGCAGTGGCGAAGGTCACGCGGTAGCGACCCGCCGCCGTCCGGGTCACGCTGGCCACGTTGTGCGATGCGCGCACGACGACCTGCGTGCCGACATAGCCGAAACACACCCACGCCCGGGCCACGCCGGGGTGGGTGGCGTCGATCTTGGTCTTAACCTCGAGCCCGACACGACTGGCCAGCGCACTGATGCGCGATGCGAGGCTCATCAGACCAGCGCACCCACAAAGACCGCGACGAAGTCTGTGTCGGTATTGCCGACATCACTGGCTGCGACGGCTCCGATGTTGCTGCGCGCCTGAAGTTGCTCGGCCACGGTCAGCGACTGCGCCGCATCGAAGCGCACGCGGTTGTTGACGGCGGCGAGCAGCGCATCCAGACCACTGGTGCCGTTCTGCAGCAGTTGCTGGATTTCCACCAGCGTGTCGTAGGCGGCATCGGCACCGCCCAAGATCTCGGTCTTGAGCGCATCGAGCAGCGAGACGATCTTGTTGGACGAGTACGTGGTCGTGGCCGCGACGTGCGCATCGTCGATCACCGCCGACGACACCACGGCGGCCTTCAGTTCGTTGATGGCCGCGACCAGATTCGACTTGTCGGTGGTGGTGAGGTTGGCCAGGTTGCCTGCCTTGGCGCGGACGTCGTTGAACTCCTGCGCGACGCGGATGACCAGGCTTTCGATACGGGTAGCAAGACTCATGTTTTCTCCTTGGGGTGTCAGGACAGCCAGCGGCTTTTGATCACGCGCCGACCGGTGTTACGGTTGCCAGAAACAGCGAGGCCACCGCGTTGGGTGGCCTCGTTGATCGATTCAGTAGGTGTTTCAAGGGCTGGCGGACTGGCCAGCCCCAGTTGTCGCTCCAGTTCCCGCCAGTGACGTTCCTCGAAGCGATCCAGACCCGCCGCCGATGCAGCCGCGCGGGCGTAGACGTAGCAGTCGAGCGCTTCATTGCGCTCGCGCATCTTTTGCCACTCGCGCACCGGGAAGCCGTTGCGGTCGCGGCGGGTGATCAGTTGTTCCGCGCAGAGTTGCTGGATGAACTCGGCGTCGATCTTGGGCAGATGGACGAACCCGGCCGGGAACACCGTGGTCAATCCGTCCTCGCCAACATCTGCGCTCTTGCGCAGGTTGTTGTAGAACTCGAGCTTGGCGATGCTGACCGCCACCGTGTACACCTTGATGCCCCGGCGCAGCTTCTTGCCGCCCTGCGAGACATCGATGGCGGTCGGCGTGCCGATCAAGGCTGCACCGCGAGGCACACCCTTGACCGCCATCACACGCGAATCGCGGCAAGCCCGCACAAAGGCGTAGGCCTCCTGCGTCGCAAAGCCGGTGTCCAAGGCAAAGCGCACCAGCGGCATCGCCGCGCCGGAGGCGTGTGTCCAGGTTTCGGCCAGCATTTCAGCAAGGCGCTTCCACACCGTGTCGCGGGCGGTGTCCCCCATCAGCACGCGGTGCTCGACCAGCCACGACTCCTTGCCGCGCCCGAAGGCCCAGACCGAGGCCTCGATGCGATCCTTCTGCACGTCGGCCGCGCCTACCAAGAGCAGACCACCTTGCGGCACCGTGCCGACGCGGTAGTCCTCGCGGCGCTCGACCAGCCGTTGCCAGTCCGGCGCTTCGCCTTCCTCGACCCAGGTTTCACCCAGCTCGGTGTTCTTGAAGGTCTTGATGGCGGCGGCCGATCCCGACTCTTTACTGACGGCGGCTTCCCACGCAGCGGCGATCTCACGCCACGAACGCCAGCCCACCGGGCTGTATAGCGACGACAGGTGGAAGCCTGCCGTCTTTCCCGCGCCATCGGTGATCATCGCGCGCCACTCGCCGTGCTCCAGCATCCACGTCTTGTGATGCTCGGCAATCGCGGTGTCACATGACTCACAGATGTAGGCAGCGGTCTCCGGTTGCCCTTTGTCCCAACGCAGCTGCTCGAAACGCAGCCACTGCCGGTGCGAGCAATGCGGACACGGCACGAAGTAGCGACGTTGGTCACTGGCCTCGTACTCGCGCTCGATAGCCGATGCCCCTGAGATCGTCGGCGTCGAGACGATGAAGATCTTGCGCCGCGCGAAGGTGCGTGTACGCGCCTCGGCCAGCGAGATTGCGTCCCCTTCACCCTCGACGTCCAACGGATAGCCGTCGACCTCGTCGAGGAACAGATACCGCACAGGCATCGAGCGCAGCCCGACCGCGCTGTTGGCCCCGGTCATCACCAGCACGCCACCCCGGAACTCCTTGGCCAGGATGGTGTTGCCGGAATCCCGGCTGCGCGCCGGTGCAATCAGTTCAGCCAGTGCGGACGACTCCTCGATCAGCGGATCGATCCGCTGCTTGGAGTTGCGCTTGGCCATCTCCACTGTTGGCCACACCGCCATCATTGGCCCGGGTGCGTGGTGGATCACATAGCCGATCCAGTTCGATCCCATCTCGGTCGCGCCAAGCTGTGCCGCCTTCATGAACACCACGCGCTCGACCGGCGAGGTCGGCGACAGGCAATCCATGATGGCTTTCAGGTACGGCGTGCGACTGGTACGCCAGCGCCCGGGTTCGGCAGATGCCTTGCTGGAGAGCATCCGATGGCGATCCGACCATTCGGACACGGTGAGCAGCGGGTCGGGAGTCAGTCCTTCGCGCCACGCGCGTTCAATCTCGGCAGCGCCTTCGTAGTCCATGTTCATCAATCCACCCTCGGGCGCATCTCGCCCAGTTCCTGCAGGTGCTCACGCACCGCCGCCTCCAAGGCGATGTGCATCGTGTGAGGATCGACGCCGAGCTTGGCTGCCATCTGTGCCGAGATGCGTGCGGGCCAGTTGAGCCAGGCATCGCGTTCGGAGCGCGCCAGCTTGAAAACATGGGCGATGGCCTGCGGCCGATCTACCAGCTCGCCCTTGAGGCGGGCCAGGCGCACCTTGTTGGTTTGCGCCTTGACCACTTCGTTGACCGTCCGCGCTTGCAACAAGGACGTGCCACCTGCTGCGGATGTTGCCAATGAGGCTGCTTGTCCATCTGCTGTAGGTCCGCTGGACTCCGGGACGGCGACCTTGACCGCGCGGGTGGCCGTGCCACTGCGCGGTGCATCGGAATTGCGCGCCCACTCGCGGTCGACGCGCTCGGCATCAATCGTTCCGTCTGCCTCCGGCGTGATCCGCCCAGCAGCGATGGCCTTGCGCACCGCTGCATCGGACACCCCTCGGTGGCGTGCGTAGGCACGAATCGAAATACCCATATTTCCCCTTCGGGGCACCTTCAATCATTTGTTCGTCATTCCTGCGGATTGAGCTTGGCTTCCATCTGGAACAGCGCGTTCATACGTTCGTCATCAACACCATGAAAGGACACGGACATGAGCAAGCTCGAACAACTCCTGACCCAGATCGCGCAAAACAAGCTGGGCATCGAAACCCTGGAAACCCGCCGCTCGGACAGCCTCGATTTCCACGATGTAGCGGTCTGGTGCCTACGCGATGCGCTTGAAGCCGCCTTCAACGCGGGTCTCGAGCAGGGGCGCAATGCCAACCCGTCAGACAAGGCCAACACCTGATTGCGAAGCGAAGACGCCAAGCAAAAAGCGCTTGGCTTCACTTGAGAACAGCGCGTTCATCACATCACCGTCCACCACATCGAAGGAGCAAAACATGACCACCACTCAACTGACCCCTGCCCAGCACGCGATCCTGGCCCACGCGGTTGAACACACCAGCGGCAAGATCGACTGGTTCCCCGACAACATCAAAGGCGGCGCACGCAAGAAGGTCCTCGATGGACTTTTCAACCGCGCACTGATCACCACCGATGGCACCGACTGGCTTGTCGCTGCGGAGGGCTACGACGCCCTGGGCATTCCGCGTCCCGACGTGAACAGGAAGGGCATCGGTCAGTTCGAAGCCAATCTCGACCGGATCATCGCCAACGCTGAAGGCGCGCCTGCGGCCGCGAGCGATCCCGAACTGGAAGCCGCCGTAACCGCCGCCGAAGCAACGTGGGTCAAGCCGCGCACCCGCGAGAACAGCAAGCAGGCCGAAGTGATCCGGATGCTGCAACGCCCCGAGGGCGCAACCATCGGCCAGATCTGCACCGCCACCGGTTGGCAGGCGCACACGGTGCGCGGCACCTTCGCCGGAGCCTTCAAGAAAAAGCTCGGCCTGACCATCGTCTCGGACAAGCCGCAGGGTGGCGAGCGGATCTACCGCATCGCCTGAAAACGAGCACAGCGAGTTTCGGCGAAGCCAAAAAGATGGCGAGAGGAGCCATGAATAGCTTGGCTTCTCTCCCCACCAGCGCGTTCATACAGATGTCGTGATTGACGACGCCAAACCAGGAAAACCGCCATGAGCACCATGACCATCACCATCGAACGCACCCCACGCACTCTGCAGTTCGCAGGCCAAAGCCTCCAGGTCGAAGAGTTGAGCATCCGCCTGCCGTTTGCACGCAAACCTGCCGACCTCGGCGAACTGGGCGGGAGCGACCAGCACAAGGTCTACGTCACCGAGACCAAGGAGCTCACCCCTGCCGAATTCGACGCCTTTGGGCGCAGCCTGCTGGTGTCACGCGACTGGCTGCGTGGCAAGGGTGGCGGCACTGGCGACGGCTACCTCTGCGTCGAGGTCACTGCTCCCGGACGCCCTTACCTCTACGTCAATCCCGAGGGCGGTGATTACGCCCGCTACGTAGCCCGTCTCGGGTAAGCGAAATTGATCGAGAAAGAGGCCAGGAACAGCTTGGCTTCTCAATCGAACAGCGCGTTACTACAGGTGTCGCAACGATCAACCCGGAGAAGACACCATGACCACCAACCAGATACCCGCCACCCAAAACGAAGCCTGGGGTTTTTGGGGCACGATGAACGAACACGCCAGCGCCGCATGGCCCCTGGCCATGAACGCCATTTCGGACGCCACCCACCAGCCCCTCGAATCGGTGCGGACCTTCCTCGACAGTCGCCACGGACGCCACTTTGCCGACGACGTCCAGAACGGCTTGTACCAAGGCCAAGCCTTGCAGGATGCGATCAAGGCCGCCACCCAACGTTGGATGGGCTGGACGATTGGCCGCCAGACCAGCAAGCAGTACGGCATCCCGCGCGGCCTGCCTTACCTGACAGGCTTTGTGATCCACTGCGAAATCTGCGAAGAGATGGCTGCCTGATGAAAACGCCCGCCACCGAACGGGAGCAGGCGCTGCGTTGGCTGATTGCCAACCGGCGTCCAGACGTCTCCATCGAGCAGGCTGTGCGCGTCATGTGCATGGCACTGCCGCGCGATCTCACCACCCTGCAAATCCTGCGGCGCGTCGCTGAGGAAGAAGAGGCCAAGCAGCCTGGCCAGCCATTCAACTGGCGCACAATTCCTGGTCTGCTGCCTCGCGGATAGCCGTCTGGCCGGTGAAGTCCTCCCACCGGCGCACGATCACATCCACGTACTTCGGATCGAGTTCGATCAGCCGCGCGACGCGACCTGACTTTTCGGCCGCAATCAACGTTGTGCCAGATCCACCGAACGGATCAAGCACCACGTTACCCGGGCGGCTCGAATTGCGGATCGCCCGCTCGACCAGCTCCACCGGCTTCATTGTCGGATGCAGATCGTTCTTCTGCGGCTTCTTGATCGCCCACACATCGCCCTGATCGCGGTCACCACACCAGTGGCGTTGCGCACCCTCGGGCCATCCGTACAGGATCGGCTCGTACTGGCGCTGGTAGTCGGCACGGCCCAGCGTGAAGGTGTTCTTGGCCCAGATGATGAACGTCGACCACTTGCCACCGGCGGCGCGAAAGGCGGCCTGCAGCACATCCAGCTCGCTGGATGACATCGCCACATAGATGCCGCCCCGGCAGTTCGCCACGGTGGGCGTCAATGCTGCCAACAGGAAGTCGTAGAAGCCATCGCCCAGGTTGTCGTTGAGGATCGCGCGGTCCTTGCCGCGCATCTTGTCCTTGGCGCTGTTGGCATAGTTCACGTTGTACGGCGGGTCGGTGAAGACCATGTCTGCCATGTCGCCTTGCATCAGCCGGGCATAGCTCTCTGCCACGGTCGAGTCACCGCACAGCAGTCGGTGCTGGCCCATGATCCAGACATCGCCCGGGCGCGATATTGGAATTTCGCCAACCTCCGGTACCGCGTCCTCATCGGTCTGACCCTCGTTGTCCGGCTCTTCGCCCGCGATAAGTTCGGCCAGCGCGTCGGTGTCGAAGCCGGTGATGTCCAGATCGAAACCTTCCAGCTGCAAAGCCTCAAGTTCGATCCGCAACATCGCGTCATCCCAGCCAGCGTTCTCCGCGATGCGGTTGTCTGCGATGACCAAGGCGCGGCGCTGGGTCGGGCTCAGGTGATCCAGTACGACCACGGGCACGATTTCCAGCCCGAGTTTCTGCGCAGCGGCCAAGCGGCCATGCCCAGCGACGATGATGCCGTCACTGCCTGCAAGGATCGGATTGGTGAAGCCAAACTCGGCAATCGATGCGGCGATCTGCGCCACCTGATCATCCGAGTGCGTCCGCGCATTGCGGGCATAGGGCAGCAGTTTGGCTGTCGGCCACTGCTCGATCTTGTCGGCCAGCCAGTTCATGCCGCCACCTCCATTTCGCGTTCAGTGGCGATCTCGTCGAAAGATTGGCCGGTGGCGATCAGCGTGACCGGCACGCCGGGGTGGTTTTGCTGAAAGCGCTTGATGGCCACGTCCACGTACTCCGGCGCAATCTCGACGCTGCGACAAATGCGGCCAGTGCGCTGCGCGGCCAGCATCGTCGTGCCACTGCCGCCGAACGGCTCGAACACGATGTCTCCGGCGTCTGTGTAGGACTCGATGGCGAACTCCGGCAACGCCACCGGGAAGACGGCGGGGTGATCAATGTCCTGACCGATCTTGCCCTTGTGGCGCATCACACGAATCACTGAGTCGGGGATTCGGGTGTCCTGCGTCGGCTGACCCTTGTGCGTCCAGCCGCCGACCTCGCCATCCTTACCGCGCATCGCCGTGGACGACCCGTCAGCGCGCAGGTGCGATTCCTGGCCTGCGTGCTTGCAAGGAACAATCTTGTTGGGTTTGCGGGTGCTGCGATTGAAGTGGAAAACAAACTCGAAGCTGGGAGCCAATCGGCCCTGCCAGTCGCCGGGCATGCCTGGCCCCTGATCCCAGACGTACCACGCGAAGCGCCGCCACCCTTGCTGACGCATCCAGGACAGCCAGCCGTCCCAATAGGGGATGACTTCGTTGTCGCGGTGGATCAGCCCAAGATTGACCAGCACCTGTCCGTCGCCCGCCATCGGCAGATGTGCGAACACACCGCGCATCAGGACATCCCAATCGGCAATGCCGCCGGAGGTGTAGTCGCGCTGGTTGCCATACGGCGGCGAGGTGAAGCAAAGCTGCGCGGTGTCACCCTGCATCAGCGTGGCGACCACGGCTGGGTCGGTGGCGTCGCCACAGATCAACCGGTGCGAGCCGATGGCCCAGACATCGCCCTCGCGCGACACCGCCACCACTGGTTTGTCAGGTACGTCATCAGTCGTATCGGGTTCGTCGGCATCTGCATCATCTTGCGCCGCAGGTTCTGCTTCGGTGGGCGTGGCATCTGCCAGCAGCGCATCGATCTCGATGTTCTCGAAGCCGGTCAGCGCCAGTTCGAAACCCGCTTCGGAAAGCTCCGCCAGTTCGAGCGCCAACACCTCCTCATCCCAGCCAGCGTCAAGCGCCAGCCGGTTGTCGGCGATGACCAAGGCGCGCTTTTGCGCGGTGGTGAGATGGGCCAGTTCGATCACCGGCACCTGATCCAGCCCCAGCTTGCGTGCAGCAGCCAAACGACCGTGGCCCGCGATGATGCCGTTGTCGCCATCAACCAGAACCGGGTTCGTCCAGCCATATTCGACGATGCTGGCGGCGATCTTGGTGATCTGCGCATCGGAATGTGTGCGCGGATTGCGGGCGTAGGGAATCAGCGCCTCGACCTTGCGGTACTCGACGTTGAGCGTATTCAAAGAGGGTGTCCTGAAAATAGAAAACCCGCCGACGACAACCGTGGGCGGGTTTTGGGGTTGGTGCGAACTGACGGGGTGCGAACTGCGAACCGTGCGAACCTTGGTTCGCACCCTGACGCTAAAAAAGCGCCGCGCTCGCGCCCCCCGCATTGGTTTTTGGCCAGGAAGGACCCGTTGATTTCTGGGCTGCTTCCTCTGCCGTCACCTCTGTCCAGACGATAGATGAATACTACGCAAGATCAGGTCGTTTTGTTGCAGGGGCAAAAACCGCTGATTGCCGCGTGATGGAGCACATCTCCGACCATACGCGCCAAATCACGCCAAAACCCTACGCGATCACCACACCATTGAGTTGATCTGCGACCGTCTGCAATGCCCGCTGCCAATGCCGCCATGCCGTCGTGCGGTCGCAGGCAAAGCGGATCGTGATGTCCCGCCAGCCATAGCGCTTCGCGCGCATCCATACGAGATGACGTTGCTCAACTGTGAGCCACTGCACCCAGCGCATGACCTCCAGCATTCGCTCAATCGCGTCTGGACTCGGCGGAAAGGATCGGTACACCCTCTCGTCCGCTGCAAAGGTCTCCCATTCGCTCCGGACAATGGCGGGCCAGCAGTTGAAGTATCCCTGTACTCGAACAGGAGGCAACCGTCGACTGGTGCTTGCGGCCTCTTCAAACCGAGCAGCAACGTCATCGATAGTCCACTTAGTCATTGCGTCGCCCTCCGTAGAGTCGGTCACCGATGCGTCGCACGATCTCGCGCTCGATGAAGTCCAGACGTTCGTCGGACGCGTTGACCACCAGGATGTGTTGGTCACGCCAGCCACGTTCCTTGATCGCATCCAGATCCGTGGCCTGAGGCTGCAGACGACCCAGGGGGCAGCGGTATTGGGGTGTCGGCACCTTCATGTCACACCTCCTGCGTCTCGACAGCCCAGTGCAGCAAGGCCAGGGCGTCGGCTTCGTTGTCGTCGACTGGGGTGTGACCACGCAGGCGGACGGACGCGATCATGTCGTCCTTGCCCGCATTGCCCTTGCCGGTCGCGTGCTTCTTGATCGTGCCGACTGGAACACCCTGGTAAGGGATGTTGTGATGCTCACACCACGCGGTCAGGTGTCCCATGAAGCCACCGTAGGCGTGCGCCGCATCAACGCCAGCGTGCCGTCGAACCTCCTCGAAGAACACCGCGTTGATGTGGTTGCTGGCCGAGAGCAATTCGTTGAGCCAGCGCTTGAAACGGAGGAAACGCATACCGCCCCCTTCAAATCGCTGCGGCTTGAAGTGCTCCGTGCCGCTGGTGATAGTGCCGTCCAGGTGCTGCAAAGCCCACCCGGTGTGTGTGCCCAGATCAAGGGCCAAGATTGTCGTGTTCATCGTCTTTACTCCGTGTTGGGTGGGCGAGTGACGGATGCGACGGGTTCTTTGGAAAACAGCCCTTACGTGCGCGCACGCGTAGCGCGTCAATCAGGAAACCCGTCAAATCCGTCACTCGCCCGGATTGCTCAGTCATCTCGGTAGGGGTAGCCATGGCTGTACGGCTTGGGCCTGAGGGCTATGCCCGTGATCCCACGTGCGCCCCCGGTCAGCCGACACTTCTCGAACTTGCGGGCCGCCATCAGTTCGGAGAAGCGCTTGACCGAGCCCACGTACTCACCCGCGCGCTCGGCCCATTCACGCCAGTCGGCGAACAATTCGGAAACGCCTTCGCGGTGGGTCTTGGCCAGCAGGCAACGCTCTTCGATCCACTGCCCGAGCGCGTCCTCGGCCTCGAAATACTCCTCAGTCGCCGACACCACACTGGCGGGTGGCTTCAGTCCGTGGCGTTGCCAAAGGCTGCAGCCCTCGACCGCCCACGCCAGAATGCCGTCCCGTTCCTTGAGCAGCTTTTCCGTCAGCCTGCCGTCACGCCGTTCGGGCGGGATCGTCACCGTGAACGGGATCAGGTGCAGTCGCCGCTTCATCGCCTCATCCACGTTGCGGATCGATGGCTTGTGGTTGCCTGCGATCACCAACTTGAACTGCGGTACGTACTCGAAGAAGTCCTGGCGCATGAAACGCGCAGACACCTTGTCGCCACCGGTGATGGCCTTGACCTTGGATTCGTTCCAACGCCGACCCTGTTCGGTTTCGATGGATGACACAAAGCGTGCGCCGCGCAGGCCCGCCAGATCGGTCGGATGCCGGTCGGTGCGCGCCTCCATGAACGTGTCCATCGGCGCGTTGGCCGCGTAGTCGCCCAAGATGGTGGTCAAGACGTTGACGAACACCGACTTGCCGTTCGCGCCGGTCCCGTACAGGAAGAACAGCGCGTGCTCGCTGGTCACGCCCGTCAGGCAGTAGCCGACCATCAGTTGCAGATAGGCAATCAGTTCGGCGTCGCCGCCTGTGACATCGGCCAGGAATGCGCGCCACGTCGGACTGTCGCCCTGCGGTGTGGCCGTGGTCACCTTGGTCATCCGGTCATCGCGCCGGTGCGGTCGCATGCGGCCCGTGCGCAGATCAACCACACCGCCTGGTGTGTTGAGCGCCCAGACGTCGGCATCCCACTCCTCGGCGGTGGACGCGTGCTTGGGATCGGAGCGTGCGATTTTCTCGACGGACGAGATCGTGGCGGAGCTGGCCAGCTTGCCTGTGAGCCGAGGGCTGTCCGCCTTGAGTGACGCCATCCGGCAGATACCGCGCGCCAGATGAGACACATAGAGCACCTGATCCGGATTCCAGCGCACGCCGGTCCAGACCAGCCATTTGCCCCAAAGCGCGCAGTAGCGCCAGTCCTCGCCATAGCGGCGTGTGAAGGCCGAGGACAAGCCGTCCTCCGTAGTCCAGTCGACACCGGTCAGCAGATCCGCTGGTGGCGTCTCCTCGACCGACCGCATCACCGGCATCCGCTCGCCGACGGCGAGGAAGCCCCTCACATCGAAGCCGTCCGGAATGGCGTCAGCCGCATCCCATCCTTCCGGCTTGTCATCGGGTGGCACCAGGATGGCGACCGTGGTCGCACCCGCGTTCAGGATTGCTTGCGATGCACGGTCAGCGTAATCCCAGCCTGGCGCGTCCCGGTCAGGCCAGATCAGCACGGATTTGCCCGCCAGCGGCGACCAGTCGGTCTTATCGACGGGAGCGTTTGCGCCATGCATGGCCGTGGTTGCCACCACGCCGATGGCGATCAGGGCCTGCGCACACTTCTCGCCCTCGACCAGCACAACGTGACCAGCGGCCGCCAGCCCCGGCTGGTTGTACAGCGGGCGCGGATCGGGCGGAGTCATCTTGCGCCGCTTGGCATCCCACGGCCGGAACTCCTTCTTGCGCCCGGGTGGGTCGTAGCGGTACACGACCGCAATCAGTTTGCCGGTGGCATCGAAGTAGTCCCACTTGGCCGTGGCCGGGCCGAGATCATCAACCGGAGCTTCCTTCTTGGCGCGGCGTACCGGCACTGATCGCGAACGACCGAGCAGATCAGCTGCCTCGTCGAGCACCCGGGGAAAGTCGGTGTGGACGTTGGCCCCGAGGTAGGCGGCGATCAAGGCAAAGATGTCACCGCCATCGCCCGTGGCACGATCCGTCCAGAGACCAGCCTTGTCGCCTTCGAGTACCACCTCAAGGCTGTCGCCCGGGCTGCCCAGGATGTCCCCGATCAGAAACTTGCCACGACGCTTCTTTCCTGCCGGAAACATCGTGGTCAGGACTGATTCCATCCGTGCGATCAGTTCAGTGCGAATCTCGTCCCGCTCGCTGTCATTGACGTTGCGCCGGCCCGTTTCTCCCGGTGGTGATGTGTCATTGAAATCAAGCATCGGCACCACCCTCGTGTGACGTCTGCTGCGCAGCGATCCAGGCTTCCAGCTCGTTGGGTTTGAAGCGAATCAGTTTGCCGACGCGGTAATGCGGAATGCGACGCTCCTGTCGCTCCTTGGCTTGAGAGAGCCAATACGACGGCAGATTGAACATCAGTGCAGCCTGGCGCACGTCGATCAGCTGCTCGCCCAGTACGTGATTCAAATTCGAGGTATTCATGCTTGTGTCCTCCAGCAGCGGTCTTGCCACGCGCACATCCGGCATTCAAAGTGGGTCGAGTCATGGAAGGCGCGCGGCAGGAGCTCTCCCGCCTCGGTCGCCGTGATGACCTTGACCGCCCGATCCGACATGCGTTGGGCCAGTGCTGCGTCAAAGGGCACGAGCTCGGTGTAGATCTCCATCGTGTCGGCGTTGAGTGCCGTGAAGATCGCCGGGTGCTCGTGCAGTTCGAGATAGGCTTGGTAGATCGCCACTTGCGCGGCGTAGACGGGCTTGGAGAGAGTCAGGCCCTTCTTGTCCAGATCGCTCCAGGACTTGTTGCCGAGACACTTACATTCCCAGAGCGCGGGATAGGCGAAGCCCTCGGGGCCGCCGACGATGACGCCGTCGATGTGGCCCTGCAGGCGGCCATCGGCCACCGAGAAACCGAACTGCTCGCCGTCGGCCTTGCGGGTGCGCAGGTCAAAGCCCGCGTCCCGGAGCCACGCGACCATGCAGTCCTCCATGACGTGACCGCGTTCGAAGATCCGCAGCATTCGGCCCGGGGTGTCACGCCCGTGGTCGATGGGTGCCTTGGCGTACTCGAACTGCAGCGCTCGCTCGCAGGCCACGCCGAGACGTGAGGCCCCGAGGTACTGGCGCTCGGACTGGCGGGCGCGAGCCTGTTGCAGGCCCGTGTCCACCAGGGTGGTGACCTGACCCGAGATGCTCGATGAGGAGTTGAAGTCGATCATGGCTTCTTCCCCTTCGGCTCTTCCCAGGGCAGGTCGTCCTCCAGATCCGCGAACGGGTTGGCCAGAGGGTCGGGCGCAGGCGTCATGCCGCGTACCGGTGGGTACTTGCTCGCCTCGTGGTGCGCGACCATTGCCTCGGTGTAGCAAGTGACGATGGCGTCGATCACTTGCAGCGCCTCGGCTTCGGAGTAGTCGCCCAGCGGCTTGGTGAATCCAATCTCGCCCGCAGCCTCGCCGAAGGCCTTGAGGCACTTCTTCATCGCGGCCAGTTCGACATCAGATGGATCGATCATGGCGACCCCCGTACTGTCGACGCGACCTTCCTTGACCCGCAGCCAGTTGCCGTACAGCGCATGAAACGCGTTTTGGCAGCGTTGTGAGCAGAACACCCAGTCGATGGGATAGCGCCGGGGATGGCCGACACCGTGACGGTTGTCGGTGTGGCCGAATCCCCGGGCCTGTCGTTTGCAGACCCAGCATTTCATCGGTCTCCCTCACTGCGCCCACGACGGCTTGCCGGTCACGGGTGCGCGTTGCGGAGCCGGAGCCTGATACGCAGGCGCAGCCGCCTGCGCCGGAGCAGCGGAATGTCCACTGCCTGGAGCCTTGGGCGGCACGCCCATCAGTTTTGCGTAGTCGGGGTGATCAGGCTCGACCGCGATCTTGACCACGTTCCGGTCTTGGCCCTTGCCATCCTTCTCAATGTCCACGCGCGCCAGAAACTCCAGGCCATCCAGTTCATGAAAACCCTGGATGCGGCGCGCGGCGGCGGCCTGCGGGCTGTTGTCCTGGGGATGAACGTTGCGGGCGCTGTTGAGCGCGGCGCGGATGAGACTGCGCCCCATCTGACCCCAGGTCGGCCCCTTCTTGGAGTGCAGGCCGATGTTGCTCCACATCTTGCGCTTGGCATGGTCGCCAGCCGTGACGACAAACTCAGCGGCGAGGTAGATGGAGCCGGTCTCGAAGGACTCGGTGGCGTAGCCGCCGCCCCAGCCTTGTCCCGGATCGTCATAGCCACCGGGCTTGATGGTCATGCGCACTGGCACGACAGCGCCCTTGGGGATCAGGTCAAAGCCCGACTGTTGGGGATCGGCATCTTGGAAATCAAAATAGTTGGACGACATGGCGATTACTCCTTGGATTCGGTGGTGTTTGCTGTAGTGGGGGTGCCGGTGCTACCGGGCATGGGC
Organism: Betaproteobacteria bacterium; assembly: GCA_016720065.1. Lineage (NCBI taxonomy): Bacteria > Pseudomonadati > Pseudomonadota > Betaproteobacteria > Betaproteobacteria bacterium. The sequence continues at coordinate 3,098,532 of JADJXY010000002.1, read as the reverse complement.
AATGGCGACTGGCCTGCGCACTTGGCGATCAGTGCACCGAGATGCGGCGGCTCCAGCAGGTCGAGGCGACCGCTGCGGTCTTTGGCCGGGAAACCGTAGGGATTGACGGTGTGCGTGACGAAGGCGCGGTAGGTGCTGCCGTCCTCGGCCTTGATCTCGGCCAGCGTCACGACCTCGTCGACGATGCCGGGCAGCTCCAGGCTGGTTTTGCTGCCTTCGATCTGCGGCACGAACACCTTGCGGTTGTAGTCATCGAGACGTTCGTCGAGGATGGCGACGAACACCACGTTCTTGCCGCGTGCGTGCTGCAGATGAGTCAGTGCGCCGATCATTTCCTGGCCAAGCAGGCCATAGGCGGCGCGCAGATCGGGTTTGCCGCTACGGTCGCTGGTGGCACCAGGTTGCGTCTTGCACCATGCGAAGCACTGCCGGGACAGCTGCGTGATCGAGTCGAGAAAGAAGGTCTGGTAGCGGTCGAGCTGCGTCGGGCTGCCAAATTTCTCGATGACGTGGTCGTAATGCGCCTGCGAGAACGCGCTCTCCGGCGGCAGTGACTTGTCCGGGCCTGCGAGGAACACGAAAAAGTCGCGGCTTTCCGGCCACGAGGCCGGGCGGATGGTGTCGCCCGGCCAGTCGGCCACGGCGAGATCACCCGCCTCGATGTCGAGGAACAAGGTGGTGGCAGGGTCGAGGTCTTTGAGCCGGGTGGTCTTGCCGATGCCGGATTTGCCCAGCATCAGCAACTTCACACCCTTGCGCTCGGCCAAGCGCTGCTGCGCGGAAATGATCGGGAGGGACATCACGCCACCTCCTTCAGTTGTTCCGCGACCGCCGGATTCCAGAGGATCTGGTAGCCGCTGTGGCCGTTGCGCGAGTACGGCATGGCTTCGGCCCATGCCTCACCGGCCTCGGTCAGTTCCCACTCGTCCCGGTCGTTGCGGAACTGAAGGCCGCCGGATGCCAGCAACTGGTTCGTGGCCTTGGCTGAGCGACTCAGCAATTTGCCGAGCTGTGTGGCGTTGAGCGAGCAGATCGGCTCGTTGGCGGCAGGCAAAGCGCGTCGCAGCACTTCCGTGGTCAGGCCGGTGTTTTCCTGAATGCAGGTCAACGTGGCAGCCATTGCAATGCCGGTCTTGACGCCCGGTACCTTGGCGACCGCTTCGCCGATCAGCAGGATGGCGGTGACGCGATCTTGGGTCGGCGCGGGCAAGGCAGCCATCGTGGTGGCGGCGGAATACGCGCCTGTCTTGCGGATTGCAGGCAGCACTTCACCGGTGATCCAGCGCTTGAAACGTTTGGCTGCATCCTTGGTGCTGCCGAGGATCAGGGCGTAAAGGCCTGACTCGTTGACGTGGTTGGCACGCTGTGTGCGCCCGAGGCTATCGATGACCTCCAATTTCTGGAGATCATCGGCGTCGACATGGGACTTGATCGCCTGAGACGGATTGCCCATCTCCAGGGCGTCGCAGACATCGGTGGCGTTAAACCACGGCAGCCCGAGTTCATCGATCTGGACGCGCACGGCATGCGCTTCGAACTGGAAGGGAATGATCGCGCTCATGATCAGCCCTCCCACGACACGTCGGCGATACGGTCGACTCCACGCGCGGCACGTTTGCGCACCTCGGTGTGGAGTTCTTCCAGCGCGGTGCGGCGGCGACCGAGCGCCAGCGATTCCGCGTTGGCTGTCTGGATGGCAAAAGCCAGCTCGTCCACAGTGGCGACATCGAGCGGGACAACGACATACTGACCGTCCGCGCGGCGATACCGGATTTCGTCAGGGAGGTGTTCGCCGTAGATGGACGGCAGCTGTTGACGCAGCGAGGCGATGAGATTGGTGCTCATGGTCATTACTCCGAATCGATGGAAAGGGTGAAAGACGGCTTGCCGGAATCCACAGTGCGAGCGGCGGCGAACTGCTGTTGCAAAGCAGGCGGCCAGTTCGTGAAGCGGGATTCGGAGACGGACAACTTGATGTCGAGGTAACCCTCGACCTTCTCGCCTGAGGCGACGATGCGTTCAGCGATCTCAGCCAGTTGCTTCTGATCCCAGCTGACCCTCTTGGGTAGCTCGAACTTCAGGTGCAGCGGGCCATCGCTGAGGTGTGCGGTGCCGAAGTCCCGGCCGGACTCGCGCAGCGCGGTGCGTGCCTGCTCGCCGTAGCACTGATCCAGTGCCGCATCGAACTTGGTGCGCGCCTTCTTCAGCCAGTCGATGGCTGCATCGAGGTTCTTGTCGATCTCGTGTTTCTGCGCGGGCGGCAATGCGGCCAGTTGGCTGACCGACATCTCAGCGATGTCGGCAGGGAAGATGGTGATGTCATTCATCGCATCTCTCCTCAAACCGCCGCGCGTTCGGATGTCGAGTCGTGCAGCGCTTCGCGCTCAAACTCGAGGATCGCGTCGACCGGGTAGCCGACACGCTTGGACAGCTTCAGGTAGCGTGGACCGCGACCCTCACTGCGCCAGCGCTGCAAAGTCTTGGGGCTCACGCCCCAGCGTTGCGCGAGCTCGTTTTCGTTGAGCACGCGGCGATCACCGGGTGACATGGTGTTGATCGCCTGCTGTGGCGACCGGGGGATACCGCTGGTTGGTGTCTGCATGGAATGCTCCTGTGACGTTGTTGAGTAACAGGTGTCATTCCAAACTTCGGGTGGCGAACCTTTAAGGGACGCAATGGCGAACCACGACGGAACTCCAGGTTCGCCAATGGCCCAGTGCAGAAAAGCAAACGGCGAGCACATGGCTCGCCGTCATCGGGTGTGTCTGGAAGCAGATCAGGCGTGGGAGAAACCGAGCAATCGACGCTGCGCAGCCCAATCGCGCGGCAGTTGCTCTTGGCGGCCACGCAAGGTGTGCAGATTCAGGTGGCGTGGCTGACGTCCTTCGAATATCGCCTCCACGATATCGGGGGCCAACATGGTCATGCGCAAGACCTCGGCAGCCCAGCCCGGTTCCACTTTGAAGGCGTGCGCCAAGTCCGTTGTCGTGGAGTAGGTGCCATCGTCGATCAAGCGCTTCCAGTAGAAGGCCTTGCCCAGCGTTTTGATCATCGGCACATCGAAGCCACCGATTCGGTCCGCGATCTCGGGGGCTGGCGGTATCAGCAGCTTCCGGTTCTGGCGGCGCTTGATCGTCAGTGGCACCAAGGTGACCCGCTGCCCCTCGCTGACATAACTTCGCGCCTCGGATCCAATCTCGATGCGGACGGCGCGCTGGCGCTGGTGGGTCGTGGCATTCATGCCAAAGCCTCCTCGACACGCTCTTGGGACTCTTCGATCAAGGGATGCGTGCTGATGTCCGCACCGAATCCGATCCAACCGTCCTCCCGCCAAACGATATCCAGGCCGTGCCCGTGTAGTTGCACGCGTTCGATCAACAGCCGTGTGATCCGTTGCTGCTCGGCGGGGAACAGTTGCGACCACACGTCACCGATGCGCTGCATGGCGACCACCACCTGTGCCTCGTCCAGCGTCGACCCCGCCGGATGCTGCTGGCAGGATCTCCACACTGCGATCAGCATTTGCGGCGATGAGAGCGCAGCATGGATTTGCGCCAACACGGCATCTTCGATCTCGGCGGCTGGCAGGTGGCCCACGTCCGGAGTATGTGGAGCCAGGCTGGCACCGGCGTTGCGCCGCTTGTGCAGGTAAGGCACGTAGTAGCGGTACTGCCGACCATTTTTCTTTTTGACGAAGGAGTGCAACATGCGTTGGCCATCCGGTGCAAACAGAAGTCCCGCCAGCAGTGCCGGATGCTTGGCTCGGTGTTCGCGCGGAGCCTGCTTTCGCCTCTCAATGAAGGCGTGTGCCGCGTCCCACAATTCTTGAGAAATGATGGGGTCGTGCTGGGCCGAGTACCAAGTCTCGTGATTGCAGATTTCACCGAGGTAAATGCGGTTACGCAGCAAGGTAAAGAGGTACTGCTGATCGATGCTGCGCCCCAATCGCTCCCGGCCGGACTGGGTGACCCATGCCTTGGTGGTATGCCCTTCGATATCCAGTTCGCGGACGAGTCGCGCAGCCGAGCCATGCTCGGCGTAGCGGCGGAAGATGTCACGCACCAGCGCAGCTTCACGGTCGTTGATAACGAGCTTGCGTTCGACCACGTCGTATCCGAGGGGCGGGACTCCGCCCATCCACATGCCTTTGGCCTTGCTGGCGGCGATCTTGTCGCGGATGCGTTCGCCGGTGACTTCGCGTTCGAACTGCGCGAATGACAAAAGAATGTTGAGCGTCAATCGCCCCATCGATGTGGTGGTGTTGAACTGCTGCGTGACCGCGACAAAGGAGACGCCGTTGCGGTCGAACACATCGACCAGCTTTGCGAAGTCCGGCAGGCTGCGCGTGAGGCGGTCGATTTTGTAGACGACCACGGTATCGATCTTCCCCGCCTCGATGTCGATCATCAGTCGGCGCAACCCGGGCCGTTCCATGTTGCCGCCAGAGTAGCCGCCGTCGTCGTATCCGTCGTCGACGGCTATCCAGCCTTCATGCCGTTGGCTTGCAATGAAGGCCAAGCCTGCATCACGCTGTGCCTCGAGGCTGTTGTATTCCTGATCGAGGCCTTCGTCAGTGGATTTGCGGGTGTAGACGGCGCAGCGCTTCTTTGGCGTGACTGCGGGAATCTGGTTTCGACGCACAGAGCTCATGCTGCCCCCTTCTTCGAAGCTGGTGCCTTCAAACCAAAGAACACCGGGCCTGACCAATGGCTGCCTGTGATGCGCTTGGCCACAGCGGACAGGCTCTTGAAGCGTTGCCCCTGGTATTCGAAATCATTCGATCCGCGCACCAGCACACGATGTTCAATGTCGTCGTAGATGCGTGTCAGGACGGTACCGGGCAGTAGGCGTTGGCTATCGCCGCGCAGTTGCTTGGGCAAGATGCCGGTTTCGCCAACCTCCTCAATCTTCTTGCGCAGTGACGGTTTCAAACCGCCAAACGCACGCTCTTGCATCCGGTAGGCCAGGCGACTTTCCAACCAGACCCGATGGTGGTGATTCGGCCGCTCCTCAAAATGGTCGTCCCAGAGAGCCCAAAGATCATCCATCGAAAGATGGGGAATAGCCGCGACGCGGGCGGCGACTGATGCGGGCGTGGGTGAGGTTGCGTGTGCTGTCATGGGCGAACTCCGTTGTTGTGATCGGGGTTCGCATTCACGCGCTGTTGGCCGGGGAAGCCAAGGCAAACGTGCTCGCTGTTTTGGGGGATGTCGCGCGATTGGCGGACACGAAGGCGCAGCAGCGCGGCAGCCAAGAGATCAGCGATTTCTTGATGCCCGTGCCGTGGCCGTTCAGGTGATGTGCAAATGGAGATAGGTTCGATTTCTGTCATGGCAAGCGTTCCGATGGAAAACGCTGCTCATGCTAGAAACCAAGGGCACTTCGCGTAACGTGATTTAGCGGGAGTGCGCGGGTCTTGCACTATGTCTTTTTGGGCCGGTACCAAGCCGCTCGCTGGCTATTCACTTCGCGATACCGGAGCTCGAAAAGGCGGGATTCGTGCACGACCTGCCGCCAACTGCTGCACCCATACTTGGCGGGCAGTTGATCGGGATGCCTTTCTGCAATCCATCGTCCAGCAGTAGCGACCGGCGTCCACTCGTCGACAGCCAACTGATCTGCTGCTTCACGCAATGCGCGAACAATTCCGGCTGCGGGCCAATCCACCGAGCCATCCGGCGCTATGCCGTTGATCACCAGATCGCGGAAGGCATCGGACTGGGCAAACTCCGCCGCCAGACGACGGGCCTGATCCATGTGCTCCGCCCAGCCTCGCAGTTGCTCAAAGTGTTGATCGACGCGACTGTAGGCCGCCACCAAGGACTCTTGCGCACCACGGCATCCGTCCAGACTCCAAAGGTCGTGCTGGTCGATAAAGTGGTGCACCAGGTTGTTCCGCAACAGAACCAGTTCCTTCAGATCGTTTTGCGTCGTATCGAAATCCGCGGCAGACATCCGCAAGCTCATCTTCATCTTGAACGAGATGATGTTGTCGGGCGCATCTGGTTCGGCGACCTCGTCTTGGTCGCCGCTGGTGACATACGTTCCGAGCAGCGTGCCAACCAACGTACCCAGAGTCTTGTTTGCGGCATCCGCAATGCGCTCCGCCTGGTTTGATTCGAGGGGTGATCCTGACGCGGAGATTTCGTGGTGGGCCACGATGGCCTTCATCAGTTGCTCGTACTGCTGCAGACGCAAGAGACAACGACCCAGCATTCGCTGCACCTCGCGTTGTAAGGTCTGCAGTTCTTCATCTATGGGTTGGATCGGCAAGCCTGTCATCGAGGGACTCACCGTACTGGCAATTGCCCGTTCGAGACGAACTGATCGAAGCTGTCAAAGCTCTCGCCGTCTTGCCAAGACCGATCCCATGACCGTGGTTCAGCACTTTCCAGTAGCAGAAGGGTCAGGACGCGATCTCCTGTGGTGTAGCTGTGCTTGAACTCGCGCAACTTCATGTGTGGTGCCTCCTCCGGGCACCAGATCGCGGCAGACATCTCCGTGCCATCCCACTCCTGCTCAACGGTGGAATCAGCAGCCAGGGTGCCGGGTAATGGTTCCTGCGGATCGTCAGTGCGCCGAATGCGGGCGCGCGTCTTGACCGCGCTGCTGCTGCGCCATTCGTACTTCACGAAACCGTTGTCCCAATAGACAAGGATTGCTCGCTGCGTGGTGAATTTGATGAACCGAATACACAGCGCCTCGAACGACACCTGGAACCGTTTGGCAAGGGCGCTCAGGACATGCAAGTCGATGCGCTGGTTTGAGATCCACTCGCGCAGCAAGTCGCCAGGCATCAGCAGGTTGCTGGCAAAGTCGTCCGCCTCACGTTCGATGACACGGATAGTGTCCGCGCCGGAGTACACGCTTTCCTTGTCGCAGTTGAAACTTTGCCGCTGATCACGGTGAAGGATGAAGTGGCCCAGTTCGTGAGCGATGGTGAAACGCTGGCGCTCGGGGTTTGCCTTGCCGTTATAGAAGATGCCCCACTCTGCGGTGTCCTGTGGGTTGCGCACCAGCATGCCTTCGCAGCTATTGATGTCCAGCACCATCGGGGCCTTGATCTCCCGCACCCCTTTGCCGTAAGGCGTCTCTGGAAGCATTTGCCGGACGACTTCCAGATCCACGGCATCTGGCATGCCGTCGGCGTGCCAGGCCCGCAACCATCTCAAGACGGTGCTGGCCGCGATGGAACCGGTGAGGGGCTGGGATACGCTCAATTGTCAGACCGCCTTAGCTCTTGTCAGGGAACATGATTTTGAGGGCCTGACGGTAGCGATCCTTCTCCTCGTCCGTCATTCCAGCGTACTCGCGGAAGAAAGCCACATCTTCTGGACTGGCTTGGGGAACCTGATCGACGGGCTCCCCCATCACATCCTCCATCGTCACGCCCAGCACCTTGGCTATCGCCTGAATTCGCTCGGCAGAAGGGCGCTGGCCGTCCTTCATCTCCAGTTCCCATATGTACGCCTTGGTACAGCCGACAGCGTCGGCGACCTGTTGCAAGGTCAATTTCTTCGCCTCGCGTAAGCGTCGCAGGCGTGCTCCGAACGCTGAAGCCATAGCGATGCTCCTGTAGGGGAAAACAGTCAGTTAACAAAAACAAGACCGCCAGTATAGCCGCGAGATACAAACGAGGTCTAGATGTGCCGATTTGATTGACAAGCGGAAATCTGAGGTTCAGAATCGCGCTTGTATCTCGCTACTTTACTTGTGCGAGGTGCGTGTTCAGTAACCCAGTCGCTGGCCAGTGCAGTCCGTACATCGGTCGCAGACCTTCGACGCCGATCCAGAAAGGACGATCAAGATGAAGAAGACCTTTGTCGACGTGATGCTCGAGCTGCCGGTGGATGCCACGTTGCGCGACTTCCTGACCACCCACAGCCTGCCGGTGCCCCATGGCTTTGCCTGGGATGACACACCTGAGACCAGCCAGTTTCTGGTCGAAGCGGTTAAGGTCTGGCCCGACATTGCTGCCCGCGACCGGATGACAGCCAACCTCATGGCCAGCGTTCAGTTGGGCGATGCGGCAGGCAAGCAGGCGATGTTTGAGGCGGCCGTGGCCGATGGTGCTGCGCTGGCGGGCTTGGCGCTGTGTGCAAGTGACGTCCACCGTTCCTTCTGGCTCTACGTCCACCACCCGGCGCTGTTCGAGCGCGCCTATGACTTCAGCTTTTGGGAACAGCATGGGCAGCAGACGCAGCAATACGACCTTGGCTTGAAACGCCAACCGAACGGGTCGGATGCCAATCTGACAGCGTTGCGTCATGCCATCTCGGCTTTCTACAAGCGCGAACTGCAATGCGGAGACGGCAGCGTGGCGCACTTGGTCGAGCGCAGTCCGGGGGTGTTCCTGTTGTCGGTCCATGTCAAGGACATGGCGATGCTGCGCCTGGAGTTTGAGGGAGCGACCCTGAAGCGCCGGGTCGGCAACCCCAACATTCACATGGTGCTGGAGTACGCCAAGTCCACCGGTGTCGTGCGCACGCTGGTGCGCGGCGGGGCAAAGTATCAGCAAATGCTGGTCGAGGCCTTCGCGGAGCATGTGCTGGGCGTGAAAGCAAGCGCTCACAAGATCAAGTCGCCGACTCTGGATCTGTCGATGCTGCGCACCGGGTTCGATGTGCCGGAGGTCTTTGAGGACGGTTTTTCGATGGTGCAGCTCAAGGCACTCACCCTGCTCAGCCCCGACACGGCGCTGAAGATCGAATGCACGGCGATGCAGTCCAGCCAGCAACGCTCGGTGCACGATTTGCTGAAGGAGAAACTCCCAGGCCCGCTGGAGGGTCAGTGGGCGGTGACAGCGGCACAGGTCAATCTCTATTACCCGCCCGAGCCGGGCAGGACTCGCCCCAAGGTGGTCACCATCGAAGTGACCAGCAAAGGGCGGCTGAACCTGCACAAGTTCGACGCCAAGATGCAGGCGCAACTGGAGGGTTACCTTGTCGCGGTGGGCATCTTGCAGAAGGGCCAGACCCTCAGTGCCCAGGAATTGCCGCCAGAGACCGACGCAGTCAGTTCATCATCGGCCTACGAGGACTGATCAATGGCGACGCACGATGCCTGGGCCTTGGTTTGCCGTCTGTTCGCGGGTGGCACGCCGGTACTGCGTGCCACGCTGTCGCCACGCGAGGTATCTGCTTTGTCTGTGCTCGGCAAAACGGTCAGGCCAGCAGTGCTGGATCAGTCTTTTGTGCTCTGCCCCCACTGCCAGCAGCATCGGGCGCAGGTCTGGAGTGACGGCCGGGGCGGTCGGATCTGCCGTTGCCCGGAGTGTGGCCAGGTGCCGGTCGAGGCAATCGATGGTGCGGCATTGGCCCTGGATGAAGACTGGCTGCGGCAGAAAATGCGCCTCGCGCTCGACATCGAGAGTCGCGACGACGTAGATGATTTGGGCGACGGTGCTTGGCGGCTCGGTAACGCCCGCCGATCTCCGGTCGTGCTGGCCCGAGATCTGACGAGAGTGCTGCATGAGCCGACCTTGCTGGATCGTGTCCGAGTTGCGGGTAGCAACATCCGAGTCATCACTCCCAGGCCGCGCACGACTCGTGGATCGCCATTCGGCTCAGGAGTGGAATGGCTGGCGCTGGAAGAACGATTCACGTTCTATGGCGGCGGGATCTCGTTCATCCCTTCGGCACCGTCTGCAGCGCCAGCAGTGGCCGATCCGGCCGCACCTGTGAACGGGCCATTCTCAGCGGACTTCAAGTGGGCGACGCTGCCGGACGTGCAGGCCACGCCGATCCGGTTCACCGATGGTCAGGCTAAGGTCTTCGAGTCGCTGTGGTCGTTCAAGGGAGTCGAGGTGGACGGAGAAAGGATCATGCAGCGCGCTGGCCAGAAGAGCGACAAGCCGATTGACCTGTTCAAGATCAAGTCGAAGGACAAGGGCAAGCCGGAGCACGAGGCTCGACTGGCGGCCTACGGAGCACTCGTCGTCACGCAGCAACGCGCAGGCTTGTATTCCATGCCTTGCGCGGCGGCAGTGTTGGCGTGACGGACTGCTGCTCCAAGCAAGCCCGACAACGAATGGCAATGGCACGCGCACAAATCATGGTCGCAAAAGGCCATGTGCGTGTGCCACGGCGAAGAAGTTAGCGCCGATTTCGAGAGAAGAGAGGGCGGAACGGAGCGCAACTGGGGATGTTCCTGCCAGACCACAGGACCCCGGTCGCACACGCAGAATGTGCGGGAACCCCGCGTGGCATGCGGGAAGCACAAATGAAAACGCCCAACTGAGAACAGTTGGGCGTTGAATTTTGGTGGCCAGTCGCGGAATCGAACCACGGACACGCGGATTTTCAATCCGCTGCTCTACCAACTGAGCTAACTGGCCGAAGGGAGGCCGAATTATACTCATGCGCTCGGTGCCGGGCAAGCCATGGCAAGCGCGGGGAACGAGGTGTGGCAAAGCTCTGCATCCCTGTCGGCGGGGCGCCCTGGGCTTAACTGCCGACCGGAGGCGACTGCCGGTACAGTTCAGCGAAGTCGTCCGGGGGCGGCATGGGCGCCGGCGGGGGCACCCAGGCGGGGAAGACGACCTTGGCCACACTGCCAACACCGCTGGAGTTGGGGCGCAGGCTGGCGGAGGCATCGTGCTGCAAGGCAATTTCCCGCACGATGGCGAGACCGAGGCCACTGCCTTCGCTTGCCGCGTCGTTGACCCGGTAGAAGCGCTCGAAGACGAGCTCGGCGTCGTCTTCGCTGATCCCGATGCCGTTGTCTTCTATTTCCAGAATGACCCGGCTGGCCTGTGTCTTGACCCGGCAGGTCACCTGGCCCCGGTCGGGGGTGTAGCGGATGGCGTTATCCACCAGATTGGCAGCCAGTTCGCGCAGCATTACCGGATTTCCCATCACCATGGCCTGATCGACGGCTTCGAAGCCCAAATCGATACCCCGTTCCAGGGCGCGACCAACGCTGTCGGCTACCAGGTCGCGCACCAGAAGCGCGAGGTCAACGGGTTCCTGTCCCTTCTGGACCAGTTCGGTGCCTTCGGTGCGGGCCAGCGTCAGGAGCTGATTGACCAGGCGGCTGGCGCGGTCCACGCCGGCGGCGATCTGTCCGAGGGCGTGGCGCAGGGTTTCGGGATCGGTTTCCCGCAGGGCGAACTGGGCCTGGGTTTTCAGGCCGGTGAGGGGCGTACGCAACTGGTGGGAGGCATCGGCGACGAAGCGTTGCTGCACTTCGACGCTGCGGCGCATGCGGTCGAGCATGTCGTTGAAGGCTTCCACCAGGGGTTCGAGTTCCTCGGGCACACGACGGGTGGCAATGGGAGAGAGGTCTTCCGGCGCGCGAGTCTCCAGGGTTTTTCGCAAGCGATTGAGAGGACGCAGCCCCCGGGAAAGCCCGAACCACACCAGAATGACCGCCACGGGGATGATGATGAATTGGGGGAGGATGACGCTGGCGACGATTTTGTTGCCCAATTGGGTGCGTTTTTCCAGGGTTTCGCCCACCTCGATGAGCACCCAACGGTCGCGGGGGGCCTTGGTGTCGGCGAGATAACTGTAGGCAACGCGCAATTCCTCGCCGTTGAACTCCGTATCGCGAAAGAAGATTTCCCCCACCCGGTCGGGTTCGTATTCGAGGGCGTCGGGGACAGGCAACTCGCTGTCGCCCAGGAGGGCCGTACCGTCCTGATTGACGACGTGAAAGTAGACGGTATCCGTCTCGTCGGCGCGCAAGAAGGCCCGGGCCGATCCCGGCAGGTTGATGACGGGTTTGCCGCTGGCGAACTTGATCTGGCGGGCCACGGTCGCAACGTGCTCGCGCAGCCCCTGGTCGTAGGGGAAACTGGCAACGTTGCTGGCGAAATAGTGGGTGATGGCGATGCTGAGGGGCCAGACGAAAAGCAGCGGCGCCAGCATCCAATCCAGGATTTCGCCAAAGAGCGAGCGCTCGCTGTCAGGGCTTGTGCTGGTCGTCCTGGGGCTTTTCAAGACAATATCCCAATCCGCGGACGGTCACGATACGGACCCCGCCGGCCTCCAGTTTCTTGCGCAGGCGATGCACATAGACCTCGATGGCGTTGTGGCTGACCTCCTCGCCCCAACCGCAGAGGTGATCGACCAGTTGATCCTTGCTCACCAGGCGACCCGCCCGGGAGAGGAGAATTTCCAGCAGCCCGACTTCCCGGGCGGACAACTCGACCGCTTGCCCCTTGATCTGGGCGACCCGTCCCACCTGATCGTAACTCAACTCGCCACACTGGATGACCGGCGCCGTGCCGGAGGAGCGCCGCGTCAGCGCCCGCACCCGGGCTTCGAGTTCGGGAAGTTCGAAGGGTTTGGCCATGTAGTCGTCGGCTCCCAGATCCAGACCCTTGACCCGGTCACTGGTGCCGTCCAGGGCCGTAAGGATGAGGACCGGCAACTGCGAATTCCTGGCCCTCAGGCGCCTGAGTACCTCCAGACCGGAGAGGCGCGGCAGGCCGAGATCGAGGATGAGGAGGTCGTAAGTCCCCGTCATCAGGGCACTTTCGGCATCGGTGCCATTGTAGGCGCAGTCGATGGCGTAGCCGTTGCGCCGCAGGGACCGCGCCAAGCCGTCGGAGATGATGGAATCGTCTTCTGCAATCAGAATTCGCATGGGAGGGGGTGCCGGAAATTGAGTTAATAATTATGGCGTAAGATTTGCGTAAGGGTAAGCCGCTATATTAGACCCCGCTGTTCTCCTTTATGGTCTTAGGAGTCTGCGGCTCACCCCGCGACTCAGGGGGTATCTGTTCCTGCACTGGATACCCCCTACCGTTTTTTTCCCCCGCATTCTCAATTCACCGCCCGCCGCGCTTCCGCGTGCCGCGGGATGGCGTTCGTCTGGCTTCCCTTGGGGTGCCAGGGCTTTCTGTCGTCCCTGGCAGGAATTCAAGAAACGAAAAACCCGGGCCGAGGCCCGGGTTTTGTGCTGGCTGCTGAAGCGCGTCAGTGCGCCGAGGCAGACGCGGCACCCAGACCCGTTTCGGACCGCAACTGCTGTGCCGGGAAGAGAGCCCGCTCCTTCTTGGCCTGCTCGGAGTTGTCCAGGATGGACACCAGCCAGATGGTGAAGAAGGCGGCAGTCATGGAGAAGATGGCGGCAGAGTTGTAGGGGAACCAGGCGGAACCCTTGGGGTTCTTCAGCACGGCTTCCCAGACGCTCGCAGATCCGATGGTCAGCGTGACTGCCAGGATGAGACCGACGAAGCCACCGACGACAGCCCCTCTGGTGGTGCAGTTCTTCCACAGCACGGACATGAAGAGCACCGGGAAGTTGCCGGAACAGGCGATGACGAAGGCCAGCATCACCATGTAGGCCACGTTCTCCTTCTCGAAGGCGATACCCAGAACGACGGCCAGAAGACCAAGGCACAGGGTAGTGATCTTGGAGACGCGCAATTCGGCATCGGAGGAGGCCTGACCGCGCTTGAACACGGAGGCGTAGAGGTCGTGGGACACCGCAGAGGCACCGGACAGGGTCAGGCCGGCAACCACGGCGAGGATGGTGGCGAAGGCCACGGCGGAGATGAAGCCGAGGAAGAGGTCGCCGCCTACAGCCTTGGAGAGGTGCACCGCAGCCATGTTGCCGCCGCCCTTCAGACCCAGCTTGCCGGTGGCGTCAGCCACGTAGTAGATGGAATCGGGAGAGGCCACCAGATTGGTGATGGCGCCGAAGCCGATGATGAAGGTCAGGATGTAGAAGTAGCCGATCCAGGTGGTGGCCCAGGCAACGGACTTGCGGGCTTCCTTGGCGTTGGGCACGGTGAAGAAGCGCATCAGGATGTGGGGCAGGCCGGCGGTACCGAACATCAGGGCCATGCCGACGGAGATGGCGGAAACGGGATCCTTGATGAGGGCGCCCGGAGCCATGATGGCATCCTTCTTGGCATGCACCTCGACGGCCTTGGTGAACAGCGCTTCGGGGCTGAAGCCAAACTGCATCAGCACGCTGATGGCCATGAAGGTGGCGCCGCAGAGGAGCATGACGGCCTTGATGATCTGCACCCAGGTGGTGGCGGTCATGCCGCCGAAGAGCACGTACATCATCATGATGGTGCCCACCAGGATTTCGGCGTACATGTATTCGAGGCCGAAGAGCACCTTGATGAGCTGACCGGCACCAACCATCTGGGCGATCATGTAGAAGGCCACGACCACCAGGGAAGAGATGGCGGCAAAGGTGCGCACCGGCGTCTGGGCGAAGCGGTACGAGGCCACGTCGGCGAAGGTGAACTTGCCCAGGTTGCGCAGGCGTTCGGCCATCAGGAAGGTGATGACCGGCCAGCCCACCAGCCAGCCGATGGAGAAGATCAGGCCATCGAAGCCGTTGGCGAAGACCAGGCCGGAAATACCCAGGAAGGACGCGGCGGACATGTAGTCACCGGCGATGGCCAGACCGTTCTGAAAGCCGGTGATGCCGCCCCCGGCGGTGTAGAAGTCAGCCGCCGACTTGGTCTTGGAGGCGGCCCACTTGGTGATCCACAGCGTGCCGGCCACGAAGATGGCGAACATCACGATGGCGGTGACGTTGGTCTCCTGCTTCTGGACCTGACCCAGATCCGGGCCGGCCGCGAGAGCTACCCCGGCGGCGACGAGGGCCGCGAGGCCCGCGAAAATATGTTTGCGATTCATTTTATTTCTGCGCCTCCCGGATGATGGCTTCGTTGGTCTCGTCGAACTCGGTATTGGCCCGACGGACGTAGATCCAGGTGATGATGATGGTAAAAACGATGACCCCGACGCCCAGGGGAACGCCGATACTGGTGGTCATGCCGGCACCAAGCTTGGTACCGATCCACGGGCCATTGAAGGCGACCAGGAGGATGAAGCCGTAGTAGGCGGCGGCCCCCAGGATGGTCATGATGATCGAGTAGGTATTGCGCGTGGCAATGAACTCGTGAAATTTCGGATTTCTAGAAACCCGTTCGACGACGTCTTGCATGGGTTGGCTCCTCGGCACTTGCTGGTTATAGAGGCATTGCTGCGGAGCGTAATCTAAGGCGCGGTTCTTACAGATAACTTACGGGGCGTTACAAAGCGTCAAAAAAAACCCGCGGCGAACCGCGGGTTTTTCTTGATGGGGCCGAAGCCCGTATGCGCAAGCCCGGCGAGCCAAGCGCCGCACCCTGGCGCAAGCGCGGTGCGTCAGGGCTAGGCGCCCCTGCGAAGACAGTGCTGTAGCACGGCAAGCAGGGAGCAACGACGCCCTGGCGCACCGGGCGCCGCGCCAGATTACATGCCCATGTCCATGCCGCCCATACCCCCCATGCCACCAGGCATGGAAGGCGCCGGCTTGTCTTCGGCCAGCTCGGCCACCATGCACTCGGTGGTGAGCATCAGGCCGGCGACGGAGGCGGCGTTCTGCAGGGCGGTGCGGGTGACCTTGGTGGGATCGAGAACGCCCATGTCGACCAGATCGCCGTAATCACCGGTGGAGGCGTTGTAGCCGTAGTTGCCCTTGCCACGAACGACCTTGTCGACCACCACGGAAGGCTCATCGCCAGCGTTGGCGACGATTTCACGCAGGGGCTGCTCCATGGCGCGCAGGACGATCTTGATGCCGGCATCCTGGTCGTGGTTGTCACCCTTGAGCTTGCCGATGGCGGAGCGGGCGCGCAGCAGTGCGACACCGCCGCCGGCCACGATGCCTTCCTCGACGGCGGCGCGGGTGGCGTGCAGGGCGTCCTCGACGCGGGCCTTCTTCTCCTTCATTTCGACTTCGGTGGCGGCACCGACCTTGATGACGGCAACGCCGCCAGCGAGCTTGGCCACGCGCTCCTGCAGCTTCTCGCGGTCGTAGTCGGAGGTGGCTTCCTCGATCTGGACACGAATCTGCTTCACCCGGGCTTCGATGCCCTTGGCGTCGCCCGCACCGTCGATGAGGGTGGTGTTCTCCTTGGCCACTTCGATACGCTTGGCCTGGCCCAGATCCTTGAGGCTGGCCTTTTCCAGGGTGAGGCCGGTTTCCTCGGAAATAACGATGCCGCCGGTGAGGATGGCGATGTCTTCCAGCATGGCCTTGCGGCGGTCGCCGAAGCCCGGGGCCTTGACGGCGACGGTCTTCAGAATGCCGCGGATGTTATTGACCACCAGGGTGGCCAGGGCTTCGCCATCGACATCCTCGGCGATGATGAGCAGCGGACGGGAGGCCTTGGCGACCTGTTCCAGCACCGGCAGCAGGTCGCGGATGTTGGAGATCTTCTTGTCGAAGAGCAGGACGAAGGGGTTGTCCAGGATGGCGATCTGCTTGTCCGGATTGTTGATGAAGTACGGGGACAGGTAGCCACGGTCGAACTGCATGCCTTCGACGACGTCCAGTTCGTTGGCCAGGGACTTGCCGTCCTCGACGGTGATGACGCCTTCCTTGCCGACCTTTTCCATGGCCTCGGCGATGATGTCGCCGATGGAGGAATCGGAGTTGGCGGAAATGGCGCCCACCTGGGCAATTTCCTTGGTCGTGGTGCAGGGCTTGGAAATGGCCTTCAGTTCCTCGATGGAGGCGATGACGGCTTTGTCGATGCCGCGCTTCAAGTCCATGGGGTTCATGCCGGCGGCGACGAACTTCATGCCCTCGCGGACGATGGATTGGGCCAGCACGGTGGCGGTGGTGGTACCGTCACCGGCGATGTCGGAGGTCTTGGAAGCGACTTCCTTGACCATCTGGGCGCCCATATTGGCGAACTTGTCCTTCAGCTCGATTTCCTTGGCGACGGAAACGCCGTCCTTGGTGACGGTCGGGCCGCCGAAGGAACGCTCGAGCACGACGTTGCGGCCCTTGGGGCCGAGGGTGACCTTGACGGCGTCGGCCAGGATGTTGACGCCTTCGACCATGCGGGCCCGGGCGGAATCGCCGAATTTGACTTCTTTAGCTGCCATGTGAATCTCCTGAATCGGTTTCGTGAAAAGACGCGCTTAGGAAACCAGCACGCCCATGATGTCTTCTTCGCGCATGACCAGGACCTCCTGGCCATCGACCTTGACCGTCTGGCCGGCGTATTTGCCGAACAGAACGCGGTCGCCGACCTTGACGTCCGGGGCGTTGAGCTTGCCGGAGTCGTCGCGCTTGCCCGGGCCGACGGCCAGGACTTCGCCCTGATCCGGCTTCTCGCCGGCGGTATCGGGAATGACGATGCCGGAGGCGGTGGTGCGCTCGGCTTCGACGCGCTTGACGATCACACGGTCGTGCAACGGACGGATTTTCATGGATGGACTCCTCGACTAATGATGACTTAAGGGTGGAAACCGGCCCGGGCACTGCCCCGGGGGGCGGGAGCGGCTGTTAGCACTCGCTTCCGGTGAGTGCTAATAATAGGGGCGGCCATGAGGACTTTCAAGGGGGGCATGAAAATTTGGCCGCCCCGATGTCGGCGCAAGGGCGCCCTCAACCGCGATACTGGCGGAATTTCCGGGCTAGAATTTCGCCATTGCCATTGCGAACGCCACGATGATCAAGAAGATCGGTATCGACCAGTTGCTGCCGGGCATGTTCGTCCACGACCTCAATTGTGGCTGGCTCGACCATCCCTTTCTGAAGAGCAAGTTCCATGTGCGCGACCCGGCGACAATAGAAAAGATTCGCGCCATCGGCGTGCGCGAGTTGTATATCGACACCATCAAGGGGGCCGACGTGTTCGCGGCCCGCACCCAGCAGGAGGTGAGCGAGGATCTCGACCGCCTGCTGCAGGAAATCGCCGCCCAGGCCGACGACAAGCCCATCGCCACCGAGGTGCGGGAAGAAGCCGCGCGGGCCCGCCGCCTGCACGGCGAAGCCAACCGCCTGGCGCGCAATCTCATGGGCGACCTGCGCCTCGGCCTGCCGGTGGAACCCGAGCGCTTCGAGCCCCTCGTCGACAGCCTGGTGGATTCGATCTTCCGCAACCCCGACGCCCTGCTTCCCCTGGCCCGCCTCAAGAGCCAGGACAGCTACACCTTCGAGCACTCGGTCGGCGTGTGTTCCCTGCTGGCGGCCTTCGGCCGCGCCTTGCAACTGCCGCGGGAGGAAATCCGCGAAATCGCCCTGGGGGGCCTGCTGCACGACGTGGGCAAGGCCCGGGTGGACGATGCCATCGTCGACAAACCCGGCAAGCTGTCCGACGACGAATTCGCCCTCATGAAGGCCCATGTCCCGGAGGGCCTCGCCCTCTTGCGGGCGGTCCCCAACCTTTCGGCCACCGCCCTCGCGGTGGTGGCCGAGCACCACGAACGCATCGACGGCAGCGGTTACCCTGCCGGCCGCAAGGGGCCCCAGCTCAGCCAGGCCGGACAGATGGCGGCCATCGTCGACGTCTATGACGCCATGACCTCGGACCGGGTCTACCACCGCGGCATGGCACCCACCCCTGCCCTGCGCAAACTGCTGGAGTGGAGCGAGCACCATTTCGACCGCGCCCTGGTGCAAAGCTTCATCCGCACCCTGGGCATCTATCCCACCGGCTCCCTGGTGCGCCTGGACAGCGGCCGCCTGGCGGTCGTCGTCGAGCAAAATGAGAAGCAGATTCTGGAACCGGTAGTGCGCGCCTTTTACCATGCCGGCAAGCAGTACTACATTCCTCCGGAACTTGTGGATCTCGCCAAGACCCAGGACCGCATCGCCAGTTTCGAAAGTTACGAAAAGTGGAACATCGACCCTTACAAGTGGTTGCCCGCCTGATCCTTGCCGCCACCCTGACGGTTGCGACGGCCGCTGGGGCGGCGGAGGGCCCATCGGTGGAACAGCGCGCCGATTGGGATTCCCGCCTCGCCGCCGCCAAGACCAAGCAAAAAGAGGGCGTCGCTGCGCAAAAGGAGGCCGAGGCCCGCTTCGCAGAGGAAAAGAAGGCCTGCTTCCAGAAGTTCCGGGTCAACGACTGCCAGAACGAAGCCAAGCAGCGCTACGTCACCGCCATGCGCGAACACCGCCGTACCGAAAACGAGGGTCTCGCCGCCGAACGCCAGGTCAAGGCCGAAGAGCAGGCGGATCGGGCAGCCTGCCGGGAGGCGGAATCCCAACGCCAGGCGGCCTCGCTGCCGGGTCGCGCCGCGGCGACTGAGGCCGACCGGGAAGCAGCCGCGCGCCAGCGTTCCGGGAAGCTGGCCAGCAAGGAGGCCCAGGCCCGGGCCGGCAAACAGCGCAGGGACGCGGACGCCGCACGCCTGCGCGAGAAACGCCTCAAGCACGAGCGCAAGGTCGCGGAGAAAATGGAAAAGGCCCGCCGCCACGAGGCCGAGGCGGCCCGCTGAGACCCCCGCCATGATCCGCCGCATCCCGATTTCCAAGCTCCTGCCGGGGATGTACGTGGTGGACATGCACCGCAGTTGGCTTGCCCACACCTTTTGGCGTTCCCGCTTTCTGGTGCAGGACGACGACACGATCCGCCGCATGGCGGAGGAGGACATCAGCGAGGTCAGCATCGACACCGAACGGGGCCGCGACATCCCTCCGCCGCCAACGCCGCTCACGCCGGTCAATCCCGACTACGTCTCGCGGGCCGAGCGGCTGCGCAGCAAGCCCACGACCCTCAGCCTGGGCGAGGAGCGTCGCCGGGCCGGCCTGCTGCTCGGTGAAGCCCGCCATTGCCTGGAAGACCTGATGGGGGCGGCCCGCCAGGGCGAAGCGGTGGAACTGGGCCGACTCGAACCCCTCATCGAGCGCATGATCGAATCGGTACAGCGCAACCCGGACGCCCTGCCCCCCCTGGCCCGCCTCAAACTGGGCAGCGACTACGCCGTGGGACATGCCCTCTCCACCGCCGCGCTGATCGTGGCCTACGCCCGCCAGATGGACCTGGATCGCAGCGAGACCGAGAGCCTGGCCCTCGGCACCCTGGTCAAGGACATCGGCCATTTCGCCGTCGACGCGGATCTGCTGGGCAAGGCCGGTCGCTTCTCCCGGGACGAGCGTTCCCACGTCGAGCGGCACGTCGAGGAGGGGGTCAGCGTCCTGATGGCTCACCATCCCCTGCCGGAATCCGCCCTCGCCGTGGTGCTCGAACACCACGAACGCTTCGACGGGTCCGGCTATCCCTACCATATCGGCGGCACGGAAATCTCCCGCGCCGGGCGCATGGCGGCCGTGGTGGACCGCTTCGACGCCATGGTCTCCCAGCGCAGCTACCGCCGCGCCCTCATCCCGGCCCTGGCCCTGGGCCAGGTGTTTGCCGCCGGGGGTCAGGACTTCGACCCGGCGCTCCTTTCGGCCTTCGTGCACGCCGTGGGCATCTATCCCGTGGGCAGCCTCGTCCGGCTGGAAAGCGGGCACCTCGCCGTGGTCGAGGAATTGCATCCCGAGCAGTTGCTCTCCCCGGTCGTGCGGGTGATCTACCATGCCGGCCGCAAGCAGTACGTCGCGCCCGTGGTCGCCGATCTGGCGGCGCCGGTAGGCAATCATTACGGTCAGATCGTGCGGGCCGAAAACTTTTCCGACTGGGGCCTGAGCGCCGTACGCTGGCAGCCGGTTTGAGCGTACCATGACGGGGAACTGGAGGTATCCATGCCCCGCCAACGCCGCAGCATATTCCTGATCGATGCCGACCCCGCGGCCCTGGTTCTGGGGCAGCGCCTCTTCGAGCGGCTCGAACTGCCGCCCCCCGTCGTCTTCGACAATCCCCGCCTGGGCATAGAGACTTTCCGCAGGCAAGGTGCGGAAGCCGTCCTGGTCGCCCTGGCCATGCCGGGCATGACCGGCGTGGACGTCATTGCCGAGCTCGCCCCCCTGGCCGCACCGGAAGCGGTCCCCATCGTGGCCCTGGCCGATCCCGCAGACCGTTCCGGGCACGAGCGCGCCTGGGCCGTCGGCGCGGCCGAAATTTTCACCCGCCCCCTGGAGCTTGCCGAAGTGCGCGTCCGCCTCGGCAACCTGCTGCAACTCGGCCGCCTGCGCGATACCCTGGCCGGCCAGGATGCGCTCTTGCATCAGCGCCTGAGCGAACGAACCCGCGATCTGGAGGCGCTCCTGGAAGAAACCCGTCTCGCCAGCCGCAGCGCCATCCGCCGTCTCGCCCGCGCCCTCGATCACCGCTGTGGCCGGGATGGCCAGCACGGCGTCCGCATGAGCAAGATCGCCGCCTCCATCGGGCACCACATGGGCCTGGATGGCGGAAGCTGCGAACTCCTGGTCGATGCGGCCGCCATGCACGATATCGGCACCGTCATCGTCCCCGGCGATATCCTGCACAAGACCGGGCGGCTTTCGCCGGTGGAATTCGAGCAGGTCAAGCGGCATCCGCTCGCCGGCGCCGCCATGCTGGACGGCGACGATTCCCGCCTCCTGCAGGCGGCACGGGAAATTGCGCTCACCCATCACGAAAACTGGGACGGCAGCGGCTATCCCGGGGGACTGAATGGGGAGAAGGTTCCTCTCTTCGGACGCATCGCCGCGGTCGCCGACGTCTTCGACGCCCTCACCGCCGAACGTCCCTACCGGCGCGCCTGGCCCCTGGCCGATGCATCGCGGGAAATCCGCCGCCTATCCGGCAGCAAGTTCGACCCGGCCGTGGTCGACGCCTTCGAGGCCGGCCACGACGAAATCCTATTCATCGCGCAGCGCTTCGTCGAGGCGCCCGGGGCGCTGCAGTAAGCGGCGGAACAGGGGCGGCAGCCCCGCCTCACCGACCCGAGAGCGGCATAGCCACTCGCGTCCCGCTTCCCCTGCCTCAGCCAGCGGTCCCGTCACCCGACACAGCACCGGCGTCGCCTCCAGACGAAAGTGGGTGAAGGTCTGCCGCAAGGCGGGCAAAGGCCGCCAGGGCGTGCCCGCCAGGCCGAGGCCCCCGAGCACCGCCGCCGGATCACCTTGCGGAGGCACCAACAGGCCGCCCCAGATACCCCCCGGCGGACGCCTCTCGAGCAGAACGCCTGCGCCATCCGTCACCAGGACAAAGCAGGTCGCGCGCCGGGGCAGCTCCCGCCGCGGCCGGGGAAACGGCAGCGCCTCCGTCCGCCCGGTAATGCGGGCGGCGCAATCGTCGCGCAGGGGGCAAGCTGCGCAGGCGGGATTCTTTCGCGTGCAGACCGTGGCGCCCAGATCCATCAAGGCCTGGGAGTAGGGGCCGCAGTCTCCCGGCGGCAGGAGCGACTCGGCCAGGGCCCACAGGCGCCTCTGCACTGCGGGCGCATCGGGAAAGCCTTCGATGGCAAAGAAGCGGCAAAGCACCCTCTTCACATTGCCATCCAGGATTGCCGCCCGGGCGCCCCAGGCAAAGGCGGCCACCGCTGCGGCCGTGGAGCGACCAATGCCGGGCAAGGCCGCCAACGCCTCCGGCGCAGCGGGAAAGCTGCCCCCATACTCGGCCATCACCACCTGCGCACAGCAATGCACATTGCGCGCCCGGCTGTAGTATCCCAGGCCCGCCCAGGCGGCCGCCACCTCCTCCGGTGCCGCCGCGGCCAGGGACGCGACATCGGGAAAGCGCGCCAGAAACCGCAGGTAATAGGGAATCACGGTGGCCACCTGGGTCTGCTGCAACATCACTTCGGACAGCCAGATACGGTAGGAATCCCGCGTTCCCTGCCAGGGGAGGCCGTGGCGACCGTGGTGCTGCTGCCAGGCCACCAGGCGGGCGGCAAAATCGGGATCGGGCTGGGGCAAAGGTCGTCTCGACAGGGGTCGTCCGGAGGCCGGATAATACGCCCCTTTCCCGCGTCCATCCCCCGATGACACACTCCGCCGCCGACTGCACCAGCCCCGCCGGACAACGCTGCGATGCCGCCGCCTCGGCCGCCGGCTTCGACTGCCGCAACTTCCGCCATACCCTGGGCCAGTTCGCCACCGGGATCACCATCGTCACGGCCATGTCCCCGGATGGCCAGCCGGTGGGTCTCACCGTCAATTCCTTTGCCGCCGTCTCGCTGCAACCGCCTCTGGTCCTCTGGAGCCTGGCCGTTTCTGCCAATCTGCTCCAATCTTTCCGGCGGGCCAGCCACTACGCCATCAACGTCCTGGCCGCGGACCAGGAGGATATTTCCACCCGTTTCGCCACCTGGCCCGCCGACCGCTTCGCTGGCCTGCCCTGGCGCCCCGGTCACGGCGGCTCCCCCGTGCTGGAAGGACTCTGCGCCCACTTCGAGGTGCGCAATGATCACCAGTACCCGGGCGGCGACCATCTCATCTTCGTCGGCGAAGTGCTGCACTACGCCCAGAATCCCGAGCGAGCGCCCCTGCTGTTCCACCAGGGCCGCTACCGCCTCCTCGGGGCCGCTGAATGAATCCGCTGGACCGCCCGGCTACTGCGGTTTCTTCTCCGCCCTTCGCCGCCGAAGCCCTGGACTGCGGTTGAAGCGGCGGCCTTCTGCGCTTAGAATGCCGCCGTCAGACCCCAAGAGCGGGCGTCGTATAATGGTAATACCCAAGCTTCCCAAGCTTGTGCCGTGGGTTCGATTCCCATCGCCCGCTCCACACCGGATTCAGGCAGATCGCCGATCTGCAAGAGTTATTGACGGACCTCGGCCCCTGCCATGACCGCCCGCCTGCGCGAAATCCCCTACAACTACACGTCGTTTTCGGACCGCGAGATCGTCATCCGCCTCCTGGGGGCGGACAACTGGGCCATTCTCGATACCCTGCGCGGCGAGCGCGTCACCGGCCGTTCGGCTCGCATGCTGTACGAAGTGCTGGGGGACATCTGGGTGGTGCAGCGCAACCCCTATCTGGAGGACGATCTGCTGGCCAACCGGGATCGCCGGGAGGCTCTGGTGGAGGCCCTGCGTCACCGCCTGAGGGAGGTGGAGAAGCGCCGCGTCGACTCTGAGAAGGACGACCCCGCCCGCTCGGCCAAGGTCAAGCGTCTGGTGGAAGCGGCCCAGGCCGCCGTCGAACGCTTCGCCGCCCATTTCGGCGAGACCCTGGACCTGCGCCGCAAGGTGCTGCGCATCCTGGGCAAGCACACCCGCCGGGACAACATCTGCTTCGACGGTCTCTCCCGCGTTTCCCACGTCACCGACGCCACCGACTGGCGGGTCGAGTACCCCTTCGTCGTCCTCGCCCCGGATACCGAGGAGGAGATCGGCCCCCTGGTGCGGGGCTGCATCGAGGCCGGGCTGACCATCATCCCGCGGGGGGGCGGCACCGGCTATACCGGCGGCGCCGTGCCCCTGACGCCCTATTCGGCGGTAATCAACACCGAAAAGCTGATCGACATCGGGCCGGTGGAGGAAACGGTGCTCCCCGGCCACAGCGCGCCCTATTCCACCATCCGCACCAGCGTCGGAGTGGTGACCGAGCGGGTGGCAGAAGCCGCCTCCGCTGCCGGCCGCGTCTTCGCCGTGGATCCGACCTCGGCCTCCGCTTCCTGCATCGGCGGCAATATCGCCATGAACGCCGGCGGCAAGAAGGCCGTGCTGTGGGGCACGGCCCTGGACAACCTGGCCTGGTGGAAGATGGTGACGCCGGACGGCCGCTGGCTGGAGGTGGAGCGCCTCGACCACAACTTCGGCAAGATCCACGAGCAGGAAGTCGTCCGCTTCCGCCTGAAGCGCTTCGACGCCAGGCATTACAAGCCCCTGGGCGAGGAAATCCTCACCCTCCCCGGTGCCGCCTGCCGCAAGGACGGCCTGGGCAAGGACGTGACGGACAAGTTCCTGGGCGGCGTCCCCGGCGTGCAGAAGGAAGGCACCGACGGCATCATCGTCGCCGCCCGCTGGGTGCTGCACAGGATGCCGCCGGTCACCCGCACCGTCTGCCTGGAGTTCTTCGGTCAGGTACGCGAGGCCGTGCCCTCCATCGTCGAAATCACCGATTACTTCAAGCCCGGCGGTGCCGGCAACGCCGCCGGCGTTCTGCTGGCCGGCCTCGAACACCTGGACGAGCGCTACGTGAAGGCCGTCGGCTACGCCACCAAGGCCAAGCGCCATGGCCGGCCGAAGATGGTGCTGATCGGCGACATCGTCGGCCACGACGAGGCTGCGGTGATGGCCGCCACCTCCGAGGTGGTGCGCATGACCAACAGCCGGGGCGCCGAGGGCTTCATCGCCGTCACCCCGGAGACGCGCAAGAAATTCTGGCTCGACCGCTCGCGCACGGCGGCCATCTCCCGCCACACCAACGCTTTCAAGGTGAACGAGGACGTGGTCATCCCCCTGCCGCGCATGGGCGAGTACTGCGACGGCATCGAGCGCATCAACATCGAGTTGTCCATCCAGAACAAGCTGGCCCTGTGCGCGGCCCTCGCCGAGTTCCTGCAAGGCGACCTGCCCCTGGACCGGGGCGACGTCAGCCTCGATACCGATCTTCTCCTCGGCGACCGCCGCCAGGCGGCCCTCGATTACGTCGAGGCCGTGCGCCTGCGCTGGGAATGGCTGCTGGCAAACCTCGATCTGCCCTTGGCGGAAGCCGAAGCCCGTTTCGCGGAGTTCGGCGTGCAGGCCGGCGAGCTGACCAACAAGGCCGCCAACCCGCGCCTCTTCCACCGCCTCCAGGACTACTCGGTACGCGTCTCCTGGAAGCAGGAACTGAAGGCCCGCCTGTCCAAGATTTTCGATGGCGCCGTCTATCGCCCCATCCTCGACCGCATCGCCGGCATCCACAAGGAAGTCCTGCGCGGCCGGGTCTTCGTCGCCCTGCACATGCACGCCGGCGACGGCAACGTGCATACCAACATCCCGGTGAACTCGGACAACTACGCCATGCTGCAAACCGCCAACCGGGCGGTGGAGCGCATCATGCACCTGGCGCGGTCGCTCGATGGCGTCATCTCCGGCGAGCACGGCATCGGCATCACCAAGCTCGAATTCCTCACCGAAGAGGAAATCGGCCCCTTCCGCACCTACAAGGCCAAGGTGGATCCGGAGGGCCGCTTCAACAGGGGCAAGCTGATGCCCGGGGGCGACCTGGCCAACGCCTACACGCCGTCCTTCAGCCTGCTGGGGACCGAGTCGCTGATCATGGAGCAGTCCCAGATCGGCAACATCTCGACCATGATCAAGGACTGCCTGCGCTGCGGCAAATGCAAGCCGGTGTGCTCGACCCATGTGCCCCGGGCCAACCTGCTCTACTCGCCGCGCAACAAGATTCTCGGCACCTCGCTGCTCATCGAGGCCTTCCTCTACGAGGAACAGACCCGGCGCGGCATTTCGCTGCAGCATTTCGACGAATTCAACGACGTCGCCGACCACTGCACCATCTGCCACCGTTGCGAAAAGCCCTGTCCCGTCGACATCGACTTCGGCGATGTCACCGTCGCCATGCGCAACTTCCTGCGCGAGCAGGGCAAGACCCGCTTCAACCCCGGCAAGGCGGCGGCCATGGCCTTCCTGACCTTGAAGGATCCCGCCACCATCAAGCTCATGCGCACGGCCATGATGTCCTGGGGGTTCAGGGCCCAGCGCCTGGCCCATCGTATCGCCAAGGGCTTCGGCCTGGTGCGCGAGACGCGCCAGGCGCCACCGGCCACCGTCGGCGCGCCGACCGTCAAGACCCAGGTCATTCACTTCCTCAACCGGCCCATGCCCGGCAACCTGCCCAAGCGCACGTCGCGGGGACTGCTCGACATCGAGGACGATAGCGTCATCCCGGTCATCCGCAATCCGAAGAAGACCACCGAGGAGTCGGACGCCGTCTTCTACTTCCCCGGCTGCGGTTCCGAGCGCCTCTTCTCTCAGGTGGGCCTGGCCACCCAGGCCATGCTCTACGAAGTCGGTGCCACCACGGTGCTGCCGCCGGGCTATCTGTGCTGCGGCTACCCGCAGACGGCCGCCGGCGAGGAGGACAAGGGCCAGAAGATCACCACCGACAACCGGGTGCTCTTCCATCGCGTCGCCAACACACTCAACTATCTGGACATCAAGACGGTCATCGTCTCCTGCGGTACCTGCATGGATCAGTTGCAGAAGTACCAGTTCGAGAAGATCTTCCCCGGCTGCCGCCTGCTGGACATCCACGAGTACCTGATGGAGAAGGGCGTCAAGCTGGAGGGCGTCAGCGGCACCCGTTACATGTACCACGACCCCTGCCACTCGCCGATGAAGACCTATGCGCCGCTCAAGGTGGCCAACGACCTCATGGGGCAGGATGTGCCCCTGTCCGACCGCTGCTGTGGCGACGCCGGCTCTTTCGCCTACGCCCGGCCGGATATCGCCACCCAGGTGAAATTCAGGAAGCAGCAGGAGATCGAAAAGGTGGCCGGCGAACTGCGGGGCGACGGTTTCAAGGGCGATGTGAAGATTCTCACCTCCTGCCCGGCCTGCCTGCAGGGCCTTTCCCGCTACGACGATGACGCCGGCACCCAGGCCGATTACATCGTGGTCGAGATCGCCCGCCATCAATTGGGCGAGAACTGGATGGCCGACTACGTGGCCAAGGCCAACCACGGCGGCATCGAGCGCGTATTGCTGTAGGCGGGGTAGCCCTGTAGCGATTTCCCAACACCAGGGCAGTTTTTGCTGCACTGCAATGTGAAATATTACCTTTGGCATAGTTCGGCCTTGGACTATTCTTCGGTCTACGCAAACCCAAAAGGAGCGACAGGCCATGCCCGGCTGCGAGTTGTGCCAGACTGAAGGCGGGAGACTGCTGTGGGAATCCCCCAGTTGCCGCGTCGTGCGGGTGGCCGACCCCCACTACCCCGGGTTTTGCCGCGTCGTCTGGAATGCGCACGTCAAGGAAATGTCCGACCTGGATTCCTCCGCCCGCCGCCACCTGATGGACGTCGTCTTTGGCGTCGAGGGTGCCGTGCGTGAAGTGTGTCGCCCGGACAAGGTCAATCTGGCCAGCCTGGGCAACGTCACCCCCCATCTCCATTGGCACATCATTCCGCGCTGGCAGGATGACCCGCACTTCCCCGACCCCATCTGGGCGGTCGCCCGTCGGCCCGAAGCCGCTCCCCATCCCGAGGTGGACGAGGAAGCCCTGCTGGCGGCTCTGGAAACCTTTCTTGCGGGTGTCAAGGAGGCGTCATGAGCGCCGTCCCGGTATCCCCCATGCTCAACATCCCCAACCTGCAAGCCGGAATTGCCTACCTGGGGCGCCTCCCCCTGGCGAACCCCTTGGTTGCGGAGCGGGAACTGGCCCAGTTCCTTGACTGGCTGCTCGCCTCGCCGCCGGATGCCGACGATCTCTTCACCCTGCTCGAGCAGGCGCGCATGCCGCTTTCCTTCGTCGAAGAGGAAATGGCGCGGCGCTACCACAACAAGCCCCTGGTTTTGGGCGATGTGGAGGAAGGCGCATTCCAGCAGGTCATCGCAGACTGGCGCCGCATGGAAAAGGCCTACGCCCTCTGTGCCCGCCTGCTGCCGCCGACCGCCGGACCCGAGTACCGTACCCGGGTGGCCACCATCCTGCATCGCTGCATTTTCTACACGGGGATGATGATCCTCGAGCATTACCGCGCGCGGCGGGAATTGTCCCCCGGCCTCTGGCTGGATCTGCACGGCTATTACGAGACCGCCGAGGAGTGGGGCGTCGCCATGACGCCGGTGGAGGACGCCCTGGACAACGAGAGGCGCACCACCCACTGCACCGCAGCCTATACCATGCTGCTCCTGATCGACGTCGCGGGCCCCTACAGCCACAGCATTCGCGACCTCAATCTCATCCGCCACTGGGCCGGGCTTTGGTCTCCTCTGGTCGGCGTGCATCGCCTCGACGACGAGAATCACGTCCCCGCCTTCGTCCTCGAGCTGATGAAGGATCAGCCCCTTCAT
Source organism: Betaproteobacteria bacterium (assembly GCA_016720065.1). Lineage (NCBI taxonomy): Bacteria > Pseudomonadati > Pseudomonadota > Betaproteobacteria > Betaproteobacteria bacterium. Next base: position 3,069,943 of record JADJXY010000002.1, on the reverse strand, counting down.
CCGCCGCAGAACATGATTGCCCCCGGCAGCGATGGCCGCCGCCTCGAGACCGGGCGACTCGCCGCCCAGATCGGTACCTGTCTCAGCCAACTGCGGGGGCGCATCCTGCCTTCCAAGCTGGGACTTGGCGAGGAGACTTCGAGCCATGTGATCCGTCTTCTGGATCAGGTCTCGCGTCCCTGGACCCAGCAGGCAGCGCCGCGGCGTTTCCGGCGCTTCCCCGCTTCCGGTACGGCCCGCGTGGCGGTGGGCTTCGACGCCATGCACTACTTCGTTTCCGGTCACGAGTTCGCTCAGCCTGCTGCCGCCCGCACGTACTCCCGCGGCGAGTTCGACGCCCTGTTCACTTTCCGCGACCGTATCGATCCCCAGGCGCCGCTGTCCATCCGCGAGCAGGTCAACTTTCCTGCCGACGACTGGGACGTCATCAACCATTCGGCCAACGGCTTCCGGCTGGCGCGCAGCGAAGCCGGGCAAAAGGTCCAGCACGACCAGCTTCTGGCCCTTTGCCCGCCGGACGGCGAGAACTTCATCCTCGCGGTTTCCTGCTGGCTCATGCAGGAGCAGCGCGGTGGCCTGGTGGCGGGCATTTCGGTCTTGCCCGGCCTGCCCCACGGCATTGCCCTGCGCCCCGAGTCCGGCCAGGCCTCGGGCGATCCCTATGTCCGCGGCTTTCTCCTTCCTCCGGTGGAAGCAATCGGGGAGCCGGCATCTCTGGTGATCCCGGCGGGCATGTACGTTGCGAGCAAGATTCTGGATGTGGATGGCCAGGAAGGACACTGGCGGGCACGCATGAAGAAGCTGCTGCAACGGGGCAGTGATTTCGAGCGCGTCACCTTCGAGCTTGCCTGACCCGTACGAAGTCTGGCTCGTTCCGGGGGCGGGTGAGGTAAACTGCTCCCTTCGCCCCTGGAGAACACCATGGCCGGTCTCGACAAGGACACGCCTATTCCAACCGACATTCGGTTGAACCAGAAATCCCGCACGCTTGAAGTCGTCTATGACACCGACGGTACCTTCGAGCTGAGTCACGAATTCCTTCGGGTCTTCACGCCCTCTGCTGAGGCAAGGGGTCACGGACCCGGCCAGGAGACGCTCCAGACCGGCAAACGTCTAGTCAGCATCGAGCGGATAGAGCCGGTGGGAACCTACGCCCTGCGCTTCGTTTTTTCCGACGGGCACGACACCGGCCTCTATTCCTGGGACCTGCTTTACCAGTTTTGCATCCACCGCGACGCGCTGTGGGACGAGTACCTGCGCCTCCTCGAAGCCCGGGGCGCCTCCCGCGACATCGACACAAGCTCCCGACCTGCCGCCGCCAAGAGCTGCGGCCATCACTGAAATGGCAGAAGACAAGACCCACTTCGGCTACGAGACTGTCGCCGAGCACGAGAAGGCGCAGCGCGTCGCCGACGTTTTCGATTCCGTCGCCGGCCGTTACGACCTGATGAACGACTTGATGTCCGGAGGCATGCACCGGCTCTGGAAGGCCTTCACCATCCAGCGCTCGGGCGTGCGGGAGGGTTTCCGCGTCCTCGATGTCGCGGGTGGCACCGGGGATCTGTCCCTCGCTTTCGCCAGGAAGGTGGGCCCCAGCGGCCAGGTCTGGCTCACCGACATCAACGCGGCCATGCTTGCCCGGGGTCGCGACCGCCTGCTGGACAAAGGCTACGCCGTCCCTACGGCGCAATGCGACGCGGAATACCTCCCCTTCCCTGACGACTGGTTCGATTGTGTCACCGTCGCCTTCGGACTGCGCAACATGACCCACAAGGATAGGGCGCTGCGCGAAATGCATCGGGTGCTTCGCCCCGGGGGCCGGCTCCTGGTTCTGGAGTTTTCCCAGGTTTGGAAGCCTCTCGCACCCCTGTACGACTTTTATTCCTTCCAGGTCATCCCGCGCGTGGGCAAGCTGGTCACCCAGGACGAGGCGAGCTATCGCTACTTGTCCGAGTCCATCCGCGTGCATCCCGGGCAGGAAGAATTGAAGGCCCTGATGGAATCGGCGGGCCTCGAGCAGGTCGACTACTTCAACCTCAGCCTGGGTGTGGTGGCGCTGCACCGAGGGTACAAATTCTGACGCGCCCGGGAGACACACGATGAAGCGCTTCCTTTCATTCTTTGCCGTTGTAGTGCTCGGACTGGGTCTGACCCTGGCCGACGCGGAGGCCAAGCGGCTGGGGGGGGGGACTTCCCGGGGCATGCAGAGGGATTCCGTCACGCAGCAGCGGCAGGCCAATCCGGCGCCAGCCGCTCCCGCGCAACAGCAGGCTGCTTCTCCGGCTACGCCCCAGACCCCCGCCGCAGCCCCCCAGGCCCCCAAGCGCAACTGGCTCGGCCCTATCGCCGGTCTGGCAGCAGGGCTGGGGCTCGCCGCCCTGCTGTCGCACTTTGGTCTGGGAGAAGGCCTGGCCAACGTCCTGATGATCGTTCTGCTGGTCCTTGGGGCGGTGGTCGTGTTCAAGCTGCTGTTCCGGCGCAAGGAAGGCACTCCCCACTCCGCGCCCATGCAATACGCAGCGGCCGGCGCGTCGGGTCCGGGCACGCCCTCTCCTTCCAATTGGGTGTCAGCAGGGGGCTCCGCTGCGCCGGCCCCAACTGGCGGCATTCCAGCAGACTTCGATAGTGCGGGTTTCCTCCGTGTCGCCAAGGTCAATTTTCTTCGCCTGCAAGCCGCCCATGACGCGGGAAAGCTTGACGATCTCCGGGAATTCACCACCCCGGAGATGTTTGCCGAATTACGTCTCGATATCGACGAGCGCAAGGGTGCGCACCAGACCACGGAGGTCCTCGACCTCGATGCGCAGTTGATCGAGGTGGTCAGCGAAGGGAATCGCCACATTGCCAGCGTGCGCTTCCGGGGCATGGTGCAAGAGGATAAGGCTGAGCCGGCTACTCCCTTCGACGAGGTCTGGAACCTGATCAAGCCTGTGGGTGGCAGCGGCGGCTGGAAGGTCGCGGGCATCCAGCAGATGAACTGAGCGGATCGGCGGACGCAGGACTGTCTCATGTTCCTCCGCGGCGCGACTTCAGCCATCAATCACCTGCTGGCGGGGGAACCCTGGGCTGCCGAACGCCTTCGTCCCTTCGCGGGCCGGCGGCTCAGGGTTGAACTGGGCGCTCTGCACCTGGCTTTTCTGATCCACGGTGACGGAATGTTCGGGCAACCGGTCGAGGACGGCGCGCCGGATGTGGTGATCAGCCTTCCTTCCGATAGCCCCTTGCGCTTCCTTCGCGACCCGGGTGCCGTGCTCTCTTCGGCGCGGCTCACGGGTTCCGCCGACCTGGCCGAGACCCTGGCTTTCGTCTTCCGCAACCTGCGCTGGGACGCCGAGGGCGATCTGGCCCGCGTCATCGGAGATGTCGCTGCGCGGCGGGTGGCCGTCGCGGGACGGGGGCTGATGGCCTGGCACAGGGAGGCTCTGGATCGTCTGCTGGCCAATCTTGGTGATTACGCTACGGAGGACGGGGGCCTCGCGGTTCCCCGGCGGGAGGCAGAGGCCTTTTATGGGGACTGTGCAAGCCTGCGCGACGACCTCGCTCGCCTGGAGAAGCGGCTGGCCAGACTTTGACCCCTTTTTGGGCATAGTCCAGGTTTTGTGGCGCACAAAACAGAAAAGGCAGCCTCGCGGCTGCCTTTTCTTTCCCGGTAAGGGAAACGCTCAGTGAGTGTGCTTGCGCAACCGCTGAATGGCCTGGAGCTGGGCGATGGCTTGCGCCAGCTCGGCTTCCGCCGCAGCGTAGTCGATTTCGGCCTGCCGGTTGGCAAGAGCCTCTTCGGCGCGCTTTTTGGCTTCCAGGGCCTTGGCTTCGTCCAGGTCGTGGGCGCGGATGGCGGTATCAGCCAACACGGTGATCATGTCGGGCTGAATCTCCAGCATGCCTCCGGAGACATACACCAACTCATCCGCAGCCTGACCCTGCACCTTCAGACGAATGGTGCCCGGACGGATACGGGTAAGCAGCGGCGTATGGTGCGGATAGACGCCGAGTTCACCGGCTTCGCCGGGAAACACGGCGAATTCGACCACGCCGGAAAAGATGGACTCTTCGGCGCTGACGACGTCGCAGTGAACAGAAATTGCCATGGCTGGCTCCTATGCTGGGGACGCGTTACTGCAGCGTCTTGGCCTTTTCGATGACTTCCTCGATGCCGCCGACCATGTAGAACGCCTGCTCGGGCAGGTGGTCGTATTCGCCGGCGCAGATGCCCTTGAAGCCCTTGATGGTGTCCTTGAGGGACACGAACTTGCCCGGGGAACCGGTGAACACTTCGGCCACGTGGAAGGGCTGGGAAAGGAAACGCTGAATCTTGCGGGCGCGGGAAACGGCGAGCTTGTCTTCGGGAGACAGTTCGTCCATACCCAGAATGGCGATGATGTCGCGCAGTTCCTTGTAGCGCTGCAGCGTGATCTGCACAGCACGGGCGACCGAGTAGTGCTCTTCGCCGACGACCTGCGGATCGAGCTGGCGGGAGGTGGAGTCCAGCGGGTCGACGGCGGGGTAGATACCCAGCGCGGCGATGTCACGGGACAGCACGACCGTGGAGTCGAGGTGCAGGAAGGTGGTGGCGGGAGACGGGTCGGTCAAGTCATCCGCGGGCACATACACGGCCTGGATGGAGGTGATGGAGCCCACCTTGGTGGAGGTGATGCGCTCCTGCAGACGGCCCATTTCTTCGGCCAGGGTGGGCTGGTAGCCCACGGCGGAAGGCATACGGCCCAGCAGGGCGGACACTTCGGTACCGGCCAGGGTGTAACGGTAGATGTTGTCGATGAATAACAGGATGTCACGACCGTCGTCACGGAAACGCTCGGCCATGGTCAGACCGGTCAGCGCCACGCGCAGACGGTTGCCCGGGGGTTCGTTCATCTGACCGAACACCATGGCGACCTTGTCCAGAACGTTGGAGTCCTTCATTTCGTGGTAGAAGTCGTTGCCCTCACGGGTACGCTCCCCCACGCCAGCGAACACGGACAGACCGGAGTGCTGCTTGGCGATATTGTTGATCAGCTCCATCATGTTGACGGTCTTGCCGACGCCAGCGCCCCCGAACAGGCCGACCTTGCCGCCCTTGGCGAACGGGCAGATCAGATCGATAACCTTGATGCCGGTTTCGAGCAGATCGACGGAGGAGGACAGTTCGTCGAACTTCGGAGCGGCCGCGTGGATCGGGCGCACTTCGTTGGTGTCGATCGGGCCGGCTTCGTCGATCGGGCGACCCAGCACGTCCATGATGCGGCCCAGGGTGCCCTGGCCGACCGGAACGGAGATGGCGACGCCGGTGTTGTTGACCTTCATGCCGCGACGCAGGCCGTCGGATGAACCCATGGCGATGGTACGGACGACACCGTCACCCAACTGCTGCTGAACCTCGAAGGTCAGGCCGTCTTCGGCCATGCCATTGGATTCGGAGGCATCGAGCTTGAGGGCGTCGTAGACCTTCGGCATCGCGTCGCGCGGAAAGTGGATATCCACAACGGCACCGATGCACTGAACGATTGAACCTTGACTCATATTCAAATCCCCAAAAATAAAAATCTACGCGTCACACCGCGGCAGCGCCGCTGACGATCTCCGACAATTCCTTGGTGATCGCAGCCTGACGGGCCTTGTTGTAAACCAGCTTCAACTCACCGATGACGTTCTTGGCGTTGTCCGAGGCGGACTTCATGGCGACCATCCGGGCAGACTGCTCGGAAGCCATGTTTTCGGCCACGGCCTGATAGATCAGGGCCTCGACGTATCTGATCAGCAGGTCGTCGATGACTTCCTTGGCTTCCGGCTCATAGACGTAGTCCCACTTGGTCTTGGCCGAGCCGACGGCGTCACCGGACAGCGGAAGCAGCTGCTCCACGACCGCTTCCTGCTTCATGGTGTTGATGAAGCGGGTGTAGACGATGTAGAGCGCGTCGATTTCGCCCTTCACGTAGGCATCGAGTTGAACCTTGACGGGTCCGATGAGCTTTTCGAGATGCGGCGTGTCGCCCATGCCGGTCACGTGGGAGACCACGTTCACGCCATTGCGCTGCATGAAGCCGAAGCCCTTGTTACCGATACAGGTGGCCGCAATCTTGGCCCCCGACTTCTCCCACTCCTTCATGCGACTGACGGAAAGGCGCAGCGCGTTGCTGTTCAGGCCGCCGCACAGACCCTTGTCGGAAGTGACAAGGATCAGGCCGACGTTCTGCACGGGGTCACGCTTGACCAGGAAGGGGTGCTTATACTCGGTAAGGGCGTGCGACAGATTCGCCGCCACGCGCCGGATCTTTTCGCCATAGGGACGGGAAGCCCGCATCCGCTCCTGCGCCTTGCGCATTTTGGATGCGGCCACCATCTCCATGGCCTTGGTGATCTTGCGCGTGTTCTCGACGCTCTTGATCTTGTTGCGAATTTCCTTGCCGCTAGGCATGGCGTTCTCCTAAGCGATCAGGCCCAGCTGCTCTTGAACGCCTGGATACCGGCGGCCAGCTTCTTCTCCGTCTCGCCATCGAGCTCAGCCTTGGACTCCATGGTGCTCATGACGTCGGCGCAGTTGGACTTGAGGTAACCGATCATGGCCTTCTCGCACTCGAGGGCGCGCTTCACTTCGACGTCGTCGAAGTAGCCCTTGTCGGCGGCGTACAGCGTCACGGCCATTTCGGAGATGCTCATGGGGGCGTACTGGGGCTGCTTCATCAGCTCGGTCACCAGACGGCCACGCTCCAGCTGCTTGCGAGTCGCATCGTCCAGATCGGAGGCGAACTGGGCAAAAGCGGCGAGCTCACGGTACTGGGCGAGAGCCAGACGCACACCACCGCCGAGCTTCTTGATCAGCTTGGTCTGGGCGGCACCACCGACGCGGGACACGGAGATACCGGCGTTGATGGCGGGACGGATACCGGCGTTGAAGAGGTCGGTTTCCAGGAAGATCTGGCCGTCGGTAATGGAGATGACGTTGGTCGGAACGAAGGCGGACACGTCGCCGGCCTGGGTTTCGATCACCGGCAGAGCGGTCAGCGATCCAGTCTTGCCCTTGACTTCGCCGTTGGTCAGCTTCTCGACCCAGGCTTCGGAAACGCGAGCGGCGCGCTCCAGCAGGCGGGAGTGGAGATAGAACACGTCGCCCGGATAGGCTTCACGACCCGGCGGACGGCGCAGCAGCAGGGAAACCTGACGGTAGGCCCAGGCCTGCTTGGTCAAGTCGTCGTAAATGATCAGGGCGTCCATGCCGCGGTCGCGGAAGTACTCGCCCATGGTGCAACCGGAGTAGGGGGCGATGAACTGCAGCGCAGCGGATTCGGAAGCCGAAGCGGCGACGACGATGGTGTATTCCATCGCGCCGTGCTCTTCCAGCTTGCGCACCACGTTGGCGATGGTGGAAGCCTTCTGGCCGACGGCGACGTAGACGCAGAAGAGGTTCTTGCCCTTCTGGTTGATGATGGTGTCGACAGCGACGGCGGTCTTGCCGGTCTGACGGTCGCCGATGATCAGCTCGCGCTGGCCGCGGCCGACGGGCACCATGGAGTCCACGCACTTCAGACCGGTCTGCACCGGCTGGGACACGGACTTCCGCCAGATGACGCCGGGGGCGACTTTTTCGATCTTGTCGGTCAGCTTGGCGTTGATCGGGCCCTTGCCGTCGATGGGCTGGCCCAGGGAGTTGACCACGCGGCCGAGCAGCTCGGGGCCGACGGGAACTTCCAGGATGCGGCCGGTGGTCTTGACCACGTCGCCTTCGGAGATGTGCTCGTACTCGCCGAGCACAACGGCACCGACGGAATCGCGCTCGAGGTTGAGCGCCATGCCGAAGGTGTTGCCGGGGAATTCCAGCATTTCGCCCTGCATGACATCCTGCAGGCCGTGCACGCGGCAGATGCCGTCGGTCACGGAGACCACAGTCCCCTGGGTGCGCACTTCGGTGGCGCCCTGGAGGTTCTGGATCTTGCTCTTGATCAGTTCAGAAATTTCGGAAGGATTCAACTGCATGAAATTCTCCTAGTGGTTCAGTGCCGTTGCCATGGCGTCGAGCTTGCCGCGGACTGAAGCATCCAGCATCTGGTCGCCGACGAAGACCATGACGCCGCCAATGAGCTCGGGGTCGACAGACACCGAGGTTTCGAGCCTGGTCTTGAAGACCGCTTCGAGTTGCGGCACCAGGGCTTTCACCTGGGCATCGTCGAGGGGGAAGGCCGAAACGATCTCGGCTTGCTTGGTACCTTCTTCCGCTTGCTTGTAGCTTTCGTACAGGCCTGCGATTTCGGGCAAAAGCCCCAGACGGTCGTTGTTGGACAGCAGCTGGATGAAGTTCGACAGCTCCGCATCTACCGCCGACTCCTTGGCGGAAGCGCAGGCAGACCGGAAGAGGTCGACCAGTTGCGTGGCCGCCACGTTGGGGTCACCGATGGCCGCGCGGGCCTCGGGATTGGCTGCCACCTGACCGAGCAGAGCAATCTGCTCGGCCCACTTGGCCAGCTTGCCGCTATCCTTCGCAGCCCGGAAAAGGGCCTCGGCGTAGGGACGGGCGATAGTTACGGACTCGGCCATATTACAAGCCCTGCTTCAGGGCGCCCAGCATATCGGCATGCACGGACGCGTTGATTTCCTTGCGCAGGATCTTCTCGGCTCCGGCAACCGCCAGTTCGGCGACGCGCTCACGCAGTTGCTGCTTGGCACGTTCGACTTCCTGTTCGATTTCCGCCTTGGCGCCGGCGACGACCTTGTCGGCCTCCACCTTGGCATTGCCCTTGGCTTCCTCGACGATCTGCTGCGCACGCTTTTCGGCTTGGGCGACGAGATCCGCGGACTTCTCCTTGGCTTCCCGCAGCGCTTCGGCGGAACGCTTGGCGGCGAGCTCTTGCTCGTTCTTGCCACGTTCGGCCGCAGCCAGGCCATCAGCAATCTGGGCTTGCCGGTCAGCCATCGCCTTTTGCAGCGGCGGCCAGACATACTTCATCGTGATCCAGATGAAGATCGCAAACCAGATAGCCTGGCCAATCAGTGTAGCGTTGATATTCACGCTAACCTCCTGGTAAGTTGGGTTTCAGGGGCGCGGATTAGTGCTTCAGCAGGGCCAGGAACGGGTTGGCGAACAACAGGAACAGGGCGATACCAACGCCGATCATGGTCACGGCGTCGAGCAGACCGGCGACGATGAACATCTTGACCTGCAGGGTGGGGATCATTTCCGGCTGACGGGCAGCGCCTTCCAGGAAACGGCCGCCGAGGATACCAAAGCCGATGGCGGTACCGAGAGCGCCGCAGCCGATCAGGATGGCGACAGCGATGGCGGTGTTGGAGAGGACGGTTGCGAGTTCCATGTTTACTCCTCAGTAAGTTAAAAAGGGTGCTGCGGGGTTGAAAGTAGAACGACGACGAACTGCGAAAGCTTAGTGGGATTCCGCGGCCATGGACATGTACACGATGGTCAGCATCATGAACACGAAGGCCTGCAGGGTGATGATCAGGATGTGAAACAGTTCCCAGGGCAGCGCCAGGGGAAGCTGATACAGACCCAGCAGGGCGATCAGGATGAAGACCATTTCACCGGCGTACATGTTGCCGAAGAGACGCAGAGCCAGGGAGATGGGCTTGGCGATGTCTTCCACGACACGGAAGATGAAATTGACCGGGGCGAGCTTGGCACCGAAGGGAGCCGAGAAGATTTCATGCAGGTAGCCGCCGACGCCCTTCACCTTGATGTTCATCCAGATCATGATGAAGAACACGCTGATGGACATGGCGAAGGTCAGGTTGGGGTCGGTGGTGGGAACGAACTTGAAGGGCAAGTGTTCGTTGCCGGTGATTTTCTGAGCGGCGAAGGGCAGGAAATCCACCGGAATCAGGTCCATGGCATTCATGACGAAGACCCAGACGAAGATGGTGATGGCCAACGGGGTGACCAGAGCACTCTTGCCGTGGAAGGTATCGCGCACCTGCTGGTCGACGAGGCCGACGACCATCTCGACGAAATTCTGACCGCCGGAAGGCACGCCGGCAGTGGCCCTGCTGGCCAGCATGGCCATGAAACCGAAGACCACCAGGCCGAGAATCCCGGAGACCAGCAGTGTATCCAGATGGAATACCCAGAAGCCCTGGCAGACGCCATCGACTTTGGCGCCGTCGCCACAGACGGCCAGATTGGTGAGGTGGTGTTGGATATAACCTGCGGTTCCGCCTTCTGCGCTCATTTTTTCTCCAGTCCGCTCAGCGTTGCTTCAGCAATGCCAGCCAGTAGATGACGAAGGTTGATGCGTAACCGAGAAACAACGGCAGAACCGCCACTTCCCGGTACCCCAGAAAAACAAGGGCAAAGCCAGCCAATGTGAGGAGAAACTTGAAGCCCTCACCCGCTGCCTGCGCCCGGTAAAGCTTTACCGGATCACTTCCCGACGTCAGCCGCATCGCCCTCAGCACGTAGCCGAGGTTGGCAATGACGCCGATGGATCCCCCGATCAGGACCGAGACCGCCGAATGCACATCGACGAACCCCCAGACGATCACCCCCAGGGCGATCGCGAGTGCCGCTTGCCGGCTCAGAATCCATACGACTTGGTCGGGCAAGACGGGCCTCGGTCTAAAGCGGCGCAACTCTAACAGACGCTCAAATTTCAGTCAATTGTGTTGCAGTGCACCAATTGGCTGACTATGCCAATCGGCAGGGCTTCCCAGCCCTTCGTGGCGCGACAAAATTCAGGCCCGGAAACGCTGAAGCAGTCCATCCAGTTGCTCCAGATCGCCGAACTCGATGGTGACCTTGCCCTTGCCCTTGGGGCTCGCCTGAATGGCGACCACGGCACCGAGGCTGTCGGAAAGCTCTTCCTGCAAGCGCAGGAGATCGCGGTTGACCGGCTTGGCCGCTGGCGTATGGGGCGGATTGAGAAGCTGCTGCACGAGGCGCTCGGCTTCGCGGACCGAGAGGCCTTTCTGCACGATGGTCTGGGCTGCACCGACCTGCTGGCCCGCCTTGAGGGGCAGCAGGGCACGGGCGTGGCCCATGTCCAGCTTGCCGCTCATGAGCAGCTCCTGCACCGGTGCGGAGAGCTGCAATAGGCGCAGCAGATTGGAGGTCGCCGGCCGGGAGCGGCCCACGGCATCGGCGGCCTGCTCGTGGGTGAGTCCGAATTCATCGACCAGGCGCTTGATGCCCTGCGCTTCTTCGAGGGGGTTGAGGTTCTCGCGCTGAATGTTCTCGATGAGCGCCATGGCCAGGGCCTGCTCGTCGGCAATGGCCCGCACCAGCACCGGAACTTCGTCCAGGGCGGCCAGTTGGGCGGCGCGCCAGCGGCGCTCGCCGGCGACGATCTCGTAGCGTTCTGCCCCCGGGGTGGCATCCACCGCCCGCACCAGGATGGGCTGCATCACGCCCTGGGCCTTGATCGAAGCCGCCAGCTCGGCGAGCGAGGTCTCGTCCATGCGGGTGCGGGGCTGGTACTTTCCGGGGCGCAGCCGGCCGACGGGGAGCATGCGCTGCTCGTCGGCCTGCGCGCCTTCCTTGCCCGACAGGAGGGCGTCGAGCCCGCGACCGAGGCCTTTCATCTTGATCATCATGCGGCGATCCTTTCGAGGATTTCCTGGGCCAGGGCGGTATAGGCCTGAGCGCCCTTGGAGCTTTTGTCGAAGGCGATGACCGGCTTGCCGAAGGACGGAGCCTCGGCCAGACGGACGTTGCGGGGGACGATGGTGCGATAGACCTTGGCACCGAAGTGGCTCTCCAGCTCGGCCGACACCTGCTGGGTGAGGGTGCTTTGCGGGTTGTACATGGTGCGCAGCAGCCCCTCGATTTCCAGCCGGTGGTTGAGGTGGGTGCGCACCTTGCGCAGGGTCTCGACCAGGTCGGAAAGCCCTTCCAGGGCGTAGTACTCGCATTGCATGGGAATGAGCACGGCGTCGGAAGCGACGAGGCCATTCACGGTGAGCATGTTGAGGGCAGGCGGACAGTCGATGAGGACGAAATCGTAACGGGCCTGGGCCGCAGCGATGGCGTTGCGTAGACGGAATTCGCGCTCTTCGACTTCGATCAGTTCGATTTCGGCGCCGGCCAGTTCGCGGTTGGCGGGAAGAATATCGAAGCCGAAATCGGTGGGCAGGCAGACCTCGGCGAGGGACGCCAGCCCCAGGAGAAGCTGATACACCGTGGGCAGCGCTTCCTTCTTGGTGATGCCGGACCCCGTGGTGGCGTTGCCCTGGGGATCGAGATCGATGAGCAGGACGCTGCGGCCGGCGGCGGCCAGACTGGCGGCCAGATTGACCGCCGTCGTGGTCTTGCCGACGCCGCCCTTCTGGTTGGTGATGGCGAGAATTCTCATGGAGCGGCTTTCAGAACGATCAGGTGGCGTTCGGCGTCGAGACCGGGAACGGTGAGGGGATGGACGGCATCGACGACAACGCCGCAAGGCAGGGCGGCCATCTCGGCCACCGGGTTGTGGCCCTTCATGGCCAGCCAACGCCCCCCGGGCGCCAGAAGGTGCCGGGTCACCCCGACAAAGGCGGCGAGGTCTGAAAAGGCGCGGGAGACGATCTGGGAAAAGCTGCCCGACAGGGTTTCGACTCGGCCGTGGAGGGCGACGACATTGCCCAGACCCAGCTCGATGACCGCTTGACGCTGGAAGCTGGTTTTCTTGTCCACCGCATCGACCAGGGTAACCGCCAGGGCCGGCCGGGCGATGGCCAGGGGAATACCCGGCAGGCCGCCGCCGCTGCCCACGTCGAGCAGGGGCCCCTCGCCTACCCAGGGCAGGATGGCCAGGGAATCGAGGATATGGTGTGCCAGGGCCTGCTGCGGATCCCGAATCGCCGTCAGGTTGTAGGTGCGGTTCCACTTGAGCAGCAGGTCGCGGAAGGCGAGGAGCGCGTCCCGGGCCGGCACCGTCAGGTCGAGCCCGAGGCGGGCGAGTCCGGCATCCAGGGCGGTCTGGCTCATGCAGCCTCGCGCCCCGCGCCGTGGCGCTTCAGGTGGATGAGCAGGAGGGAAATGGCCGCCGGGGTGATGCCCTGGAGGCGGGAAGCCTGGCCGATGGTCTGGGGCCTGTGCGCGCCCAGCTTCTGCTTCACTTCATTGGACAGTCCGGCGACGGTGCCGTAGTCGAGTTCGGCCGGCAGGGCCGTATTTTCGTAACTGGCCGACTTGGCCACTTCCTCGGCCTGGCGGTCGATATAGCCCTGGTACTTGGCGGAAATCTCCAGTTGCTCTATGACCCCGGCGTCGTCCACGGCCGCGCCGGCACCGGGCAGGGTGAGCAGGCTGGTGTAGCTGATTTCCGGGCGGCGCAGCAGCTCGAACAGGTTGTACTCGTGGTCGATGGCCTTGCCCAGGACGCGGACGCAATCCTCGGCCGGGGTGATCCTGGGATTGACCCAGGTGGATTTGAGGCGCTCCTGCTCGGCGGCCACCGCATCGCGTTTGCGGCAGAAGGCATCCCAGCGGGCGTCGTCCACCAGACCCAACTGGCGGCCCTGCTCGGTGAGGCGCAGGTCGGCATTGTCCTCCCGCAGCGAAAGCCGGTATTCGGCCCGACTGGTGAACATGCGGTAAGGGTCGGAAACGCCCCGGGTGATGAGGTCATCGACCAGCACCCCGAGGTAGGCCTCGCTGCGCCTGGGACACCAGCCCTCCAGGCCCCTGGCGTGGCGCACGGCATTGATGCCGGCAAGCAGGCCCTGGGCGGCGGCCTCCTCGTAGCCCGTGGTGCCGTTGATCTGGCCGGCAAAAAAGAGGCCGGCGATGGCCTTGGTTTCCAGACTGTCCTTCAAGCCGCGGGGGTCGTAGAAATCGTACTCGATGGCGTAGCCCGGGCGCAGGATGTGACAATTCTCCAGGCCGCGGATGGAGCGCACCAGGGCGAGCTGAATATCGAAGGGCAGGCTGGTCGAGACCCCGTTGGGGTAGATCTCGTGGGTCGTCAGGCCTTCCGGTTCGAGGAAGACGTTGTGCTGATCCTTGTCGGCAAAGCGGTGGATCTTGTCTTCGATGGACGGGCAGTAACGCGGCCCGACCCCCTCGATCACGCCGGTGTACATGGGCGAGCGGTCCAGACCGCTCCTGATGATGTCGTGGGTGCGCGCGTTGGTTTCGGTGATCCAGCAGGGCAACTGTGCGGGATGCTGGCTGGCATGGCCGAGGAAGGAGAAGACCGGCAGCGGATCGTCCGAGTGCTGCTCCTCCATCACCGAAAAGTCGATGGTCTTGCCGTCGAGGCGCGGCGGGGTGCCGGTCTTCAAACGCCCCTGGGGAAGGTTCAGCTCCTTGAGCCGTGCCGCCAGCGAAACCGAGGGCGGGTCGCCCATGCGCCCGCCGCTGCTATTCTCCAGCCCGACGTGGATCTTGCCGTTGAGGAAGGTGCCGGCGGTGAGCACCACCGCCTCCGCCTGGAAGCGGATGCCCAATTGCGTCACCGCGCCGGCGACCCGCCCACCCTCGACGAGGAGGTCGTCGCAGGCCTGGGCGAAGAGGGTCAGATTGGGCTGATTCTCCAGGCGTGTGCGGATGGCCTGCCTGTACAGCACCCGGTCGGCCTGGGCGCGGGTGGCGCGCACGGCGGGGCCTTTCGAGGCGTTCAAAATGCGGAACTGGATGCCGGCCGCGTCGGTGGCCGCCGCCATGGCGCCGCCCAGGGCGTCCACCTCGCGCACCAGATGGCCTTTGCCGATGCCGCCGATGGACGGATTGCAGCTCATGGCCCCCAGGGTGTCGAGGTTATGGGTCAGCAGGAGCGTCTTCGCCCCCGCCCGGGCCGCGGCGAGCGCCGCCTCGGTGCCGGCATGGCCGCCACCGACCACGATGACATCGAATCGGGAGGGGTAAAGCATGGGAATTTGGAATCCGCGCCCGGGTCCAGGCAGGAGGGAGCGAGATTTTACGTCAGGGGGCTGAAAATTAACAGAAATCGGCCTGCTCCCTTGTCCCTGTCGAGGTCTTCCAGTACCGTGGAGGGCACCCGATCCCCCGTGCAGCCATGGACGCCCTCGACAACGACGAGATGCTGCTGGTCCTCCAGCAGGCCCTCACCAAGAAGCGGGTCCTCATCGTGGACCGCCACCCTCCCGCCCGGGAATCCCTGCGCGTCATGCTCTCGGCCCTGGGCGTCGCCGCGGTGCATGGGGCCGGCAATACGGCGGAGGTGATCCGTCAGGTCAAGGGCAACCGCTTCGACATCGTGCTGTCGGATTTCATCCTGGAGGACGGCCGCGATGGTCAGCAACTCCTGGAAGAGTTGCGCCATGCCCACCTGATCCCCCTGTCCACGGTCTACCTCATCATCACCGGCGAACGCGGCTACAACAACGTCGTCGCCCTGGCCGAGCTGGCCCCCGACGACTACCTCATCAAGCCCTTCAACGCCGAGCAGTTGCAACAGCGCCTGGTGCGCGCCATCTACAAAAAGCATGTGCTGCGCCACATCTACGAGCAGATCGAGCGCGGCGCCCTGCAGGAGGCCGTGGTGGCCTGCGACCGCGTCGTGCAGCAACAACCCAATTACCTCTACGACGCCCTGCGCTTCAAGGGCGAATTGCTCCATTCCCTCGGCCGCACCGCCGAAGCCGAAGCGGTTTACCGGCGCGTCCTGGAAGGGCGGGTGGTGCCCTGGGCCAAGATGGGCCTGGCGGCGGCCCTCAAGGAGCGGGGCGCCCTGGACGAAGCCGGCAAGCTCGCCAGCCAGATCACCGTCGAGTCCCCAGAATTCCTCGCCGCCTACGATTTTCTCGCCGCCGTGGAGGAAGCCCGCGGCCACCCCGAGGTGGCCCAGGAGGCGCTGCAAAGGGCGGCCCAGGTCTCGCCCAACAACACCCTGCGGCAGCGCCTGGTGGGCGACATCGCGGCGCGCAACGGCGACCTCCTGGCGGCGGAAAAAGCCTACGGCAAGGTGCTCGAGCGCAACCGCGGCTCCAGCCTGAAGACGGTGGACGATTTCGCCAACCTGGCCCGGGTGCTGATAGAACGGGGCGACAGCAGCGCCTCCCGCCGCGTGGTGGCGGAACTGCGCCGCGACTGGCGGGGCGACAAGCTGGCCGAACTGGCCGCCCTGTCCAGCGAAAGTCTCTGCGCCCAGGCCGACGGCGAGAGCGCCAAAGCCAGGCAACTGGCCGAACAGGCCCTCGACTTGCAGCAGGAGGTGGCGCGGGAATGCGCCGACAGGGGCAAGCCCCTTTCGCAGCGGGTGGTGGTCGATCTGGCCCACGCCTGCTTCGCCACCGGCAAGGGCGAGGCCGGCAAGGCCCTCATCCGCCAGGTGGCGGCGGAAAACAACGAGGACCGGCAACTCCTCGGCCACATTGGCAAGGTCTTCGAGAAGACCGGCCAGGGCGATGCGGGCCGGGAACTGCTCGACCAGGTGAGCAAGGAAATCGTCGAACTCAACAACCGGGGTGTCCTGGCGGCCCGCAGCGGCGATTTCGAGGGCTCGGTCCGGCTGCTCATGCAGGCGGCGGACCAGGTGCCCAACCTGCAATTCCTCATCAACGCCGCCAAGGCCATTTTCACCCTCCTCGATCGCTCGGGCTGGGACGCCGACCTGGCGTCCCGCGGCTGGCAGTACCTGGAAAAGGCGCAGCAGAAGGACCGCCGCAGCCCCAAGGTCATCTCGGCGCGGGAACTCTATAGCAGCGTGGCCCACAAGTACGGCGTGGCGGAGCCTGAGCAGCGGCGCTGAGAGCCGTCCGAAGCCCCCCATTCTGCGCGCTGCGGCCTGGGACACCGCAGGTCTTGGGCGCCGGGGAACGGATGCCGGCCCACCTCCCCGGAGAACGGTCCGCAACATCCTGTAAAGAATCGCCAAGCCGCGGCGTCGGTCCGAAGAGTCGGTGGCGCGTTACTCTTCCCATTCCCCACGAATCGGCACCCCCCATGATCGCCCAGCGCCTCTTCCTCCTCGCCCTCGCCATCGCGGCGGCCATCGTTCCCCTCACCGTATTGGCCGACCCCCCGGCCCGGGTCGGGCGGGTTTCCCTGCTGGAGGGGCCGGCCCTGCTGCGCCTGGACCGCCAGGACGCCGGCCAGGCCGCCAGCCTCAACTGGCCCATCGCCGGCGGCGCCATCCTCGACACCGACCCGGGTAGCCGGGCCGAGGTCTGGGTCGGGTCCACCGCCATCCGCCTGGGCAGTCAGACCCGGGTCGAATTTTCCACCCTGGACGACGAGCACGTCGTCCTCAACCAGGGCCAGGGCGCGCTCTCCATCACCCTGCGCGATGCCGAACAGGCGGCCGAAACCGAGGCCTACACCCCCAACGGCCGCATCCGCTTCGACGGCCCCGGACGCTACCGCATCGACGTCGGCGAAGGCCGCACCAATGTCTCGGTCCACAGCGGCAGCGCCACGGTCAGCGGGCGCGACCGCAGCGTCCCGGTGAGCGCCGGCCGCGCCGCGAGCATCGATCCGGAAGGACGCACCTCCCTCTACGCCGAAGGGCTGCGCGACGGCTTCGACGACTGGTCTGCCAGCCGCGATGCCGCCAGCAAAGCCGCCACCGCGGTGCGGCACGTCTCCCCCCAGATGACCGGCTACGCCGACCTCGACGCCTACGGCGACTGGTCCAGCGTCAGCGAGTACGGCACCGTCTGGTATCCCCGGGGCCTGAGCGCAGGCTGGGCGCCGTACCGTCACGGCCGCTGGGCCTGGGTCTCCCCCTGGGGCTGGACCTGGATCGACGAGGCTCCCTGGGGCTTCGCCCCCTTCCACTACGGCCGCTGGCTGCTGGTGCGGGGCCGCTGGGCCTGGATTCCAGGCAGCTACGTCGCCCGCCCCGTCTATGCGCCCGCCCTGGTCGCCTGGATGGGCGACCCTGGCTGGAGCGTCAGCCTGGTCGGCGGCCCGGCGGTGGGCTGGTTCCCCCTGGCGCCGCGGGAAGTCTACGTGCCCTCCTACCGCTACAGCCCGGGCTATTTGCACCGCCTCAACATCGTCCATGTGCGTCACCGCGACCATATCGATCGTGCCTCCCGGAATCACGACAGGCGGGACTTCGCCTACCGCCACCGACCCGAAGCCGTCACCGTCGTCGCCGCATCGACTCTGAGTTCGGGCCGGCCCATCGACGGTCGGGGCACGCGCCCCCCCAGCGTCCGAGATCTGCGCGATGCGCCAGTCTCATCGGGAACACCTTCTGCCGGCTGGGTTGCCCCGCCCGACTCCCGTCGTCGTCCGCCCGGCCCCAACGGGGATGGCCCCCGTTCCGGCGAACGGGGCGGATCGGGATGGAGCGAAGATCGCCATCGTCCCAACCCCCCGCAGGACCCGGGCACCCCCCCCGCGGGAGGCGATGCGCGCGAGCGCGGACGGAGCGTGGACCCGGGCCGCCCCAGGCCGGGCGGCACGCCTCAATCCCCCCCGGCCGTCTCCCCCGACGCCCCGCCGACGAGCGCAGCGGCCCCGGTAAATCCCGCGCCCCCACCCTCCGCCAAGGACACGCTGCGTCAGTCCGACCCGCGACGGCCGGAGCCTCCCGCGGCGAACCGCAACGGCCCCCCGCCCCAGGGCGGCGCGCGCCCGGCTGCGCCCGCCCCCGCCCCTGCCCCTGCTCCGGCTCCCGCATCCGCTGCGGCGCCGCCCTCTGCTCCCGCCGCCGCACCCGCAAGCACTGCGCCTTCGGCGCCCTCCGCACCGGCAGTGGCGCCATTGCCACCGGTCCGTCCGGTCATGCCGACTCAGCCCGTACCGCCGGCAGCACCCGCGGAACGTCCGCTCCCCCGGCCCGAACCACCCGCAGCAAGGCCCGAGGCCCCCAACCGGCACGAAGGCGGTGCGCCGGCCCCGCGGGTCGCTCCGATGCCCGTGCCGGGTCCGACGTCCCTGCCGGGCCCGGCCCCCGCGTCAGTCCAGACCCCAAGCCCGCAGGCCACGCCCGTCGCCCCCCCGCCCCCTCGCACGCCGCAGGTGGACGCGCCCCCGCGCCAAGCCGCGCCGGACGTGCAGTCAAGACCCTGGCGCCCGGCCGGCGACGGCCCCTCTGCCGCGGAACCCCCCCGCCCGGTTCGTCCCTTCCCTGCTCCAAGCGAGCATTCCGCCCGCCCCGCGCCGTCTGAACCCCCCAGGGCAAGAGAACCGGTCGCCCCCGCCCCGGCCGCCGCGCCTGCGCCCGCCCCCCGCCGCGAGGAAGTCAGACCCCCGGAGCCACGGCCGGCGCCTGCCGAGAAGCGGCCCCAAGGGGGCAAGGACAAGGGGTCCGGCGAGCGGTAGCCCGGTTGCCTGGATGCCGAGGCGCGCTGAGTGCGCGCCCGCGCCCCGCAGGGGGCTCGATCCGCCCTGCCCGACGATCAGCGACCGGCTGGAACCTTCAGGGTCAGCGGCCGTCCAGGGCCTGGACGAGGGCTTCCACCAGGATTGCGGGGGGTGTGGCGTAGGGAAAGCGCTTGAGAAAGCGGCCGTCCGGGCCGACCAGGTAAAGACCGGCCGAGTGATCGACGGCGTAGCGCCCGGAGGTGTCGGCGGGATCCCGCACCTTCTCGTAGCGCACCTTGAAGTTGTCGGCCGCCCGGCGCACCAGGAGGGGCGTCCCGGTCAGGCCGACGATGCGGGGATTGAAAAAGCTGGTGTAGCTCTTGAGCACGGCGCCGGTGTCGCGTTCCGGATCCACCGTGATGAAGAGGGCCTGGACCCTGTCGGCCCGGGGCCCCAGGCCGTCGAGGACAGCCCCCATTTCGACCAGGGTGGTGGGGCAGACATCGGGGCAGGCGGTATATCCGAAGGCGATGAGCTGGAAGCGGCCGCGGAAATCCTCACTGCTCACCGCCCTCCCGTTGGGGTCCTGCAGGAGGTAGCGGGGAACGATTTCCTCCGGCGCCGCACTGCCGGAGCGATGACCGGTCTGGGCCGTCGCCGATAGCCCGCAGCCGAACGCCAGGAGGAGTCCGAGAGCGGCGCGGCGCTTCACGGCTGACGGGGGAAGGCGGCGCGCAAGGCCGATTCGGCCTGATCCAGGGACTGGCTGAGGGTCTTGCCATCGGGGCAGGCGGCGCCTTGTCCCTGGGCGAGGTAGGCGTCCTGGGTGGCCTTTTCGAATATCTCGCCATAGTCACGCAGCTTAGGGGCGCCGGTTGTGACCGCGTTGCGGGCGCGGCTGCCCAGGGCGGGCTGGCGGCAGGCCAGGGCGAGGCCATTGATGCGGCCCAGCTCCTCCAGGGCGGCGACGGCGGCCGGTTCCACCGCCTGGGCGGCGGGCAGGACGGCAAGGAAGGAAACGCAGCAGACGATGGGACGAAGGTTCATGGCGGGGAAGGCAGGCAAGGGTGGCGGGATTATAGCCGGCGCGCTGGAGGGGGCTCTTCGCCTGGATCAAAAGCGGGACCGCCTGGCCCGAGCCTGGTCCAGGGCCAGGCACAGGCGCTCGGCGCCATCCAGGAGCCTGGGGGTGTGGCGTTGCACGAGGTCCGGCGGGATGGACACCAGGTTGCCCCGCCGGGCAGCGGTGAGCCGCGGCCAGCGCTTCCATCCGGCGAGGGCGTCGGGGCGGTCCTCGGCACTGAGGGAGGCGACGATGACCTCCGGATCGGCAGCCAGCACAGCCTCGACGCTCACCGCCGGCGCAACCGCCTCCAGGCTGGCGAAGACGTTGCGGCCACCGCACAGGCGGATGAGGTCGGAAATGATCTGGCGCCCGCCCACGGTGATGAGCGGGGCATCCCAGATCTGGTAGAAGACCCGCACCGGGGCCTTGTCGCGGTGGGCGGCAGCCAGGGCGGCGAGGCGCGCCCGATACGCTGCGGCGGCCCGCCCTGCGGCGCTCTCGCTGCCGGCCAAAAGACCCAGACGCTCGATCTGGTCGGCCACGTCCTCCAGGCGGCGCGGCTCGACGACGAAGACCGGCACCCCCAGGCTGCGCAGGCGGGCGATCTGCCCGGCCGGGTTGCCGCTCTGCCAGGCGAGGACGAGATCGGGCTTGAGGGCGGCCACCGCCTCCAGGTCCACCCGGCCGGCGTCGCCCAGCCGGGGCACGGCCCTTGCCTCCGGGGGGTAGTCACTATGGCTCACGGTGCCGACCAGGCGCTCGCCAGCCCCGGCGGCAAACAGGGTCTCGGCCAGATGGGGCGCCAGGGCGACGATACGGCGGGCCGGCGCCGCGAGGCGCAGGGTGTTGCCGACATCGTCCCGCAGCACGACCTCGGCCCGGGCCGGCAGGACAAGCGCGACGGCCAGGGCAAGCAAGCAGGATTTCATGCCGCCGCGGGCCCTGCTCCGGCCGTCGGCTCGTGGTGGATGCGCTCCAGGGCCACCTGGCGCTGGATTTCGCGCAGATCGGCGTCACGGCCGTGCAGGGTGTAGGCCTTGCGCAGCAGGGCAAACACCTTCTTGGCTTCCGGCCCGGCCATCAGGCTGCGTGCCTGACGCTCGGCCAGTTCGGCGTCGGCCCCGGCCAGGGCCGCCCGCAGCACGTCGATGCGGGTATCGGTAGGCAGCTCGGTGTCGAGCAGGGCCGGTCGCAGGCCGGCGAGGCGCGGGGCGCCGCGCTCCGGCGAGGTGAGCGCCAGCAGGGCAACGTAGCTCGCCTGCAAGGCCAGGTCGAACCCCTTGACCTCGCTTTCGCGCAGGCCGAGCAGTACCTTTTCGGCCGCGATGCTGTCGCCCGCGGCGACCTGGCTGCGGGCCAGGGCAAGCTGATCGGCGGGCGATACGGCGCCCGGCATGCTGTCGTTGGCGATGACGTCGGCCAGGGCCGCCCGGGCCGTCTCGGCGTCGCCGTTCAGGGTGGCGGCTTCGGCCAGGAGTCGCTTGCGCAGGAAATTGCGCGGCGTCTTGCGGGCCACTTCGTCCAGCACTCTCTGGGCCTCGGCGTGCTCCCCCTGGGCCATGCAGATGCTGGCCTTGAGGTCGGCGGCGTCGAAGTAGCTGGGCGTTCCGGCAACCACTTGCTCGATTTCCGCCCGGGCCTCCACATGGCGGTTCTGGCGATGGAGCGAACGGGCGACCCCCGCCCGGGCCCAGGGGAATTCATAGTCGGTGAGGATGCTGCGGTAGGCTGCTTCCGCCGCACCGGCGTTGCCGGAAGCGAGATGGGCCTCCGCCTCCTGGCGCAGGATTTCAAAGCGGTAGGGGCGGCCGGCCTCGTCTTCCTTGTTGCGGGCCAGGACGGCCAGGGCGGCCGCGTAATCCTGGCGCCGCTTTTCGCGGTAATACCCGGCGAAAAATTTCTTCTTGGCCGAGATGCGGTCGAGGCGCAGGAGCAGTTTGTCGGGCGAAAAGGGTTTGATGATGTAGTCGTCGGGCACCAGTTCCACGGCGGCGACCACCTGCTCGTAGGCCTGTTCGCCGGTGACCATCATGAAGATGGTGTCGTCGGACAGGAGGCCGAAACGCCGCAATTCCTCCAGAAGCTGCTGGCCTGAGCGGCCGTCTCCCAGCATGTAGTCGCACAGGATCACGTCCGGCGTGTTGTTGCGGATGCGATAAAGGGCGTCCTGATAATTGGAGGCGAATTCGACCGCAAAGGCCCCCACGCTCTGGGCGATGGCGCGCAGGCTTTCCCGGGCCAGGGGCAGGTCGTCGATGACCAGGAAGCGCTTGTTGGCGTAGGCGCTCATCAGGGCAGGCGCAGCTCGAACACGGCTCCGCCCAGGCGGCCGCCGTTGCAAAGGAGGAGTGCCCCGCTGCGGCCCCGCCGCACGTGCAGGGCAGCCAGGCGTTCGCCCACCAGGAGCCCGGTACCCCCCGCCGCGGCGGTGGAAGGATCGGCAAATCCGGGGCCGTCATCCTCGACGCGCAGGACCAGATCGCCCCCTTCCAGCACCGCGCTCAACTCCACCCGCGAGCGGGCGTGGCGGCCGGCGTTCTGCACCGCGTTATTGAGGATGTCACCCACCAGATCGCGGTCCAGGGGCCATTCGTCGAGCACGGAACAGGCAAGGCCGAGGCGGACGCCAGCCCGCTCCAGTTGCTTGGCCTGGGCGAGCAGGACTTCCTCGCACAGATCCGCCACCACGGTGGGCACGACGGCCAGACTGGCGCCGTGGCGCAGCAGGCGGTAGGTGGTCAGGGTGCGCGACAGGCGGCCCGCGGCAGCCTCGATGGCGTAGCGCGCTTCACCCAGATCGACGCCGTGGGCCTTTTCCGCCGTGGCGATCATCGATTCGGCGGCAAACAACTGGTTCTTGGCGTCATGGACGCCAGACGCCAGGATGTCCAACAGTCGGTGCATGGTCTCCTCTCCTCCCCCGGGGTCTTGCGCCCCGCGGGGGAGAATACTCCGAGTCCCGCGCGACGGGAAAGCGCTCAGGGCCTGAGAATTTTTCGCGCGGCCCCCAGGGACGAGTCCAGAGGTGAACGGTCAAGGCGCCCAGCACAAGCAGCGCTCGGGCGCGGCGTTGCGCCATCCGGGCACCAATACGCGCCCCGGGGGCGACGCAGGCCCTTTGACGACCAGGGTCTAAGCCTCGCCCCGCGCGGGCAGCCAGTAGAGCAGGGTCTGGTAGAGCAGGTCCGGGTCCACCGGCTTGGCGACGTGATCGTTCATGCCGGCGGCGAGGCAGCGGTCCCGGTCCTCGTCGAAGGCGTTGGCGGTCATGGCCAGGATGGGGACGGTCTGCCAGCCGACCAGGGCGCGGATGGCGCGGGCGGCCTCGATGCCGTCCATGAGCGGCATCTGGATGTCCATGAGGACCAGGTCGTAGGGACCGGCGGACGCCTTGGCCACGGCGTCGCGCCCGTTGGCGGCCAGGTCTACGGCCAGGCCCACGTCCATGAGGAGATCCCGGGCGACTTCCTGGTTGATGGGGTTGTCCTCGACGAGCAGGATGCGGTCCCCGGCATGGCAGCGCCGCAGGCGCTCTTCGGCGCCCACCGCCACCTGCCTTTCCTTGATGGCGCTGGCGGTGGACTTGCCGAATCCCGCGGTGGCCCAGAAGACACTGCCTTCCCCCAGGCGCCCCCGGGCACCGACCTCGCCGCCCATCAGGGCGGCCAGATGGCGGTTGATGGTGAGGCCCAGGCCGGTGCCGCCATACACGCGGGTAGTGGAGGCGTCCGCCTGTTCGAAAGCCTCGAAGATGCGCCCGCACTGCTCCTCCGACAGACCGATGCCGGTGTCGGCGACTTCGAAGCGCACGGTCACCTCTTGATCGTGCATGGCCTGCACGCTGGCGGAAAGCACGATCTGCCCCGCGCGGGTGAACTTGATCGCATTGCTGACGTAGTTCAGCAGCATCTGGACCAGGCGGGTGCGGTCTCCCACCAGGTAACGCGGCACATCGCCGGCGTCGGCCCGGAAACTGACCCCGCCTTCAACCAGGCGCTGGGTGGCGAAGAGGGTGAGGTCGGAAAACACCGCCGCCAGGTCGAAGGGCTCGGCCTGGAAGCTCACCTTGCCGGCCTCGATCTTGGACAGGTCGAGGATGTCGTTGATGATGGCCAGCAGATGGTCGGCCGAGGCGCCGATCTTGCGGATCTTGTCCAGTTGCTCCGGGGTGGGGCGGGCCCGTTCGAGCATGTGGTTGAGGCCCATGATGGCGTTCATGGGCGTGCGGATTTCATGGCTCATATTGGCCAGGAAGGCACTCTTGGCCCGGGTGGCCGCCTCGGCCTCCTCGGCCCGTTCGCGCAGCGCGGCGTTGAGGGTGGCGACTTCCTCGGCCCGGCGCTCGATGACCGCGTTGGCTTCCTCCAGCTCCCGGGTGCGCTGGGCGACGAGTTCCTGCAGGTGGTGGCGGTGCATGTCCAGTTCGGCGCCGATGCGCTTCTTTTCGGTGATGTCCTCCTTGAAGGCGACGAAATGGGTGATGTGGCCGCCCTGGGTGCGCACCGGTGCAACCTTGACGAATTCCACGTAGGTGCTGCCGTCGGCCCGCCGGTTGTCGAATTCCCCCTGCCACATGCGCCCGGCGCGGAGATGGGCCCACAGGTCGCGGTAGGTTTCCGGGGGCGTGGCGCCGGAGGCTTGCAGGCGTGCGTTGCGCCCCAGCACCTTTTCCGCGCTGTAGCCGGAAGCCCGCTCGAAGGCTTCATTGACGTATTCGATATTGGCCTGATCGTCGGTGATGACGATGCTGAGGGGGCTTTGCTCCACCGCGAGGTAGAGCTTGCGCAGGGTGGCTTCGGCCTTGCGGCGCTCGCTCACGTCGAGGATCACGCCGCTCCACAGGGCGCTGCCGCCCTCGAAGTGGCCTCCCCGGCGGGCCGCCAGTTGAATCCAGCGGCAGCGGCCGCTGGGGGTGATGATGCGGACTTCGGCCTGGAAGGGGCGGCCCAGGCGGTTGGCTTCGAGCTCTTCCCGCCGCAGGCCGCGCACGTCGTCGGGGTGCACCATGCCCCAGGCGAGATCCCGGTCGCTGACCAGGGCGTCGGCGGAGCACTCGAAAATCTCTTCACAGCGCGGGCTGAAGTACGTGAAGCGCCCCCCGCCGCCGGGGTCGCTCAGGTACTCGTAGAGCACGCCGGGCACCGTGGCGGCGATACGCTCGTAGCGCTCCTGGGCCTTGCGCAGCACCGCTTCGGCGCTGACCACGCTGTCGGCCATGGCGTTGAAGGTATCGTCCACCTCCTTCAATTCCAGGATGGTGCTGGGGTGGTCGATGCGGGCGCTCTGCTCGCCGCCGCCGAAGCGCCGCGCGGTGGCGGTCAGGCGCTCGGCCCAGCCGAGGAAGGAACGCTGCAGCAGCCCGCGGGCCAGGAAGGCCGATCCCAGGGCGATGGCGGCCAGGAGCAACAGGTGGGTCCGCAGGCGTTCCTCGGCCTCGGCCAGGGCCACGCTGCGGGCGGCGCCCACCACCAGGTAAAGCTCGTCCCGGGACGAAGCCAGGGGGGCAACCCCGTAATAGCAGGCGCCGCCGTCGCAGCCGTGGAGCTCGACCACGCCTTCGAGGGGCGCCTTGGCGAGGTGCTCCGCCAGACGGGCTTCCGGCATGGTCTTGCCTACCCAGCGGGCGCCGTCGGGATAGCGGGCGAGGACGTTGCCGCGGCGATCGGCGATCTGTACGGTCCAGCCCTCCGGCGGCTGCACGGCGCGGGCGATGCGCTCCAGCCAGGCAAAGGAAAGGCTGGCGAAGAGGACGGCCCGGACGCGGCCGTCCTCCGCCACGAGGGGGTAGCCGAAGGCCAGGGCAGGCTTACCCGAAATGCGGCCCTGGATGAAGCCTCCCAGACTCAGTTCCCGGCGGCTCACCGCTTCCCGGAACCAGCTGCGGTCGCCTACCGCCATGGGCGGGGAAAAGGGCAGGCCGCTGCAGAACAGGGTGCCATCGGGCAAGGCGGCGCCGAAATTGAGGTAATCGGATTGGGTCTGCAGCAGGCGCCGGGCGATGCCCTGGCACTGGCCGGGGTCCAGCTCGCGCAGATCTTCGGAACGGGCCAGGATGCGCAGAATGTCCCGCGAATGATCGATGGCGCGGCTTTCCTCCACCCGGGCCGTGCGCACCAGTTGGCGGATGTCGTCCTCGACTGCGGCCACCGCCGCCGTACGCTGCTCGCGATAGCTGAGCAGGGCGAAGACGACCAGGGGAAGTACCGCCACGGCAATGAGAAGCCAGAGGCGGCTGCGCAGATGCGCCAGCATTGGGGATTCCGGGGAAGATAAGGGGTCGATGTTACGCCTGCGGGATAAAGACGAGAAGCGCCCACCCGTCGCATCGGGCCAGCGGCATGGCGTGGGCGCAACAGTCAGAGCGCGGCGTTCAGGGCTTCGAGCGCCTCCAGCGCCCCGGCGGCGATGCCCACCCCCGGGACGCTTCCCATGTCGGCCTCGCCGGGGTTGATGCGGATGAGTGGCAGCCCCAGGCTTTCGCCCAGAAGCCTCACGGTGGGGACGTGTGTACCGGCGCCGATTTCCAGGACGACGATGCGTCCGGCCTGGCGGCGCCAGGCGTCCAGTTCCGCCTGCTGCTGCCGGGTGCGTGCGGCGATCCAGGCGCCATCGCCGAACATGAGGATGTTGGGCCGCGCCAGGCTGCCGCAATGGGGGCAGCGGGGCAGTTCCCCCAGCCAGCGGCATGCGGCCTCATCCACCCGCGGGTCCAGCGCGTCAGCCGACCAGATGCGCTCACAGCAGGGTTCCAGGCATTGCAGATGGTGGATGGATCCATGGATTTCGCACACTTCCCGCGCCGCGAAGCCCGCTTGGGCGAACTGGCCATCGACGTTGCTGGTCAGGACGAAGAGCCCCCCGGGCCGGCTCTCGCCCCAGCGCCGCAGGAGGGCGAAGCCGGCGTGGGGCACGGTGCGCCGATAGAGCGCCAGGCGGTGGCCGTAGAACCCCCAGGCGAGATGCGGGTCGCGGTGGAACGTGGCGGGGCAGGCAGCCTCCTCGAAGGCGATGCGCGCCCGGCCCAGGGCGGGATAGGCCCGCCAGAAGCCCTCCCGGCCGCGAAAGTCGGGCAGGCCGGAATCGACCCCCAGGCCCGCCCCGGCGGTAACCAGGAGCGCCTCGGCATTGCCGATCAGGCGGGCGGCGCGGGCGACGGCGGCGGTATCCATGGGGGCGTCCCTTTCCGTAGAATGCCCGCATTATCAGCCCCGTGAAGCCCGCCCCACAATGAACTCCCCCCTGCTCTCCCCGGTGCGCCTCGGCGCCCTGGAACTCCGCAATCGCCTGGTCATGGCACCCCTGACCCGCTGCCGCGCCGACAATGCGGAATTCGCTCCGACCGAACTCATGGCCCGCTACTACGCCCAGCGGGCCGGGGCCGGGCTGATCGTCTCCGAGGGCACCATCGTTTCGCCCCAGGGTCGAGGCTACCCATACACGCCGGGCCTCTGGTCCGACGCCCAGGTCGCGGGCTGGAAGCGGGTGACCGACGCGGTTCACGCCGAAGGCGGCCTCATCGTCTGCCAGTTGTGGCATTGCGGGCGCCTGTCGCTGCCTGACTTCCACGGCGGTGAGGCGCCGCCCGCCCCTTCGCCCATCGACCCCCGCATCAAGATGTTTTCGCCCACGGGCCTGCGCGATACCGTCACGCCGCGGGAACTGAGCGTCGGCGATATCGCCGCCATCGTCGCCGACTTCGGCCGGGCCGCCGCCAACGCCGTGGCGGCGGGGTTCGACGGGGTCGAGATCCATGCTTCCAACGGCTACCTCTTCCACCAGTTCTTCGCTGCCTGCTCCAATACCCGGAGCGACGCCTATGGCGGCTTTTTCGCCAACCGGGCGCGCATTTTCTTCGAAGTCCTGGACGCGGTGGGCCGGGCACTGCCCTTCGACCGGGTCGGCTTCCGCCTCAATCCCATGCTGAACGGCATCCACGGCATGAGCGTCACCGCCGATACGGTGCCGATGTGGGAGTCCATCGTGAGCCGGGCCAACGCCTACGGTCTGGCCTATCTGCACCTGACCGAACCCTTCATGCCCGGCCAGCTCGACGGCGTGGCGGGCGGCCTGGCTGATGTGGCGGGCCATTTCCGGGAATTCGCCACCATGCCCATCGTCAGCAACGGCGGCTTCGACCGGGCTCGGGGCGAAGCCTGGGTCGCCGCCGGCCGTTGCGCCGCAGTGGCCTACGGCAAGGCCTGGATCGCCAACCCGGACCTGGAAACCCGCGTCGCCCGGGAGGCCTCCTGGGCGGCGGCGGACCCGGAGACCTTCTACCAGGGCGGAGAGAGGGGCTACATCGACTATCCGGCGCTGGCATGATGCGCAGGCTCTCTCTGGGCGCCATCGCCCTGGCCCTGGCCCTCCCCGTGCCCGGCCGGGCCGCCGAAGGTCTGCCGGCCCCCGTGCTCGCCGCCCTCAAGGCGGCCCAGATTCCCGCCGCCAGCGTGGCCGTGGTCGTCCATCCGGTGGATTCCCGCTTCACCCTGGTGTCCCACAACGCCCGCCAGGCCATGAATCCCGCCTCGGTCATGAAACTGGTCACCACCTACGCCGCCCTCGACCTCCTGGGGCCAGCCTGGACCTGGAAGACCGGCGCCTACACCGAAGCCGACCCGGTGGACGGCAAACTGGGCGGGAACCTCACCCTGAAGGGCGGGGGTGACCCCAAGTTCGCCCTGGAACACTTCTGGGCCCTGCTGCGCCAGTTGCGCGTGCGCGGCGTGCAGCACATCGTCGGCGACCTGGTGCTCGACCGCAGCGCTTTCGACGTCCCGGCAGTCGATCCCGGCGCCTTCGACGACAAACCCATGCGCCCCTACAACATCGGCCCGGACGCCCTTCTGGTCAATTTCCGCGCCCTGCGCTTCACCCTGAGCAGCGACGGGCGACAGGTGCGCGTCCTGGCCGAAACCCCGGCCGAGGGGCTGACCATCGACAACCGCGTGCAGGTCGCCAAGGGCGATTGCAGCAGCGACTGGAAGGACGCCCTCGCCACCCGGCTGATCCCGGAGAACGGTGGCCAGCGGCTGGAATTCACCGGCAGCTACAGTCTACTGTGCGGCGAGAAGACGCTGAACCTGGCTCCCCTGGAAGCCAATGCCCAGGTCGACGGCCTTTTCCGCGCCCTGTGGAAGGAACTGGGCGGCAGCCTGGGGGGCAAGGTGCGCTCCGGGAGCCTTCCCGCCAACGCCCGTCTGGCCGCAGTCCAGGAGTCGCCCCCCCTGGCCGACGTGGTGCGGGACATCAACAAGTACTCCAACAACGTCATGGCGCGCCAGCTTTTCCTCAGCCTGGGCAACGAGAGCGGCCCGGCGACCCCGGAGCGGGCGCGCCGCCGGGTGGGCGAATGGCTCGCCGGTCGCAACCTGAAATTCCCGGAGCTGGTGATGGAAAACGGTTCCGGCCTCTCCCGCCAGGAGCGCATCAGCGCCGAGAGCCTGGACCGCCTTCTGCAGGACGCCTGGAAGAGCCCGGTGATGCCGGAACTGGTGTCGTCCCTGCCCATCGTCGGTATCGACGGCACCATGAAGAAGCGGCTCAAGGAATCCGCCGCCAGCGGCCGCGCCCACATCAAGACCGGCACCCTGGACGGCGTCAAGACCGCCGCCGGCTACGCCCTGGACAGCCAGGGTCGGCGTTACGCCGTCACCTTCTTCATCAACCACCCCCGCGCCCAGGCCGGCGGCCCGGCCATCGACGCCCTGCTGCTGTGGGTGTCCCAGCGCCAGTCGGGTGAAATCCCGCCGCTCCTGGAGGCGGACTGATCGGACGGCCGACACTTCCCGCTCGAACGGCATGTCGCGCGCCCGGCCAAGGGGTCAAAGGCCGAGCCGAGCCAATCCTTCGCGAAACACCTGGGATAGGCGATCGGCGCTCTTGGCGAAATCCGGGTGCTGCACGGCGTAGCCCTGCATTTCCGCCAGCGCTGCCAGCACGCCCTGGCCGACCCGGGCGAGAATGCCTTCCGCCACGGGCTTGGCGAGACCGCAGGACTGGCGGGCAAAGCCCATGAGTTGCCGACGCGAGGGGAAGGCCTTGGATCCGTCCAGTTCCAGGGCCAGCCCATCCCGGGGCAGATACGGACGGGTGGACAGCATGTCGTACACGGGCGCCAGGCGGACGTTGACGCCGGGGGCATCGTAGAGGACGGCAAAATTCTTCAGGTGGGCATCCCCGTTACCGATGGCGCTGCACAGCGCCACGGTCCCGAAGAGTTGGCGCAGGGCGGCGGGGTGATGTTGCGGCGACACGAAAGTGGCGACTCTTCTGGCCAGGGTTTCGTAGGAACCGGAATAGCGCCCGCTGGCCCGGAGACCGCTCAGGACGCAGAAATCTTCGAATCCCAGGTAAGACCCTGCGGCAGTGCGGTCGAAGCGCTCGACCACCAGCAGGGCGCGACTTTCCGCCAACTGGACCCGGGCCGTCGGCAGCCCGGCGTGGCGCGCCGCCTGCATGGAAAAGAACTCGTTGGCGGCCAGTTCGGGGAACTCCCCGGGGTTGAAACTCTTGACGATGTGGGTGGCCCCCCTATCGGTGATGCGGTCGATCGACGCCGCTTCATCCCGCACCAGGACCTTGGGCTGCAGGCCGGAAATTCCCGAATGGCGGGCGTAGCGGTCGAGCAGGTCGGAAAAGAGGTCTTCCGTGCCGCGGTAGGCGAGCAGGTGACCGACATTCTCGGCTGGCACGTCGTCGAGGGGCTTGCCCTGGGAGGCATAGCGCAGGCGGCCGACCTGGGAGCGGCCCACGATGTCGAGGAGGGTGAGGGCGTCGAAATCGCGCAGCACCTTGGCGAACATCAGTTCCAGGCGCTGCCGCAGCATGCCCTCCGGCAAATTCATTTCAAAAATGGGATGAAGAAAACCCATCGAGTCGACCTGGTCCGCGACGACAGGCATGGTCAGCGACACCGCGTGGCAGTCCTCGCAGCCGGCGGCGTAGCCGAACAAAAAGGTATCCGGCTCGAGATCGCTGCGCGAGAGCGTTCCGGCGCGCACCCCGTCGACGTAGACCTCAACCCCGTTTCTGTTCATGGGCTTCTCGCCTCAAGTCCTGCAGGGTCGGGTAGGGCCGCCGGGGGCCGACGGACAAATCGAGCCCCAGCGCCCCACACAGGGCCATCAGCTTGCGCACACCCACTTCGGCCACCTTGCCGGTTTCGATACCGGAAAGGGTCGCCCGACTCATCCCCAGGAGCGTGCCGAGTTGCGCCTGGGTGAGCCTGCGTTCCCGTCGGGCGGCGCGGATCGCAAGGCCAATTTCGCTCATGTCCATGCATCCTATGTAATGCAAATTCATGAATTAATCAAGTTATGCATCCCATACGATTCAACTATTGCCAACCCCGGCCGGCCCTGGGGAGAACCATGCGGGCTGAGGCGAGTCGACACTGAGTCGATTCGTCAGTCAGATAGGTTCAGCTATGTTCGGCCCGTCCCTCGTTCTCGCTGCGGGAGTCTTCATGGGCTTCGCCCTTCCCGCCTTCTCCGGCGGCTCCCACTACGGTATCGTTCCCGGCGCCCTGCCGCAGATCGCCGGTCAGGTGCGCGAATGGCCGGTGCCCACGCCGGAATTCGCCCGCGATCCCGCTCCGGCGCCCGACGGCAGCGTCTTCATCGCCGTCATGGCAGGCAATCGCATCGCCCGCTTCGACCCGGTGGGCGAAAGCTTCCGGGAGTGGGAACTGCCCCGCGGCGCCCGGCCCCACGGCTTGCTGGTCGATCCCGAGGGCATCGTCTGGTACACCGGCAACGGCAATGGCACCATAGGGCGCCTCGACCCGGCCAGCGGCAAGGTCGCCGAATACCGGGCGCCCTCCGGCGGCGACCCCCACACCCTGGTGCTCGACGGCCAAGGGACCCTCTGGTTCACCGTCCAGGGCGGGCAGCGCATCGGCCGTCTGGACCGCAGCAGCGGCCGCATCGTCGAATACCGCACTTCCGGCAACCCCTACGGCATCGCCATCGACCGCCGGGGCTTCGTCTGGTTCTGCCGCTTCCGGGGCGACGGCCTGGGGCGGCTCGACCCGGCCAGCGGCGCCATCGACCTCCTGCCCACGGGCAAGGGCAGCCAGCCGCGGCGCATGGCCCTGGGGCCGGACGGGATGCTCTGGGTGACGGCCTATGGCGACGGGAGGCTCCTCAAAGTGGACCCGCAAACCCGTCGTCAGGTCGCCGCCTACGCCATGCCCGCCGGCCCGGACGGCGGCCCCTACGCGGTGACGGTGGACGGCGCCGGGCGGGTGTGGGCCAACGAAATCGCCAGCGATACGGTGGCGGTGTTCGATCCGGCCAGCGAGCGCTTCCGGGTCATCGCCCTGCCCTCGCGCCAGGCGGGCATCCGCAAGGCCATCATCGATGCGCGCGGCCGCTACTGGTACATGGGCAGCCATAACGGCCGCCTGGGGGTCATCGAATGAGGACGGGCAGGCGACGGTCGAGGACGATTGCAGCGGGTTCGACTTCCGCCCCCAGGGCATAGACTTCCACCCCGGCGGCCAGGGCCTCCCGCAGGGTACGGCCGTAGACCGGGTCGATGTGATCCGCCGGCTGCACTTCGCGTACGTCGCCCCGCTGCACGCAGAAGACCAGGACGGCCCGGGCGCCTTGGGCCACCACGGCCATCATCTCCCGCAGGTGCTTGGCGCCGCGCTCGGTGACGGCGTCGGGGAAGAATCCGACGCCGCCGTTCACCGCCGCAGTCACGTTCTTTACCTCCACGTAGCAGGGCGGCAGGCCCTCGCCTTGCAGCAGCAGGTCGATGCGG
Organism: Betaproteobacteria bacterium; assembly: GCA_016720065.1. Classification (NCBI taxonomy): domain Bacteria; kingdom Pseudomonadati; phylum Pseudomonadota; class Betaproteobacteria; species Betaproteobacteria bacterium. The sequence continues at coordinate 3,036,974 of JADJXY010000002.1, read as the reverse complement.
CTGTTCTCGCGGCCGTAGCGGACCTCTCGGCGATATTCGGTGTAATGGGCCAGTTCCGTCAGGCGGCCGGCGCGCAGGGCTTCCTCCACCAGGCCGTTGGGCCGGCCAGTGTGCAGGCCCACCAGCACGCCGGGCAAGGCTTCGACGATTTCCCAGGTCCAGCGCAGCTTGCGTTCCGGGTTCTCGGCCGGCGAGAGCCAGACCCGGCTGCCTGGCGCCTTGCAGCCGAGCATGGAGCCGGTGTTGGGGCAGTGGGCCTCGACCACCCTGCCGTCGAGTTCCACTTCGGCGACGAAGCGGTTGCGGCGCTGGACGAGGCGGCCCTCGGTCAGGGGCGGCAGGCGCATCAGCTTCCCACCGGCCGCTCGCCGGCCAGGGCAAGCCAGCCGCGGATGACCCGGTAGCCGACCCAGAGGCCCAGCAGGGCGATCAAGACCCAGGCGATGGGAATGCCGATGAGGGTGATGATGAGCAGTCCGTAGATCACCAGCCAGAGGGCGGTGAACCAGAACGTACGGATTTGCCAGCGGAAGTGGCTTTCCAGCCAGGTACCGGTGACATCGCCGCGCTTTACGTAGTTGAGCAGGACGGCCAGCAATGAGGGCAGGCCGAAGACGAAACCGCCGGCCACGGTAGCCGCCGAGGTGACGCCCACCACGACGGCGACGGCGTGCAGGGCATAAATCAGGTGGGTAAGTTGCACGAGGGAGCGGCGCACGCCCGCGGGGGCGCCGGGAAAAGGTTCGGGCATCACGCCTCCTCCAATCGCTTTTGCAGAAAAAGGGCTTGCCCCGCTGCCGGGTCCAGCACGTAGGGGGCAAACCCCGCCCGCTCATAGGCCCGCAGTGCCGGCCGGTTATTGGCCAGCACTTCCAGGGTCAGCTTGCAGCAGCCCAGTTGCCGCGCCCGCCCTTCGGCCCAGGCGAGCAGGGCCCGGCCGACGCCGCGACCGCGCACGTCAGCGTGGGCGACGATATCGTGGATATTGAGGAGCGGCCGGGCGGCGAAGGTGGAGAAGCCGGCGAAGCAGTTGATCAGCCCCACCGCCCGTCCGTCCAGCCAGGCCAGGGCACCATGGAAGATGGCCAGGCCGCGCAGTTCGCCCACCAGATGGTCACGGGCATAGGCCGAAAGCCCGCTGCCGCCCCCCATGGGGTCGCGGGCGTAGTGGTCGAGCAGATCCAACCAGGCGGTGGCCTGGGTGGGATCGTCCAGATCCACGGGCGCCACGTGAAGGGCGCCGGCCATCACAGCCCCAGCGTGTCCCACATCCCATCCACCCGTTTTTTCACCGCCTCGTCCATGACGATGGGCCGGCCCCATTCGCGGTGGGTTTCGCCCGGCCACTTGTTGGTGGCGTCCAGGCCCATCTTGGAGCCCAGGCCGGCCACCGGGCTGGCGAAATCCAGGTAGTCGATGGGGGTGTTATCCACCAGGGTCGTATCCCGGCTGGCGTCCATACGGGTGGTGATTGCCCAGATGACTTCCTTCCAGTCGCGGATGTCGATGTCGTCGTCCACCACGATGATGGTCTTGGTGTACATGAACTGGCGCAGGAAGGACCAGATGCCGAACATCACCCGCTTGGCGTGGCCGGGGTACTGCTTGCGGATGCTGACCAGGGCCATGCGGTAGGAGCAGCCCTCCGGCGGCAGGTAGAAATCGACGATTTCCGGATACTGTTTCTGCAGGAGCGGCACGAACACTTCGTTGAGCGCCACGCCCAGAATGGCCGGCTCGTCGGGCGGCTTGCCGGTGTAGGTGCTGTGATAGATCGGATTCCTGCGCGTGGTGATGCGCTCGACGGTGAAGACCGGGAACTCGGCCTGCTCGTTGTAGTAGCCGGTGTGGTCACCGTAGGGGCCTTCCAGCGCCGTTTCGCCGGGGTGGATGACGCCTTCCAGCACGATCTCGGCGCTGGCCGGAACTTGCAGGTCGGAGCCCAGGCATTTCACCAGTTCGGTCTTGCCGCCGCGCAGGAGACCGGCGAACTGGTACTCGGAAAGGGTATCCGGCACCGGCGTCACGGCGCCCAGGATGGTGGCCGGGTCGCAGCCGATGACCACCGCCACGGGGAAGGGCACTCCGGGTTTCGCCAGCTGGTGGTCGCGGAAATCCAGCGCCCCGCCGCGATGGGCCAGCCAGCGCATGATGACCTTGTTCGGCCCCAGCACCTGCTGTCGGTAGATGCCCAGGTTCTGCCGCGCCTTGTGCGGTCCCCGCGTCACCACCAGCCCCCAGGTGATGAGGGGCGCCACGTCACCCGGCCAGCAGTGCTGGATGGGCAGGCGGGCCAGGTCGACGTCCTTTCCCTCCCCTACCACTTCCTGGCAGGGGGCGGAGGACAACACCTTGGGCGACATGTTGAGCACCTGCTTCAAGACCGGCAGTTTTTCCCAGGCGTCCTTCAGGCCTTTGGGCGGCTCCGGTTCCTTGAGGTAGGCCAGCAGCTTGCCCACTTCCCGCAGGGCCGTCTTCCAGTCGCCTTCCTCGCCCATGCCCAGAGCCACCCGCTCCGGGGTGCCGAAGAGGTTGGCCAGAACGGGAATGCTGTGGCCAGCAGGCTTCTCGAACAGGATCGCCGGGCCGCCGGCGCGCAGCACGCGGTCGCAGATTTCGGTCATTTCCAGCTGGGGATCGACGGTCATGCCCACGCGCCGTAGCTGGCCCCGAGCTTCGAGTTGGGCGATGAAATCGCGCAGATCTTGGTATTTCATGGCAGAAGGGAAGTCCGAGACGCGGCAACGATGCCCAAAAGCAGGCGGAAAGGCAAATCAGCGCCTGTGATTTTTCTGGCGCGCCCGAGGGGCGGGGCGCGGCTGGGCATGACGCGCGTGGGCGAAGGGCTTTTTCTCAGGCGCTCAGCCCAGCAGATTGGCCAGCATCTTGCTGGCCAGCAGGGCAAGGAAGAATCCGAAGGCGCGCTTCAGCTTCCTGATCGGCAAGCGATGGGCGAGGCGCGCGCCCACCGGCGCCAGCAGCATGCTCAGGGCAACGATACCGACGAAGCCCGGCAGATAGACATAACCCAGGGTATAGGGCGGCAGCCCCCCGGCATCCCAGCCGGCGATGCCGTAGCCGACGGAGCCCGCCAGGGCGATGGGAAAGCCCATGGCGGCCGATGTCCCCACGGCGGTATGCATGACGACGTTGCAAAAGATCATGAAGGGGACGGAAAGGAAGCCCCCCCCGGCCGCCACCAGGCTGGAGACGATGCCGATGGTGCCGCCCGCCGTGAAGAGCCCGGCGACGCCGGGCAGGCCCCGATGGGGCTTGGGGCGGATGTCCAGGACCATCTGGGCCGCGGCGTAGTAGACGATGCTCACGAAAACCGCGGCCAGCGGCCGTGTGGGAACCCAGCCGGCCACCAGGGAACCCCCCAGGGTGCCCAGCACGAGTCCCGGCGCCATGGCCCGCACGATGGTCCAATCGACTGCGCCGTGGGCATGGTGGGCGCGCATGCTGGAAAGGGAAGTGAGCATGATGGTGGCCATCGAGGTGCCCAGGGAGAGGTGCATGAGGTGCTCCTGGGGGAACCCCTGGGCGGCGAAAATCATGTACAGGAAGGGCACCAGGGTCATGCCCCCGCCGACGCCGAACAGCCCGGCGACGAATCCCCCAAAAATCCCCAGCAGCGGGTACACGAGCCACCAGAGCGTCACGGGCACCCCATCAGGGAGGCGGTGATGAAAGCCCATTCCGCCGCGCTCACCGGCGTGATCGACAACCGGTTGCCGGGCGCCAGAAGGCGCATGGCGGCCAGTTCCGGGCACTGCCGCAGGCGGGCGAGGGGGACGAAGGCGGTCTTGTTCACCAGGCGCACATCCACCAACTGCCAGCGCGGCGCCTCGGGGCGCGACCGCGCATCGAAGTAGGGACTGGCCGGGTCGAACTGGGTTGCGTCGGCATAGGGAAGGGAACAGACCGTGCAGATTCCGGCAATTCCCGGCGTGGCGCAGCCCGAGTGATAGAAGAAGGCCAGATCGCCGATCGCCATGCTGTCGCGCATGAAATTGCGCGCCTGGTAATTGCGCACGCCAAACCAGGGCACCGTCTGACCCGGCCGGGCGGCCAGATCGTCAATGGAGACCTCGTCGGGTTCGGATTTCATCAGCCAATAAGGCATTTCACATCCCATGCCATCCGCAAGCGTCCGTTAATCCTTGTTTTTGCGTAGGAAATTATTTTTCCTGGTCTTGTGGCGTCCCACGTGATTTCACAGAATCCCATCCAAAGTCCCCCCCAGAATCCCCCCAAGGAGTATGCCATGACAAAGCTTTCGACAGCCGGCTGCGAATCCGCCAAACCCGACAAGAAGCGAGATCGCTTCGTCGGCGACGGCGATGGGCTGTTTCTCCGAATCCGCCCAAACGGTACCAAGACCTGGCTGGTCGAGTACGAGTTCAATGGCCGGCGCACAAGATACACCGTTGGGGTTTATCAGCGGGAGGGAGCCCAAGGCGACAGCATTTCCGATTGGTTGCGACACGGCCGCCTCTCGCTGCACCAGGCGCGTGCCGTCGCCGGGAACTGGAAGGACGCCCGACGAGCCGGCCACGACCCGGTCGCTGAGTGGGAAGCCGAGCTTGCCCGCAAGCGGGAGATAGAAGCCGCGGCGAGGGCCGCCAAGGAGGCCGAGTCGGCACGCCTGACAGTCAGCCAAGTGATTGAAACTTTCATGGCGCGGCATATGGCCGGCAAGAAGAGCGCGGCGGCGATACGTTACCGGCTCGACAGGCTCGCCGAGTACTTGGGCGAACGAAAAATCGCCGATGTGACGCGCAAGGAGGTCATCGCCGCCCTCGACAAGATTGCCGATGGGCAGCGCGAAGGGAAAACCGCCAAGCAGCTGGCGGGCGAAGTCCTGGTTCAGGCCAAGCGCTTGTGGCGTTTCGCCGAAGCGCGCGAATTGGTAGCGGTTTCGTGTATTGAGAGACTGACCCGCAAGGACTTCGATGCCCGCCCGGTGAAGCGCGAAGTCACGCTGCGGCTCGACGAACTGGCTGAGGTTTGGCGCGCACTGGATGACCCTGAGCGCTGCAAATCCGACCCGGTGACCATCGCGGCCATGAAATTGCTGATCCTCACCGGCCAACGCGAGCGCGAAGTCACCGATGCCCTATGGGCCGAATTCGACCTCGAAGCCGGACTGTGGAAGATTCCGGCCGCTCGCACCAAGAAGGATCGCGCCCACCTCGTTCACCTGGCGCCCCTGGCAGTCGCCATCCTCAAGGAATTGAAAAAGCTCACGGGGGCGGGCCGCCACGTCTTCGCCTCGCCGCTGCGGCCAGGGCAGGCGGTCTATGGCCGGTCGGTCAACAACGCGCTGCTGACACTGTTCAAGCGCAACGCGCTGCCCAACGTCACGCCATGCGTGGTGCATGACTTTCGCCGCACGCTGATTACCCGTCTTCCCGACCTGGGGTTCGAGCCGTTCATTGGCCACAAGATCGCCAACCACGTCTTGCCCGGTGTTCTGGCGCACTACAACCACAATGCCTACGAGGCGCAACGAGAAGCAGCCTTGCGGGCCTGGGCGGAAAGGATCGAGATGATGGTAAAGGGCAAAAACGTAGTGCAGTTGCAGCGTACGACGTAAGTCTTACCGTCCAACGTAAATCGCGGTCACCTGTTCCCTCTCGGGGCCGAGCTCCCGCGAGATCTGCAGCCGGGCTGCCCGGTCGAGAGCTTTCTGTGCGGGTGTCAGCTGGCGGCTCGTCGGCCCACCCTGGGCCGGACAACGCCAGCCGGTGAGTTCCTGGTAACGGGCCTGGGCGTAGGCATGGCGCAGGCCGTGGACGCCGTGAATGCCCGCCACGCTGCACTGATGCTTGAAACGGTCGAGCTGCGCCTTGTAGGTCATGCCTGCCGGAATCAAGCTGCCTTTCCCGCAGTACGCGCGTACTGCGTCGAGCACGGCCCGCTGCTCAGCGGTGCGGATGGGAATTTCCCGCTCCTTGCCGCCCTTGCACCACGATGCCTTCAACACCAGTACCTCGCCCCGATCCGCGAAGCTCGCGTTGAACTTGATCGACTCGGCCCGCCGTAGGCCGAAGGCCGCCTGCAGCTCCAGAGAGAGACGGGAATTCGTATCGGTGAGTCGCCCCAGCTGCGCCTCCTGGAGCGTATTGGCCTTGCTGACGTTGGTGACGAATTGCCGGTCGGAGATGCCGTAGGCGTCGTTGCTGCGGGCGACCATACTGGCCTTGTCCAGTTTCTCTGCCCACCAGCGCAGGTGCGCCATCCGGTTCTTCATCGTCCCCGCCGACAGGCCTTCTTCCGTCCACCGCTCCACCAGGGCGTCGACATGCTTCGGTTTGAGGCCCTGGGCGCTTATTGACTCGGCACAATAATGCTTGAAATTTATGGGTCAGCCCCCATGTTGGACGAATGGAAAAAGACGACGCAAGATATTCGACACTTGAGCAACTGCACGAACGGCGTAAGCAAGTGGTGCGGCTGCACCGCAAGGGCTACGGCGTAATGCAAATCGTCGAGCTCAGTGGGCTTTCGTATCCGGCAGTTCGGTCTGCGATTGATCGGTATGAAGAAGGTGGCCTTGCTGCCCTCAAGCCGACCAAGCGAGGCAAACGTGCAGGTCAAGGGCGGACGCTGACAGAGGAGCAAGAGGAGGCGATCCGAAAGATCATTTGTGACAAGCGCCCCGAGCAACTGAAGATGGAATTTGCGCTTTGGAATCGTGCTGCGGTCATGCAACTGATCGAACGGGAATATGGCATCAAACTATCGGTACGCGGTGTCGGCAACTATCTGTCGCGCTGGGGCTTCACCCCCAGAAGCCGATCAAGAAGGCCTACGAGCAACGACCGGAAGCCGTGCAAGCCTGGCTCAATGAGCAATACCCGGAAATAGAGAAGCGTGCCAAGGCGGAAGGCGGCGAGATTCACTGGGGCGATGAAACTGCCTTGGTCAATACCGATGTACGCGGTCGCTGCTACGCACCGGCAGGCAAGACGCCGGTCACCTACACGGTAGGCGGTACGCGGCAGAAGCTGTCGATGATTGCGACGGTGACCAATCAGGGCAAAACACGTTGGATGATCATTGACGAGGCGTTCAACTCCGACAAGCTGATCGAATTCCTTGACGCGCTGATCAAGGATGCCGGCAAGAAGGTGTTCTTGATTCTCGACAATTTGCGGGTCCATCACAGCAAACCGGTCAAGGCATGGGCCGCTGAACGTCAGGACAAGATCGAACTGTTCTACCTGCCCAGCTATAGCCCGGAGCTGAACCCTGAGGAGCGTCTCAATGCCGACCTCAAGCATGCCATCGGGACGAAAGTGCCGGTGCGCACCAAGGCCAAATTGAAACTCGCCGCTACCGAACACATGGTCAAACTCGAACAATCACCCGAGCGGGTCAAAAGCTTCTTCCAAGATCCGCGTGTCAAATATGCCGCTTGAAAATTCAAACTTAAGCTGGCCGGATCAATAGATTGCGGAACCCCAACTCGTGGAGTTGGGTGGCGCCCAGGGCCAGGGTCCGTTCCCGTTCGGCCTGGGTGGCGAAAGAACCGTCGCGGTTGCGATGGCAAAGCTGCTTGAGCTGGTAGTTGAGGTTGCGCATGGCGTCTCCCGAGGGGGCAAAATCGTCGACTGAATCGCTGGAGTCCTGAGGCTCCAGCCATCCCATCTGTTCGAACAGCTCGTGCCAGACGCTCTCCGGCACGGTACGGGCGGGGTGGGTGGGCATTGCAATCCTTTCGTTCAAGGCGGGGTACGGCGGTTTGGTGTCAAGTTGTCCGGTAAGTGTTTCTGCTCGACTTGCTGGCCGTGGCCGGGCAAGTGGAATGCTGCTGAGCTCGGGGCACCACCCCCGTTTTGCACGGTTCTTTTGCTGCTCGCCTGCGCCGTACGCGCATTGGCGTCCCGCCGCGCGCCGGGAGGCGCGGTGAGGCGGGAGGACCATTGACCCAGGGTCCAAGGAGCGCTGATCAGGCGCGAACGTGATCCGGTCCGGGGATCAGCCGGCAAGGGCAGTCGGGCTGCGCTTGCATTCGAGGGAAACGAGGTTCGAGACCTCGGGACTGGGGTTCGGGACCCCATCACGTGGCGGCGTCATGCACCGCCATTGCCTTTCTACCGCTCCACCCGCTTTGGGAAGCCGCGCGCCTCAAGGGCTTGCGGAACCTACAGGGGGTGGTAGGCGCGTCGTCACTAGCCGCGCTGCCGCTAGTGACGACGCGCGCTCGGTGGCGCGGGAAGCGCCGGGGCTCGCGGTACCGCCCGGCCGCACGACCGCAGTCGCACGAACAGGCAGCCCGGTACACGAACGCCGGCCAACACCGTCAGCGCGTTTCGCTGGTGGGAAAGGGCCGCCGCAGGCAGGTCGAGCCTGCCGCAGCGGCGATTGCTACTGGCCTTTCGGTCGCACGGGGCGCAAGAGTGCGCCCGTGTCTTCAGGGTTGGCGATGCAGGTACGGATAGCCAACCCGCTCGTAATACTCCATGGCATAACGGCGCTCGTCGGAGCCGTTGCTACCGTAGCCGTCGGCGCGCGGGGCATTGGCCCAATTCATGATGCCTGCCAGGTCGGCGATGAAGCCGCGGAGAACGAGGTCCGGCGTGACGCCGTCGGCGGCACACAGGTCGACGAACTCGGCGGGCAATTCCAGGGTAAGGCGCTGCATGGGTGGCATGGGGATATCTCCTGAAGGGTGCGCCCCGCGATGGGAGTGCTGTCGGCCCTTCCCAAATGGCGCCGAGGCGCAGTCCGGTGAAGGGCATGGGGCGTGCGTCGTCGCTCGTGGCATGCTGCCACGGACAACATCCGCGAAATACCAAGGACGCAACGCGTCCGGAACAACAGGCGCCCAAGGCACCAGGGTGACGAATCACCTCTCACAGGGCTTGCGTTTTTCGTGCGCGATGCACGCCGGGCCGCTAACTGGAACGGGTCAAAGCGGGTTCAGTATTGCGCCGAGGGGATGCCCTGGCAATGCCAAAACATGCCAATTGGTTCACCGCCCGTCGCAAGCGCCGGGAATGGTGGTGGCTACGACATGGCATCGTTCTGCCCGTGCCCCGAGCCGACGAATGAGGCGCAGGCGCGGGCTTTTTGCAGTGTCCCTAGGTCAAGCGCAGACGACGGGAGCGCTCCGAACACGGGGTTGAAACGGGTGTCCGGTGCGAGACGCTGGAGCGGTCTTTCTCCAGGAGAGTGTCATGCCAACGCTGCAAACCTTCCACGGGCGCATCGTCGATCTGCGCCGCTACACCAACGTCCATCTCTACTACGGCCGCCGTCCGTTCGGGCAGACCGACCGCTACGAGTTGTGGATCAAGCCGCCATCGGGAGTCGAACGGAAGTTCACGGTCAACACCCGGACGATGCCGGCCCGACGTGGTCACGCGGTCAGTCTGATTGTCACGGCGCACAAGGTGCCGCAGGTGCTGGGACTCGCCAACTGGACTACGGCCGATGGAGTCAACTACGCCCGCACCGAAGCGCCGCCGTTGCTGCGTGTCTATGATTTCCCCGTCCTGGCAGTCACCTTCCTGATGATGGCGATCATCTGGGGCGATCCTGGCATGGTGTTGTTCGTACCGGGGGCGGTGACGTACGGGCTGATCGTCGGCGCCGGACGCGCCGCAATCCGGAGCCGGCGAGGGCGGCATGTGGACCGGGCTATCGATGCCGAGGCAGCGCGTTTGGGCCGACGGGGAGTGATGCCGTCATGACCCTTCGCTTTGGGAATGCCATCCGGCTGGCATCGAATGATCGCCGACGCCTGCAGTTGCTGCTTGAGCGCGACCCCGGGGAGATCGAGTCATTTGGCCAACTGCAGGCCTTGATGCAATGGCACCGCCAGCAGGTGCAGGGGGTCTCGCGGGATGCCGAATTCCTGCGCTGGCTGATGGATCGGGCGTGGAACCGGCTCGCAGCGGGGAGTGGCTACCGGAACCGCTCTGAGCCGTATGGATAGCCAGGAACGGAATCCGCATCTGCCATGTGCCTCGACCGGGAACCACCCAAAAGAAAATTTGCCAAACTGTAAACCGAATTGTAAACTTGAATCGGTTACTTGGAGGTAATCGACAGATGGGAACCCCCCTCAAGAATCCGCCCGTGTACCTAACCTTGGCCCAGGTGCGGTTCAACCCGATTTTGAAGCTGGCCGATTTCCTGCCCAGCATTCAAGAGAGCTTCCGTCAGGCCGGCTATCCCGATTTCGAGCGGCAGCATATCATCTCGATCCAGTTGTCTGTACAGGACGGCCAGCCGTCCACCCCAACCCCGGTCCAGCAGGAACGGTTTCAGCTCGGCAACGTCGAGAAAACGCATACGTTCATCCTTGACGGCCAAAGCCTTACTCTCCAATCCACCAATTATGGGCAGTTCGAGACCTTCTCGGCATGCTTCCTGGAGGGATTGGGCATTGTGAACGATGTTGTGAAACTTGCCTTCACTGAACGGGTCGGTCTTCGTTATCTCGATCGGGTGATGCCGCAACCGGGAGAAACCATCGAACAGTACCTCGTCGAACAAGTCCATGGTCTGACCTCGCGCCTCGAGGGGCGACCTCTCTATTCCTATACAGAGGCGATGAACGAGATCGGAAACATCAAGCTGCTGAGTCGGGTTGCCATACAGGACGGTCCACTCGCGTTCCCCCCCGATTTGCAGCCTGGAAACATGCGCGTAATTGAAAGGTTCGTGTCCTACGCGGGCATGAGCGCCATTCTCGACAATGACGGCTTCGTCGAAGGGCGCGAGGCGTTCTCGACGAAAGCAGTGGCCGATCACCTCGATGCCATCCACAAGGTCATCGGAGCAGCGTTCAAGACCACCGCGACGCCTTATGCTTTTGCCGCCTGGGACAAGTGATCATGCTCGGATTCGCAGTTCCCGTTGAAGATATCAATGCCCACGCTCATTACCAACCCGTTCCGGCGATCTACGGCCGGGCGCCCGTTGCCGAGGGTGGCCCACTCCCGTGCTTTGGCGGGGTCGGCACTGGCGGTGTCGAGGGAGTGCATTTCGTCACGTCGCGCCAAGGCTACCGCCCCTATGCGGTCGTGAAAGTGGAAGGGGCGGCATCGCCGGAGCCATACGCCCCCTATACCGACCTGATGAAGGAAGTGAAGGTCGGCTTCGGGCGCACCATGTCGCACCTTCCTGCGGTGTTCGGCGTTTCACGCCAGACTCTCTATAACTGGCTCAGTGGAGAGATTCCCAAGGAGCAGCACCAAGGCAAACTCGTGCAATTGGCTGCCGCCGCGCGCGTATTCGCCGAGGCCGGCTTCAAGCCGACCGCGCTCGCGCTTGATCGCACCGTCGCACAAGGCAAATCGTTCGTGGAACTGCTCGGAGCGGGGGCCGACGGAAAGGAAACGGCCCGGCGACTCGTCCGGATCGCAAAACGTGGCGCCACCTCGCGAGAAAAGCTCGATACCTTGCTTGCAGACAGAACGCCCTCGCGTCTCGATGTTTCTGACATGGGGCGCCCATCATTGAATGAAGACGTCTGACCAGCATGGATGGTATGGCCGCGACCTGGACTCGAGATACCCCGTGGCGGCAGGGAAGTGTGCTTTCGGCCGATGCCATTCAGACGCTGGGACTCGCCCATCCGGACGCCCCTGATGCCATCTGCGTGGTTGTCATCAGCCACGACTGCGATCTGGCCAACGATGACCTTCAGATCGAGCCGGACGTAGAGGTCATCATCGGTTGCCATCCGCAAAAGGCCGATGGCAACTATTTCTGGGCGAAAGCTCCTCGGACACTTCATCTGGAGGCGCTTCGCAGCGGCGACCCCGCCACCGTCGAGTTGATCGCGACGGCCAAGTGCCTCGTTCCGAAACAGGCGCTTGCAGCATTCGCTCCCGATGCCACCTATTCGTTTCCCGGCAAATCGTTGTCGGCGCTGCGTTCATGGCTGGGGGTGCGCTACAACCGAGCCGCATTCCCCGACCCATTCGTGAGTCGCTTATCCAAATCCAAGGTCGACAAGGGCCTCGCCAAGCTCATCGAACCCATTGGAAGCCTTTTGTCTGCCGTCTATTTCGATGTGGATGGCGGACAGGAAATCGATCACTCCGACGGCAGTGCCTACGATTTGAAGATCGTTCTCGCCTATCCGCCAGGAGACGATCCGGAGCAGACCGCCGACGAAGTGGAAAAACTCGAAGCGTCGATCGATGCGCTTTTCTCGAAAAAGTACTTCGATTCAGCCACCGGCAAATGGAACGGGATTGCCTTGAAGGACTGCATGTCCATTTCCGAAGATGATCTGCCCGTGAGCAAGGCCAGACTGCTCACCCAGTGGCGGCTCGAGTACATGACTCTGAAAGCGGATGAGGAACAGCCCGGTGCCCCGGGCTGACGATTCCGACGCATTGTCCTCGGCGTCCAAATCCAATGGTCATGGATGTTCCACTCGGTTGATGGCGTTTTCATGTGGTCGTTTTGATGGAGACCCGTATGGAGAATATGTCCGCATCGCATCGGTGAGCGGTTCTGCCGGCCCAGCGCTGATCCAGCAAAGTCGGGATTTCTTGTGCCAGCAAGGTTGCATCCCATGCATTCAGCAATCAAAATGACTGCTGACTGACCGAACAAAGAAATCGGTCGTCTTGCGGTACAGAAAAGGGGTGCAAAGAAAATATGGAGCTGGACGACTTCAGGGAAGAGCTGCTCGATGCAGTTCAAGTACGCCTGCCCGTGGAACCTGCCAAGGCAGATCGGGATTTCGCCTTTCTGTGTGAGGTTGGCGAACGGCTGACCCAGGCAGAGGAATTTCATGATCTTGTTCCCAGTCATTTTCTCGGAACGGGATCCAAGGGGCGCAAGCTCCGGGTCGATGGTTATGAGCTTGATGATTCCGACGACTCCATCCGTCTGGTGATCGTGGATTTTTCCGGGACGAGCCAGACGGAAGTCCTGTCGCGCACACGCGCCGAAGCGCTGTTCGGCCAGCTCCAGGTATTTGTCGAGGACGCTGTTTCCGGAAAGATGTGGGCAAACGTGCCTGACGGCATGGAGGACGGGCTTGAGCTCGCTGGCATGATCGCCAACAAGCATGCCGCCCTGGGACGCTACCGGTTCTACCTCTTTACCGATGCAAACCTGAGCGAGCGCGTCAAGGATCTGCCGCAGGGCGAAATTGACGGACACCCCATCGAGTACCATGTCTGGGATATCGGGCGGCTGCACACGGTGTCCTCCTCCTCCTTCGGTGCCGAAGAACTTGAAATCGACTTCACCCAATTTGTTCCAGGGGGGCTTCCCTGCCTGGCAGCAAGCCAGGCAGATGACTATCAGGGTTACCTAGCCGTAATTCCCGGAGAGGCTCTGGCTCAGCTGTACGACAGCTTCGGAAGCAAACTGCTTGAGGGCAACGTGCGCTCCTACCTGAGTGCATCGGGGAAGATCAACAAGGGAATTCAGGGGACAATCCGTAGTGAGCCGGAGCGCTTCTTCGTGTACAACAACGGCATTTCGGCCACGGCCACCTCGGCCAGCATTGTCGAAACGCCCATGGGGCATCGCTTGGTTTCGGCAAGATACTTCCAGATTGTAAATGGCGGACAGACCTCCGCGTCCCTGCATGTAGCGAAGCGCAAGGACAATGCCGATCTCGAATCCATTCATGTGCCGATGAAGCTCTCGGTCGTGACTGCCCGGGATGCCGAAAAGCTGGACGACATGATTCAGAGCATCGCCATGTACTCGAACAAGCAGAACAAGGTGAGCGATGCCGACTTCTTTTCCAACCATCCTTACCACCGAGCTATGGAGCGTCTCTCGCGCAGGGTTCCGGCGCCTGCGGTTGAAGACGCGCAGTACCACACGTACTGGTTCTACGAGAGAGCGCGAGGTCAGTACCAGAACGAGCAGTCCGGTCTCACACAGGCACAGAAAAGGGACTTCCAACGCATCAATCCGCGGAGCCAGCTGGTCGTCAAGACGGATCTGGCCAAGTTCGAGAACTCCTGGCGGCAGCTTCCGCATGCCGTGAGTTTCGGGGCCCAGAAGAACTTCACCAACTTTGCCGAATACATCTGCAAGGAGTGGGGAGAGGACGGACTGCTGTTCAACAATGACACCTATTTCAAGGAAGTCATCGCCAGGGCCATCCTTTTCCGGGCGGTGGAAAAGCTGGTCAGTTCGGCAGACTGGTACGAAGGGGGATACCGAGCCAACATCGTCACCTACTCGATCGCCAAGCTTGCCGGCATGATCGCGCTGCAGAAGCCGGGGCATAGCCTGGACTTCAAGGGAATATGGGTTCGCCAGGCCATTTCCGAGGCACTCGAGAATCAGCTGGAATCGATCGCGAAGGAAGTTGTGCAGGCCATAACGACGCCTCCGGTCGCCCAGATGAACATCACCGAGTGGTGCAAGAAGAAGGAATGCTGGGAAAAGGTCCTTTCCCTGCCGATCAGGCTGAACGACAGTCTGGCGGCCGAACTCGTGTCACCGGACGAGGCACGCGACATCGGCCGCGAAAAGCGTCAGCAGGGGGCCTTGGACGGAGGAATACATGCCGTCACGGACGTCATTCAGCGCGGACCGGGATATTGGGCGGCCATTCTGGACTGGGCGCGGAGGCACTCGCCGGTGTATGGCAGGGAAGCCGATCTTCTCAGGAATGCGTCAAGAAGTGGCTGGATCCCGACGCCCTTGCAGGCAGCCTGCCTCATCAAGGTGAGTGCCCGTCTCCAAGAAGAAGGGTTCCGACCAGGCTGACAGCCTGACGGGATCAACTTGGGGGGGGCCGTGGAATTCCCGGAGAGCATGCTGATCCGCCGTCCGATCTTTCTTCAGGACGGCGATGAAAGGTTGCCTCTTCCGGACTGGAGCAAGGCTCTGCTCTGGCTCGGATGGTGGTGCCGCAGTTTTCAACTGAATGAAAAGCGGATTCTTGCGGTTGTCGTCCTGCCGGCCCGCAGGTACGGATCCATCTTTGTCGGTCTTGGCTGCCTGCTGGCCGGCGCAAGACAGTTCCGCGGCGGATTTTCCTGGAACGATCTGCAGAGTCTTCCGCCAGGCACCGGGATATTCTGGAAGACGGAGAGTCACGGAGTCCGATATCAAGGCGTCATTCAGGCGAAACATGAAGGTGCTCCTGGTTTGGTGCCTGTCCGGATCACCGCCACGAGGCGATCCCGGGAGGTCGGCTTGGTGTGGTCTTTTTCGCCGGCGAAGTTCGCGGAATATCTGTTCAGCGAAGAATGTCTTCCCGCGGAAAAGGGGACTGCGGCAATGGACAATGCCCTGCGTTTCCATCGGGCACTTGGCCTTGAAACGGATCCTCGCTGGGTCTGCACCGCCGGTGCCGAAGGCCTGCTTGTCACCAATCAGGTGGGTTTCTGGGACGCTGTCGATGGAATACAGATTGCTGCCAAGTCGGATGCGCCACTTCCGTTAGGCGATGTTCTTTGTGCTGCCGGTGTTCGGGACAGAAGTGTTGCCAAGCTGCGACTGGCAGCAGCCAGCCGCGTGACGGAGCATATCAGTGCGCCAATGACGATCCTGGATGGGCCCGCCGCCTGGGACCAGATACAGCATATCGATACTGGGAACATTGTTGTTCTGCTAGAGAGAGCGGAATACACGGCAGACGTCCACAACTATCTTCTGGAAGCGGCCGGTGATGCGGAGGAAGCGCCTGACGACCTCAGGCGGGATGTTCCGGGTCGTATTCCTCCGGGCGTCGAGGTCACGGCCTTTGTTCTTGGAGCGGGCTGATGAGTGCAGAAAATTCAGTCTTCGGGCAAACCGTCTGGCGATTCAGGAATGCTGCGGCCCTGCGGGTACGGGAAATCCCGGTGGGCAGCCCATTCGTTGCTGAAGTTGTCCGCCTGTCACGCCAGGTAATGACCTGTCTCGACCGCGCAGACCCGTTTCATGGGGCTTTCGGAAGACGCGTCTGGGTCCTCCGGACACGGATTCTCTTCACCCTGCTTCCGTTCGACCATGTCGGGCTGAGTCTTTGCGAGATACTGAACGAAATCGCCGATGACGCAGCCTCGATCCCCGCGCTGGCAAAGCCGGTTCGGGATCTTGTCCAGGCCACGCACGCTCTGCTGGAGCATCCGGCCAATCCCAAGCTCATTCGGACAAGAGCCTTGCTGGAAGCCGAAGCGTACGAACCTCGAGGATCGCGAACGGGAATCGTTGCTGCGATGGCCCTCGGAAGGACATTCGGGTGGCCCGAGAAGCCGGATGGCATGCCTGATCTGCCGGCAGATCCCGCAATCATCGATTCCCGGAAGACGCTGGCGTCAGAGGCCTTCGGCCGGATCATCGTGCTCGGCACGTGCCGCTACCTGTCGCCCCAGATGTTTGATGATCTCTTCTATCAAGGCAGAGCCGGAGAAATCAATGTTCTTCTCTATCCGGGGGAATATTTCGCGCTGCGGAATCGGCAGACCCTCCCGGAGAGTTCCGTGTTTCGTGGCCGGCTGTCCACCACGCGCGTGATCTCCAGCAGGGAGAGCATCAGCGATCTGATGGGCGGAGAAGAGGATGAGCAGGGAGGGAACGAAGAAAGCGTCTGGGATATCGCCCATGACGGCCACCGGGCACCGCTTCCTAGGCATCGTGCCGCCCGCTACGTGCTCTTCCGCGACGCGCGCGGGATTTTCGTTCCGGAAGAAGCACATCTTCTGGTATGGAAGAACGACAGCTCGACAGAAGAAGACAGCGAGCTGGACAGCGTCCCGGTTGCTAGGCTGGCCGAAGGGGACTGGCTTGTCCTGCGACCCAGCGGGACACGCTATCTGCTCGACCTCGAGTCCGCCGAAGAAGGTTTCGGCCAGAAACTGGAAGAAGCGTGCAACTGGCAGCCTGCTCTCGAAAGGCTCCTGCTGACCCGGAGTCCGGACGTCATTGCGGAGGAGATGCGCGCCGCCGGCGCAAATGGGCGTTCTCTTTCCCAAAGCCTCCGCAACTGGGCTGACGGCTCGGTGTATGGCCCGGGACACAGGGGCGAGCTCGGAGCGCTTTTCCTGGTACTGATGAAGCACGGGAAGCTTGCCACGCCGGCCGACATGAATGACTACGTGAACGCTCACTGGAACGGACTACAGGAATTGCGCAGCCTCAGGCAGCGTGCAGCGCACAGTGTTCGGCGGGAAATCTGCAGCCAGCTCTCGAACGTGCTTGGCCACCTGAGGGTTCTTCCCGAGGACGGGCATGTGGTTCTGGAGAACGGCGTCAGGGTTCAGCTTTGCCAGGTGGCAGCAGTGGACGACCACATGGCGTGGGTTCCACCGTCGCGCCTGATGGATTTGCAGCCGATGAAAGGAATCTGATGGCCAGAATGATCCCTCCGGATTGTCCGCCGGATACTCCTGCAGGCGAAGCAATCCTCTTCCACAAGCTGAGGACCGATCCTGGCACAGAGGGGTGGATCGTGCTGCATTCGCTGGAGCTGCGGAAGCACCGAACGAAATCCGAAGGCGAGATCGACATGGTGATCCTCGCACCCGGTCACGGAATTCTCTGCCTGGAAGTGAAAGGGTGCGAAGTCACTCGCCGCGACGGACTATGGATCTATCCTTATGGAACCTCTGCGGAAGGTCCATTCCGTCAGGCGTCCAGGGGCATGCACTCCCTGCGGGACCATCTTCACTCCAGGGATACCTCTCTGGGAAATCTTCTGTTCTTTTCGGCAGCGGCGTTTACCCGGATCGATTTCAGTGAGGAATCACCGGAGTGGCACCCGTGGCAGGCGATCGACAGTCGGATCCTTGCAAGGATGCCGATATCGCAGATTGTGACCCGGATCTTCGATCATGCTCATCTGCACATTGCATCGAAGCCGGGGAGCCGGTCGTGGTACGACGTTCAGAAAAGCCGGCCGTCATCGGAGCAGGTGCGCCGAATGGCCGGACTGCTGCGCGGAAACTTCGAATATTTCGTCCAGCCGAGAAGGGATGTTCAGCATGTCGAGGAATCCCTGATGAGGCTGACGCAGGAGCAATATGATGCGCTGGACGCGATTCAGGACAATGAGCGAGTTGTCGTCAAGGGGCTGGCAGGTACCGGCAAGACCTTCCTCGTGATGGAGGCGGCGCGCAGAGCCGTCGCCGAAGGGAAACGGACGCTGGTGCTCTGCTTCAATCGACTGCTCGGCGACTGGATGAGATCGTCGATGAGCGGCTCGGCCGGGCCAGGAAGCCAGTTGCTCCGGTGTCTGCATCTGCATGGATTGATGCGGGAGATCGTGGGTGACAGGCTGCCTGTCCGGAACGACAGCAGGTTCTGGTCGAACGATCTGCCGGCAGCGGTCATCGAACATCTGCTCGGTGACGACCGGGCGCTACCCCAGTTCGATGTTCTGCTGATCGATGAATCCCAGGATCTCCTGACCGATGACTACATGGATGTTCTCGATCTGCTGGTCGCTGGCGGACTGGCAGGGGGCCGGTGGGCATTCTTCGGGGACTTCGAGCGCCAGGCAATCTATCTGTCAGGCGGCGCCCAGACTGCTTCGGACATGCTGGCGGCGCTTCGATTGCGTGCGCCCGACCATGCGAATTTCACGTTGCGCATCAACTGCAGGAATGCCGGCCCGATCGCCGAAACCCTGACCCTGGCGTGCAACGTCAAGCCCGGCTACAGCAGATTCCTGCACGACATGGAGGGGGCAGGTGTCGACCCGCTGTTCTGGAGGGAGGACCAGGACCAGCGGCGCCTGCTGGATGATGCCGTGAGCGAGCTTCGCAAGGCTCTGCGTCCCGAGGAAATGGTCGTTCTCTCGCTGAATGCCGACGAAAAGAGCTGCGCAGGAGGTCTTGTTGCAGGCGGGCGACACAGGCTTGTGCCATTCCGCGATGTCGCCAGCCCGGAAAAAGGGGGAATCAGGTATGTCAGCGTGCATGCCTTCAAGGGACTGGAGGCGGCTGGCATTGTCGTCACGGATATCGAGCGCATGGACGAGCATGCTCGGGCACTTCTGTATGTAGGCATGTCCCGGGCCAGAATCAGGCTCATTCTGCTCATGCACGAAAGCTGCCGCAAGGAATATGACCGGATGCTCGAAGCTGGGCTGGGTCTGGCCACAGGAAGATAGTTCATGCCAATAGAAGAAAATCTGAAAAATCGGAGGTGGTTGCTGGAGCGGACTCGGGCAGAAGTGGTTGGCCCCGACCCTGCCGGCGATCCGCTTGTTCCGCCCGAAGCCACCTGCCTGACGAAGGTCGGCTGGGGCGAGTTTCGCAAGCCTCGACGTCAGACCAATGGCGAAGAAGTCCTCTGGCAGGATCCCCCTACGAAGCGGTATGGAGCCGGTATCCTCTATCCTGCCGGGGTGCTGCAGGACGAAGAGGGCGGTGCTCGGGGCGATGCAGACGAATCGACCAGCGAGCCTCCGATTGGGGAACCCGAGGCAGACGAGAGGCAGCTGTCCGAGAATGAGAGGCTGAGAGGGCGAAGCGCCCAAGCGGACGATTCCGAGGACTACGATGTTACGCTGGCCAACGCCTTTCGCCCATCTGCCATCGGACTCAGCTTCCTGGCAAACATGGAACGTGAAACGGACGGCTTCAAGGTCGAACTGGTGGGTATCGGCAGGCTGGGGGCCGACGAATTTTCCGAGTGCCCGGCCGCCACCTACAAGAAGGTCATCCAGAAGATCGGAGACATCGGAGGCAAGGAGTTCGATCGGAGCATCTGGCTGCGCAGACCGCTTGTCCATGGCGACGGCTCGTTTCCTCAGATCACGTTCAGAACTGGCGACCTAGCCGGTACCGCTGTGGCTACTTGCAGAGAGCGCCTCCCCGGATTCGAGGATATCGAGGTGGTTGTGGTCTCGCGCCCGTGGCGGAATCCGGAATCCGGCCAGGCTTGCCGCCTGCTCACCGTCTCGCTGATCAACTGCAAGGAGACGGATAACGGCAGCGTCGATGGTTTTTGCATCTTTCAGGCGGGGCTGAGGATCGGCGGGCTGAGTTCGGGCAACTGGATTGTTCCTTATCCGGAGCACCGCCCCAACGCTTTCGAACACGACGATGCGCTTTCCGACGAGGCCATTAACCGGCTCCTGTACCGGGAACATCAGACCTACGCCATCGGGCATGGGTGTGCCGCGGACTGGAAGGGAATGCCGCTTGAGGGGACCGGCGTAATATGGAGCGACGTGCTCCCCGCATTCGAGACGCCGTCGACCACGGCGGAACTGGAGATTGCGCAGCCCGATGGCAGTATCAAGAAGCTCCGGGTCAGCATGCGAAAACTCGCCGGCCTTGATCCTGAAGACGACGGTTTCCAGGAATTGCATGAACTCGTCGAGGCCTATGCGCGGTGGATAGACGGGCGCGAGCGCGAGAGAATGTCGGTGCCACCGGTTCCGGCAGCCTTGGAGCCGACGGCACGAGAGCTCATCGGGCGGTGCAGATGCTGCCTGGACAGAATCCGGGATGGCCTGCATCTGCTTCGCGAAGACACCAAAGTTGCAAGATTCGCCCAGAGAGCCTTCCGTCTGGCCAACCATGCGATGTTCATTGCCCAGCTGAGGGCCAGTAGTACGGTGCGTGCCCTCGCGCCGGGGAAAGAGGGCCGTCCGCGCTGGGAGCCTCCCATTACCGATCCGGATCCGGCTGTTCCCGATCCGACACGCGGCTATTGGCGTCCTTTCCAGATTGCCTTTCTCCTCATGTCCCTCCGTGGCATCTGTGATCCTCGGCATGCCGATCGCGAGATGGTGGATCTGATCTGGTTCCCGACCGGCGGCGGGAAGACCGAGGCATATCTCGGATTGACCTCATTCACCATTTTCTTCAACCGGCTTTCCGGTCGCCTTCCTGGCGGAGTCGACGTTCTGATGCGCTATACCCTGCGACTGCTGACAGCGCAGCAATTCCAGCGGGCCGCCCTGCTGTTCTGTGCCATGGAATACCTGCGTCGTCGGAATGCCTCGCTTGGGAAGAAGGCGTTCCGGCTGGGGTTGTGGGTAGGAAGTGCGACCACTCCGAACAAGCGCGCCGAGGCGGTCAGGCTGCTGAGCATCCTGGAGAATGACCCTAACGCCGAGAATCCCTTCGTTCTGCTGAAATGTCCCTGGTGCGGAGCCCGGTTCGGTCCGCGAGAGTCCGGAGCCGCGAGATTCTCAGGCAGACGTGGCCGGCGTGAGGACGAACAGCCTTCGGTAACGGGGTATTACCGGCAGCGAACTGGCACATCCGAAACAGTGGTCTATCGTTGCCCGGACCACGCGTGCGAGTTCGGCAAGGCGCCGCCGCTGGGCAAGTCACGCGATCCGCTGCCGGTTGTCGTCATCGATGAGGATCTTGTCGAGACCCCTCCCAATCTGCTGATAGGGACCGTGGACAAGTTTGCCATGTTGGCCTGGAAGCCCGAGCTGCGGCGATTTTTCGGCATTGAGAATGACGGGCAGCACCTGCATGAGCCTCCCACGCTTGTCATTCAGGACGAACTGCATCTGATATCTGGTCCTCTCGGGACAATGGTGGGTGCCTACGAAACAGTCATCGACCGGCTATGCAGAGAACATGGCATCGGGAAGATCGGCCCGAAGATCGTGGCTTCCACGGCGACGATCAGCCGGGCCAACGAACAGATTGCCCATCTCTACGCCCGGAATTCGGTCCTGCTGTTCCCGCCCTCCGGCCTGGAAGCGGGGGATTCCTTTTTTGCGAAGGAGGATCGTCATCAGGACGGCAGCCCAAAGCCGGGTCGGATGTATGTCGGCGTGATGGCTCCGGGCCACGTGTCCCTCCAGACCACCCAGGCCCGCATCTTCGCTTCCCTGATGCAGAACGCGGCAATCATGGACACGGACGATGCCGGCCGGGACCCCTGGTGGACGCTGCTGTGCTTCTTCAACTCGCTGCGCGAACTGGGCGGAGCTGCCACCCTGTTCGTCGCCGACGCCAGGGACTATCTGCGAGTCATCATCGACCGCATGGGCATCAGCTACGAAAAGATCCGGAGTCCGTTTGCCACCGAACTGACCAGCCGGATTCGAAGCGACGATATCCCCAAGGAACTGGCGCGGCTGGAGCTGCCGTTCAGCACGGAGAGACTCCGGAATCGTGATTCCTCCAGCAGTGACCGACCGGTCGACGTGTGCTTGGCTTCCAACATCATCGAAGTCGGTGTGGACATTCCGCGTCTGTCGCTAATGGCCGTCGTTGGTCAGCCGAAGACCACTTCCCAGTACATTCAGGTGTCGAGTCGGGTCGGGCGGGATCGAGACAAACCCGGCCTGGTGGTTGTCCTGTATGGCCAGAGCAAGCCCCGCGACCGCAGTCACTTTGAGCGCTTCCGGAGCTTCCATCAGCGACTGTACGCTCAGGTCGAGCCTACAAGCGTTACCCCCTTCAGCCTGCCGGCAGTCGATCGTTCGCTCCATGGCGTGATTGCCGCTGCCGTACGACAGCTCGGCGAACTTGAAAGGGAAGGGCTCCATCCCGATCCCTTCCCGCTTGCGGAAGGGACGCAGTTGCGGGAGATCGTCAGGGACATGATCCGCCATCGTGTGCGCTTCGTGGCTCCCGACGAAGAATCGCTGGTCATGGAACGGCTGGAAAGGCGGCTGGATGAATGGCGGGCCTGGAATCCGGCCGATTACGGGGGTTTCGGGACCTTGCCGGAGCACCCGCCCCTCATGCATCCTGCGGGCGCAACGCCTCCTGTCGAATGGAACGGCCACAGCTGGCCCACGCTCTCCTCTCTACGCGATGTGGATTCCAGCTGCGAAGCAGAGATAACGACTTGGTTCAATCGCGCTCCGGAGGAACAGGAATGAGCCGGCCGATTCGCAGGACACAAGCCATTGCCCCTTTCGGGCCGGGCGCCATGGTGGATTTTCCGGGCCCGGTATCCCTCATTCACGCCGGTCTTGATGCTTGGCCTTTCGATGAATCGAACCCGGAGCATCGGGAGTTCCGTATCGACGACGAGAAGCGGCTTGCCAGGCGCCTTGAGGTGGATTTCTTTGTCCAGCCGCCCGATTTCCGTCGGCCGGAACGCAACGGCGGGCAGCAGCGCAATCTGAATCTCACGCTGCCCTTCCTGCGCTTTCCGCTCTGGCATGTCTGTCCGCGATGCGGGAGGATGCACAAGGGACAGTATCACCACCGCGATACCCCGATCTGTGAAGGACCGATAGCAACGGGGGGTGACGTGGGGAAAAAGCATGCGAGACGGAAGACCTTTCAGGTGCGCTTCATTGCCGCCTGCCACAAGGGCCACATCCAGGATTTCCCCTGGGTGGACTGGATATTCGAAGGGAAGGCTGCTGGCTGGGATCCGGACGGAATCGATCGCTGGCTTCGCATGACGAGTTCGGGCAGCGCATCGCTGGCCGGCGTGGCCGTGCAGGCGGAAGAGCGAGGCGAGGATGGGCGAACACGGGTGGTCAAGAGACGTACTCTTGCCGGTGCATTCAATACCGAGATGGATTCGGCCGGTGGCCCGGATGTGAGGACCGCACTGAGCCGCCTGGGAACAGACTGCTCCGGCATCAACCCGGTCCTTGCGATCGGCACGGAATCGAAGCCGGTTCCGAACGACTGTGGCGAGCCTCTGTTTGCCTTACTGAAGAGTGCCGCCAACCTCTATTTCCCGTCGGTCGTCAGTTCCATCTACATCCCCGACATCGACGACGATTCTCTGCCGCAGGAAGTGCTGGATCTGCTCGACGATCGGGATGTCAGGAACAGGCTGCGGGAAGGTGCCCTGGATTCCGAGAACGGACTTGTGACCGTCCGGTCGGCCGTCAATGCCCTTAAAAAGTATCACCCCGAATCGGCGATCAGGCCCGAAATCCTGGCTCAGGCTGCCAACGAACATCTCTTGCACGGCATGCTCCTCGAGGATCGCAGGATCATGGCATTTCTCGATCAGCGAAGGAAGACGGCCCCCGATGGCGTTCTGCCCGTGGAAGCGGTGGAATCGGCGACAAGAAGCATGGACTGGAACATCGATCCTGCACTGCTGGTGGATGCATTGCGAGCCGCCCTTGTCGGGGAAACCGGACAGCAGGAGGTTGCCGGTGCGTCCATGGACGGCGAGGAGACGAGCTATCGCCAGCAGGAATACTCGGTCTTTTCCCGTGATCTGCAGGTGGGATATCCGAAGACGGATCTGGACATTCGTGGTGCCGATGTTTCGAAGTACGGGCCGCTTGTCAGCAATGCGTTCTGCAGGGTTGCGCTCCTTCACAAGCTTCGCGAAACCAGGGCATTCGAGGGATTCTCGCGAATCTATGCCTCGGGTCTGACCAGGACCGAACAGCGCCGATTGTTCATGGATTCGCCGAAGCGCTGGCTGCCAGCCATAGTGGTTCGGGGTGAAGGGATCTTCCTTCAGTTTTCGGAGAATCGGTTGCAGGAGTGGATCGATTGTGTCGGGAGCGCCCTGGACGGCCGTCTTTCGCTGATGCGGAGCAACCTGGACGCCTTGGCGAGCCGCCGCCACGAGGAGGCAAGGATCGTTTCTCCCAGGTTTGTCCTGCTGCATACCTTCGCACACCTGTTGATCAATCAGCTGGTCCAGGATTGCGGCTATGGCTCCGCTTCACTCCGGGAGCGAATCTATTCGGCGGACGGCGACAGGCAGATGGCCGGCATCCTGATCTACACGGCGGCCGGGGACTCGGAAGGTACAATGGGGGGTCTCGTGCGCATGGGCCAGCCGGATCGACTGGAAGAGGTCATCAGGAGGGCACTGGAAAAGGCCCGCTGGTGTTCGACCGATCCGGTCTGCATAGAGAGCAGGGGACAGGGGCCGGACAACTGCAATCTGGCAGCCTGCCATTCGTGTGCCCTGTTGCCCGAGACATCCTGCGAGGAACAGAACCGTCTGCTAGATCGCGGCGTGGTCATCGGGACCATCGAAAACCCGCACCTCGGTTTTTTTGCTTCGGAAATGGCTCACACTTGATACCTGTAATCGATCTTTTTGCGGGGCCGGGCGGACTGGCCGAGGGCTTCGGCTCTCTGCGGGACACTTCTGGCGAGACGGTGTTTGATATCCGGTCATCGTTCGAGAAGGAACGCGTCGCACATCGGACTCTTGAGCTCAGAGCCTTCTATCGCGCCTTCGGTCATCCGCGCGAGGTGCCGGATGAATACTATTCCTACCTTCGCACCGGGATGGGTCGTGACGACCTGTTCGGGAACGAGCGCTTCAGCCCCCAGGCCGACAGAGCCCGGAGAGAGGCCCACTGCTGCGAACTGGGCGTGACGGCGTCGGAGGAAATCGACCGGATCATCGCGGACGCCCTGAAAGACGATCAGGCGTGGGTGCTGATCGGTGGCCCGCCATGCCAGGTCTATTCCGTGGTCGGTCGCTCACGCTGGAGAAACAAGGATGTCGAGAGGTTCGAAAACGATCATCGCCACTTCCTTTACAGGGAATATCTGAGAATCATCCAGGAATTCCGGCCCGCCGTTTTCGTGATGGAGAACGTGCGGGGAATCCTGTCCGCCACGCATGGCGGCAGCCCCATTTTCAGGCAAATTCTGGAGGATCTGTCGAATCCATGCCCTGGCCTGCGATATCAGATCCGATCACTAAACCACGCCAAGGGCGAGCCGATCGACGAACCGACGAAATTCGTGGTTCAGGCGGAAAATCACGGTCTCCCGCAGGCACGGCACAGAGTCATGCTCTTGGGAGTCAGGGAGGATTTTTCCGAGCGTCATCACCAGGCGTTGACCCTGCAGCCGGCTGTATCGGTCAAGAAGGCGATCGGTGATCTGCCTGCAATTCGAAGCGTTCTTTCACGGGGCGGAGATTCGCTGGAAAGCTGGTCGAGGGTTTTCAAGGAACTGATAGAGATACTTGCCAGAACTGCTCCGGAAAAACTCGAGTTTGTCACCGAAATGCTTGAAGCAACCGATGCCGAGAGCAGGATTCCGGCTTCGCCTGGCAGCAGATACATTCCTCACGTCAATCTAGACCGAAAAAAACTGCCTCCTGCGTTGGCGGAGTGGTTATATGACCCGCGACTCGGCGGGGTGTGCCACCATGAGGCGCGAGCACACATGCGCAGTGACCTGCTTCGCTACCTTTATGCTGCTTGTCATGCCAGGAAGTTCAAGGTTTCACCGAAGGTCGACGCTTTCCCCGAGGGGCTGTTGCCCGAACACGAGAATGTGCATGCCGAAAACGTTCCGTTCCGGAATCGTTTCCGCGTCCAGGTGGCCGGTGAGCCTTCCACGACCATCGTTTCCCACATTGCCAAGGACGGCCACTACTACATCCATTACGACCCGGCACAGTGTCGCAGCATGACTGTGCGCGAGGCTGCGCGTCTGCAGACCTTTCCGGACAATTACTATTTCGAGGGATCCCGGACAGAACAGTACTGGCAGGTTGGCAACGCTGTCCCCCCTTTGCTGGCAAGGCAGGTCGCGGAAGTGGTTCGCGGTCTGCTGCAAGGCGCTGGCAATGCATCAGAGCCTTTACAGGAGACGCTGGCTGAACCGAGTACCGCTCTTTGTGCCGAGATGGGCTGATGGCGGACATTGTTGATCGGGCAACCCGGTCGCGCATGATGGCCGGGATCAAGGGAAAAGACACGCATCCGGAAATGATCGTCCGGCGCTTCTTGCATGGCAGGGGTTTTCGCTACAGATTGCACGCCCGATACTAACCTTTGCATAAACAATGTCATTCAGCGGCATATTGGCACTCGGGCTGGCGAAAGAAGGATTTCACCAACCCGGGCAACTTCTGGATTCGGCGCAGGGCCCCGAGGGCCAACCGCTTCATCTCGTCTTTGGACTGCACCAGTTGGCGGGCGACCTGGCGTTTCACGTGTGCCCAGACCTGCTCGTCAGGATTGATCTGGGGCGAGTACGGCGGCAGGTAGAACAGCTTGAGCCTGCCGTTCTGGGCCTCGACGAAGGTCTTGATCAGTTTCGCCTTGTGGATCGGATGACCATCTACGATCAGGAACACCGGCTTTTCAGCCCCGATCAGCAGGCGCTTGAGGAATTCCCGGAAGACTTCGGCATTGACCGTGCCGTCGTGCAGCATGAAGCGGAATTCGCCTTGCGGACTGACGGCCGAGATCATGTTCAGGGAGAAGCGGCGCCCGGTCACTTCCACCACCGGGGTCTCGCCTACCGGCGCCCAGGTCGTCCCCGTGTGGTAGTCGGAACGGATGCCCGATTCATCGGCAAAGTAGATCGTCGCTCCGGCGGCCTTGGCTTCGGCACGGATCGCCGGGTAGATTTCCGCTTCCCAGGCCCGCACCAGGGTCGCATCCTGCTGCCATGCTTGGTAGAGCGGCTTCTGGGCCGAGAAGCCCAACAGCTTCATGATGCGGCTGACCGAGGCCAGCGAGAGCTTCTTGCCGAATTCGCGTTCGATCAGCGCGGCGATCAGCGACAGCGTCCACAGACCAAAGGCAAACTTGAATTGCAGCGGGGTATGGTCTTTCACCGCCTGGGCCAGCCAGCGCATTTCATCCGCGCTTACCTTCGGCGGGCGCCCCGGAATCGGCTTGGACAACAGCGCGTTCTGCCCACCGTTGGCAAAATCGGCCAGCCAGCGAAAGACACTGCGCACATTGACGCCGTAGGCGGCGGCAACGCTGTTCACGTCCTGCCCCTCACGGATGGCCTTGATCGCCTGTTGCCGCATCACCGGCAGGGCGGCTCGGCCGTGCTTACGACCGTCGGTAGTTCTTTTGCATTTCATTAGCATATTTTATCATGTTTGTGACAATGCTTTCTGAAAATGTTGCCGCCGACCGAAAACTGACCCACTAACGAGGGTTCTGCCGATCCAAAACTGACCCGGGTATTCAACCTACCCTGCTGCTTTTCTGAGCAGGGGACGAGGAGTGATTACCATGGCCATGATTGGCAAGGTTCGGCGGATGCACTTCCGCCAGAACAAGTCGGTGCGCGAGATCGCGCGCATCACGAGTCTGTCCCGCAACACGATCCGCAAATGGCTCAAGGCGGCGCTGGACGGTGAGCCGAAGTACCGTCGGCAACCGCAACCGGGCAAGCTGACAGCATTCCACGACACGCTGAAGCAAGCGCTGAAGGCGGATGGTTACCGGCCGAAACGGGAGCGGCGTACCGCCCTGGCGCTTTACACTGAGATCAAGGCTCTCGGTTACGAAGGCGGTTACTCGCGGGTCACCGATTTCATTCGTGCCTGGCGCCAGGGCGAAGGCCAAGGCGCTGCGGTCAAGGCGTTCGTGCCCTTGAGCTTCGAACTGGGGAGGCGTTCCAGTTCGACTGGAGCGAAGAGGGGCTGGTTGTCGGCGGGATCTATTACCGGCTGCAGGTCGCCCACATGAAGCTGTGCGCCAGCCGTGCCTTCTGGCTGGTGGCTTACCCCAGCCAGGGCCACGAGATGCTGTTCGATGCGCATACCCGGTCGTTCGCGGCGCTCGGCGGCATTCCGCGCCGGGGCATCTACGACAACATGAAGACCGCGGTGGACAAGGTCAAGAAGGGCAAGGGGCGTGTCGTCAATGCGCGCTTTGCGGTGATGTGCGCGCACTACCTGTTCGACGCCGACTTCTGCAACGTCGCATCGGGCTGGGAGAAAGGCGTCGTCGAGAAGAACGTGCAGGACAGCCGTCGCCGGATCTGGATCGATGCTGGTACGCAGCGCTTCAGTTCGTTCGCCGAATTGAACGCCTGGCTGGGCGTTCGTTGCCGGGCGCTGTGGGAGGAGATCCGACACCCCGATCATGATCAGTTCAGCGTTGCCGAAATGCTTGAGTACGAGCAGTCGCACCTGATGCCGATGCCCGAGCCTTTCGATGGCTATGTCGAGAAGCCGGCGCGAGTTACCAGCACCTGCTTGGTGTCCGTATCCCGCAATCGCTACTCGGTACCGTGCGAGCTTGTCGGCCAGATGGTCAGCTCACGGCTGTACCCGAGCCGGATGGTGGTGGTCGCTGGCGACGCCATGGTTGCCGATCATGAACGGATCAGCGAGCGCGGCCAGACGCGCTACGACTGGCAACACTACATCCCGCTGCTGCAGCGAAAGCCGGGAGCGCTGCGCAACGGCGCGCCGTTCGCCGACATGCCAGCGCCCTTGCAGAAGCTGCGCCGAGCGCTGTTGCGCGACCCCGGAGGCGACCGCGTCATGGCGCAGGTACTCGCAATCGTGCCGACTGCCGGGCTCGATGCCGTGCTGGTCGCCGTCGAACTGGCGCTGGAAAGCGGCCCGCCGTCGGGTCGTGTGAGCGTCGAACATGTGATCAACGTGCTGGGCCGTTTGAACGCCGCGCCGGTGCCGGAGAACGTGGCGACGATCCTGCAGGTGAGCACGCCGCCACTGGCCGACACGGCGCGTTACGACCGCTTGCGCGCTCAAGCCGATTCCGAGGAGATCGACCATGCGTGACCTCGGCGTTGAACTCAGACAACTGCGTCTGCACGGCATGGCCGGCGCCTGGGCCGATCTGATCGAGCAAGGCAGCCACCCGGGATTTGAGACCTCGCGCTGGCTGGTCGAGCACTTGCTACAGGCCGAGACCACTGACCGGGCGTTACGCTCGGTCAGTCACCAAATGCATGCCGCCCGATTTCCGGTGCATCGCGACCTCGCCGGTTTTGACTTCGAGGTCTCGCCGGTGGATCGGAAGCTGGTACTGCAATTGGCCGAGACGGACTTCACCGACGCCACACACAACGTAGTCTTCGTCGGCGGCCCCGGCACGGGGAAGACGCACCTGGCAACGAGCATTGGCGTTGCCGGCGTCACCCGCCACGGCAGGCGAGTGCGCTTCTATTCGACCGTCGATCTGGTCAACGCCTTGGAGCAGGAGAAGGTGCAAGGCAAGGCAGGCCGCATTGCGACGAGCCTGCTGCGCATGGATCTCGTCATCCTCGATGAGCTCGGCTATCTGCCGTTCAGTCCCGCCGGTGGCGCGCTGTTGTTCCACCTGCTGTCCAGGTTGTACGAGCACACAAGCGTGATGATCACGACCAACCTGGACTTCGCCGAGTGGTCGAGCGTCTTCACCGACGCGAAGATGACGACAGCGTTGCTCGACCGGCTGACGCATCACTGCCATATCGTCGAGACCGGCAACGAGAGCCACCGTTTCCTGCACAGCACGGCCGTCGCCAAGACGCGCATCAGGGCTCGTGAGCAGGCTCGCACCAGCCGACCCCACGACATCGCCTGAGCCGTCGCCGCGCGGGGAAATCCGCTACGGGCTACGCCCTCCGCGGCTTTCCCCGCGCAAACCCAAAAGCATGAGAGGGACAACGAATCGGAAAACCCCTACACTTATCCACAGTCGATCAGCATCTGATCGGCGTCCATCCCCGGGTCAATATTCGGTCGGCAGGGTGGGTCAATTTTGGATCGGCGCGGACATGAGTGGCAAAATCTGGGTTTTGTACCAGTATCAGTTTTCGAGACCGTCTGGCGCGTGGCTTTCGCGTTCGACCCCAAACGCCAGGCCATCTTGCTGGTCGGTGGCAACAAGGCCGGCGCGGATCAACGGCGGTTTTACAAGCGCCTGATTTCCGTCGCCGACACGCGCTTCGACCAGCATCTGGCCGAGCAGCAGCAAGCAGAAAAGGAGCACCGACATGGCAAAAAAACTTGACCAGATCATGGCCGCCCTGCCCGCCAAGCGCCGGGGCAAGATCGAGTCGCGCGCGGCGGAACTCGCCACGCTCAAGGACTTGCGCCAGGCCGTGGCGCAAACGCAGGAAGAACTGGCCGCCACGCTGGGCGTCGGTCAGGACACGATTTCGCGACTGGAAAAGCGCAGCGACATGCTGTTATCGACGCTGCGACGCTACGTCGAGGCGATGGGCGGCAAGCTGGAGTTGGTGGCCAAGTTTCCCGACCGGCCGCCCTTGGTCATCGACCATCTGGCCGAAGAGACTTCCGCGCGGCGCGTCATGAGCACGCCGGCCAAGGCGCACGCCTGAAGGCTGACCGTCTGCGAACGTCCCAAGACAGCCTGCCCGAAGTCCCACCCAGATTCCCACCCAAAACGGTTTTTTGCGGCCAGACCGGCACGCTGGCGATTGATTGAATGCCTTGTTTCATGCGGCATTCAGGCTGATTGTCGAGGGGCTGCGACTTTTCATCAGCCAGCAAGGCATCGGGCACCTTAAAAAGCAAACGGGCGGCAGGATCGCTGCCACCCGTTACGCTTGCCAGAAAAACTGGCCCCCGCAAGTGCCGTCAGGCCGGCATCCTGAACCTGAGTTCAGAGTGGTTGCTTTCCTCCCGCATCAGGTGCCTCCGAAAAAGGAGGCTCACAACAGCGGTTTCAACGGTTCGCAACCGATGCCAATCAGCATTGGTCCAAGGAATATATGGCCTTGACAAACACCGCAGGGGACACTTGGCGGTCGGGGCCGCAGCCGTTACAGATCGAGCTGGCTTTGCGGTCCCAGCACGGTATCGAGCCGTGCTCCCATGGCGTCGATTCTACGCTTTGCCTCGCAACTGGCAAGCGAATCGTCGCCTGCGGTGATCGCCTCGCCGGGGAGGGCCCGGGGGGCGGAAAGGTGTTCGTGGGCAATGTTGAGGGCCGCCATGACGGCGACCCGCTCGGCGATGGTGTTGCGGGTGCGCTGGGCGATGTCGCGCATGCGGCCATCCACCAAATCCACAGCAGCAAGCAGGGCCTCCCTTTCTTCCGGCAGGCAGGCCACACGGTACTCGCGACCCATGATCTTCACATCCAGGTGGTGCGTTTCACCGTCCACTTCAGGCGTCCTCCGGCAGTTTGCCCGCCAGGGTCTCCAGGCGGTCGCGGGCGGTGTTGATCTTCTGGCGCAGGGAGAGGCGCTCGGATTCCGCCGTGGCCAACTGGTTGCGCAGGACTTCGTTTTCGGCCCGCAGCCGGTGCACGACGGCGAGAACCTGCTCGATCTTGCCTTCCAGGGCATCCAGTTCGCTGTTCATGGGCCGCACTATAGGGGGAAAAACAAAATGACGTCAAGGATTAAGCCCATGTTCTGCAAGTGGATTGTGCGGAGCCGTGGCCCATTTTTCCGGCCCGGGCGGCAAGGCCGCTGCTATAATTACGGCCGTGTCAGGTGCCGCGGGAGGATCGTTCCGAACGCGGTTAAACGGGAAAGCGGTGCGTTCCATCAGGGAACCATTCCGCTGCTGCCCCCGCAACGGTAAGCGAGTGCGGATTTGCCATCACGCCACTGGGTTTCGGCCTGGGAAGGCGGCAAGTCAAGACTCGCGAGCCCGGATACCGGCCTTGCACATTCAGCGAAGGGCCGCGGGGAGGCGGTGCCGGGCTTTGCCCTCCCTCTCTCTCGGCGCTTCATCCATCAGCCTCCGGCGCGCGGGGACGCACGCCGGCAAAGGGAGAATCATGAAAGTTCATCGCAAGCTCTGGGCGGCGCTCGTGCCCGCCGTTTTCGTTCCGCCGCTGCATGCCCAGCAGGAGTCCCGGCTGGATCCGGTGGTCGTGACCGCCAGCCGGTTCAGCGAATCCGCCCTGGGGGCCGCAGCCAACGTGCTGGTCGTCGAGCGGGACGAAATCCTCCGCTCCGGCGCCGCGACCTTGCCGGATGCCCTGCGCCACGTCGCCGGCGTCGTCGTGCGCCCCCTCTACGGTTCCATCGGCGCCGACACGGCGCTCGACATGCGGGGTTTCGGCGACGGCGCCGCCCAGCGCACCCTGGTGCTCTTGAACGGCCAGCGCCTCAACCCCCTGGATTCGACCAGCGTCGATTGGGGCCTGGTGCCCCTGGATAGCGTCGAGCGCATCGAGGTGGTGAGCGGGAGCGCCGCGGTCCTCTACGGGGACAACGCGGTGGGGGGCGTCATCAACATCGTCACCGGCGCAGCCAAGGACCGTGGCAGCGTGCTCCTCGGCCTGGGCAGCCGGGACGGGCGGCAGTTCGCCGCCAATCTTTCCCGCCACCTGGGCGATTTCGATCTGGCGCTCTCCGCCAATCGTCAGGCCACCGACGGCTGGCGGCGCAACAATGCCCAGGAGCGCGACAACGCCAATGGCCGCCTCGCCTACCGCTTCGGCCGTGGGGAGGCCTTCGTCGAACTCGGCTGGTCCAGGCTGGAGAGCGGGCTGCCGGGCACGCTCAGCGAGGCGCGTTACCGCGACGATCCTCGTCAGGCCCAGACCCTCGACAGTTTTGCCGAGCGCCGGGGCAATTTCCTGCGGCCTGGGGTCGAGTGGCAGATTGCGGACACCTTGAGTCTGGCGGCGGAGGTGGCCCTGGCGCAAACGGCCAACGACTCCTGGATTTCCAATTTCTTTTCCTTCGACCGGCGCGAGACCGACACGCTTTCCTTCACCCCTCGCCTGCGCTGGCAGCACGGGCTGGGAACGCTTCCCAGTGCCACCACCGTGGGGGTCGACTACTACGACGGCGAACTGGAATCCCGGCGCTACGCGGCGCCCCACGGCGCCTTGACCAAGGTGGTGCGCATCGACCAGACGAGTCGCGGCGTCTATGTGCAGAATCGCACCGACCTCACCGGGGCGCTGACCCTGACCCTGGGGGCACGCCACCAATCCATCGACCAGACCGCCCGGGACAGCACCGGGGCGCGGCGCGGCAACGACCACAGCGAGCGCATCGGCGAAGTGGGCCTGAGTTACAGACCCCTGGCCGGGCTGCGTTTGTTCACCCGCGCCGGGACTACCTTCCGCTTCGCCAATCTGGATGAACTCACCACCTTCACCGGCTTCATCAGCCAGCGTCTGCGGCCGGAAACGGGCCGCTTCGTCGATGTCGGCGGACAGTGGAGCGGCGGCGGTCACAGCCTTGCGCTCACCGCCTACACCCTGCGCATGGAGGATGAGATTGCCTTCAACAACCTGACTTTCGAAAACGAAAATCTGGCCAAGACGCGCCATCGGGGCGTGGAAGCCAATGGCAAACTCGCTCTGGGCCGCAACTGGCAATTGAGCGGCGGGGTGAACCTCCAGTCGGCGGTCTTCCGGGATGGGGTCGATCAAGGCAAGCGCATTCCCCTGGTGCCCCGCATCCAGGGCCATGCGGGCGTGCATTTCCTGCCCGCGGCGGGCTGGGATTTGGCCCTGCTGGCGCAGCATGTCGGCCAGCGCTACTACGGTGGCGATACGGCCAATGTGCGCAACCGCCTGCCGTCGTATACGGTGGCCGACTTCGTCGTGACCTGGCAGCAGGACAACTGGACCGCCCGAGGGCGGGTGCAGAACGTCGGCGATCGGCATTACGCGCCGACGGCCTACGATTTCGGCTTTGGCTCCAGTTACTATCCCGCCGACGGGCGAAGCTTCTTCGCCGACCTGCGCTATAGCTTCTGATCTTGCCCACCCGCCGCCGCGCTCTCCTGATCCTGCTTGGCCTCGCGTTTCTCGCGCTGGGCAGCCTCGGGGTGGCCCTGGCGGTGGGTTCCGTGGCGCTAGGGCCCGGAGAACTGGCTGCGCTGCTCGTGGGAGGCGAGGGGCCCGCCGCCGACATCGTCTGGCAATTGCGCCTTCCCCGAGCCCTGGCCGGCTTTGCCTGCGGCGGACTGCTGGCTCTGGCCGGCGCCCTGATGCAGAGTCTGCTGCGCAATCCCCTGGCCGATCCATACGTCCTGGGGGTATCCGGTGGTGCGGGGGTGGGGGCCCTGGTGGCCATGCTGTTGGGGCTCGCCGCCGGCCTGGTGGATGCCCTGGCTTTCGCCGGTGCCCTGGCCGCCATGCTGGCGGTGTTCGGCATCGCCCATGGCGATGGCAGCTGGACCCAGACCCGGCTGCTCCTCACCGGGGTCATCGTCGCCGCCGGCTGCGGCGCCTTCATTTCCCTGCTCCTGGCGCTGGCCCCCGAGGCCAGCCTGCGCGGAATGCTTTTCTGGCTGATGGGCGACCTGAGTCCGGCGAGTGAATGGCGAATGCCCCTCGTCGTGCTTGGGTCGTGTCTGCTGCTCTGCCTGCCGCTGGCCCGGGAGCTCAATCTTCTGGCCCGCGGGCTGCTGGAAGCGCAGGCCCTGGGAGTTGCAGTAGGTCGTCTGCGTTTTCTGGTCTACTTCCTGGCCGCCCTGGCCACCGCCACGGCCGTGACTACCGCCGGCGCCATCGGATTCGTCGGCCTACTGGTGCCCCACGGGGTGCGTCTGCTGGCGGGAGGCGATCAGCGCCTGCTCCTGCCCGCGTCCGTCCTGGCGGGCGGTGCGCTGCTGGTGGCGGCCGATACCCTGGCCAGGACCGTGGTGGCACCGCAGCAACTCCCGGTTGGCGTGTTAACTGCGCTCATCGGCGTCCCGGTCTTTCTCCTGGTGCTGGCGAGGCAGCCACGGTGAGCGCGCCCCTGCTCGAAGCCCGTGCCCTTTGCGTCGCTGTGGCGGGTCGGCCTCTGGTGCAGGGCCTCGACCTGCTTGTCCGGGCGGGAGAGTGTCTCGCCATTCTGGGTCGCAATGGGGCGGGAAAATCGACTCTGCTGGCGACTCTGGCCGGATTGCGTGCACCCCGGTCGGGGGATGTCCTGCTGGGTGGTGAATCCGCGGCCCGGCTCCCGCCACGGGCCGCCGCGCTCCGCCGGGCCTGGCTCGGGCAACAGCGGGGCGACCCCTTCGCCACGACGGTTCTCGAAACCGCCCTGGCCGGACGCCACCCCCATCTGGGCCGCTGGGACTGGGAAAGCGAGGCCGACGCGCAATTGGCCCGGGCCGCGCTGGCAGAGGTCGGGCTGGCCGGTCTGGAGTCCCGCGGGGTGGATACCCTTTCGGGAGGCGAACGGCAACGGCTGGCCATCGCCACCCTGCTGACCCAGGCGGCTCCCCTCTATCTCCTGGACGAGCCGCTGTCCCATCTCGATCTGTGCCATCAAGTGGCGATTCTCGCGCTGTTCAAGGCCATGGCACGCAGCCGCGGCGCCGGGGTCGTCATGGTGCTGCACGACCCCGGTCTCGCCTACCGCTACTGCCAGCACGCCCTGCTCTTGTACGGCGACGGGGAGGCGGACAGCGGGCCGGTGGCCGACATGCTCACCACGCAACGTCTGACCCGACTGTACCGGCAGCCCCTGCGCTGCGTCGATCTGGGCGGCGGGAGGGTCTTCGTCCCCGAGGAAGCCGGCTCCGTTTCGGGCTATCCTGATGCCTGTTCTTGAGAGCGGCGGGGGTGATGATGCTACTGCCTGGAGATTTCTTGCGCGGCGTCCGTCCCTGTTCCGGGCGTGCTCCACGGGGAGCAACTGACCATGAGGTGCGGAGGCGAACGGAGTTCTCGCACGCCTTCGGGACTCGCCCGGTGTTGAGGCAAGTTTCAGCATGAGACGCCATCCCGCCAGCTTCGTGATTCTGTGCGCTCTGGGGGTGCTCACGGCCCTTCCCGGGCTGGTCAGCTTGGCCGGCTTTGGCGCCACCCTGCATCCCATCCTGGCAGACCCCATGGCGGGATTGGCGCTGCTGGTTTCCGCCCTTGCCCTGATCGGTTCGGGGCTTTTTCCCTACTTCATCGCCCGCCTCATGCGGCGGGAGGAATGACCGATCGAATGACCACTTAAGCCGCGCTGGTAGGCAGGAAGCGCACCAGCACCGCATCATGGCGGGCGATGTGGTCCTGCAGCCAGTAGGACAGCAGGCGGTGCAGGCGGCCCACCAGATCGGCCGTCTGCATGGGGTCCAGGTTGGTGGTCAACTCCTGGATGGTCAGGGCGATAGCCGCGTGGTCTTCCTTGTGCCGTTCGCAGAAATCCGGCGCAATGCGCGCGACGCCGTGGGAGCGCATGAGGGTTTCCTCGGTGCGGAAGTGATCCACCAGATACATGAGCAGATCGCCCAGCAGGTTGCCCAAATCCGCGTGGCACTCGGACTGCATCCTGGCCAGGCAATCGCGGCAACTACAGCGGCTGTCGGGGATGCGACAAACGCTGTTCAAGCGATTCACACAGGCCATGAGCAGGCTGTGCTCGAGGTCGATCTCGGCGTGGCCGGTGGGGCAGGGCAGGGCGGGGGCGAGGATGTCGCGATCCATCTGGGGGCGACGCGAACCGGAAAAGGGGGGTGTCGAAATTATAGTGCAGAAAGCCCCTGGTCCCGCCATAGGTATTTTGGCCTAGACGCCTGCCGCACGGGTCTGCCTGGAGACCGGACGCGCACGCGCCCCAGTCGCGTCAGAGGCTGTGAAATTTTCGGGCGCGCCCGAGCGGTGTGCGCAAGTGTGCGCGATCAAGGCGCACAGCACAGCCATAGCTCGGGCTATGGCGAGCATTTGCAACGCCGAGCGGGCGCAGTTGCGCATGACGAGCGGGGGTGAACGAAATTTTCACAGCCTCTCAGTCGAAGCGCCGATCCGGGCGGCCCCTGCGGGGGCCATGGTAAAATCCTGCCCCTCTCCCCAATAATTCCCTGGATCCCCATGTTTTCCGGCATCGTCGCCGCCGTCGGCCGCATTACCCAGCTCACGCCCCGGGAGGCGGGCTTTCGCCTGACCGTCGAGGCCGGCGGACTGGATTTGTCCGATGTCGCCCTTGGCGATTCCATTGCCCACAACGGCGTCTGCCTCACCGTGGTGACCCGGATGGACGGCCAGTTCTGTGTCGATGTTTCCCCGGAAACCCTGAGTTGCACCGTGGGCCTCGCGGCTCCCGGCCCGGTCAATCTGGAAAAGGCCCTGCGCCTCGCGGATGTCGTCGGCGGCCATCTGGTATCCGGTCATGTGGATGGCGTCGGCGAGGTGCTGCGTTTCGATCCGGTCGGCGACAACCGCCTGCTGGAAATCCGGGCACCGGCAGGGCTGGCCAAATACATTGCTCGCAAGGGGTCGATCACCGTCGATGGCACCAGCCTCACCACCAACACGGTCAATGGAACGGATTTCACCATCAACCTCATCCCCCACACCCTGGAACGCACCACCCTCTGCCGCCTGCAGCCGGGCAGCAAGGTGAATCTGGAGGTGGATCTCATCGCCCGCTATTGCGAGCGGCTGCTGAATCCGGACAACTGACATGGCCCCGATGCACCCCGCCATTTCCACCACCGACGAGATCGTCGCCGAACTGAAGGCCGGCCGCATGGTCGTCCTGGTGGACGAGGAGGACCGCGAAAACGAAGGCGACCTGGTCATGGCCGCCGAGCACATCACGCCGGAAGCCATCAATTTCATGGCCAAGTTCGGTCGCGGCCTGATCTGCCTGACCCTCACCCAGGCCCATTGCAAGAAGCTGGGCCTGACCCAGATGGCACGCAACAACGGCACCGTCTACGGGACTGCCTTCACCGTCTCCATCGAAGCCGCCGAGGGCGTCACCACGGGCATTTCCGCCGCCGACCGGGCGCGCACCATCCAGGCGGCGGTGGCCAAGAACGTCACCGCCGACGACATCGTCCAGCCCGGCCACGTCTTCCCCATCATGGCCCGGGAAGGCGGCGTGCTGGTGCGCGCCGGCCACACCGAGGCGGGCTGTGACCTGGCCGGCATGGCGGGCCTGGAACCGGCCTCGGTCATCTGCGAGATCATGAACGACGACGGCACCATGGCGCGCCTGCCCGAGTTGCTCGAGTTCGCCCGACAGCACGGCCTCAAGATCGGCACCATCGCCGACCTCATCCACTATCGGGCCGCTTCCGAAAAACTGGTGGAGCGGGTCACCGCCAAGCCCATCGAGACCGCCCACGGGGAATTCGTCCTCCACGCCTATGTGGACCGGGCCTCCGGCGCCACCCACCTGGCCCTGGTCAAGGGCATCATCCCGGCCGGGGAGGAGACTCTGGTGCGGGTGCATGAACCCCTGTCGGTGCTCGATTTCCTCGATCCCGGCAGCAAGCAGCAGTCCTTTTCCATCGACCAGGCCCAGGCCGCCCTGGCGCAGAAGGGCCACGGCGTCATCGTCCTCATGCACCGACCGGAAGACGGCGAGGCCCTGCTCAGCCGCCTCGCCGGCACCGCCCCCAAGGGCCAGGTGAAATGGGATCCCCGCACCTACGGCATCGGCGCCCAGATCCTGCGCGATCTGGGCGTGACCAAGATGCGCCTGCTCTCCAGCCCCCGCCGCATGCCCTCCATGACCGGCTTCGACCTCGAAGTCACCGGCTTTGTGACTTCACCTTCGGAATTGAACTGATGCCCCGCTTCGACAAGCTCTACGAATACGACACCAATCTGGAAGGCGCCGGTCTCCGGGTCGGCATATGCATGAGCCGCTTCAACCAGGACGTGGGCGAGGGGCTCCTCTCCGCCTGCGTGGCCGAGCTGAAGCGCCTCGGCGTGGCTGAAGCCGACATGGCCATCGCCACCGTGCCCGGCGCCCTGGAAATCCCGCTGGTACTGCAGACCATGGCCCAGAGCGGCAGGTACGACGCCCTGATTGCCCTGGGGGCGGTCATCCGCGGTGAGACCTATCACTTCGAGGTGGTGTCCAACGACGCCTGCCGGGCGGTGATGGAGGTCCAGCTGGATACCGGCGTGCCGGTGGCCAACGGCATCCTCACCTGCGAAAACGACGACCAGGCCCTGGCCCGCATGCAGCCCAAGGGCAGCGATTGCGCCCAGGCCGCCGTCGAGATGGTCCACCTTCTGAGAGCCCTCGCCGATGCCCGCTAGACCGCAGGAATCCGGCGCCCCCAAGGCGCCTGCCAAATCCGCCCGGCGCCGGGCGCGGGAATTCGCCCTGCAGGGCCTTTACCAGTGGCGTGTCGGCGGTCAGGACGAGGCTGCCATCGAGGCCCATCTGCCGGAGCTGGAAGGCTTCGAGAAGGCCGACAAGGCCTTCTGCCAGAAACTCGTGCGGGGAGTACTCGCGCAGCGGGAAATCCTGGCCGGCCAGATCGGCGCCCACATCGACCGCGCCTTCGACGAGCTTTCCCCCGTCGAGGCTTCGGTCCTCTTGATCGGCGCCTTCGAGCTCAATCACCACCCGGAAACGCCCTACCGCGTCATCATCAACGAGGCCATCGAACTGACCAAGGCCTTCGGCGGCACCGACGGCCACAAATACGTGAACGGCGTTCTGGACAAGCTGGCGGCCGACCTGCGGGCGGTGGAAGTCGAAGCCAAGAAGCAAGGCCGCTGAGCGCCTGTGAAAATTCCCTGCGCCCCCGCTCGCCCTACCCGGTTGCGCCCGCTCGGGCGCGCCCGAAAAACTCCCGGGCGCTGAAGGCGACGGCGTGTCCGAATTCGCCCTCATCGATCGCTACTTCACGCGACCCACGCCGGGGGCCGTCCTCGGCCCCGGTGACGACTGCGCCCTGCTGGCCCCGACCCCGGGGATGGAACTGGCCGTCACCACCGACATGCTGGTGGCCGGCACCCACTTCTTCCCTGATACCGACCCCCGCAACCTGGGCTGGAAGGCCCTGGCAGTGAACATCTCCGACCTCGCCGCCATGGGGGCGACACCCCGCTGGGCGACCCTGGCCGGCAGCCTGCCCGCTGCCGACGAGGCCTGGATTGCGGCCTTCGCCGAGGGTTTCTTCGCCTGTGCCGGCGCCTTCGGCGTCGATGTGGTGGGCGGCGATACCACCCGCGGGCCGCTGAATCTCTGCATCACCGCCATCGGCGAGGTGGCGCCCGGCCAAGCCCTGCGCCGGGATGGCGCCCGGCTTCACGACGA
Organism: Betaproteobacteria bacterium; assembly: GCA_016720065.1. Classification (NCBI taxonomy): domain Bacteria; kingdom Pseudomonadati; phylum Pseudomonadota; class Betaproteobacteria; species Betaproteobacteria bacterium. The sequence continues at coordinate 2,996,505 of JADJXY010000002.1, read as the reverse complement.
CATCTGGGTGTCCGGTCGCCCGGGCCTCGCCGGCCTCGGCCTCGCCCACCTGCAGGGCGGGGTGGACCTCCCAGAACCCTGGCGCCGGCTGTGCCTCGCCGCCCTGGAGAAGCCCCAACCCCGGGTGCGCCTCGGCCTCGCCCTGTGCGGCATCGCCAACGCCGCCATCGACGTTTCCGACGGCCTGCTGGCCGACCTTGGCCACATCGCCGAGCGTTCCGGCCTGGCCGCCGCGGTGCGCCTCGTCCAGCTCCCCCACCTACCCAAAGGGGCCACGCCGGAGGCCATCCCCCGGGCCCTGGCCCTGGATGCTCAACTGGCGGGCGGCGACGACTACGAACTGTGCTTTACCGCCCCGACCGAGCAAAGACTCGCCATTGGCAAGATCGCCGCCGACCTGGAGCTTCCCTTGTGGTGCATCGGCGAAATGCAGGCCGGCCCGGCCGGCAGCGTGACCGTCTACGATCCGGACGGCCAGGCCATCGCCTTCGACCGCCAGGGCTACGACCACTTTCCGGGTGTCTGAGAGCCTGTGAAAATTTCATTCACCCCCGCTCGTCATGCCCAGCCGCGCCCACTCGGGCGCGCCCGAAAAATTCACAGGCTCTGAGCCATGGCCGACGCGCCCCCCAGCCTGCGCTTCCTCTTTGCCCACCCCGCCCACTTCATTGCCTGTGGCTGCGGCAGCGGTCTTTCGCAGTGGGCACCGGGGACCGTCGGTACGCTCTTCGCCTGGCTCAGTTTTGCCCTCTTTCGCCCCTTTTTCAGCGAACTGCAACTGGGGATCGCTTTCGCAATCGCCTACGCGGTCGGTTTCTGGGCCATCGACACCGCCGGCCGCAGCCTCGGTGACCCCGACCACGGCAGCATCGTCTGGGACGAGATCGTCCCCTTCTGGATCGTGCTGCTGCTGACGCCGGCCGGGTTCCTGTGGCAGGTCGCGGCCTTCGCCCTCTTTCGCTTCTTCGACATCGTCAAGCCCCAGCCGGCCAGGTATTTCGACCAACACGTCAAGAATGGCTTCGGCGTCATGGCCGACGATGCCGTGGCGGCGGGCTACACCTTGCTGGTTCTCGCCGGCCTGAAAGTGCTCCTGGTGTAATTCGGGGCTGATCCCCGATCAGGACCGAAAACTGCTGTTGCCTATGCACTTATATGCAGAGGTTGTCCCGCCGGGGGCGCGGCGTGTTTCGAAATTGCGACTTGAAACCCTGATGGGCTCATGGGATTGAGGGCTGTCGGAGGTGCTGCGAAAATTGACAGCTGCTCCAGGGTTGAGCATTTTGCTCCCCGTGTTCCGGGGCTCCCGACGGCGTCGTCACTGGGGGAAAACTGCGGCCGAGCGCAATTTGCAAGAAAAGGAGCGATTGTTCGCTTGCGCCGGCAAATTTGGGGCATAATTTTTGCACCCCCGTTTTGTCCCAAACCGCGGCCGCGTTCTCCGTGAACCGTCTCCCGCGGTTTCCGATAAGCGTTCCGAACAATACTGTCGAGGAGACGTCATGCAAAAGTCGCTTCACATTGACCCCGTCAAGTGTACGGGTTGTCTGCAGTGCGAGATGGCCTGCTCATTCGAGCACACGGGAGTCGTCAATCCCTCCAAGTCCCGCATCAAGGTTTTCAATTTCGAACACGAGGGCCGCAAGGTTCCCTACACCTGTACGCAGTGTTCCGACGCCTGGTGCATGCATTCTTGCCCGGTCGAGGCCATCGTCCTCGATTCCGCCACCGGCGCCAAGGTCGTGAAGGAAGCCACCTGTGTCGGCTGCAAGGTGTGCACCATTGCCTGCCCCTTCGGTACGGTTAACTACATGGCTGATGTGGGCAAGGTGCAGAAGTGTGACTTGTGCGGCGGCGACCCGGAGTGCGCCAAGGCCTGCCCCACCGGCGCCATCACCTATATCGACTCGGAAGGCACCGGCCTCGACCGCATGCGCGCGTGGGCTGCCAAGTCCCTTCCCGCCGCTGCCTAAGGAGAACAAGCATGAGCTGGAACAGAAAAATCCTCCGCGTCAATCTGACGGCCGGAACCTGCACCCCCGAACCCCTGAACATGAAGTGGGCCGACGAATATCTCGGCTCCCGGGGCCTCGGCACCAAGTATCTGTACGAGGAAACCGACCCCACCGTCGATCCCCTCTCGCCCGAAAACAAGATGATCATGGCCACCGGCCCGCTGACCGGCACCATGGCCTCCACCGGCGGCCGCTACACGGTCATCACCAAGGGACCGCTGACCAACGCCATCGCCTGCTCCAATTCTGGCGGCTTCTTCGGCGCCGAAATGAAGTTCGCCGGTTGGGACATGATCATTTTCGAAGGCAAGTCCCCCAAGCCCGTCTACCTTTACGTCGAGAACGACACCGCCGAACTGCGCGACGCTTCCCACCTGTGGGGCAAGACCTGCTGGGAAACCGAGGAAATGATCAAGACGGCCCACCAGGATCCGCAAATCCGCGTGTCGTCCATCGGCCGCGCCGGCGAGAATCTGGTGCTCTTCTCCTGCATCGTCAATGACCTGCACCGGGCCGCCGGCCGTTCCGGCGTCGGCGCCGTGATGGGGTCCAAGAACCTCAAGGCCGTCGCCCTGCGCGGCACCAAGGGGGTTTCGGGTATCAAGGATTACCCGGCCTTCAAGCAGGCCGCCGACGCTGGCAAGAAGGTGCTCAAGGACAACGCCGTCACCGGCCAGGGCCTGCCCACCTACGGCACCCAGGTGCTGATGAACGTGATCAACGAAATCGGCGCCCTGCCCACCCGCAACCACCGCGACGTGCAGTTCGAGGAAGCCTCCAAGATTTCCGCCGAGGCCATGCACGAAGTACGCCCCACCGACGGCAAGAAGCATCTGGTCACCAACCAGGCCTGCTTCGGCTGCACCATCGCTTGCGGCCGGGTATCGCAGTTGGACAAGGGCCACTTCACGGTCGAGAACAAGCCGCAGTACTGGGGTGCGTCCGGTGGCCTGGAATACGAGGCCGCCTGGGCGCTGGGCGCCGCCAACGGCGTCGGTGACCTGGAAGCCCTCCAGTACGCCAACATGCTGTGCAACGAGGACGGCATGGACCCCATCACCTTCGGCGCCACCGTCGGTGCGGTGATGGAACTCTACGAAATGGGCGTCATCACCAAGGAAGAACTGGGAATGGATTCCCCCTTCGGTTCCGCCCAGGCCCTGGCCTACCTGGCTGAAATCACCGCCCGCGGCGAAGGCTTCGGCAAGATTCTCGGCCAGGGTTCCAAGCGGGTGACCGCCAAGTATGGTCATCCCGACCTGACCATGAGCGTCAAGGGCCTGGAATTCCCCGCCTACGACGGTCGCGGCATCCAGGGTATCGGCCTCAACTACGCCACCTCCAACCGCGGCGCCTGCCACGTGCGGGGCTACACCGTGGCTTCCGAAGTGCTGGGCATCCCGGTCAAGACTGAACCCACCGCCACCGAAGGCAAGCCCGAGCTGGTCAAGGCCTTCCAGGATGCCACCACGGTCTTCGACTCCGCTGGCATCTGCCTCTTCACCTCCTTCGCCTGGTCGGTGGCCGACGTGCAGCCCCAGGTCCAGGCCGCCTGCGACGGCGACTGGTCGATGGAGAAGATGACCGTCATGGGAGAGCGTATCTACAACCTGGAGCGCCTGTACAACCTCAAGGCCGGCTTCACCCGCAAGGACGACGACCTGCCCAAGCGGCTCAAGACTGAGCCGTGCAAGACCGGTCCGGCCAAGGGTGTCGTCAGCGGCATCGACAAGATGCTGCCCCTGTACTACCAGGTGCGCGGCTGGGACGCCGAGGGTGTGCCCACCGCCGAAACCCGGGCGCGACTGGGCCTGTAACGCCAACCCCGCCCGCCTCCGCTTGCGCTATGCTGGCAGCGGATCGGGTCATCAGGGCGCCCGCCGCGAGGCGGGCGTCCTCGTCTTGAAGTCGAGCGAGGACAACAATGAAATATCTCATTCTCGGAAACGGGCCGGCCGGCGTGGTCGCCGCCGAAACCCTGCGCCGCACCGACAAGGCCGGCGAGATCGTCATGGTGGGCAGTGAAGGCCTGCCGCCCTATTCCCGCATGGCCATTCCCTACTACCTGGAAGGCAATATCGGCGAGCCGGGCATGTACCTGCGCAAGAGTTCCGACCATTTCGCCAGCCTCGGCATTACCGAGCGTGCCGGCAAGGTCGTGCGTCTGGATACCGATGCCCGCACCGTGCACTACGCCGACGGAGCCAGCGAGACCTACGACCGGCTGCTCATCGCCACCGGTTCGCGGCCTTTTCAGCCCCCCATTCCCGGCATCAAGCGGCCCCAGGTCCAGAACTGCTGGACCATGACCGATGCCCGAGCCATCGCCGCCCTGACCAAGCCGGGCAGCCGCGTCCTGCAATTGGGTGCCGGCTTCATCGGCTGCATCATCATGGAAGCCCTGGCCGCCCGCGGCGTCGAACTCACCATCGTCGAAATGGGTGACCGCATGGTGCCCCGCATGATGACCGCCAAGGCCGGCAACATGATTTCGAAGTGGGTCGAGAAGAAGGGCATCCGCGTGCGCACCTCCGCAGGCGTCAAGAGCATCGACGACGGCACCGGAGACGCCCCCCTGGCGGTGACCCTCACCACAGGCGAAGTGCTGCCCTGCGACGTAGTCATCGTCGCCGCCGGCGTGGTCCCCAACCTCGATTTCCTGCAAGGCACCCCGATTCAGCAGGGCCGCGGGATCCGCGTCGACGACGGCATGCGCACCAATGTCGAGGGCGTCTTCGCCGCGGGCGACGTGGCCGAAGGCCGCGACTTCTTCTCCGGCGAGCCTCTGGTGTCCGCCATCCAGCCCAACGCGGCCGATCAGGCCCGCGTCGCGGCCGTCAACATGGCCGGGGGCAATGCCCTCCTGCCCGGTGTGCTGCCCATCAACGTGCTGGCCACCCTGGGTCTCATCTCGACCTCTTTCGGGCAATGGTGGGGCATGGAGGGCGGCGACAGCGTGGAGCACTGCGACGAGGAACACTCCCACTACATCAGCCTGCAATTCAAGGACGATGTTCTGGTGGGCGCCACCAGCGTCGGCATTACCCAGCATGTGGGCTGCCTGCGGGGGCTCATCCAGTCGCGGACCAAGCTCGGTCACTGGAAGGACGTTCTGAAACACTCCCCGACCCGCTTCATGGAAGCGTATCTCGGCATCCATCAGAACGCCCGGGCCGACATGGTGAGCGCCTGATTCCTCCCTCATGCGCATCACGCTGAAGCTCTACGCGACCCTGACCGATTACCTGCCCGCCCCGCGGGTGGGTAACAAGGCCGAGATCGACATCGCCGAGGGCAGTACTGTCCAGCAGGCCCTGGACAGCTTCGCCCTGCCGGCGAAACTCACCCATCTGGTTCTGATCGACGGCGCCTACGTGGCGCCAGACGACCGGGCCGGGCGCGTCCTCAAGGACGGCGAGGTTCTTGCGGTCTGGCCTCCCGTCGCCGGGGGCTGATTGGCCCTCCCCTGGAGCGGCGACTCCCGGCGGACGATGACCGCGACGCCGGCCGAATTTGTCTCTTCCCTCAGTACCGCCTTTCCCGGTGCCGTCATTGCGGGGGCAGGCTGGGCAGAGTTAGCCGGCGAGGCGGCGCGCCTGCGCTTCGCCTTCACCCCCATCGCGCCGCTCTGCCTCGGTGCCCTGAACCTCGCCCGCATGGAAGTCGTGGTGAGCGTTCTTGCGGGCAATGCCGCCGATGCCAGGGCCCTGGTGGAGGCGGTCGATAGGGCGACCCAGCGTGGCGGTGGGTAAAAAGCCGAGGGACTTTCCCTGGCTTTCAGATCGATCAAAGCCTAATCCCGACTTCGCCAGTAGGATATCCCCATGGATCAAGTCGCCCTCCCCCTGACCACCCTGCGTTCCCGCCTCCCCGCCCTGCTGCGCATCCTGGAGGCCGGCCTCGTCGAGCGCCGGCCCATCGTTCGCCTCTGCCTGCTCACGGCGCTGGCCGGCGAACACAGCCTGCTCATCGGCCCGCCGGGCACCGCCAAGAGCGAGCTGGCTCGCCGCCTGCACGCCATCTTCCGCGACGCCCGCTATTTTGAACGCCTGCTCACCCGCTTCTCGGTGCCCGAAGAACTGTTCGGCCCCCTCTCCATCAAGGCCCTGGAAGAAGACCGCTACGAGCGCCATACGGCGGGCTTCCTGCCCGACGCCTCGGTGGCCTTCATCGACGAGGTGTTCAAGGCCAACAGCGCCATCCTCAACGCCCTCCTGACGCTGCTCAACGAGCGGGAATTCGACAACGGCGCCGGCCGCCAGCGCTGCCCCCTCATCACCGCCATCGGTGCCACCAACGAGGTGCCCGAGGACGAAGTGGCGGAGGCCTTCTTCGACCGCTTCCTCACCCGCATCCCGGTCGATTCGGTGAGCCCGGCCGCCTTTGCCGCCCTGCTGCGCACCGATACGGCCTCCGCCTGGAAGGCACCGGCCCGGGAGGACACCCTGGCCGCCGAGGACATCGTCGCCCTGGCCGCCGCCGCGGCGGCGGTGTCCTTGCCGGAAGTCGTCATCGCCACCCTGGCCGACCTGCGAGCCCAGTTCGTGGCGGATCAGGTCTACGTCTCCGACCGCCGCTGGGTCAAAATCGTTGCCCTGCTGCGGGTCGCCGCGGCGAGCGAAGGTCGCGCTGCCGTCGGCCTGTGGGACTTGCTCCTGCTGCCCTGGATCACGGCCCCCGACGCCCCCCGCCAGGAAAACGTCGCCGCCTGGTTGCAGAACCGCCTCGGCGTGCGCGAGGCCTTCTCGCCCCCGCGCCTGACCCGGGTGGTGGAGGCCTTCCAGGCCCAGCTCGACGCCGAACTCCAGGCCAATGACCTCGACTACGACGAATCCGGCCGCCTGCGCTTCTCCGCCGAGCAAGTGGCCGACCAGATCGGCGACGCCAAGGGCGGTTCCGCGGCCCTGCGCATGACCTACGCCCGCAAGCGCCGCTACGGCGCCTGCCACATCGGCGCCCGTACCGCCCAGATCGACGATCTCCTGGCCCGCATCGCCACCTATGTCGCCGAACTCGCCGCCCAGCGCGGCGACCTGGCCGCCTACCGGGCCGGCAGCCTGTGGCTGGACGACGCCCTGGCCGAGCGGGTGGACGGCCATCTCGCCGCCACCGCCGAAGCCATCGCCGGGCTACGGGAGCGGGCCCTGGCCGCCCGCGTTGGCTTCGAGTCTCTGCCACGACTGCCCGAGGACGACGGCCAGACACCCGAGCCAGTCGCTGTCGAACCCCTCGACACCCCGTGAAACCGGAAGCCGCCCGCCCCCTCCTGTTCGAAGCCCAGGAGGCGCGCCTCGCGGCTCTCGACGCCCTGGCGCGCAACCTCTGGCTGGGCGGCCTGACCAATGCCGAAGGCACCCTCGAACCGCGCCTCGAGGCGCTCGCCGGCCTGCGCCGCGCCCTGATGGACGGCGTCCTGCCGCCGGCCGCCGACTGGCCCTGGCCAGGCCCCGACCTGGTGGGCAGTCTGGCCGCCACCATGGCCGACCTGGAACTGGCCGGCTACTGCGAGGGCCAGCAGGAACTGGCCGACACGGTGCTGATGAGCCTCCTCTTCCACCTCGACTTCATCGTCGATTACCAGGATCGCGGCTCCACGGCGGCAGAAGCCCGCGCCACGGCCCTCGCCGCCTTCGCCGCGGACTGGCAGGAACGTTGCGACGAAATGGACGAGCTGAAGGAGGTCTTCGGCCTGTTGCCGGATGGCGGCAAGCACACCCGCTGGGATCTCATCCGCGGCCTCTTGCGCTCCGAAGGCTGGCAGGACGTGATGCGCATCCGCAAACTCCTGGAGCGCCTGCCGGAGCTGGCCGCCATCATTCGCCGCCTCGGCCGCGCCCGCCAGATCGACATGCTGGACGAGGCCAGCCAGGCCACCGTCCAGGTCATGGAACAGGCCATCGCCCAGCGTCCGGAGAGCCGCACCGTGCGGGTGCCCGACCTGCCCGGCGAGACGCGGGCCATCGTCCGCTCCGACCGCATCGCCCGTATGCTGCCGGCGGAATCGGTCCTCCTCGGCCACCCGCGCCTGCGCCTGGTATGGCACGCCCGCCGCGCCGAACGTACCCTGCTCTGCTACGAAGACGACGACCGCATGCAGGAAGTGCTCTTCCACGAAGCCCTGGTCTGGCGCCCCAACCCGGAACCCCAGCCCGACAAGCGCCTGGAGATGGGGCCGATCCTCATCTGCGTCGATACCTCCGGCTCCATGCAGGGGGGCGCCGAGGCGGTGGCCAAGGCCACGGTGCTGGAGGCGGTGCGCACCGCCCACTCCCAGAAGCGGGCCTGCCACGTCTTCGCCTTCGGCGGCCCCGATGAAGTCGTGGAACTGGAGCTGGCGGTGGACGCCGGCGGCATCGAGCGCCTGATGCGCTTCCTCGGCCAGGCCTTCCGCGGCGGCACCGACATCTGCGGCCCCCTGGAAAAGGCCATCGCCAAGCTGGAAGACACTCGCTGGCAACTGGCCGACCTGCTCATCGCCTCCGACGGCGAGTTCGGCGCCACCGGCGAGGTGGCGGCCCGGCTGGACGCCTGCAAGGCCGATCTCGGGCTGCGCGTGCAGGGCATCCTCATCGGCGACCGGGAGACCATCGGCCTCCTGGAAGTCGCCGACAACATCTACTGGGTCCGCGACTGGCGCCGCTACGGCAATTCCGATGTGGGCTCCCCGGTCCATTCCAAGAGCCTCACCGCCATGTACTTCCCCGGCGCCCTGCGCTCCCCGGAGAACAAGGCCGGCACCGTTTCCGCCGAGACTGCGTCGGAGGCCGTCCGCGCGGCCCTGCACCGGGGCGAGTACAAACCCAAGGATTCCTCATGAGCTTCGCCGCCGACACCCTTGCCCAACTGGAACAGTTCGCCGCGCAAGGGCCTCTCCCCCGCATCCGTGCCCTGCATCTTCCGCCGGACCCCGGTGCCAACCTCGACAACCGCGGCGAGTTCTGCGCCCTGGAGCTGGACGACGGCGCCATCGGCCTCTCCTACGTGCTGCTGGACGACACCCTGGCCCGCCTGCGTGCCGCCGGCGACGGCCTCGGTCTGGCCGGCAGCGATCCGCTCGCCCTGGCCCGCCGCTACGCCACCGGCACGGGGCTCGACAAGACCCTCGGCTTCGCCGCCGCCAACGCCCTCACCCGCTGCCTCTTCGACCGGGCCGACTATGTGCCGCCGGTGAGTGCCGATTCCATCGGCGAACTGGACCCCCAGGCGGGGGAGCGCATTGGCATGATCGGCTTCTTCAAGCCCCTGCTCGGCCGGGTGCTGGAAAGCGGCGCCTCCCTCACAGTGGTCGAACTGCGGGCAGACCTGGCCGGCGACAAGGACGGTTACCGGGTGACCCTGGACGCCTCCGAACTCGCCGCCTGCAGCAAAGTGCTCTCCACCAGCACCGTCCTCCTGAACGACACCCTCGACGTCATGCTCGGCCACTGCCGCAACGCCCGCCGCCTGGCCCTCATCGGCCCCTCCGCCGGCTGCCTGCCGGACGCCCTCTTCGCCCGCGGCGTCACCTTCCTCGGCGGCAACTGGGTCAGCGACCGGGACGCCTTCGTCGATGCCCTGGTACGGGGCGAATCCCAGAAGGGGGCGGCCCGCAAGGTGGCGCTGACCCCCGCCGCGTATCCGGGATTCGCGCAGCTCTGCACACGCCTGTAATTTCAGGCCGGCTTGATTTAGAAGAAATTTTCATATAAAACGGGGCATTACGTGTGTTTTCTAGAAAATGCCTTCACTTCAGTGCGGCCCTTTGCGCCCAAGTCTGTCCGGCCTGATTGTGGCGGCAGCCTTGACCGCCTGCGGTACCGCCCCCCCCGAAGCAGCCCGCAGTCCGGACCCCGGACCCACCGCCCTCGCCCCCGCCCGGCAGGCCGATCGGGGCTCCGACGTGGTGCTCTTCGCCCTGGGGCTGATCGACACCGGCTACCGCTTTGGCGGCAAGAATCCGGACGCCGGCCTCGATTGCAGCGGCATGGTGAGCTACGTCTACGACCGGGCCGCCGGCCTGCGGGTGACCGGCAGCGCCGCCGACATCGCCGAGGGGGGCCGGGCCGTCGAGCGCGAAGCCCTCAAGCCGGGCGACCTGGTGTTCTTCAACACCCTCAACCGCCCCCGTTCCCACGTCGGCATCTATATCGGCGATGGTCGCTTCGTCCATGCCCCGGCCCGCAACGGCCGCGTGCGCGTGGACCGCATGAGCGACCGTTACTACGCCCAGCGCTACGAGGCGGCGCGCAGCTACTTCGACTGAGGGCCCGCGCAGCCCCCGTGGCCTGCACGACGAGCCTGGATTTCAGGGAACGCCCAGAGTCCGGACCGCCAAAAGCGGGAAAACCATGAGGGCGCCCGTGTCTTGCCGCCCCACCGGGTGTATGCTGCCGGTACAACAACAAATGGCATGACAGCTTGGACATTCCGCAGCGGGCAGGCTGCGGGAGCCAGGGGACAATACAAGATGACGACGCGTCATATTCCTCCCGGCAGGGGCTTTTTCCCCGCGGGCTTGGGGCTTCATCCCCGCCGCACCGCACGCCTGGATTCCTCGGTGCCCTGCTCCCGGGCCGACCGGGGACCTGCGTGAAGCCCCGCGATCAATCGCCGCCGGTCTCGATTCCGGCGCAGATCGTCGGCATGGCCTTCCCGGCGGTGGTGACCGTGGTTCTGCTGGCTGCCGTGGCGGTGGCCGGTTTTGCCTTCTACTACCTGCGCAGCGTCCAGGTGGACAGCTTCGAGGAGCAGGTCGGAAGCCTGGGCGAACTCCTGGTGGCCGCGGCCGAGTCCGATCATCCCCAGCCCCTCGAGGGGGTGCTGCAGCGCTGGGGAGAAATGCGGGATCTGCGCGTGGCTGCGGTGTATGGGCGGAACGGAGAGCCCCTGGCGGTCCTGCGCCGCCCCTCCGCGGGCGACACGGCGCTTCCGATCGAGGCGCCCCTGCCCAGCGAGCGCCACGTGGGTCTGGACTCCCTGCGCGTTGCACGGCTGATCGAAGGGCGCAAGGGGTTTTCCGGCATCCTTTATGTCGACGTCGCCTTCGGCACGCTGTATCGCTACCTGTTCATCCTGTTGGGCAGTCTGGCGGTCCTGACCCTCCTGGCCATCGTCGCCATGCGGGCCGCCCTGGCCAAGGCCGGGGAGTGGCTGGCCCGACCCATCGCGGACCTCGCTGCCCTGGCTAGTGAGCTTTCGGGCAGGCCGGACCTGGACAAGCGGGCCAGTCTCACAGGCCCCCAGGAAATTGCCGATCTGGCGCGGACCTTCAACGACATGCTGGATTCCTTGCAGCAGAAGACCGCCCACCTGGACAACGAACTGCGGGAACGGGCGCGCACCGAAAAACTTCTCGACCATCTGGCCCACTACGATTCAGTCACCGGCCTGGCCAACCGCGTCTACTTCCACAAGGAACTGCCCCGGGCAGCGGAGCGTGCCCGGCGCCTCAAGAGCAACATCGCCCTGGTCTACCTGGACCTGGACGACTTCAAGGTGGTGAACGACACCCTGGGGCATCAGGTGGGCGATCAACTTCTGCATGCCGTAGGGGTACGTTTCGCGACCCTGGTGCGCAAGGGCGACCTGGTCTGTCGCCTGGGGGGAGACGAATTCACCGTCATCCTGGAAAACATCCGCGCCTTGCGGGACGCGGTGGAGGTGGTGACCAAACTGATCGACAAACTGGCGGAACCCTACCCCCTGGGCGAGCACACGCTCCACATCGGGGTCAGCGCGGGCATCGCGCTATTTCCGGAACAGACCGTCGATCTTGCCGATCTGCTGCGCTTCGCCGACATCGCCATGTACCAGGCCAAGGCGGCGGGCAAGAACGACTACTGCATCTACACCTCGGACCTGCTCGACCACGCCAACCGCCGCCTGGCCCTGGAAAGCGACCTGCGCCGCGGCATCGAGCAGGAAGAGTTTTTCCTCATGTACCAGCCCCAGGTGGAAATCCTGAGCGGCAAGATCGTCGGCCTCGAGGCCCTGGTGCGCTGGCAGCATCCCGAGCGGGGAGTACTGCCCCCGGGGCACTTCATCCAGGTGGCGGAGGATTCGGGTCTCATCGTCGCCCTGGGGCGCCAGATCATGAATCGCGCCTGCCAGGACTGGGCCGTGTGGCGCGACGCCGGTCTGGACCCCCCGCGCCTGGCCATCAACGTTTCGGGTCGCCAACTGGACGAAGAAGGCTTCGTCGACGACCTGGTGGCGGCCCTCGCCACCGCGGGGCGTCCGCGCCCCCGCCTGGAACTCGAAATCACCGAAAGTCTGATCCTCAACGAAAAGCGCATCTCCAAGTCGATGCTGCATCGCCTGGCGGGCGCCGGGATCGAATGGTCCCTGGACGATTTCGGCACCGGTTATTCGTCCCTCACCTATCTGACCAAATTCCCCATCGCCAACCTCAAGATCGACCGCAGCTTCGTCAATCGCATTCCCGGCGACGCCAATTCGGAAGCCATCGTACGGGCCGTCCTGGGCATGGCCGGCGGCCTGGGCATGGAAGTGGTCATCGAAGGCATCGAGACCTCCCGTCAGGCCAAGGCCCTGGTGGCCATGGGCGGACGGGTCGGCCAGGGCTACCTTTTCCACCGTCCCCTGGTGCGGGAGCAGGTGCAGGCGCTTCTCCAGAACGGTCCGCAGCCCCGGGAATTGGTGCTGGACGCGCCGAATCCGGCGGTCTGAGCGGCGATTCAGGCGCCAGGCGCTCAGTGCGTCCGGCGCGACAGCGCCCGGGCGGCCCCCTTCTCGGCTTCCTTGGCGGCGTACATGGCGCGGTCGGCCGCTTCGAGCAGCGTTTGCGGCTCCGTGCCATCCAGGGGATAGCGGGCGATCCCGATGCTCGCCGCGGCGCGGATTTCATTGCCGGCGATGACGAAGGGGGCGTCGAATACGGTACGGCATTTCTCCGCCACCACCTCGGCGTGGCCGTCGAAATCCAGTTCGGGCATGACCAGGACGAACTCGTCACCCCCCAGGCGGGCCAGGGTGTCGGTTTCCCGGATGACCGAATGGAGCCGGGAAGCCACGGCCTTGAGTAGCCGGTCACCGGTTTCGTGGCCATAGGTATCGTTGACCGGCTTGAAATTGTCCAGGTCGATGAACAGCACGGCGACGCTCTTGCCGGTGCGGCGCGCGCCTGCCACGGCCTGACTGAGGCGGTCCCCCAGCAGGAGGCGATTGGGCAGTTCGGTCAGGGTGTCGTAATGCACCAGGAAGTGCAGGCGCCGGCCGTCGAACTTGTGGGCCGTGGCGTCGGAGAAGATGCCGATATGGTGGGTGAGGGTGCCCTTGCTGTCGCGTACTTCGCAGACGGAGAGCCATTCCGGATACTTCTCCCCGTCCTTGCGGCGATTGACCACCTCCCCATGCCAGGAACCGCTCTCCCGCAGGCTGCACCACATTTCCTGGTAGGTTTCGCGGGGAGTTGCGCCGGACCCCAGGAAGCGGGGGTTGCGTCCGATGACTTCTTCCACCCCGTAGCCGGTGATGGTCGAGAAGGCCCGATTGACCGTGAGGATGCGGTTTTCGCCGTCGCAGATCATGATGCCGTCGCTGCTTTCCTCGAATACCTTGGCGCTCAGGCGAACCTGCTCCAGGGCGGCGCGGGTGCGCTCCTCGGCTTCGCGCAGGCGCAGCGAACGGCGGTAAAGCACGGCGGTGAGCCCCAGGATGACGAGGCTGACGGCGGCCCCCAGCCCGGTCCACTCCATGCGCCGGATCGCCAGATCGGCCAGGGCGTGGTCCTCACCCATGCCGACCACCACGGCAAAGGGATAGCGCTCCATGACACGATAGGCGTACAGGCGGCTGACGCCGTCCACCGGACTGGGGCCTTGCAGGGTGCCCTGGGGGTTGCGTTGGAGCACCTCCCGCAGGGTGGCGGGGGCGAGGGTTTCGTCGTGCCGGACGGAAACCTCGCCGGCGGCAGGGCGGACGTGGCGGGCACGGACCCTGCCGTCCAGGCTCACCAGGGAGACGCTGCCCCCCGCACCCAGATCGAAGCTGGAATAGAAGCGGGTGAAGTACTCGGGCGCCACGGAGGCGACCACGACGCCGCCAAAATTGCCGTCACCCCCACTCACGCGATGGGAAAGCAAGAGGGAAATCCGGCCCGACGCCGTGCCCGCCACCGGCTCGCTCACCAGGAGGCCGCCGTCCGGTCGCTCCCGCTGCCGGGCGAAAAAGGACTGCCCCTCCACGGAGTCGCCGGATCCGCTACCGCTGCGCACCCGGATGCGCCCCCGGGTGTCTGCAACCGCAAGCTCGTGGAAGAGCGGGTCACCACCGACACGGTCACCGACGATGTCGCCGAGATCTTCCGGAAAGCCCTCGCGCGCCACGGAGAGGGCGACGGCGGCGAGAATCTGGTCGATATTGTCCAGGGAGCGCTCCACGTGGCCCTCGAAGGAACGGGCCAGATTGGCGAGCACCCTGTGGGCGCTGGCCTTCTCGCTGCGCTCCAGGGAAGCCAGACCAAGGGCGATGACGGTCCACAGCACCAGCACCGCGCCCACGCCGAAGCTGAGCGCCAGGGCAGGAAAATGGCGCAGGGAGGGTGCCGGCCCGGGCGAGGGCGCGGTTTCGGCCAAGGGCCGGGGGCTGACCGGGGGGTCGGAGCCGGGAGGCGCAATATCCATGAAGCCTCCTGCAAGGGAAGCACCCAAAGTACGCCGAGCGGCGGTCGCTGGCAAGCCTGCGGGTCCGGAAAGATGCCCATGGTGGAGGGGGCGCTCAAGGCGGGAAGAAGGGCTGTACACTTGCGCCCGGGGCCGATCTCGCCGTCGCCCGGCGTCGGCATTCAGACCGGGCGCGCAGGGGGAGCCCGGCCCATCGTTCCCCTCCAATGCGGGGAATGTCCCTTGCACGGAAGTCAGGACCGCATGCACCTGTTTGCCGACATTTCTAGCCACGGCCTGGGCCATCTGGCCATCGCCGCGCCCATCATCAACGCCCTGGCCGCTGCCGTCCCCAGGCTGCGCCTGACCCTGCGCAGCGCCCTGCCGGCTGCGGCGCTGCGCAAGCGGCTTGCGCCGGCGTTCAGCCATCTGCCGCAAGGGTCCGACTTCGGCTTCCTCATGCGCGACGCCCTGGCCCTGGACCTTGCCGCCAGCGCCGCCGCCTACCTCCGCGACCACGCCGACTGGCCCCGGCGGGTCGCCACCGAGGCTCGCTCCTTGCGGGAATCAGGGGCCGATCTGGTTCTCTCCTCGGTCAGTTACCTGCCCCTTGCCGGGGCGGCGGCGGCCGGCATCCCCGCCGCGGCCGTGTGCTCCCTCAACTGGGCCGACCTCTTCGCCCACTACTTCCGCCACCAACCCTGGGCGGCAAGCATCCACGGCGAGATGCTCGCCGCCTACCGCTCCGCCAGCGCCTTCCTGCGCCTGACACCGGCCATGCCCATGAACGACCTGAGCAACCGGGTGGATATCGGCGTGGTCACTCACCCCGGGCAGCGCCGCCTCCTGGGCTTCCCGGATGGTCGGCGCAACGTCCTGATCGCCCTGGGCGGCATCGCCCATCGCCTGCCTCTCGAAGCCTGGCCGCACCAATCCGGCCTGCGCTGGCTGGTCCCGGCAGGCTGGGATTGTCGCCACCCGGACGCCGTGGCGGCGGAATCCTGCGGCCTGGATTTTCCGGACTTGCTCGCCTCGGTGGATGCGGTGCTCACCAAGCCTGGTTACGGAACCTTCACCGAAGCCGCGGCCTGCGCAACGCCGGTGCTCTACGTGCGCCGGGACGACTGGCCGGAACAGGACTGCCTCATCGCCTGGCTGCACGCCCACGGGGCCTGCCGGGAGGTGCCCGCCCGGGCCCTGGCCGAGGGCGGGCTGGAGGGCGAGTTGCAGGCACTGTGGAGCCAGCCCCCGCCGACGCCGCCCGCAACCGCCGGCGCGGCTGAAGCGGTGGCGCATCTGCTGGCGCTTGTGCGGTAGAAATCCGCGCTTCCTTCGACAAGCCTGTCCTGAGTTGTATCGAAGGGCCTGTCCTGAGCCCAGCCGAGGCGCTGCTTACGCTCCCGGCCAGGATGGGTATCAAAAACGCCAGCCGGCGGCTTTGAGAAGTTCTGCGGTTTCGCAGACCGGCAGCCCCATCACGCCGGTGTAGCTGCCGGCGAGATGGCGCACGAAGATGCCGGCGCGCCCCTGAATGCCGTAGGCGCCGGCCTTGTCCAGGGGGTCGCCGCTGGCGACGTAGTGCCGGATTTCGTCGTCGTCCAGGGGGCGGAAGACTACCTCGCTGACCGACAGGCCGAATTCGGTGCGGCCCCCGTGGTACAGGGCCACGCCGGTGAGGACGCGATGGCTCTGTCCCGACAGGCGACGCAGAATGGCCTCGGCGTCGCCGGGACCGTTCGGTTTGCCGATGATGGAACCGGCGAATTCCAGCGTGGTGTCGGCCGCCAGCACCGGCTGGCGCACCAGCTTGCGCCAGTCGAGGATGCGCCCGCCGTGGTCCGCCTTGGCCCGGGCGACCCGTTCCACGTAGGCGACGGGATCCTCTCCGGGCAACGGTGTCTCGTCGGTCTCCGGGTCGGCCCGCTCGCCGGTGCGAAAAATCATGGTGTCGAAGGCCACGCCGATCTGGTCGAGAATCTCGCGGCGGCGGGGACTGCGGGAGGCAAGATGGATGCGCATGGCTCGGTTCTCGGGATCAGGGGCAAGCGGGAGGAGCGGATCACCCTTCCCGGTGATAAGGGTGATTCTTGAGGACGCTCACCGCCCGGTACAACTGCTCGCACAGTAGCAGGCGCGCCAGACCATGAGGAAGGGTGAGGCTGGAGAGGCGCAGGCGCTCGTCGGCTTCGCGCTTCAGTTCCTCATCCAGGCCATCGGCGCCGCCGACGAGCAGGGCGGCGTCGCGGCCGTCGTGCATCCAGCTCTCCAGGCGGCGCGCCAGTTGCAGGGTGGTGAGGTCGTCCCCCCGCTCGTCGAGGACGACCAGGCGGGGGTTGGCGGGCAGCGCGTCGCGGATGCGCCCCTTCTCCGCCGCCAGCAGTTGTTCCCGGGACTTCGATCCGCGGGGCTCGGGCTTGATTTCGACCAGGGTGGCGGGAAGTTCCCGGGGCATGCGGCGCAGGTACTCCGTGCAGCCTGCGTCGATCCACGCCGGCTGCCGGTGGCCCACGGCCACCACAGCCAGCTTCATGCGGCCCGGGATTCGGCCGCTGCGGCGCGGCGCTGGGCAGGCGTCACCTGCCAGAGTTCTTCCAGGTTGTAGTACTGGCGGACGGCCGGCTGCATGACGTGGACCACCAGATCGCCCAGATCCACCAGAACCCACTCGCCGAATTCCTCGCCCTCCACCGAGACGACTTCGCCGCCGGCTTCGCGTACCTTTTCCTGCACGTTGCGGGCCAGGGCCTTGACCTGGCGGTTGGAATCCCCGGACGCGATGACGATGCGGTCGAACAGGGAGGTGAGGCGGGTGGTGTTGATGACTTCGATGTCCTTGCCCTTGATGTCTTCCAGGGCAGCGACGACGATTTTCTGCAGTTTGCGGACGTCCATCAGGCGCTTTGGTAAAGGTGGTGCCGTTGAATATAGTCGACAAGGGCGTCGGGCAGCAAATAGCGGGGACTGGCGCCCCGGGCGACGATGCCGCGAATCTGGGTGGCGGAAATGGCCAGTTGGGTCATGGCGAAGGTGACGATGCCGCCGCCGGGCGCCTGTCCCAGGCCATCCGGGGAGGCCAGGCGCCGGCGGGCGAAGACTTCCGCCAGGGCCGGCGGCAGGCCGTCGGGCTCTACCGGGTAGCCGGGGCGGTGGGAAACCGCCACATGGGCGAGTTCGAACAGCGTCGTCCAGCGATGCCAGGTGGGCAAGCCGCCAAAGGCATCGGCCCCCAGCAGCAGGACCAGGGGCCGCTCGCGGCCCAGTTCGTCCCGCAGCCGCTCCAGGGTGGGGACGGTGTAGCTCGGGCGCTCGGCCTCCACCTCGCTGGCGTCGACGGAGAAGGCCGGGTTGCCGGTCACGGCCAGGCGCACCATGGCCAACCGGTGGACAGCCCCGACGCCCGGCCTGTCCCGGTGGGGGGGCTGGCCGGCCGGAATCCAACGCACACCCTCGAGAGCGAGGCCCTCGCGGGCCTCTTCGGCCAGGCGCAGATGCCCGCTGTGAACCGGGTCGAAGGTGCCCCCGAAAACGCCCAGGGGTTCAAGCCGCGGCATCGATTCCGAACACGTCGCGGTAACTGACGTAAAAGCTGGCGAAGACGATAGGGGCCAGCACCAGCATGGCCGGCACGGTGACCAGGGCGGTGAGGAAATTGGCCGCGCCGGGGAAGATGAGCAGGAGGACGGCCAGCACCACGCCGGGCAGCACCGCTGCCACCAGGGCCAGGGCGATGCCGTAGGTCAGGAAGGCGCGCCAGTTGATCCAGCAGGCCATCAGGCTGAAGAACAGCGCCTTGCCCACCGACAGCCCGTGCCAGGCGGCGAGGACCGGGGCGAACCAGTAGGCCATGAGCACCGGGGCAAGCAGCAGGATGACGATGGTGGCGGGTGCCATGAGGCGGCCGCTCTCCACCGTCTCCCGGTCCAGGGGCTGGCCCGAGAGCATGAAGCGCAGCAACTCGCCGCCATCGGCCAGGGAAGAAAGCATCAGGATGGCCAGGGTGCAGGCCAGATAAAGGGCGCCGAGGGCCGCGAGGGTACGCGGGTTTTCGCGCAGGCCGCCGTAGAGCGTTTGCAGCGCCGGGGTCTGGCGGCGCTCCAGCTGGCGGCAACTGTGCATGAGTCCCACCGAGAGCCCGGGAACGGCCAGGGAGGCGAGCACCGTGCCGATGAGGGGCATGGCCGAGAGCAGGACGACGGTGAACCAGTAGGCAACGACGAGAAGGCCGAGGACGGGCGGATTGCGGCGGTACAGGCTGGCGCCGCCGACGATCCAGTTCCAGCCCGCGGCGGGGGGGAGTTGTTGGGCACGCATCAGCTGGTGGGAAAGACGTCGCGGTAGGACGCGTACAGGGCGCCGGAGAAGACGGGCAGGAGGACGAGAAAGCCCAGGCCCAGGGGCAGGGTGGCGAAGAAGCAGAGCACCGTGAGGATGACGCTGAAGACCAGGAAAGGCAGCCAGTTGGCGAGGCAGGCGGCGAAGCTCGCCTTCATGGCGGCCACCGGAGCCATGCCGTTGAAATACACCAGGGCGGGGGCGAACCACATGGCCATGGTCAGGGGCACCAGGGCCAGGGAGATCAGCAGACCACCGAGCAAAAGCCCCCCCAGAACGACACCGAAACCGGCGCCCGCCACGACCGGCCGCCCGGTGGAGGCGCCGAACAGGCCACCGGCAACGCCGCCGCCGATGAGGATGCCGATGACCACCACGACGGCGACGATGGCCACGGTGAACACCACGCCCAGGAGAACGAGCTCACCCGTGCGGTGGCGAAAGCCGTTGAACAGCCCGCCTACGTCGATGTCCTCGCCGCGGGACTGGCGGCGGGCCTGGTCGAGGAGGCCGGCGCTCAGGATGGGCATCAGGAGGTTGGTCGCCACGCCGCCCACCAGGGGGACGATGGTGGGGCTGATGCCGATGAGGAGGGTGAGCAGGGAACAGGCCAGCCAGGTTCCGGGATCGGCCAGGAAGAGCGCCCAGCCCTGGCGCAGCCAGTCGAAGCAGGCGCCGGGGTCGACGTGGCGGCTGGCGCCGTCGAAGGGACGGGGCGCGACCGGAAAGGGAGAGGGATCTGCCATTGCTGCGGGGGGGCGGAATCAGCCCTCCCCAAGTCCTTTACCAGCTATGGATCACCCACATGGGCGGCTTGACCACCGGGCCGCCCACCATGTCCGCCTCGATGAACTGGCCATTGCCCTGGTGATCGACCAGGTAATAGGGCTTGCCGCCCACTGGCGTGACCTTGACCATGTACAGCTTGCCGTTGGCGCGGAATTCCTCGCGGGTTTCCTTGTCGTTGCGCACGATGGTGACCTGGGGTTCGAGCGCCGCGTCGAAGGCCTCCATGCCCGGCGGGGGCGGGGGCACGGCGGGAAGCGGCTGCAGGTCGTTGGGGCGCGGCGCCTCAGCCCAGACGGGCAGGGCGGCGAGGAACAAAAGGGGAATGAGGCGGCGCATGGTGTTTCCTGGGGGGCGGGAGCCCCATTTTATTACAGGTTGAGCATCATCTCCCGCTCGTTGGGCAGGGGCGCGAAGGGGCGGGCCTCGTAATGCTTGAAGATGGCTTCGACCACCCGGTCCGGTTCGTCGATGACCTGGATGAGATCCATGTCGGCGGGGTCGATCATTTTCTCCTCGGCCAAGCGGTTGCGGAACCAATCGACCAGCCCGGCCCAGAAGGCCGAGCAGACCAGGATGATGGGTATCTTGCGGCTCTTGCCCGTCTGGATCAGGGTCAGGGCTTCGAGCAATTCGTCCAGGGTGCCGAAACCGCCGGGCATGACCACGTAGGCGCTGGCAAAGCGCACGAACATGTACTTGCGGGCAAAGAAGTGGCGGAAGGTCTGGGAGACGTCCTGGTAGGGATTGGCCCGCTGCTCGTGGGGCAACTGGATGTTGAGCCCCACCGAGGGCGACCTGCCGTCGAAAGCGCCCTTGTTGGCCGCTTCCATGATGCCGGGGCCGCCGCCCGAGATGACCGCGAAGCCGGAATCGGACAGCAGGCGGGCGATGGTCTCGGTCAGCACATAGTAGGGAGAGTCGACGGGCACCCGGGCGCTGCCGAAGACGGTGACCGCCGGCCGGATCGAGGAGAGCCTTTCGGTGGCCTCGACGAACTCTGACATAATGCCGAAGATGCGCCAGGATTCCCGGGCCGAGGCCGCCTGGATGGCGGCGTCACCCTCCGCCGGGCAAACGAATTTATTGTTCTCTGTCATATGCCTCTGCTCCTCTTGGTGGACGGTTCGTCCTACCTCTATCGCGCCTTCCATGCCCTGCCCGACCTGAGAAACAAGGCCGGCGAGCCCACGGGCGCGCTGTATGGGGTGCTTTCCATGCTACGCCGGCTGGAAAGCGACTACAAGGCAGACTACAAGGCCGTCGTCTTCGATGCCAAGGGCAAGACCTTCCGCGACGACTGGTTCCCTGAATACAAGGCCCACCGCCCCCCCATGCCCGAAGACCTGGTGCGCCAGATCGAGCCCATCCATGCCGCCGTGCAGGCTGCCGGCTGGCCGCTGCTCATGGTCGATGGCGTGGAAGCCGACGACGTCATCGGCACCCTGGCCGCCCGGGCCTCTTCCGCCGGCCTGGAAACTCTAATCTCCACCGGTGACAAGGATTTGACACAACTGGTCAGCCCCTCGGTGCGCTGGTTCAACACCATGAGCAACGAGCTGCTCGACCCGGCTGGGGTGGAGGCCAAGTTCGGCGTGCCGCCGCAGCGCATCGTCGATTACCTGGCGCTGATCGGCGACAGCGTGGACGGCGTTCCCGGCGTCGCCAAATGCGGCCCCAAGACGGCCCTCAAGTGGTTGGCGCAGTACGGCGACCTGGATGGCGTCGTGGCCCATGCCGGCGAAATCGGTGGCGTGGTGGGGGAAAATCTGCGCGCCCACCTGGAATTCCTGCCCCTGGGCCGCAAGCTGGTGACCGTCGTCTGTGACCTGCCCGACCTGCCGGCGCCGGGCGAACTGACACCCCAGCCCCGTGACGCGGAGACGTTGAAAACCCTGTTCAGCCGCTTCGAGTTCAAGACCTGGCTGAAGGAACTGGAATCCGGCGTCGCCCCGGCGGCCGATCCGGCAACGCCCGCCCCGGCCCCGACCCTGGATGCGTCGGGCGACCATCGCGCCGCCTACGAAACGGTGTTCACCTGGGAGCACCTGGAAGCCTGGCTGGCCCGCATCGACGCCGCGCTCCTCACCGCCCTGGACACCGAAACCACCAGCCTCGACGCCTTCGCCGCCCGCATCGTCGGCATCTCGCTCTCCGTGAAGGCCGGCGAGGCCTGCTACATCCCGGTGGCCCACACGGCGCCCGGCGCCCCGGACCAGCTCGACCGGGAGCAGGTGCTGGCCCGCTTGAAGCCCTGGCTGGAGGATGCAGGCAAGCCCAAGCTGCTGCAGAACGCCAAGTACGACCGGCACGTCTTCGCCAACCACGGCATTGCGCTGGCCGGCGTCGCCCACGACACCATGCTCCAGTCCTACGTCCTGGAGTCCGACAAAGGCCACGACCTCGGCCAGCTGTGCAGCCGCCACCTGGGCCTGGCCACCATCGCCTACGAAGACCTGTGCGGCAAGGGCGCCAGGCAGATCGGCTTCGATCAGGTGGACGTGGAGCGGGCCGCAGCCTATTCCGCCGAGGACGCCGACGTCACCCTGCGCGTCCATGAAACCCTCCTCCCGCGCTTCGCCCAGGAGCCCGGCCTGGCCCGCATCTACGGCGAGCTGGAAGTGCCGGTGCAGCAGGTCATCTGGCGCATGGAGAGGAACGGCGTCCTCATCGACACGACTGCCCTGGCGCGGCAAAGCCACGAACTCGGCCAGAAGATCATGGCCCTGGAGACCCAGGCCCACGCACTGGCCGGCCAACCCTTCAACCTGGCTTCCCCCAAACAGCTCGCCGAAATCCTTTTCGAGCGCCAGGGCCTGCCGGTGAAGAAGAAGACGCCCTCGGGCACGCCCTCCACCGATGAGGAGGTGCTCTCCGAACTGGCACTGGACTACCCCCTGCCCAAGCTGCTGCTGGAACACCGCAGCCTCTCGAAGCTGAAGGGCACCTACACCGACAAGCTGCCCCGCTCGGTGAATCCCGCCACCGGCCGCGTCCATACCCATTACGCCCAGGCCAGCGTCGCCACCGGC
The DNA here is from genome assembly GCA_016720065.1 of Betaproteobacteria bacterium. Classification (NCBI taxonomy): domain Bacteria; kingdom Pseudomonadati; phylum Pseudomonadota; class Betaproteobacteria; species Betaproteobacteria bacterium. Next base: position 2,973,738 of record JADJXY010000002.1, on the reverse strand, counting down.
CGGCTCGCGTCCAGCGACCCCAACCTGCAGAACATCCCCGTGCGCACCGAGGAAGGCCGGCGCATCCGCACCGCCTTTGTGGCGCCGGCCGGCAGCAGCATCGTTTCCGCCGACTACTCGCAGATCGAGCTGCGCATCATGGCCCACCTCTCCCGCGACCCCCGCCTGCTCGACGCCTTCGCCCAGGGCGAGGACGTGCACCGGGCCACCGCCGCCGAAATCTTCGGCGTTACGCCCCTGGAAGTCGGCCCCGACCAGCGCCGCGTCGCCAAGACCATCAACTTCGGCCTCATCTACGGCATGAGCGCCTTTGGGCTGGCCCGCCAGCTCGACCTGGAGCGCGGCGCCGCCCAGACCTACATCGACCGCTACTTCGCCCGCTACCCCGGTGTCGCCCGCTACATGGAAGAAACCCGCAACTCCGCCCGCCAGCAAGGCTACGTCGAGACCGCCTTTGGCCGTCGCCTGTGGTTCGCCGACATCCGCGCCAGCCAGCAGGGCCGCCGCCAGGGCGCCGAACGTGCCGCCATCAACGCCCCCATGCAGGGCACGGCCGCCGACCTCATCAAGATGGCCATGATCGCCGTGCAGAAGTGGCTGGACGAAAAGCGCATGGCCTCAAAGCTGGTCCTCCAGGTGCACGACGAGCTGGTGCTGGAAGTGCCGGATGCCGAGCTGATGGACGTCCGCACCCACCTGCCCCGGCTGATGACCCAGGTGGCGCAACTCTCGGTGCCGCTGGTGGTTGAGGTGGGGGTCGGAGCGAATTGGGAAGCGGCGCACTGAAGAGTCGGCGGCAGGGTTACCTCAATGCAATGACCCAAGCATTCCTGTTTTCCCCGCAAGGATGCTAACCAACTACCGCCCCCCGGCCCCAGGTTTTATACCTTGACGCCAGAGGCAAACCGAGAAAAATGTCCGCATTAACAATCTTAAACTGATTACGGGTTGTTTTTGGGGACATGAAACACAGCGAAGCCCCTCCGCTTTCAGCACAACACCTCACCGAAGCGCAAGCCCTTGGCGAGAAACTGGCACGCTTGCGCATTGCTCGGCGCTTGCGTCAAGCGGATGCGGCGCAGCGTGCGGGTTTGTCGCGGTCGACGGCGGCATGAACGATCACGTCGCCAAACCGGTGGACCCGGACCTGCTCTACCAGACCCTGCTCTACTGGCTGCAGGCGCGGGGCGAGGCTTGATGAGGCGCGTCGGCGCCAGGTCGCCGGCAGAGCTGGCCTGCTGCATTCCCTGCAAGACAAGTGCCACGACAAGCGTTGCCAGCGCCAAGCGTCGGATACCGGATTGATTCATTCCCCTCCTCCTTTGTCCAATCGGAGCCAAACCCATTGTTCAGGCCATCCCCGGGCAGTTCGACGCATTCACCCAGAATTGGTTCATGACAGCAGAAACCTCCCCAAGGCGGTCTGTTCGGGTTAAGAATCCGCAGCGTGATGCCGTTACCAATGCCATGAAACTCGACCGCCTCTCTTCCACCACCCGCAACCCCATCCGTGACGCCGCCGAGCGCGCCCGGGCGCTGGAAGCCGACGCCCTGCGGCGGGTGGGCCCGGCGGAACCGGTCGATGCCGACCGGGAACGGTCGCTGCAACAGGAGCTGGAGGCGGCCAAGTCGCACCTCCCGGATTCCGGCAGCGCCGACCCGACCCTGGCCGAAGCCCGGGCACTGGCCGAACGCCTGGTGCATCTGGGCGCAGAGGCGGAAACCTTGTTGAAGCCCGGCCTCACAGGCCCTTCGGTCGATATCGAAGCGTGAGGTAGAATCCCCTGATCCCCACCGCCTACGCCCCGGTCCGCCGGGGCGTTCCCTTTTCATGTCCGGCTTGAACCCCCCGCAGCGCGAAGCGATCCGCTACCTCGACGGCCCCCTCCTGGTGCTGGCCGGCGCCGGTTCGGGCAAGACGCGGGTCATCACGCAGAAGATCGCCTATCTGATCCAGGATTGCGGCTTCCGGCCCGGCACCGTGGCGGCGATCACCTTCACCAACAAGGCGGCCAAGGAGATGCACGAGCGGGTGGCCCGCCTGTTGGGGGGCCAGACGGCGGCCGAAGTGCAGATTTCCACCTTTCATTCCCTGGGGGTGCGCTTCCTGCGGGAGGAAGCCCGCGCCCTGGGCTACAAGCCGCGCTTTTCCATCTTCGACGCCGCCGACTGCGCCGGCATCATTGGCGACCTGGCCAAGACGGTGGATAAGGCGACCCTGCGCCGCCTGCAATCCCTCATCTCCCACTGGAAGAACGGCATGGTCAGCCCCGAGGAGGCCTTGCACCGGGCCGCCAGCGACACCGAGACTCTGGCCGCCCGCAGTTACCTGTCCTACGAGGCCACCCTCAAGGCCTATCAGGCGGTGGATTTCGACGACCTGATCCGCCTGCCGGTGCAGATCCTGGAGAGCCACCCCGAAGTGCGCGAAAAGTGGCAGAACCGCCTGCGCTATCTGCTGGTGGATGAGTACCAGGACACCAATGCCTGTCAGTACCAGCTCCTGAAGCTGCTCACCGGCGTCCGCGCCCAGTTCACCGCCGTGGGGGACGACGACCAGGCCATCTACGCCTGGCGGGGGGCGGACATCGCCAACCTGAAGCGCCTGCCGGACGAGTTCCCGGCCCTGCGGGTCATCAAGCTGGAGCAGAACTACCGCTCCACGGTGCGCATCCTCAAGGCGGCCAACGCCGTCATCGCCCATAACGAAAAGTTGTTCGAGAAAACCCTGTGGTCGGAACTGGGCCACGGGGAGCCCATTACCGTCACCGCCTGCCGCGACAACGAGGGCGAAGCGGAGGGCGTAGTGATGAAGCTCCAGGCCCACCGTTTCGAGCACCGGAGCCGTTTCCGCGACTACGCCATCCTTTACCGCTCCAACCATCTGGCACGGGTCTTCGAGCAACAGTTGCGCAACGCCAAGATTCCCTACCGCCTCTCCGGCGGCCAGTCTTTTCGACAAGACGGAAATCAAGGATCTCACCAGTTACCTGCGCCTTTTCGCCAACGAGGACGACGATCCCGCCTTCATCCGCGCCGCGACCACCCCAAGCGGGGCATCGGCGCCGCCACCCCTGCAAGTGCTGGGCCAGTACGCCGGGGAGCGTCACCTGTCGCTCTTCGCGGCCGCCTTCCAGGAAGGCTTTGCCCAGCGGGTGCAGGCCCGCCAGCTCGAACCCCTGCTGGCGTTCTGCCACTTCATCAATCGCTTCCAGCAAAGGGCGGGGAAGGAACCGGCCCAGCAGGTGGTGCCCGATTTGTTGCAGGCCATCGACTACGAAGCCCACCTCCATGACCACGAGGAGGAGCGCAGCGCCCAGACCCGCTGGGGCAATGTGCTGGAATTCGCCGACTGGCTGAACAGGAAGGGCGAAGAGGAAGGCAAGACCCTCCTCGACCTCACCCAGAGCATCGCCCTCATCAACATGCTGGACAAGGACGAGGCCGACCTGGACGCCGTCCAGCTTTCCACCCTGCACGCCGCCAAGGGCCTGGAATACCCCCACGTCTTCCTGGTGGGCGTCGAGGAAGGCATCCTCCCCCACCGGGAATCGGTGGATACCGGCAAGGTCGAGGAAGAGCGTCGCCTGATGTACGTGGGCATCACCCGCGCCCAGCGCTCCCTGCATATCTCCTACTGCGAGCGGCGCAAACAGGCCCGTGAGCTGATCCCCTGCGAAGCTTCGCGCTTCATCGCCGAAATGGGCAAGGAAGACATTCGCTTCTGCGGCGGCAAGGCGGCTGCGGAACCGGACAAGGCCACCGGCAGCGCCCGCCTGGCGGCCATGAAGGCCCTCCTGGGGGGCAAAACGCCGTAACCGGCCCGTCTGAGGGGAGGCGAGATAAATGGCCGGGGAAAGGCGCGATAAATGTGAGCGGGGGTGAGCGGAGCCGGGTTTTGGAGAGTCGCCAACGCAAATCGTTTGCGCATGGCGAAAACCGAGGCGAGAGGAAAAATCAGGCCCCGGATTGGCGCAGGTAGCGGTCAAAAATCCCGAGGACGGTGGCTTTGTCGTCTGCGGAAACGCCGAGGAAGGGGCGGGCGGGGATGTGGCCATTGCGGCTGCCGAATTGATGGACGGCGGCACCACCCTCCCACTCCCCGGAGAATCGGTTGGTGCCGATTTCGACCCCCCCAGGGATCAGTTGATAGCGCAGGGTGTCGCGGAGGACGCCGGTATCGACAAGGGGCTTTCGGCCGGCCTTGGCGGTGGCGCCTTTCTTGGTCAGCCCCCGTTTTCCGTAGGCCCCCTTGACCCTGGTCAGTACGGCGAGGACGGTGCCCTCCGCCAGGGGTGCCCAAGGCTTGCCGTCGGGGCCGGTGCTGGTCTCGAAGCGGCGCAGGGTCGACTCGACCAGGTCCGCGCCGATCTCGCGGTAGGCGGTGGCCATCTGGCGGTCGGTGAGTCTGACCTGCAGATCGCGGAGACGCTGGAGAACCGAGGCGTCGTTGACGATCAGATTGATCTTGTCGACCATGGAGCAGAGTTCGGCGGTGAGACCTGAGGACTATACGCCAGAGGGGACGCCACCCTCGTCGACGAAGGCGTCGAAGCGAGCCTGGTCTCCTGGCGTGGCGCAGAGGCCGGACGTGATGCGGCCTTCGTCAGGCTTAAACTCTGGGAAAACGAGCGGAATATCGCGCGCGGACAATCCCGGCGATGCGCTGGGCAAAGGACCGCGGGGCTGGGTTGTTGAGCGACTCGGCCCAACACTCGGCGATGAATTCCTTGATGTTCGCTTTGGCATATCCAGAAACCTCGTTTTCGATCCCGAGGGATCGAGCATCGTTATAGGCCATCCGCACGGCATCGTCAATATGAAGGCCCAGCAGATCGTCGAGTTGGTGTCCGAACTCATGATCCACGACGCTGCGAATGCTGTCACAGCCCGGCGGATGAAAATTTGCCAGGACATTTTCCTTGAGCGCGTTCTCGAAGGCGGCCACGTCCTTTCCCCACTTCTGATTCACACAGACCCCGGAAACGTCGTTCTGCGCCCATGAATGCGCCCACGTGCTCGCCTTGACCGTCTTTCTTTTGACGATCCGCTCGGCATGGGCCCGCAGAACGCTCTCGGAAATGCCGGGGTTGGCAGTTTTTAGCCGCAGCAAATATTTTTCGATCTCCAAGGCCCGCCAGCGCGAAAACTGAGCCTGGGCATGTCCCCACGAATTTTTGTTTTTTGCGCAATTCCGGGAACTCTTGAAGGTGCTCGAAAAGACTCTGATTCCAGGCGTTGGCCACCTCTGGCTTTACCCCGCCATAGTCCGCGAAGTCCGCCAGATCGTTGCGGACGGCCCAATCTGCAGCTGCCGCGGCCGTCTTTTGCGGTTTGAACACCCGCGCGGCGGGCGCAGGGGAAATCAGGTCTTTGGCCAAGGACTTGCCGAGGGGGGGTGGCAGCCGCGCCACTTTCTGGCCTGCGATCTCTCGGAGTTCCCGGGCCAGGCTTGCACCGGGGGCATAGGCCCACCCCGGATCGATGCCCCGGGGCACCGTGATGGCGTTGCCGTTGCGGTCGGTCCAGGTGGTGTCGCCGTCATGCGGCGCCGCGTCGGGCGCATCCTTGCCGTATTTCCCCAGCTGGTCTGGCGCGAGGGCATGGACCCGGCACTTGCAGCCCCAGCCGTTGGGCGGATAGTGGGTCTGCCACCAGGGATCGTCGGCCCGGATGACCTTGCCGTGCCAGGCCTGGTGCAGGGGGCGCGGATGCATGACGGAATCGCTGTGCACATAGCGCCAGTAGGGCCTGGCGGCCAGGAAATCCGGGTCGGTGAGCTGGGCATAGCGGCCGGCGGCGTAGGACGTGCGCAGGTTGGTCTCGTAGATCACCTTGGTGCGCCAGGCAAAGCCGCCGGGGGTGCCGCTGCCGGTGAAATCCACCCAGCCGTGCTTGGCGACGATGGCCCGGAAATCCTTGCGGAATTTTTTCAGGCTGGTGCCGTCGTCGATCGCCTTCTGGACCTCGGCGTGCAGATCGGCCAGCAGATCGGCCTTGGTCGCCCCGGCCACCACGAAGGCCCGGTCGTGGGCGCCATGCAGAAGGTCCTGCCAGGTCTCGGTGGGTAGGTCCAGTTTGTTGCGCAGGAAGGCCGCCTGCTCCGCGAAAGCCAGGTCGAAACCGCCCTGTAGGGTGGGATCAGGCACCGCGCCGGACCTCGAAGCGCCCGCGCAGGTCGGCCACCTCGAAGGCTCTGGCCATGACGGCGGTCAGATCATCGGCCGGCAGGTGGCCATAGAGTCCCAGCAGGCGATCGCGGAATTCCGCGAGGGTCTCGCACCCCGTCAGCTCGGCCTCGATCAGATCCACCCATCCCGCGACCGTGCCGTCGGCCGCGGGGGCCAGCGCCGGCAGAAGGCGGTCGGTGGTATCCGCCGCCGCGGCCGGGCGGGCGGCGTGCAGGGCGCGTTGCGCCGCGGGGGGCGTCGCGGCGGGCGGGGCACCCTCCGGCGCCAGGTCCCTCTCCTGGTAGCCATAGGCCCGGCTCCAGTAGGCGTTGGTGAATCGCGCCCCGGCATCATGGTTGCTCTTGTCCCGGGCCGCCTGCAGCTCATCCTGAGCGGCCTGGTCCCACAGGCTGTATACCGGGCGCTCGGGGCCTCCCCAGTTGAGTTCGCAGATCCAGCGGATCAGGGTATTGACCGTGTCGGCGACGATCTCCGCATCGGCGTCGCGAATGTCGCCCGCCACCTCCAGGCCGGCGCTGGCGCTGGCCTTGTTGCTGTTGGACTCCACCGTCTGGTTGGTGCCGGTGAGCGCGATGCTCACCTCGCTGCGGCAGTACATCACCAGGCGCTCGTAGAGATCGGCGCTGGCGCTCTTGCCCGCCATCTCGATCAACTGCACGCTGCCATCCTCGGGGATCACCGCCGAGGCGTCCTGGATCAGCTTGTCGAGAGCGTCGAGCAGGTCGGCGCGTTCCTGGGGGGTGGCCGAGCGCGGCAACGTTCCCACCGAAAAGGCGCTGCCGAATTTTTCTGTGAACGAGAGCCAGAAGCGCACCCCCCCTTTCTTGAAGACGATGGGCCAGAAGCACATGCTGAGTTTTTCGCCCGAGAATCTGGCCCTGGCGCTGCGCGGCAGCGTGACGGCGAATGCCGGCGCGGTGGCCATCGTGGGCGAGGCGGCGACGGTGCCGGCCCTGGGCTCGCTGATCCCTCTAGCCCGCCTGGGCAATCTGACCGTCGCCCCGGTGGTCAAGAAGGGGGGCACGCCGGTGGTGGCGGCCACCAACTACGAGTGGCGGCGCGGCGGGGTCTATGTCCTGCCCGGCGCCGCGACCCTGGTGGCGGGCGACGCCATCACGGTGGATTATACGCCCCTGCCGGATGACCTGATCCAGTGCTTGGTGGCGGCCGCCGCCGATTACCGCATCGTGATCGACGGCCTGAACGAGGCTGCGTCAGGCAAGGCGGTACGCATCGAGAAGCATCGCTGCCAGTTTGACCCCGCCCAGAGCGTGGATTGGATCGGAGACGAGTTCGGCAAGCTGACGCTCTCGGCGACCCAGCTGGCGGATACCAGCATCACCACCACGGGGCTGTCGCAGTATCAGACGGTGCGGAAGGAGCGGTAAGCGGTGCGCCGCCTCAAGGAGTTTGAGATCGACGGCCGCAAGGTCGTCGTCAAGGAGCTGACTGTCGGCGAGATTCGCGCCTGGCTGGCATCCAAGACTGATGCGGGAGACCTGGTGGACGGGGCGCTGTTCGAGGAGATTGCTCTCTCCGACCTGGTTTTTCTGTCCGATCTCCCCGCAGACGTGATCGACGGCATGACGCCCTCGGACATCGATCGGGTCATCGCCGAGGCGCGGGAGGTGAACGCGCGTTTTTTCGCGATGCGGGAGCGGGTCGTGACCCTGGGGCGGGAGATTCTGGCTGCCCAGAAGACCCCGTGACCCGCTTGGAAAGGAGCGTGGCCGGCCTGGTCCGCCAGGGGCACGCGGAGGCCTGGCGTTATCCCTGGGGTGTTTTCGCGAGTGCGGTGGAGGAGGCGGTGGCGGCGGCGAAGGCTTAACGCCGGCCGCAGAGAAAATTTGCGGCCAGGAGCGTGGGCAGGCATCCCATAAGCAGCAGGCCGACGACGAAGCTCCACCCGAGGGCAAACGTCATGCCGAGCCCCAGGCAGAGCAGGGCGCCAAAAATTGTCCATTGAATCAGGGATAGGAGCATGTCGGACCTCAACCTCAAGCTGGTGATCACTGCGACCAATGATGGCGCGATTCGTTCCGTCAATCAACTGGAGCAGGCGATCCGGGGAGTCGGTCCCAGCGCCCGGTCGGCCATCGCCGATCTCGCCCATATCAGCGGCGCCATTGCACTGTGGCAGCAGTTCGCGGCCTCGCCCGTCGAGGCCGTCAGGGCCTTCGCCCGCGCCGCCGAGGAGCTGAAGGGGGTCGAGGCCCGGGTCAAGCTCGCCTCGGGGTCCCTGGTCGAGTTTAAGGACAACCTCGACGCCATCCGCAGTACCGCCCGGGATTCAGGCACCGAGGTGGTCAATGTCGCCGCACTGTTCACCCGCATCGCGACGCCGATCAAGGATATGGGGGGGAGCGCCAAGGACGCGCAGCAGGCCGTCACCGCGGTCGGCCAGGCCCTGCTGGTCTCCGGCGCCTCAGCGGCCGAGAGTTCGGCCGCCATGCTCCAGTTCGCGCAGGCCCTGGGCTCTGGCGTTTTGCGGGGGGAGGAACTCAGTTCCATCCTGGAAAATGCGCCCCGCCTGGCTCAGGCCATCGCCGCCGGCCTCGGCGTGACTGTCGGCGAGCTGAAAAAACTCGGGGAACAGGGGGCGCTCACCAGCCAGCAAGTCCTGATGGCCTTGCAAAGCCAGCAAGCCGCTTTGGCGGGCGAGGCAGCACGCCTGCCGCGGACCGTTGGCCAGGCCTGGACCAACCTGGGCGAAGCGGTCAAGCAAACCGCGGGCGAGATGGATAACGCCTTGGGCGTCACTGCCAACTTGGCCGGCGGCCTGAATGGCCTGGCGGCCAACCTGCCGGCGATCGCCGCCGGGCTGGGGCAGATTGCCTTGATCGGCGCGGCGGCCTTCGGCGCCAACCGGGTCGCCGCGATCGGCGCCCTGGTCGCGGCCAAGGGTCGCGATGCCGCCACGACCCGGGTGGCGGCGGCCGAGGAGTTGCGCCATGCGGAAGCGGCCACGGCGTCCCTGCTCGCCGTGCGCCAAGGCGCCATCGCGCAACTGAACGCGGCGACCGCCGCACAAGGGTATGCGGTCTCCTCCCAGGCGGCTGCCCTCGCCGATGAGAAGCGGTCGGCCGCGGCGCGGCTGCTCTGGGCCAATCAGTCCCTCGTGGCGGCCGGGACGGCCCAGGCGGCGGCCCAGGCCGCCGTCGCCGCGGCCAACGTCGGGGCCATGGGGCGGGCCATGGGGCTCGCCGCCACCGCCGGCCGGGGGCTGCTGGCGCTGTTTGGGGGCTGGCCGGGGCTGGTCATCACCGGCATCACGGCCGCCGCCCTGGCTTGGGATCACTTCCGCAACAAGGGCCAGCAGGCGGCCCAGGGCACCGCCTTGTCTACGGAGCAGATGATCCGCAATTTCGAGGACTTCGCCGCCAAGAACGGGCCTGCGGAACAGGCCGACCAGGTGTCCAAACTCAAGAGCCGCGCCGCCGAACTGCGGGACCAGTTGCTCTCGCCGGCCTTCCGCATGAGCGACGTGGGCCGGGCAGCCGAGGCCGAGCTGCGGATACTGGAGGCGGCGGTCGGTCGGGCTGACGAAGCGGCCAAGGCCTTCGTCAACAACCGGGGCCAGGAGCGCGGCCTCCTCGGCCTGGATAAGCTCAAGCTCGACGCCGGCGGCCTGGTCGATCAGGACAGCCTGAAGTCTCTGCAGGCCTTCGAGACCCTCTACAAGGATTTTGTGGCGGGAGCACTGAACGACAACGGCGTCTTGAAGGCCAGCGCCCTGGAGCTGAAGACCGCCCTGCAGGGGCTGTTCTCAGCGGCCAAGACTCCCGCCGCATTCACCGGCCTGGTGGAGCGCATCAGCACCGCCCTGGGGCGTGCGCCCAAGGACGCCACCCTGCGCTCGCAGCTGGAAAACGCCATCGAGGCGCGCAGCCAGGCGGAGATGAGGGCTTTGAACGGCCTGGTGGCCGGGCTGGAGGCGCGGGCGGGGCGAATCCAGGCCTTGTTCTCCCAGACGGCCGGCGTCGCCCTGGCCCAGTTCAACCAGGCGGCGGCGCTGGCCCGGGTGGCCGCGGAATTGCGCAACGATCCGGCCGGCGTCGCCCAGGTGGAGGTGGCGAGCCGCAACGCCGAGGTGGCTGCGGCCCAAGCCGGGGCTGGGCAGCAGCTCGCGGCCCTGGAGCTGGTGGCGGCGCGGAAGCGCCAGCTGGTGACCCAGGGGGCCGCCGATGTGCTCGCCCAGGCCAATGCCGAGATCGCGGCGGTGAGAAATGCCAACGAAGCAAAGATCGCCATCGCCAGGAAAGAAGTCGAGGAGAAGAAGCGCAGCGCCGCCAGCCTGAAAGACATCACGGAGGCCCTGCGCCAGGGGGAGCTGGAAAAAACCCAGGGCGCCGCGGCCGCCCGAGTGCAGGCCGAGGGCAGCGCGGCCCGCCAGCTGCGGGCCATCGATGCCGAGGCTGCACAGCAGCGGGCTGCCATTGCCCAGGGCCTTTACGACACTCTGAAGTCCAGGGCCGGCGAGGCGCTCCAGGCGTACAAGACCTATGCGCAGCAGGTCATCGATCTCGACAAACAGATCGTCAATAACCGCCTGAACACGGCCGCCGCCATCAACGCCCTCCGGCGCCAGGACATGACCCCCAAGGAGCAGGCGGAAGACCTGCGGAAGGAGATGACGCAACTCAAACTCGAAGCCAGCAACGCCCAGGCCGAAGGCAAGAGCGACTTGGCCAAGGACTTGCTGCAGCGCCAGCAAGGCGTCGCGCAGAGCATCGGCAACCTCAGCGGCGAGGGCGTGGACCCCAAGACCCAGCGCCAGGAGGCGATCAGTGAGTTGAGCCGCATCGGCCGTGAAACGGACGGTATCCTCCAGGAGCAGAAGGGGGCGGCCGAGGCGGCGGCGGCGAAGCAACTGGAGCAGTTCAATCAGATGACACAGGCGATGAATGGGCTGGCCCAGCAGATCACCAAGCTGAACGAGCAGGCGGCGATCAGGCTGAAGCCCGAGATCGACCAGGGGGCCTTGTCCGCTGCCCTTGAGGCCGTGAAGTCTGCCTTCGCGGGCCTGGTGCTGCCGGTGAAGGTCCAGGCGACGGGGCTGCCGGACGGCGCTACGGCGACCCCGCCGGCACTTCCGGCCTTCGCCTCCGGCGGCCCCCTGCCTGGCACCGCTCCCCACGACCGCGCCGACAACATGCTGTACTGGGGCACCCCCGGCGAGTGGGTGATGCAGTTGCCGGCGGTGCGCCATTACGGCGCCGATTTCATGCGCCGCCTGAACGCCATGCAAATTCCGCGCTATGCCGACGGCGGCGCCCTGTCACGCCTGCGCATCCCGTCACTGCCAGCCCCGACCGGCCGGGGGAGTACGCCCACCCCGGTCAATGTGCATCTGGACGGCCGCCGCTATCCCATGGCGGCCGCGCCCGACGTGGTCGCGGAGATGGTGTCGGCCCTGGGCCGTGAGGCCCTCAAGCGGGGGGCGCGGCGATGAGTTTCGAGATCGGGGGCATCGTCCTCCACGACCTGCAGGCCCTGGACCTGGAGCAGACCTACGAGATTATCGGGGGCGAGACGATTCTGCGGGCGGTGTCCGGCGCCGGACTCAAGCAGGAGACCTGGGCGCGGCTCAAGGTGACCACCAGCGGCGCCGGCTGGCTGCCCCCGGGCCTGGCAACCCTGGCGACCAATGCTCAGCACCTGCTGCGCTGCGTCGTCCCCCGGGGGATTCCCTGCGCCGGGCTGGAGGCGACGCTGCCCGCGGCGCACCGGTCGGATGCCGGTTATACCCCCTACGGCCTCGCCTACCTGGCCGGCGGTCAGGCGGTGCGGACGCCCGCCGCCCTGTTCGGCAACGTGGCCACGGTGACGCCTGTGGCCGGCGCTCTGGCCTATGGCGCGATCTACTACCCTGAGCTGACCGTGTGGGCGCTGCGCCCGACGGTCAGCGGCCAGCGGGCGGAGGCGACGCACCGCTGGGAACTGATCTGTGAGGAGGTTTGACCATGGCTGATTTGATGTTGGCTCCCCGCGTGCGCGAGACATGTCTGACCGCAGGCACCGGACCCCTGACCCTGGGCGGCGCGCCGGCGGGGTATTTCCCGTTTTCCGCCGTCGGAGAGGGGGTAGCAAAGGCGGTGCCCTACCTGATCGAGTGGGGCAGCGGCAGCGGCGCCGGGGCCGAGTGGGGGGTCGGCAACCTCAATGCCGCGGGGACGGTGCTGGCTCGAGACTGGGTGCAGGGCCACACCCCGGCCACCCTGCGGGCCGGGCCGAGTACCACACCGGTAGATCTGCCTGCGGGGAGCAAGACGGTCAGCCTGGCCGTACTCGATACCATGGCGGTGGCGGTGTGCCCGGAGACGGCGCAGGCAGCCAATCCATCCCCGGTGGCAGACCAGGACCAGGCCCTCGCCGTGGGCATCGGCGCCCGGGCGTCCGGGGGGCTGGCAACGGCGCTGGGGTCTCTAGCGGAGGCGTTGCACGACAGAGCGATCGTCGTCGGGGCGGGCGCGAGCACGGGGCCGCGGGCCGCGCACCTCGTGGCGGGGGACGGCCTCGTGGTGGAGCAGTGCGTCACCGGCGACGCGGCGTCAGGTCTGCCCTTCGTGGCAAATGGCCCCTGCTTATTCCTGACGGCCGATCAGCCGTACTGGATCGAGATGACCGCATTTGCGTGCAACGCCGCCGTGACGCAGTTTCGGGCCATCCGCCGCACGATCTTCGTCGCGGGGGCCGGGATCGTTACCCAAGGCGCCGACACGGTACTGGTGAGCAGCCTGGCGACGGTCCCCACGGTGACCCTGGCCCTGGGCGGCGTCAATGCGGACGGCCGCAAGCCTCTGGTGGTCACTGCTTCCAGCTCCGGAGCGACAGCGGTCACATGGCGGATTTTTTTCCGTACCCTGGGGCTGTAACGCCGTGTTCGCCGCTGCGCTCTTTGCCGCTGCGCCCTTCGCGGCCAGCCCGGGATCGGACGATCCGAACGATCCGGGCGTGCCGGAGGCGTGGCTGACCGGGACCGCCGGGGCGGCCATCCCGGCCGGGCCGGCCGCGGTGTGGACGGCGGTGGTGACGCTGCACGGAGCTGACGTCTCCGACCAGGTGGTCGGGGAGATCGCCGTGGAGGCGGAGGAGGGGACCGCGCGCATCGCGATCTTCACCTTGCGGCCCGCGGCCGGGACTGCGATCTTCCTGCCCGGCTGGGTCGGCCGTTCGGTGACCATCGACATCGCCGCGGCCGCGGAGAGCGGCCCCCTGTACCCAATGCGCCTGTTTTCCGGGGTCGTCGATAGCCCACAGTACGATCCAGCCGCGCGGACCGTCGAGGTGCGGGCGACGGATGATCTGCAGGGCGTGCTCGACGCGCTTAACCGCCCCGCCCTCGACAGCCTGATCGGGGGCCGCTGGTCGCCGGTTGTGTTCGCGGCGAGCGCCTCCGGCTGGGCCTATGCCCAGGATCGTCTGTCCACCGTGCGGGGGTCACTCGATCTGTCTCCTGCCGGCCTGCCGCGGCTCACCCCCTGGATTCCCGCCCCCTCCGCCCCGCTGACCTTCGGCGCCGACCAGGTCATCGACGGCTCCCTCGCCGTGGAGCTTGCGGATCGACAGGGGCTGGTCAATACCGTCGATATCGCCTTCACCTATCGTTTTCCGCGGCTCAAGGCTGAGGGGCACGCCCTGACCTACAGCTATGTCGATATGACGGGGTTTGCGCAATACGTGATCGACGGAAACTGGTTCCTGCAGCGCTCTCAGGTGGAGGGCGCAATTTCCGCCGCTGGCGGGACGGTGGTCGGGGCTGTGACCTATACCCCCATGCCCAGTACCGCCGTGGCCGTCGGGGCGGGGTTCTGGACGCCCAACCCGCCCGTGGACGCGACCCTGTGCATGGGGTTTGCCGCTGTCATTGCCTACGACTACGCGCAGACCGTGCAGGAGACGCACACTGTGACGGTGCAGTGCCCTGCCGCCGTGGCGGCCACGGGCGTCATGCGGCAATCCATGAGCGGCGCCCTGGAGGGCGTGTACCAGGACGCCGAGGGGTGGGAGACCAAGGCCAAACTCTACCGCGCCGACGTGGAGTCGGTGCAGCCCCAGGACCTGCCCACCGTGGTCTCGGGCAAAACCAACGGGCTAGACCCGACCCTGACGGCAGACACCGACCGAGCCGCCGCCACCGTGGCCATCGAAACGCTGGTCGACGTGGCGAAGGCGCGCATCTGGGCCTCGCACCGCCGCAACACAGTGAGTGCCACCGTGTGCCTCAATCCTGCAATCGATCTGGATAAGACGGTGGAGATCGACGTCGACGGGATCCACGCCATCGGCAAAGTGCAGCGGCTGGCCCACCGCATGGCGCCGGACTCGGGCGAGGCGACGACGACGTTTTCCCTGGCCATCTGCGCCGTCTCCGGCGTGGGGACGACGCACCCGGAGACGACAACCGCCGCGGCGGCAGCGCCGGCCGCCGGGCAGACGAATCTGCCGTCCTCTCCCGTGGTGACCTTCAACAACGCCGCGGCGGCAGACCACAACTTCACCATCGAATTCCCGGCGGTGTCCTCTGGCGAGCGGGCCGCCGCCGCCCCGACCATCGCCAGCACGTTCTCCGCCCCGTTGGTCGAGGACGTTTTCACAGTGACCCTATGAGCAAAGACCTCACCGCGGCCCTGGACGCGCTGACCCGCGAGGCCGCGGGCCTCACCAGCCGGGTAGATCGGTCTTTGCCTGCCGCCAAGGGTGCACCGGCCATCCCGGCCAGGGCTGGTACGGGAAAGCCTGCGGCCACGTCCGGCGGGGGGGCCATCGCCAGCCCCCTGACTGAGCCCAGCTATGACGCCCGGCTGTGGCATCCGGCCACAACGATCTACTCGTCTGACGGGCTGTTTTCCGCGACCCGTACGCCGCTCAAACAGATCACGATGACCGACGCCAATGGCGCCACCGTGGTGCTCAATTTCGCGGCGCCGCCATGATCGACAACTGGGCGCACGATGCGGCCGCGACGGCACTGATTCGGTTTCACCCCCCGGCTACCGGGCTCTGGCGGGGGGCGAATGCCTATAGCCCGACCGATCCGGGGAGCCTGACCTGCCCGGATGGCGCGGTGGTCTCGCACCCCACGCCCAATGGGGCCTGGGGCGGCCTGTCTTCTGATCTAACGGGGCGCTGCGACTTGGTGAAGATGCCCTCTCCGTCCGGCGATCAGCGCACCGCGCCCCAGGTCGCGGAGGACAACGCCATCCATCGTCAGGCCCGGCTCTATGGGCTCATCGCCGGGACCCCCCGGACGCTCTACGGCAAATCGATTAACAGCATTGGCGGGTCGGTTGGCGTGGGCGTGATCTACATCGACCCCGCCCAAGTGCGCTGGCATGTGCAGGTGGTGACGGTCCAGGCCTCGGGCGGGTGTACCGCCACGATCAAGGTGCGGCGCTGGGGACATTTCGAGCCGGGCCGGACGTTCGGGGTGCTGACAAAGTCCCTCTCCGCTGCGGCGGGCCTGGCGCCCAATAACGGGGCGCTCAATCTGCTGGCCCACAAGCCGGACGGGTCTGAAATCTATTTCGGTAGCATGCGCTACCCGACATCCGGCGGCGCGAATCCATGGGGACTGACGACCTTCGAGCAGCAGTCCTGGCCGACGTGTTTCTGGCGCCTGGCCATCAGTGGCGCCGGAAACGAAGCCGCGGCGGATTTTGGCCTGGCGTTCAGCTGGGAAATCGACATCCCGCAGCAGCTGCACGACACCGCGCACGTCAGTCGTCGATCCGGCGGAGCTTACGTGCCCGAGACGCCCTACTGGACCGGGGATGCCTTACAAAATAACGGCTATTGGACCTATAGCTTCAGCAAAACGTCGGTGCCGCCACAGGCCAACATCAATGGTTTTGTGGTTATCCCAGGTTGCATTTATGGATGGCGCGACGACGACGAGCTGTCCGAGTCCCGGGAGGTCTACACCTACCGTATCTGGCCGACGTATACAGACGCCGGGGCGCTGGCCTGGCTGACGCTTCGCCACGAAATTTATTCGAGAGACCATCGGACGCAAACTTGCACAGTTTCCGGGGGGACCGCGGCGGTCACGGCCGGGATTTCGCAGCCCTACGTCCTCGACGGACCTCACACGATAGCCTCGACGCTGGACCAGGATGCCTGGCAGCGCTGGACGCTTTCTATCGGGGCGCAGATCATCCTCGACGAGACGGCGACCGCGGTGAGCGTGCACACGACCGGTTCGGCCAGTCAGCTCGACTACACCTATAACCATTACAACCTCGGGGCGGGATCGGATGGCAAGACCTGGGTCGCCGACTTAAACGACCCGCTGCACGCTGTCGCCCCTGTCAATTACAACGCCCTGGCCTATAGGTGGAATATGCAGTCCGGAGCCTCACAGTTCCCCGGCGGAAGCGCCCGAATCGACCCCATGGAGGCGCTCTCGATCGTGCGCTACTCCCCGTCGCTTTTTGGCGCCTTCCGCCGATCCTACTCGATCAATTACCCCGGCGGCACCGAGAGCGGCGTGTCATGCAGCCTCGTCAATGCCGGCGCCTGCCAGGGGGCTCCCGCAAGCTTCACCGAGGCGTGCGTCAACGGGGGGCCGAACCCGACCTATTTTTCCTACGTCCTCGGTGTCCCCACAACAGTCGGCCGGTTCGGGACTTTTCACCCCGTGACCCATGCCATCGCGTGGGATACCGTTCCAACCTGCTGGGTGTAGTTTTGCCCGGCGCAATTTTGTTTGGCTGAGCGCAAGTCATCGTCGAGTCAATTATCTCGACCATTGCCGCGATTTATCTCGCGCCGCTACACCCGTCACCGGGCGTTACACGGCCTTACCCTTCTCTTGACTACCGGCCCGCCGCGGTTGGCGTTATTCGGCCCAAGGCAATGCAATCCCGCAAGGCCGAATGACAGAGACACCCACTCAGGAGAAAACCATGACCAAGCAACTGATCGCCCTCGCCCTTGCCGCCGCCTTCGGCATCGCCCACGCCGCCGACGCCAAGCCGGCACCCGAAGCCAAGCCCGCCGCCGCTCCGGGTGCCGCCGTCCAGAAGGCCGAAGCACCCAAGGCCGAGAGCAAGGCTCCCGAAGCCGCCAAGGAAACCGCTGCCCCCACCGAGGCCAAGAAGGCCGCCGCAACGCCCAAGCAACACAAGCACGCCCACAAGCAGGTCAAGAAGACCGAGCCCCACGCCAAGGCCGATAGCGCTCCCCAGGCCAAGTCCGAGAGCACCGCCACGGTGAAGCTGGCCGAAGCCAAGCCCGCCGACGCGAAGCCGGCCGAAGCCAAACCCGCCGAAGTCAAGAAGGCCGAGCCGGCCAAGACCGAAGCCGCCAAGACCCCGGAACCGGCCAAGAAGTAAACCCTCCCGCAGCCGCTGCCGGCCCTCCAAACGCCGGCCCGGCAGGGCGCCCCTCGGGGCGCCCTTTTTTGCGTCGAACCCGTCAACGCAAACGGGAGGCCCAAGCCTCCCGCTGCAAATCCGGCGAAGCCGCGCCTTACTTGGCCAAGCCCACCAGATGATCGACCGCTGCCTTGATTTCGGCGTCGGAAAGATCGGCGGCGCCCCCCTTGGGCGGCATGGCGCCCTTGCCTCCCAGAGCGCTCTTGTACAGGGCATCCTTGCCCTGGCCGATGCGGGGCCCCAGGCGCCCTTGTCGCCCGCCTTGGGGGCATTGGCGACACCCGAGTTGTGGCAGGCACCGCACACCGAGTTGTACACCGTGGGACCATCCTTGGGCGCGCCACCGGTCGCCGCGGCAGCCTTCTGCAATTCGAACTTGGCGACGGGCTGGATGCGCACGTCGGCGGCGTCGGAACTGCCGGACTGGGCAGCGGACCTGTCGCCCTTGAGGGACAGGGGAACGATAAGAGCAATCCCGACCACGGCGACGACAATGCTCGCGACCATGATGGACTTGGAAGAATGGGATTCGGCCATAGTTATTGTCCTTAATGGGGGGTAAAGCGCGGAATTATAAAGGCTTGCGCCCGTTTCCGCACCGCCGCCATGGACTCCGGGGGGCAAAACCGCTATCCTTGCCGCCTTCCGGAACGTCGGTTCAGCGCCCCGGATCGCCGCGCCGCGGCGCACGCCCGTGAACCCAAGCCACTCGTGGCCCAAAGCGCCTGTAGCTCAGCTGGATAGAGTACTGCCCTCCGAAGGCAGTAGTCATTCGGTGGCGCCGAGGAAAAGTGACTACTGCTCTTGTTGTAAAGTTTGGCCCACGCGCCCGTAGCTCAGCTGGATAGAGTACTGCCCTCCGAAGGCGGGGGGTCGCACGTTCGAATCGTGTCGGGCGCGCCAAAAGCAATTACAAAACAACGAGTTGCAAGTATTTGCATCGCAACCCACCGCGGTTGTCGCCGGTTTTTGGTGGCCCAGTTGCGATACCAAATGCATTTGGATCGATTCCGCACACCGATATTGGCCAGCAGTGCAGAGGTCATCGATTTTCGGGCGGAACTCTAGTGGCCCACGGCTGGCCCAGAATTGGCCCATTCGTGGCCCACGTTTTTTCTACCCGTTGACTCGACGACCACGAGGGGCGTCGTCTTCAATACCCAGCCGACGACAACGGGGTCGAGTTTCCTGGGGTCGTCGACTCGAGTTGGGTAGCCGTCTACCAGGGAGTTTTCTACCTCTGGATGAAATCCAAGAATTTTCGCCAAAGGAATTTGCGTATGAACTGACCCGCTCGCGATTTCCGCGAAGCGAATTTTGAAATCTGACATGCTGTTCTCCAAGCACCTTGATGCCGTCCGACATGCTTGTCGCGCCCTCGGTGGGCGGCAGGACGACGTCCAATCCAGGAGGCGAGGCCCCTGGGACTAGGTCATGCGAGGAGAACTGGTTTGGGAGGAGGGACTTGGACGATCAGATCACGGTCGTTCAGGTAACTCTTGACGACGCAATCGCGCTTCCTGTGAGGCTGCCGGGGCAGCCGGATGTTTTCATTTGCGCGGCAGCTGATCTCGCACGCAAGCCAGATGACGCAGATGATTGCGAGGAAAGTCGTGATCTGAAATACCTGGAGCAAGGCCGCGAAGTCAGCGCTAGTACCAGCACCGAGGGCCATCGAGTATGCGGTACCGAACAACAGAAGCATCGAGAAGAACGCCGGCGCGATGAACCCCTGTGTGCTGCCAAGTTCATCGGACACGTCCTGACAAAACATCTTCTCGTGCGGTGCGGTTTCGGTATTCGCTTGTACAGTCGTCAAGGATAAGACTGCGAGACCAAGGACGACCATCTTGTACGGCCACGACACGATGCCGGCGATGAATGCTTCGCCCCGAAGGATGATCGAAACGATCGTCCGACAGATGCTGTCACCGATGATGGCGGGCTGAAGGTACAAGACTTATTGCATAAGTTGACGAGATTTTGCCAATTTATCATAGCGGCGCCGAAATCCAAAAATCCGCAGCCTTCCCTGACTGCGCCGATGATACTCAACGGGTAGCCTGCTGATTTGGTCGCTTAGCTCCGCTGGGAGGTCAGTAGATATTTCGGGAATGTATATGGTCATGGGTAGCCTTTCCGGTAACCCATGTAGAAGTTTTATTGGTAGACTGTTCGGTAATTGTTTCGATTCACAGTAGCAATTTGTGAAATACAGGTAGAGGTTACCGAAACCATGGAGACCGCTGGGCTACCAAGCGCTAATCCAACGATATCAACTTCAGGTCCCCCCGCTGGACCAGGTGTTTCTGCTGTCGCCCAAGACCGGCATTGCCAAGCACATCGTTGCAGCCGACGGCACTGAACGAATAGAGATTCCAAGAAACCGATACGCGGAGAGCGACGACCTGGCCTCCGTGATCGCCTTCGCGCTCAAGAGAGAGCGCCTTAACCTGACGGTTCTGGCGGCACTATTCGAGCATGAGGAGCCGTTGGCTGCCATACAACGTTGGCTGACCGAATCTCCAACTTCCTCTTACTCACGCTTGGCGGCATTCCTCGCCAAGTGGCTTGCCGACGCCCGTTTCGAGTTCACGCTCCCGGCCGGGGCGCCGCGAGTTCGTGTCCTCGATGCCAAGCAATACATCACAGGCCCCGAGGAGACGGATACCCAGTTCGGGGTTGTGAACAACCTTTTGGGTACTCGGGCCTTTTGCCCTTTGGTTCGTTTGACCGATCAGCTCAAGACGCTCTTGGGGAAGAGCCTGCGGGAAAAGGTGACGAAGGCGATTGCCGCCCTCGATCCCGAGGTGCTCGCCCGCGCTATCGACTACTTGTACCTGGCCGAAACCCGGTCCACGTACTCAATCGAAAAGAAGTGCCCAGTGCGCAGCGGGCGGAAAAGTTCCGACGCCTGCTCGAATCCGCAGGGAGCCCGGCCGGCTGACGGAGGAGCAACTCTGCAACTGGCAAAACAGCATCATTTCGGAGTACGTCGCGGAGGCTAGCTACCGGACGACGCAGAACTGGTTGTCCCGCTCCGGGCGACTGCGGAACGTCGCGGACTTCATCCCCCCGGCACCGGCCCATGTGGGAAGCATGATGGACGGTGTCGCCAAGCTTGCCCAGATGGGGGCCGAGAACGTGATCGATCCCGCAGTCGCTGCCACCTGCGCTGCTTTTGGCCTCGTTTTCGTTCACCCCTTCCGGGACGGAAACGGCCGACTTCACCGTTTCCTGCTCCACCATATCCTCAGGCAGGCCGGCTACACGCCGCCCGGGGTCGTGTTGCCACTTTCGGCAAGGATGCTGTCGTCCCTGGAGATCTATTCGAGGCTACTGAAAGCCTATTCGCAACCTCGGACGGCGCTTCTGGACTATGTCTTGGACGACGAAAGTCAGACGATCTTGATCCGGTCGCATCAGCCCTGGTGGCTCTACGCCTCGTTCGATGCCACAGCACTTTGCGAATTCATCCTGGCCTGTATCGAGGAATGCGTCGAGCAAGACTTGGCACACGAGGTCAAGTACCTGCAGGCGTACGACAGCGCAGTAGCTCGACTGGAAGCTTGGCTCGATCTGCCGCAACCCAAGCTAAGCCTCCTGATCCGGCTGGTTGCGCAAGGGCATGGTGAAATATCGCAGCGAAAACGAAAGATCTTCGAAGAGCTTCCCCCGGAGATCCTGGCGAAGGCTGAATCCATCATTGCCGACGAATTCGGCGAGTATCTGGATACTCAGCCGCGCGGCGATTGAGGTCACGGGCAATCCAAATCCGACGATTTCGCGCTCAAGGGTCGCTTCGCGGGTTGGGTATCGGCTGACCGAAAGCGGCGTTCTCTGATTACCGCTGACCGGCGTTCGGCATTCCCGAAAAGTGGTCAACTTGGACGGGCGGTGGAAATTACACCTAACGCGGGAATCGGCATGGCTCGGATCGTGGCCCAGGGGAAGGCAGTGGTCGAATTTTGGTCAACACGGCGACATCACCAAAATTACATCTTTTGTGGTCTTCCGGGCTAAAGTGGAACTTTTCCTTGCCGTTGCTGGGCTCAGAGGTCATGGGTGCCCCCTTTCTATGCCCATGAATTTGCAGGGGCTTACAGGTTGTCGCCATCAAAGAACAGAAATTGGGCGTTCTCTCCGAAGGCAGGGGTCGCACGTTCGAATCGTGTCAGGCGCGCCATCGATCCCCGTACTCCGCATTTAGCGGGCTCGCTTGACCCGCCACGGTGCATGAACGAGCATCGGCAGGCAGGGCGATACGGGTAAACTCCGGCCATGCCCCACAGCGCCTTCCACGGCTTCATCCCCGATGACCGCCTTTACTGCCCCCGCAGCGAGATGTGGGTGCAGGAAATCGGCGAGGGTGAAGTGCGTATCGGCGCCACCGCTTTCGGGCTTTTCCTGGCCGGCGAGGTCATCGCCTTCACGGCCAAGCCCCGGGGGGCGGATGTCGCCATCGGACGCGGCATGGGGACGGTGGAAAGCCGCAAGACGGTGATCGCCATCCATGCGCCCATTTCCTTCGTGCAACTGGAGGGCAACGACGCGGCGGAAGCGTCGCCAGCCCTGGTAAACCGCGATCCCTACGGCACCGGCTGGATGGTGCGGGCCCAACCGACCGCCTGGGTCGCCGAACGGCCCGCGCTGCTCGATGGCGCGGCCTATCGTCGCCACATCCTTACCCTCGATCCGGAGGCCCGCTTTGTCGACTGATACCCCCACCGGCCTTGCCATTCTGATCGCCAGCGCGACGCCCGACCGGCCCGACCTTTGCGTCACGCCCCTGGTCCATGCCCTGGCGGCCCGAGCCCTGGATTACGCCGTGGAAATCCATTTTTCCGGGCCTGCGGTACGCTGGTTGGTGGAGGGCATCGCCGCCTCCGCCTACCCGACGGCGGAACGCGAGAAGTCGATCCAGCGCTTTCTCGACGAACTGGCGCAGGAGGGCGTCAAGCTCTACGCCTGCTCCATGGCCGGCGCCGCCTGGGTGGGCCCCGGTGAGCCCTTGATCGCCCAGTGCGCCGGACACGCCAGCGCCACGGCCTTCGTCGCCCGGACCCTCGACCCGGCCTGGCGTACCGTGGTGTTCTGATGACGAAGGGCATCACCGGAGTCGTGCTGGCTGGGGGTCTCGGCCGCCGCATGGGCGGTGCGGACAAGGGACTGCTGGACTATGAGGGCCGTCCCCTGGCGCGGCAGGTGGCGGAACGCCTGGCGCCCCAGGTGGAAACACTCCTCATCAACGCCAACCGCAATCGGGAGGTCGCGACGCTGGGATACCCGGTGATTGGCGACGCGATCCCGGATTTCGCCGGCCCCCTGGCCGGCCTGCACGCCGCGCTCGCCGCGGCCAGCACGCCGATGGTGGTGACGGCCCCCTGCGATTCGCCTTTCTTTCCGGCCGATCTGGTGCACCGCCTGCACCGGGCCCTCCTCGCAGCGCAGGCGGAACTGGCGGTCGCCACGGCCGAAGGGCGTGTCCATGCGGCTTTCTGCCTGTGCAGCCGCGATCTGGCAGCCCCCCTGGCGGAATATCTGGCCGCCGGTGGAAGGCGGGTCATCGACTGGCAGGAGAGCCGCCGCCAGGTGCGGGTGGAATTCGCCGACCCCGACGCCTTCCGCAATCTGAATACGCCGGAAGCCTTGGGCTGAGAGCCTTGGTGAACCTTCCCTCCGCCACTGGATGGAAGGGGTAGTGCCCTACTTCCGCTCCGCGGGCCGCCCGGAGCGACGGGAGCAGTCCCGTCCGCGCATATCCTTCCAGCCTGAGGAAAGATGGCCGGACTTCAGCGGCGCTGGCCCCGCGGCGCCATGGGCGGGCGCCCTTCCAGATGGCGGAAGGTGATGCGCCCCTTGGAGAGGTCGTAGGGGGAAAGCTCCAGGGAGACCTTGTCGCCGGCCAGGATGCGGATGTGGTGCTTGCGCATCTTGCCTGCGGTGTAGGCCACCAGGGTGTGGCCGTTGTCCAGCGTGACGAGAAAACGGGAATCGGGCATCACTTCGTTCACGACGCCCTGCATTTCGATGAGTTCTTCCTTGGCCATGAAGGCACCTCCGGGGTCCGGCGGAAATAAAAAACCCGGCGAAAGCCGGGTCTCGTCCAGGGACTTTGGCGCAGGCCTGAACCCGCGCCGGGAGGGCGGCGCTCAGGCCGCGCGGATGTTGGTGGCCTGCTGACCCTTGGGACCGGTGGTGACATCGAAGGTCACGCGCTGGCCTTCCGCCAGGGTCTTGAAACCCTGGGACTGGATGGCGGAAAAATGGGCGAAAAGATCGTCACCACCGGCGTCCGGGGTGATGAAGCCGAAGCCCTTGGAATCGTTGAACCACTTGACGGTACCTGCTGCCATGTCTTGAATCTCCAAAAAAACAGAATGAGGGATAGCCCCGGGGGGCGAAACTCAAGACGGCGCTGGAATACGGAAAGATCGCCGCAGAACTGCGGGTACTGAACCTGAAACGACACTACTTGAAAATCGCTGGCGCGCACTATGCACGTTCGCGAACGCAAAGGCAAAGAAAATGTTGCTTTGGGGGCCGAGCATCGCACCACTGTCTCCAATGGCGCGAATCCGCCTCGCCGCGGAAGCCCCCGGGCCGGCCATCCAAAGCAGACCGAAGGCGGGGCGGACTGGGCGCCCCTGCTCGCGACGGAAGGAGTGCCGCCGCAGGCTCGCGGGGGTATCGCAGCGGCGCGGGACTACGCCGCCAAGGCCAGGGACTCGGCTCCCGCCCGATTCGCCGCGCTGACCAAGGCCTTGATCGACGCCGTGACGATGTTGCCGTCGATACCCACGCCGTAGCAGTCGCCGCCGCCGGGGCGGGCGACTTCGAGGAAAGCGCAGGCCCGGGCGTTGCCGGCGTCGGCGCTGGCGCCCATGGAACGCTCCTCGTAGCTGCGCACCTGGAGGGCGATGCCGATGCCGCGCAAGGCGTGCGCCGCGGCGTCGATGGGGCCATTGCCTTCACCGGCGAGCCGATGGGCGACGCCGTTGACCTCCACCACGAGACGGATGCCCTGGGCGCTGCCGTGCTCGAAGAGGTGGTGCTCCACGTAACGCACCGCCGCCTCGCGGCCCATGTAGGCGTCCTCGAAAAGGCGCCAGATGTCGCCGGCGCTCACCTCGCCGCCATGGGCGTCGGTGTGGGCCTGAACGACTCCGGAGAACTCCACCTGGAGGCGGCGGGGCATGACCACGCCGTACTCGCTCTCCATGAGGTAGGCGATGCCGCCCTTGCCCGACTGGCTGTTGACCCGGATCACGGAGTCGTAGCTGCGCCCCACGTCGGCGGGATCGATGGGGAGGTAGGGCACGTTCCACGGCGAATTGGCGTCACCTTGCGCCTTTTGAGCGGCGAAGCCCTTCTTGATGGCATCCTGGTGGGAGCCGGAGAAGGCCGTGAAGACGAGATCCCCCGCGTAGGGATGGCGCGGGTGGATGGGCAACTGGTTGCAGTGCTCGACGGTACGGGCGACGGCGTTGATGTCGGAGAAGTCGAGGCCGGGGTGCACGCCTGGCTGTACATGTTCAAGGCGAGGGTGACGATATCGACGTTGCCGGTGCGCTCCCCGTTGCCGAAGAGGCAGCCCTCGACGCGGTCGGCGCCGGCCATGAGGCCGAGCTCGGCGGCAGCCACCGCCGTACCGCGGTCGTTGTGGGGATGGAGGCTCAAGATGACGCTGTCGCGGCGAGCGAGATGGCGGTGCATCCACTCGATCTGGTCGGCGTACACGTTGGGGGTTGCGACCTCCACCGTGGTCGGGAGGTTGAGGATCACCTTGTTGTCCCGCGTGGCGCCCCAGGCGGCGGTGACTGCATCGCAAACCTCCAATGCGAAATCGAGCTCGGTGGCGGTGAAGGTCTCCGGGCTGTATTCGAGGATGAACTCGGTCTCCGGCTGCTCGGCCGCCAATTGCCGGATGAGGGTCACGGCATCCACGGCCATAGTCACCACCTCGGCCTTGCTCATGCCGAAGACGAAGTCGCGGAAAGGCTTGGAGGTGGCGTTATAGACATGAACGATGGCCCGCCGGGCCCCCTTCAAGGATTCCATGGTGCGGCGGATGAGGTGCTCCCGGGCCTGGGTGAGAACCTCGATGGTCACATCCTGGGGGACATGCCCGCCCTCGATGAGGCCGCGCACGAAATCGAAGTCGGTCTGGGAGGCCGACGGAAAGGCCACCTCGATCTCCTTGAAGCCGATGGCGCAGAGGGTCTTGAACATGCGCATCTTGCGCTCGCCGTTCATGGGCTCGAAGAGGGACTGATTGCCATCGCGCAGGTCGGTGCTCATCCACACCGGCGGCGTGTCGATGACGCGGCCGGGCCATTGGCGGTCGGCAATGGCGACCGGGGGAAAGGCGGAATACTTGCGGGAAGGGTCTGGCAACATGGCGGGCTCCGGGGGCTGGGGTGCTTGTTTTCGATGGAGCCCATGGTACGCAAGAGCGCGTGGCAGGTGCTTGCGTTATTTGCCGTAATTTGGCGGTTACTTGGCAGAATATTGCGCGATTTGCCAAAACAATGGATAGTTCATCGGACAACCATTACCAGTGCGCCATACCATGCAACTCGACCGCTACGACCGCCAGATTCTCTCCCTCCTGCAACAGGACGGGCGCATCAGCAATCAGGATCTGGCCGACCGCATCGGCCTTTCTCCGTCCCCCTGCCTGCGCCGGGTGCGCGCGCTGGAAGAAGCCGGCTTCATCGCCGGCTACCGGGCGGTACTCGACGCCAAGGCCCTGGGCCTGTCCTCATGGCCCTCATCCACATCTCCATGGACCAGCACACGCCGGAACGCTTCAAGGATTTCGAAGCTGCGGTACGGGAAATCCCGGAAGTGCTGGAATGCCTGCTCATCACCGGGCAGGCCGCGGACTACCAGCTCAAGGTGCTGGTCAAGGACATGGACGCCTACCAGGACTTGCTGCTCAACCGCATCACCCGCATCAAGGGGGTGACGGGGTGCATTCGAGTTTCGTGCTCCGGCGGGTGGTGGATGGAGGGCTGCTGCCCGTGGGTTGAGCGCCTCAGAGCCCCGGTCCAGCCAGTCGGCCAGGACTTGGTACAGGTGTTCCGGCACCACCGGTTTGGTGATGTGGTCGTTCATGCCGGCCTCCAGGCAGCGTTCGCGATCCTCGGCGAAGGCGTTGGCGGTCATGGCCAGGATGGGTGTGGTCGCGTTGAGGGATTCGGCCCGGATGACGAGGGTGGCTTCGAGGCCATTCATCACCGGCATCTGCATGTCCATGAGAATCAGGGCGTAGGGCCGGGCACCGGCGTGGCGCACCCCTCTGCGCCGTCGCCGGCCAGGTCCACCAGCAGGCCCGCGTCCTCCAGCATGGTGCGGGCGACTTCCTGATTCACCGGGTCGTCCTCGACCACCAGGATACGCTTGCCGCCATGGTCCCGACCCAGACGCTGCCCCTGGACCCGGCGGAAACTTGCGGCGCGGGACCTGCCGTGGCGGCTTCGCTGAATTCGAGCTCGAACCAGAAGGTGCTGCCCTGGCCCGGAGTGCTGTGGACGCCGATTTCGCCCCCATCAACTGCACCAGGCGCCGACTGATGGCCAGTCCGAGTCCGGTCCCGCCGTAACGGCGGGTCATGGAGCCGTCGCCCTGCTCGAAGGCCGTGAACAACCGCGCCAGGGCCTCGGGCGGGATGCCGATGCCGCTGTCTTCGATCTCGAAGCGCAGCCGGTGGCGAAGCCCTCCCCGGGTTCCCGCGCCGATGCGCAGCGCGACCTCGCCCTGCTCGGTGAATTTCACCGCATTGCCGACCAGGTTGATGAGCACCTGGGTCAGCCGCAGGGGATCCCCCAGCAGGCGCAGGGTGGCCAGGTCCGGCGCCAGATCGAAGGTGAGGACGACACCCTTGCCGCGGGCGGTCTGGCCCAACAGGCTGGTGAGATTTTCGACGATGGGCGGGAGGCAGAACTCCGGTGCTCTCGATTTCCAGGCGCTCCGCCTCGATACGGGAGATGTCGAGGATGTCGTTGATGACCCGCAGTAGATGGTTGGTGGCGTTCTTGGCCCGGTCGAGCAGTTCCTTGCCCTTGGGTTCGACCATGCGCGAGCGGGCCAGGTGATGGCCCCGAGAATGCCGTGGAAGGGGGTGCGCAACTCGTGGCTCATGTTGGTGAGGAAGCTGCTCTTGGCGCGGCTGGCCGCTTCCGCCGCCTCCTTGGCCAGGGACAGCTCCGCCGTGCGGGCGGCGACCATGGCTTCCAGGTGTTGGCGGTGGTCGGCCAGTTCGGCCTCCAGGCGGTGTTGCTCGGTGATGTCGTGGCCAATGGACAGGATGCCCGTCAGGCGGCCCTCCCCATCGACGATGCCGCGATTGGCCCAGCGCATCCAGAGACGGCGCCCGTCCCGGGTCTGGTTTTCGTTCTCGTTGACCGCGTGACGCTGGGGGTCGGCCAACACCGCGGCCATCAGGACGCCGAGATCGCGGCCGTCGTCGTGCTCCCGGGGCGGGACGATGGTGCCCAGGGCGGGCTGCCCGAGAATCTCCGCCTCGCCGTAGCCGAAGACCTTTTCCGCCACCTCGTTGAAGTAATCGATGCGACCGTCGGGCGTAAGGCGCACGATGACCGCATTGGCGTTATGCACCAGTTCGCGGTACTTGCCCTCGCTGGCGTGGAGGGCCTGCTGCACTGATTGACGCTCGGCGATTTCCGCCTGGAGTTTGCCGTTCAGGCGGCGCATGCGGGCAATGACGATCCAGGAGCCCAGGGCCAGGAGGAGGGCCCCGCCGGTGGTCCAGGTCATCCAGGCAGGAACGGTGCGGGGGTAGGGGTCGTACAGGAAGCCCTGCAGGGAAAAGTCTTCCACCATCTTGCCGCGGCTGGCATAGACGTCGACCACATGGCGCCAGCGCCCGGGACTCATGTAACCGGGATCCACCAGGTCCGGGCGGGTGAGTTCGCGAATCTGGGCCGCCTCGTAGAGCAGGTGGGGACGGGACTTCTCCTGGCTGTTGTAACGCTCCAGGATCAGGTCCGTGACGCGCTCGGGGTGAGCCAGGGCGTACTCCAGGCCCCTGAGGGGTCGCCCTGCGCAGGGCCTCGACCACCACGGGCCGGCGGCGCAGGGTGCTTTCGCTGGTAAACAGCATGTTGCCGAACAGGTCGATCCCGGCCGAACGCGGCGTGAGCAGCAGGAAGTCGTGCTCCCGCCCACGCACCAGGAAGGGCTCGTTGGACACATACACCACCTTGGCGGCGACGATTCCCCGCTCCAGGGAATCCAGGGTCCAGTCCTCCTGGTCCACCAGACGGATCTGCTCCGGGCGCAGGCCGGCGGCCTTGAAATAGGCTTCGATTTCGTCCCGGGTATGGGGGTCCATGGCGACGGGCCGCCCGGCCAGATCATGCACACTGGCGACACCTCCCGCGCGCCGGGCCAGCAGGGCGACAGGCGAATGCTGCATGAGGGCGGCGAGAGCGACGACGGGCTTTCCTGGGGAGCGCTCGACGACCAGGGCCGAGGTGCCCACCCCGACATCGGCCCGCCCTTCCACCACCTCCCGCACCGCGTCGATGCCGGGCCCTCCCTCCCGCAGGCTGACTTCCAGGCCCGCCTCGCGATAGTAGCCTTGGGCTTCGGCAGCGTAGAAGGCGGCAAACTCGAACTGGTGCTTCCAGACCAGTTGCACGACCACGGCCTCGCCGGCGACCCCGCGGCCAGCGGCGAAAAGGACGACGAGCAAGAGGGCACGAAGCAGTGACAAGGAGGGCGGTCCGGTAAGGCGTGGGAGGGAATCATATCCCGCTGCGGCGGCCGGCTGGCAGTGCTTCGCCCAAAACTCGCAGCGCAAGTTCCTCGCCTGCCCGGAAAGGTAGAATGCCGCCTTCTCACGCCGCCCTGCCGCAGCGCCGCCCCGGATCATGATCGCCCTCAAGAACGCCACCCTCGCCCGCGCCGGCCGGCCCTCATCGAGGGCGCCACCTTTCAGATTCATGCCGGCTGGCGGGTGGGTCTGGTGGGCGCCAACGGCTGCGGCAAATCCAGCCTCTTCGCCCTCCTGGCCGGGGAACTGCATGCGGAACAGGGCGACGTGGAGCTGCCCGCTGCCTGGTCCATCGCCCGGGTGGCCCAGGAAACGCCGGCCCTGCCCACGCCGGCCATCGAGTTCGTCCTCGACGGCGACAGCGAATTGCGCCGCGTGGAAGCCGACCTGGCCGCTGCCGAGGCCAAGGGCGACGGCGAGGCCATCGGCGCTCTGCACGCCCGCTACGGCGAGATCGGCGGCTATGCGGCCCGCGCCCGGGTGGCGGAAGTGCTGCACGGCCTGGGTTTTTCGGATGCCGACTTCCTCAAACCGGTGGCGGAGTTTTCCGGCGGCTGGCGGGTGCGCCTCAACCTGGCCCGCGCCCTCTCCTGCCGCGCCGACCTCCTGCTCCTCGACGAGCCCACCAACCACCTGGACCTCGACGCCGTCCTCTGGCTCGAAACCTGGCTCAAGGCGACGCCCGCCACCCTGCTCCTCATTTCCCACGACCGGGACTTTCTCGACGCCGTGGTGGGCAACATCCTGGCCATCGAGCAGCAGCGCATCGGCCTCTACAGCGGCGGCTACTCCGACTACGAGCGCGCCCGGGCCGCCCAGCTGGCCGTGCAGCAGGCCACCTTCGAGGCGCAGCAGAAGCAGATCGCCCACCTGCAGCGCTTCATCGACCGCTTCAAGGCCAAGGCCACCAAGGCCCGCCAGGCCCAGAGCCGCATCAAGGCCCTGGCGCGCATGGAGGTCGTCGCCGCCGCCCACGTCGATTCGCCCTTCCACTTCGATTTCCGCCTGCCGGCCAGCCTGCCCGATCCGCTGCTGCTCATCCGCGACGCCGCCGCCGGCTACGGCGGGACGCGCATCCTGGACGGGGTGAACCTCACCCTGCGCCCGGGCAGCCGCATCGGCCTGCTGGGCCGCAACGGCGCCGGCAAATCTACCCTGGTCAAGCTCCTGGCCGGCGCCCTGCCCATGGCCGGCGGCGAACGGCAGGAAGCCAAGGCGCTCAACATCGGCTACTTCGCCCAGCACCAGCTGGAGCAACTGCGCCCCGACGAGTCGCCCCTGCAGCACCTCACCCGCCTGGAACCCACCACGCCGGAGCAGGAACTGCGCGACACCCTGGGCGGCTTCGACTTCCGCGGCGAGATGGCCACCCGCCTCGTCGCCCCCCTTTTCCGGCGGCGAGAAGTCGCGCCTGGCCCTGGCGCTCCTCATCCGCACCCAGCCCAACCTGCTGCTCCTCGATGAGCCCACCAACCACCTGGACCTGGAGATGCGCGAGGCCCTGACCTTCGCCTTGCAGGATTTCGAAGGCGGCGTGGTCCTCGTCTCCCACGACCGCCATCTGCTGCGCACCTGCGCCGACGAGCTGTGGCTGGTGGCCGACGGCCAGGCAGCACCCTTCGACGGTGACCTGGACGACTACGCCGCCTGGCTGGCTGCCCAACGCGCCGCCGAGAAGGCGCCGGAGCCCGAAGCCGCTGCCCAGAAGGCCGAGCGCAAACAGAGGCGCGAGGAGGAAGCCGCCCTTCGCCGGGCCCTGCTGGCCAGGCGCCGCCCCTGGTCAAGGAAGTCGAGCAGTTGGAGAGGAAGATGGCGGCCTGGAACGAAGAAAAGCAGGCCCTGGACGCGCAACTCGCCGACCCCGCCCTCTATGCCTCCGGCGCCGACCGCAGCGGCATCGACGCGCTGCACCGCCGGCAGGCCCAATTGACCGCCGACCTGGCCGGGGCCGAGGAGCGCTGGCTTCTGGCCCAGGAGGAACTGGAAGCCTTGCCCGCACCATGATCGGGTAAAATGCCCCCCTTTGCCCAAGGGCTTGGCGGGAGTTGGCTGTGAAAATCGTATGTCTCGACCTCGAAGGGGTGCTGGTTCCGGAAATCTGGATCGAATTCGCCCAGCGTACCGGTATTCCCGAACTGAAGCGCACCACCCGGGACGAGCCGGATTACGACAAGCTCATGACCTACCGCCTGGGCATCCTGCGCCAGCACAAGCTCGGTCTGCCGGACATCCAGAAGGTCATCGCCGCCATGGGCCCCATGCCCGGCGCCCGGGAATTCCTCGACGCCCTGCGCGACACCTACCAGGTCATCATCCTTTCCGACACCTTTTACGAGTTCGCCAAGCCGCTGATGCAGCAACTCGGTCTGCCCACTCTTTTCTGCCATTCCCTGGAAGCGGACGCCGCCGGCATGCTGGTCAATTACCACCTGCGCATGCCCAACCAGAAGCAGGAGGCAGTCAAGCGCTTCAAGGAACTGAACTTCAAAGTGGTAGCCGCGGGCGACAGCTACAACGACACCGCCATGCTGGGTGAGGCGCATGGCGGCATCCTTTCCATCCGCCGGAAAACGTCATCCGCGAGTTCCCCCAGTACCCGGTGGTGCGGGACTACGCCGGCCTGCGCACGGAAATCGACAAGGCTTTCGCCAGGACCTGAAATCGGGAAGGGAGAAGGGTAAGCGCAGTTCCCCACCCGTCTCCCTTCCCCCTTCCCCAATATGCATCGCGCCCGCTTCTATACCCTCTCCGCCTCCTGCCCGGACCAGGTGGGGATCATCGCCCGGGTTTCCGGCTTCATCGCCGAAAACGGCGGCTGGATTCTGGAATCCAGTTTCCACGCCGACGCGCTCACCGGGCGCTATTTCATGCGCATCGAGATCAAGGCCGATTCCCTGCCCTTCCTGCTGGCCGAATTCCGCGAGCGTTTCGGGGCCGCGGTGGCGACGCCCCTGGGCATGGACTGGCGCATCACCGACAGCGCGGTGAAGAAGCGCGTGGTGGTGCTGGTGTCCAAACAGGAGCATTGTCTCTACGATCTTCTGGCGCGCTGGCAGGCGAGGGAACTGGATATCGAAATCCCCTGCGTCGTCTCCAACCACGACAGCTTCCGCGGCTTCGTCGAGTGGCACGGCATTCCCTTCCACCACGTTCCCGTCGCCGGGGACGACAAGACCCGGGCCTACGCCGAAATCGCCCGCATCTTCGACGACGTGCGCGGCGACTGCATGGTGCTCGCCCGCTACATGCAGATCCTCTCGCCGCAGCTCTGCGACGCCTATCCGGGCCGCATCATCAACATCCACCATTCCTTCCTGCCCAGCTTCGCCGGGGCCAAGCCCTACCATCAGGCCTACGAACGGGGAGTCAAGCTGATCGGCGCTACCTGCCATTACGTGACCTCGGAGCTCGACGCCGGCCCCATCATCGAGCAGGACGTGATCCGCATCGACCATTCCGATTCGCCGGAGGACATGGTGCGCTACGGCAAGGACATCGAGAAGACCGTATTGGCCCGGGGCCTGCGCTATCACCTGGAAGACCGGGTGCTGGTCCATGGCAACAAGACCGTGGTCTTCCGTTAGCCCCCTCAGGGGAGCACAATAGGCGGCGAAACCGGCCCACACCCTGGCCGGTTTTTTGCCCCATGTTCCCGCCCTCCGCGCCCATTTCGCTCCTCATCCTCGACCTGCGTCGCCACAGACGCGGGCCTGCGGCCGTACCGGAGGGCTACGCCACCGCCGTTTCCTCCCCGCAGCCTCAGGATTGCCGGGTGGACGGTTCCCTCGCTGTCCTGGTCCTGGCGGACGGGGATGACGCGCTGGACGACTGGGACGATCAGTATCACCCCCTCTGCCCGGCGGATTTCCCCCATTTGATCCTCCTCGATCCCTACGATCCCGCCCTGGCCCGGCGGGCCATGGCCGCCGGCGCCGCAGACTGTTGCGCCCTGGACGACGGCGAGCGCGTGGCCCTGGCGCTGTTGCGCATTGGACGGGACCGGAAGCCGGACCCCCTCCTGGTCCAGCGATCCACCTACGCCCTGCGCTTGCAGGCGGCCCTGGACACCTTGCCCACCCCCCTCTTCGTCAAGGACCGGGATTGCCGCTATATCGCGTGCAACCGGGCCTTCGAGGATTACCTGGGCCTGCCGCGGACCAGAATCCTGGGCGCCACGGTGCATGACATCGCGCCCCCCGAATTCGCCACCATCTATGAGGAGGCCGATCGCGCCCTGCTCGCCGCGGGGGGCACCCAGGTGTACGAGGCCCAAGTGCGCTACGCCAACGGGTCCGTCCGGGACGTGCTCTTCCACAAGGCCGTGTTCCGCGACCCCGGGGGCGAGGCCGACGGCATCGCCGGTGCCATGCTCGACATTTCCGAGCGCAAACAACTCGAACAGCGCCTGGAGACCCTCGCTGCGACGGATTTCCTCACCGGCGCCTTCAATCTGCGCAGTTTCTACGAGCTGGCGGGAAGGGAGCAGGCGCGGGTCACCCGGGGTGCCGCGCCTTTTTCCATCATCGTGATGGACATCGACCGTTTCAAGGACATCAACGACCGTCTGGGCCACGCGGCCGGGGACGAGGCCCTGCGCCGCATCGTCTCGGCGACCCGGGACCAGTTGCGGGAGCAGGACATCTTCGCCCGGGCGGGGGGAGACGAATTCCGCATCCTGCTGCCCGAGACCGGCGTCGAGGGCGCCTGTCAGGTGGGGGAGCGCATCCGCCAGGCCGTCGCCGACATCGAGGTCGCAGGACTCTTCGAGTCCCTGCGCCTGGGGATCAGCGTGGGCACGGCTGAGTTCCGACCGGGCGAGGACACCCTCGATTCCCTCGTCGTCCGGGCCGACATGGCGCTCTACCGCGCCAAGTCCGAGGGCCGGGACCGGGTGTGCGCCAGCGCCTGAGGGCCCCATCCCCCTCCCAGCCTTCCCCTTGAAAGGGGAGGAACCCAGCGTGACCTACGCCGTGCTCCAAAGACGTTCTGCCAAGCGCGCAGCACACTACTGGGCAGTCAATTCGGTTTGCGTCGAGACCGAGGCGCGCCTCCGCACCCAGATCGCGCGATGCGAATCGCAGCCATCACGGAAGCCATGGCGAGGATGAGCGGCGCGCGGGGATGCGGGGCGGGCCGAACTGGGCTGAACCCATCTGACTGAGGCCCGGCTTCAGTGTCCATAGGCCACGGCCGGCGCGGCGGCGAGCGGCAGGTAGTGGCTCAGGGGTCGCTCCCCCGGCTGCCAGAGGTGTAACAGGAATCCGCCCGGTTCCGCCGTCCAGGCCAGGGGCCCGTCGCCCAGGGCGATCTGGTGGGCCGGTGACGGGGCGGTCACGGCAGGGCGGCCGGCAAAGGTGGTGGCGACGAAGCGATGGACATGGCCACACAGCACGGCAGCCACCTCCGGATGACGGGCCAGCCAGTCCGCCAGCAGACCGTCGCCGCGGCAGCGGATGCGGTCCATGCCCGCTATGCCCACCGCGAAGGGGGATGGTGCATGGCAAGGAGCGCCGGCTGCCGGTCGCCCATCACGGAGTCGAGCCAGGCGATGTGGGCCGGCGTCACCTGCCCCCCTTCGCGGCCGGGAACCTGGGTGTCGAGGAGCAGCAGGACGCCCGCGCCCAGATCGATGCGCTGGTGGCAGGCCCCGATGCGGCCGGGAAAGGCGAAGGCCGAGCGCAACTGGCGCCTGTCGTCGTGGTTGCCGGGGATGACGGCGAAGGGAATGCCCACTTCCCTGAGGCGATCGGCCAGGCGGCGGTAGGTGGCGGCGTCGCCCCCCTGGGCCAGGTCGCCCGTCACGAGGAGGAAATCCGGCCGGGGCTCCAGGGTCGCGACCCGCAGGAGCACCTGACCGCAGGCGGCCCAGGTATTGACGCTGCCGAAGAGCAAGGCGCCGTCGGCAGTCAGGTGGAGGTCGGAGATTTGGGCGATGCGCATCGCCCGAGACTAACAGGGGCGCGGCACAAAAAAAAGCGGGCGCCCTGGGGCGCCCGGAAGGAGAGAGTCGAGAATTCGATCAGTGGTGGTAGGCGGTTTCGCCGTGGGAGGTGAGGTCCAGACCTTCACGCTCCTCGTCTTCCGGCACCCGCAGACCGACCACGATATCGGCGATCTTGTAGGACACCAGGGAAACGACGCCGGACCAGACGATGACGGTACCCACACCCCAGAGCTGGGCGATGACCTGGGCGGTCATGTCGAAGTCACCCACCTTGTTGGCCACGTAGTCATAGACGCCGGTGCCACCGAGAGAAGGGGCGACGAAGACGCCGGTGAGGATGGCCCCCAGGATGCCGCCCACGCCGTGGACCCCGAAGACGTCGAGGGAGTCGTCGGCACCGAGGAGCTTCTTGAGGCCATTGACGCCCCACAGGCAAACCACGCCGGCCAGCAGGCCGATGACCATGGCCCCCATGACGCCGACGAAGCCGGCGGCCGGGGTGATGGCCACGAGGCCGGCCACGGCGCCGGATGCGGCACCCAGCATGGAGGGCTTACCCTTCAAAATCCATTCGGCGAACATCCAGGACAAGGCCGCGCAGGCGGTAGCCAGCCAGGTATTGACCATGGCCAGGGCGGAACCGCCGGAGGCTTCCAGAGCGGAGCCGGCGTTGAAGCCGAACCAGCCGAACCACAGGAGCGAGGCACCGATCATGGTGAAGGTGAGGGAGTGCGGCGCCATGGCCACGTTGCCCAGACCGGTACGCTTGCCCACCATGTAGGCACCGACCAGGCCGGCGATGGCAGCGTTGATGTGCACCACGGTACCGCCCGCGAAGTCGAGGGCACCCTTCTGGAAGAGGAAGCCCGCGGTCTTGCCGGCGGCCTCGCCGGCAGCGGCATCGACGTAGGCGTCCGGGCCGGCCCAGTACCAGACCATGTGCGCCATGGGCAGGTAAGAGAGGGTGAACCACAGGACGGTGAACAACAGCACGCCGGAGAATTTCACCCGCTCGGCAAAGGCGCCGACGATGAGGGCACAGGTGATGGCCGCGAAGGCGCCCTGGAAGATCACGAAGACCAGTTCGGAGATGACCACCCCCTTGGAGAAGGTGGCCCCAACGGACTCGACCGTGATGCCCTTGAGGAAGAGCTTGTCCAGGGTTCCAAAGAAGGCGTTGCCCTCCGTGAAAGCCAGAGAGTAGCCATAGACGCACCACAGAACCGTGATCAGGGAGAAGACGACGAACACCTGCATGAGCACCGAGAGCATGTTCTTGGAGCGCACGAGGCCGCCGTAGAACAGCGCCAGTCCGGGGATGGACATCAGGATGACCAGGGCCGAACAGACCATGATCCAGGCGTTGTCGCCCTTGTTGGGTACCAACGGGGCGGCAGCGGGGGCGGCGGCGGGAGCGGCTTCGGCGGCAGCAGCAGCCGGAGCGGCGGCAGCAGCAGCGGGAGCAGCGGCCGGCGCGGTGGCGGCTGGCGCCGCTTCCGCGGGCTTGTCTTCCGCCCAGGCCGGAGCCCCCAGGGTGACGGCGCCGAAGAGCGCCAGGATGGCAAAAATTCTTTTCATGGCACGCGGCTCCCTTTACAAGGCATCGGTACCGGTCTCGCCGGTCCGGATGCGAATTACTTGTTCGAGTTCGAAGACAAAAATCTTGCCGTCACCGATCTTGCCGGTACTGGCGGATTTCTCGATGGCTTCGATGACCTGGTCGACCTGGTCGTCCTTGATGGCGGCCTCGATCTTCACTTTGGGCAGGAAGTCGACCACGTATTCGGCCCCCCGATAGAGTTCGGTGTGACCTTTCTGCCGGCCGAAACCTTTGACTTCCGTGACCGTGATGCCCTGCACGCCGATGGCGGAGAGGGCTTCACGCACTTCGTCAAGCTTGAAGGGCTTGATGATGGCAGTGACGAATTTCATGAGTGGATCCTCACAAGGTTGAAAACTTTGCCCCGTCAGCGCCGGCCGGGTCGCCGACGGGGATTGGGTTTAGGAAGCGTTAGAAGGTCTTGGTGACAGACAGAACGGCGGTTCCGCGACCGGCGTCCTTGCTCTTGCTGCCCAAGTCGCCGTCGTCGGCCCAAGAGTTGAAGAAGCAGTAGAACTCGGCCTTGTTGCAGCTACCGTTGGCGTTGGTGTCGATGTAGGACAGGCCGAACAGCCAGCCATTGACATCCTTGGTCACACCAATCTTCCAATCGGTGTAGCTGATCGAACGGCTGCCGGTGGTGAACTGATAGGAATAATCGTTGGCAAACAGGTGGCCGACGTGACCATTGATGCCCCAACCATTGCCGAGATCGTAACTGGCGGACAAATCGAGATAGCTGGTGCCATCGGAATCGGGCAGGTCGAAGTAATCGCTCAGCGCGTAGCTGTACTTCAGACTAAGGAATTT
Organism: Betaproteobacteria bacterium; assembly: GCA_016720065.1. NCBI lineage: Bacteria > Pseudomonadati > Pseudomonadota > Betaproteobacteria > Betaproteobacteria bacterium. The sequence goes on along the minus strand of JADJXY010000002.1, from coordinate 2,936,012 downwards.
CCAGCTGGCGCCGACGTAGACTTCGGTGTTGTTGACCGACCCACTGGAGCGGGAACTGGTGTGCTTGTGGTTGCTGCCCGACAGGGTGCGGGCGTTGGTACCCGGGTAGTAATAGTGCAGGATGCCGACGTCGATACCGACGTCGCCAAAGCTGGTTTTGTAGCCACCGTAGAAATCCATTTCCAGGTTGCCACTGGGGAAGCCGGCACCCGAATTGACGTTGGAGTTCCAGTTGCCGAGGTAGATGCCGCTCTCGTGGCTGTAGTCGATTCCGCCCTGGAGCGCCGGTCGGCCGTAGGTCTGATCGATGCCGCGGAAGCGGTAGCTTGAGAAGAGGCCCACATTCCCGGTCAGGGTATGGGGGCTCTTGGCTTCGGGCGCCGCGGGAGCGTCGGCGGCCTGGGCAGGAAGGGCAAAAGCGGTCGCGAGGGCGACGGCAAGCAGGGACTTCTTCATCGTTTCTCTCCTGACAATAAAATGAAAGTTATGCAGTGCAGCAATAGCATGACCTGTGCCAGTCAATTTAGTTGATGGAAATCAATTATTTGCCGGCGACATGCGGCAGCACGCCTCGGTTGGTGGCACCATAGCGGTGCGTCATTTGGCCGGTGCGCACTGTTTTGGGCAGCCGCCGCCGCCCTTTGCGGAAACCCGGCTGTGCTAAACTCGGACCCCCTCGACTCGGAGGCCGCCATGCTCGACCCCAAGCTCCTCGACGACCTCGCCGCCCGGCTCAATACCCTTCTGGCCGCCACGCCGGCCAAGGATTTCGAAAAAAACACCCGCGCCCTGGTTTCCGGCTTTCTCGCCCGCCTCGATGTGGTCACCCGCGAGGAATTCGACGTCCAGGCCCAGGTACTCGCCCGTACCCGGGAAAAGCTCAAGGAGCTGGAAGCCCGGGTGGAAGCGCTCGAACGGCAGCGCACCGGCTCCTGAGGCGGGACGGCCATGGCCCTGGCCGTCGTCCATAGCCGCGGCCTCGACGGCCTCGCTGCGCCGCCGGTACGGGTGGAGGTTCATCTCGCCGCCGGACTGCCCAGCTTCACCCTGGTCGGCCTGCCCGACGTGGAAGTGCGCGAGGCCCGCGACCGGGTGCGGGCCGCCCTGGTCAATTCCGGCTTTGAATTTCCCTCCCGCCGCATTACCGTCAATCTCGCCCCCGCCGACTTGCCCAAGGAGTCGGGCCGCTTCGACCTGCCGATCGCCATCGGCATCCTGGCCGCCGCCGGGCAGATTTCGCCCCGCCTCCTGGAGCAGCACGAATTTGCCGGCGAACTTTCCCTTTCCGGTGAATTGCGCCCAGTGCGGGGCGCCCTGGCCATGGCGCTGGAAGCGCTCGGCGATGGTCGCCGCTTCGTCCTGCCCACGGACAGCGCTGCCGAGGCGGCGCTATCCGGCGGGACGGACATCCTGGCCGCCCCCACCCTCCTCGCGGTCTGCGCCCATCTGTGCGAACGGGAGGCCCTGCCGGTGGCGGCGGCACCGGCACCCGAAGCGCAGGAGACCCTGGCCGACCTCGCCGAAGTGCGGGGCCAGGCCCAGGCCAAGCGCGCCCTGGAGGTTGCCGCCGGAGGCGGGCATTCGCTCCTCATGCTGGGCCCCCCGGGGGCGGGCAAGTCGATGCTCGCCGCCCGCTTGCCGGGCCTCCTGCCCCCCCTGCCCCCCGGTGCAGCGCGGGAGTCCGCCGCGGTGCTTTCCCTGGCGGGGCAGTTCCGACCCGCCGCCTTCGCCCGCCGTCCCTTTCGCAGCCCGCACCACACCGCTTCCGCCGTGGCGCTGGTGGGCGGCGGAAATCCGCCGCGCCCCGGGGAGATTTCCCTCGCCCATCAGGGCGTGCTTTTCCTGGACGAATTGCCGGAGTTCGACCGCAAGGTACTGGAGACCCTGCGCGAGCCGCTGGAGTCGGGACGCATCCACATCGCCCGAGCGGCAAGGCAGGCGGAATTCCCCGCCGAGTTCCAGTTGATCGCGGCGATGAATCCCTGCCCCTGCGGGCACCAGGGCTCCCCCAGCGGCCGCTGCCGTTGCACGCCGGACCAGGTCGCCCGTTACCGGGGGCGCCTCTCGGGCCCCCTCCTGGACCGCATCGACCTCCAGATCGAAGTCCCCGCCGTGGCGGGCGACGTGCTGCTGACACGCCCCGAGGGCGAGTCCTCGGCCACGGTGCGCGAACGGGTGGCTGCCGCCCTCGACCGCCAGCACCGCCGCCAGGGCAAGGCAAATGCCCGCCTGGGGGCCCAGGAGATCGACAGCCACTGCGCCCCCGATTGCGACGGCACCGCCCTGCTGCGCCAGGCCATGAGCCGCCTGGCGCTGTCCGCCCGGGCGTGGCACCGCATCCTCAAGGTGGCCCGCACGGTGGCTGACCTCGCAGGCAGCGAGACGGTGCGCGCCGCCCATGTGGCGGAGGCCATCCAGTACCGTCGGCTGACAGGCATGGATGGCGTCCAGGGCGATTGATGGAGCACATCGCCATGCCCGTCGGGCTCTTCCCCAACGCCAGTCCCACGGGACAGGCTCGGCGAGATGTCGCCGATGCATTGTGGCGTGCGCTGCTCAGGCAGGGGCCCGCTTGAAGGACCTGACGCGCGCCGGGACGCCGGCCCCCCGCGGCATTGCCTTTTTGCTCGCGGCCCTGGCGGCCCTGGGGCCCTTCGCCATCGACACCTATCTTCCGTCCTTCCCGGAAATCGGCACCCGCCTGGAGGCCAGCCCCCTGGCCGTGCAGCAGACCCTTTCGGCCTACCTGCTGCCCTTTGCCCTCATGACCCTGTGGCACGGCGCCCTGGCCGACGCCCTGGGACGACGGCGCGTCGTGCTGGTGGCCCTGGTGGCCTTCGGCCTGGCTTCCCTGGGCTGCGCCTTCGCCACCCGTATCGAGCATCTGTGGATCTTGCGCGGGGTGCAGGGCATCAGCGCCGGCGCCGGCATGGTGGTCAGCCGGGCCATCGTGCGCGACTTGTTCGACGGGCCGCCAGCCCAGCGGCTCATGGCGCAGATCACCATGATGTTTGCCTTCGCCCCGGCCCTGGCGCCCCTCATCGGCGGCTGGCTGCAAGCCTTTTTCGGCTGGCGCTCGCCCTTCGTCTTCCTGGCCCTCCTGGCCACAAGCCTGACCCTGGCCTGCTACCGGCTGCTCCCGGAGACCCTGCCGCCGGAAAAGCGCCAGAGCCTCCGCCCTTCCTACCTCCTGAGCACCTACCGCCGGGTGCTGAGCACCCCTCGCTTCCTGTACGTCTGTGGTGCCATCGCCCTCAATTTCGCCGGCTTCTTCCTTTACGTCCTGTCGGCACCCATGTTCCTCATGACTCATCTGGGCGTCTCCGAGACAGGTTTTCTCTGGCTCTTCGGCCCCTCGATGACCGGCCTCCTCACTGGTTCCTGGATTTCCGGACGAGTCGCCGGGCATCTCTCCCGCCCGCGTACCCTGGCCGCCGGCTACGGGCTGATGGGTTTCGCGGCCTGCGGCAATCTGCTGCTCAATGCCCTCCTGCCGCCAGGACTGCCCTGGAGCGTGGCCCCCATCTTTTTCTACACCTGCGGCATGGCCCTCGCCGTCCCCACCCTGACGCTCTACGCCCTCGACCCCTACGGCGCCCAGCGCGGACTCGCCGCCTCGTGTCAGACCTTTCTCCAGGCCGCCCTCAACGGTCTCGTCGCGGCCGCCCTGGCGCCGCTGCTGTGGCATTCGACCCGACACCTCGCCGCGGGCATGGCCGGATTGCTCGCCCTGGGCGCCCTGGGCGCCCTGCTCCACCACCAGCGGGTGAGCGCCGAAGCCGGCGTCCCGCCCCCCCAGCGTTCCCCTTCCTCGCCGGAGACTCCATGAAGACGCCCCCCTGGCTCGCCACCGCGGCCGCCGCCGTCATCGGCACCCTCCTCCCTGCCTGCGACGCCCTCAACCTGCAGGAATTGAAGCTCGGGGTGTCGACCTCCTCCGAGGTCCGTGCACGCATGGGCAATCCCAGCGCCGAATTCCTCAACGACGACGGCACGGTGACCTGGGAGTACAACCGTCAGCCCAATGGCATCGAGTGTCCCATGCTCAGCTTCGACGCCAACGGCGTGCTGGTGAGAATCGAGCAGGCCCTGAGCGCCGAAAACCTGGCCCGCGTGCGACCGGGCATGAGCCAGGACGAAGTTCGCCGCCTGCTCGGCAAGCCCGGCAAGGTCGAGGTCTTCGACAACTTGCAGGAAGAAATCTGGGACTGGCGCGTGGCAGGCACCATGGCCACCGAAGAGGCCCATTTCCACGTCCATTTCAACCTGGGCGACCGCCTGGTGAAGACCACCTCGCGGCGCATCCAGACCTACAACTGAGCGGCCCCCCGAGGCACCCCCTGGGGCGCTCTTGGCATGCGCCCGCCCGGCAAGTAAACTCCACCCTCTGCCGAGGAGCGCTGCGACCCCTCACCACCCCCAGGGGGCCAGGCTCGGCAACGATCAACGGCGCTCGCAAACCCTGAAGTCTCAAGCCGGTTTGCAGCGCCGTTTGCTTTTGCGGTGTCTCCGGTGCCTTTTCGTTTTGCCGAGGTGATCCATGCAGCCCGATCGTACGTCCGAACTTTCCGCCCTTCTCGCCCAGCGCCTGCTCGTTCTCGACGGCGCCATGGGCACCATGATCCAGCGCCACGGCCTGACCGAGGCGGATTACCGGGGCGAGCGCTTCAAGGACCACCCCCACGACGTCAAGGGCAACAACGATCTGCTGGTGCTGACCCGGCCCGAGGTCATCGGCGGCATCCACCGCGACTATCTGGAAGCCGGCGCCGACATCCTCGAAACCTGCACCTTCAACTCCACCGCCGTCTCCCAGGCCGACTACAACCTGACGGAGATCGTCTACGAGCTCAACTTCGCAGGCGCCCGCCTGGCTCGCGGCCTCTGCGATGCGTACACCGCGCAGAACCCCGGGAAGCCCCGCTTCGTGGCCGGCGTTCTCGGCCCCACCAGCCGCACGGCTTCGATCTCGCCGGACGTGAACGACCCCGGCTACCGCAACGTCAGCTTCGACGAGCTGGTCGCCAACTACGTCGAGGCCGCCACCGGCCTGTGCGAGGGCGGCGCCGACATCCTCCTGGTGGAGACAGTGTTCGACACCCTGAACGCCAAGGCCGCCCTCTTCGCCATCGAGAAATACTTCGATGCCGCCGGCCGCCGTTGGCCGGTGATGATCTCCGGCACCATCACCGATGCCTCGGGCCGCACGCTGTCCGGCCAGACCGGGGAAGCCTTCTGGAATTCCCTGCGCCACATCCGGCCGCTCTCCTTCGGCCTCAACTGCGCGCTCGGCGCCAAGGAACTGCGCCAGTACGTGGAGGAACTGTCCCGTGTCTGCGACTGTTTCGTCTCGGCCCACCCCAACGCCGGCCTGCCCAACGCCTTCGGCGGCTACGACGAGACACCGGACATGCTGGCCGACGAGATCGAGAGCTGGGCCCGGGGCGGCATCGTCAATATCGTCGGCGGCTGCTGCGGCACCTCCCCCGACCACATCCGCGCCATCGCCCTGCGGGTGGCGCCGGTGACACCCCGCGCCCTCCCGGCCATCGAGCCGGCGTTGCGCCTCTCCGGCCTGGAGCCCTTCAATGTCACCGCCAGCTCGCTTTACGTGAACGTCGGCGAGCGTACCAACGTCACCGGCTCCCGCGCCTTCGCCCGCATGATCCTCGAGGGCCGCTTCGACGACGCCCTGGCCGTCGCCCGCCAGCAGGTGGAAAACGGCGCCCAGGTCATCGACATCAACATGGACGAGGCGATGCTCGATTCCATCGCCGCCATGGACAAGTTTTTGAAGCTGATCGCCTCGGAACCGGACATTTCCCGGGTGCCGATCATGATCGACTCCTCCAAGTGGGAAGTCATCGAGGCTGGCTTGAAGTGCATCCAGGGCAAGGGCATCGTCAATTCCATCTCGATGAAGGAAGGTGAGGCCAAATTTCTGGAGCAGGCGAAACTCGCCCGCCGCTACGGTGCGGCGGTCATCGTCATGGCCTTCGACGAAAAGGGCCAGGCCGATACCTACGCGCGCAAGATCGAGATCTGCGGCAAGGCCTACGCGCTGCTCACCGGCATCGGCTTTCCTGCTGAAGACATCATCTTCGACCCCAACATCTTCGCCATCGCCACCGGCATTCCGGAACACGACAACTACGCCGTCGATTTCATCGAGTCGGTGCGCTGGATCAAGGCCAAGCTGTCCCACGCCCACATTTCCGGCGGCGTCTCCAACGTCTCCTTCAGCTTCCGCGGCAACGACCCGGTGCGCGAGGCCATCCACACCGTCTTCCTCTACCACGCCATCCAGGCGGGCATGACCATGGGCATCGTGAACGCCGGCATGCTCGGCGTCTACGACGATCTGGAACCCGAACTGCGGGCCAAGGTCGAGGACGTGGTACTCAACAAGCACGCCGGGGCCGGCGAGGCTCTGGTGGAATTCGCCCAGACCGTCAAGGAAGGCAAGGCCAAGGACAGCGGCCCCGACCTCTCCTGGCGCGAACAACCGGTGGAGAAGCGCCTGGAACACGCGCTGATCAAGGGCATCACCGATTTCGTGGTGGCCGACACCGAGGAAGTGCGCGCCCAGCTTGAAGCTGCCGGCAAGCCGCCGCTGGCCGTCATCGAAGGCCCGCTGATGGCCGGCATGAACCACGTCGGCGACCTGTTCGGCGCCGGCAAGATGTTCCTGCCCCAGGTGGTTAAATCGGCCCGCGTCATGAAGCAGGCCGTGGCCCATCTGCTGCCCTATATCGAAGCCGAGAAATCCCGCACCGGCCTGGGCTCCAAGGGCAAGATCCTGATGGCCACGGTCAAGGGCGACGTGCACGACATCGGCAAGAACATCGTCGGCGTGGTGCTCGGCTGCAACGGCTACGACGTGGTCGATCTCGGCGTCATGGTCTCCTGCGACAACATCCTGAAGGCGGCCCTCGAGCACCGCGTGGACATCATCGGCCTCTCCGGCCTCATCACGCCATCGCTGGAAGAAATGGCCCACGTCGCGGGCGAAATGAAGCGCCAGGGCCTGACCCAGCCGCTGCTCATCGGCGGCGCGACGACCAGCCGCGCCCACACGGCCATCAAGATCGCCACCAACACCGACAGCCCGGTGGTCTATGTGCCCGATGCCTCCCGCGCCGTCGGCGTCGCCACCAAGTTGCTGTCCCGGGAGCAGAAGGCGGGTTATGTGGCGGAAATCGCCGCCGAGTACGAGGCGCTGCGTGCCGAACACGCCGGCCGCAAGGGCGCGACCCTGGTCACGCTGGCCGAAGCCCGGGCCAGGCGTTTCACGTGGAACGAGACGCACACCCCCACCGTGCCTCGGATCATCGGCGTCCAGGCGCTGGATATCGACCTGGAGGACCTCACGCTCTTCATCGACTGGACCCCCTTCTTCCAGTCCTGGGAACTGGCAGGCCGCTACCCCGCCATCCTGGAAAGCGAAACCGTGGGCGAAACGGCCCGCCAGCTCTACGATGACGCCCGGCGCATGCTGACCCGCATGGTCGAGGAAGAGTGGCTCTCGGCCCGGGCCGTCTTCGGCCTTTGGCCCGCTTCCGGCCTGGGCGACGACATCGTCTTTTACCAGGACGAATCCCGCAGCAGCGAAATCGCCCGCTGGGTCGGCCTGCGCCAGCAGCACAAGCAGCCCGCCGACCGGCCCAACCTGGCCCTGGCCGATTTTGTTGGGCCGCGCGACTACTGCGGGGCCTTCGCCGTCACCGCCGGCTTGGGCATCGAGGACAAACTGGCCGAGTTCGAGGCCGCCCACGACGACTACTCCGCCATCCTGCTCAAATCCCTGGCCGACCGTCTGGCCGAAGCGGCCGCGGAGTGGCTGCACCAGCGCGTGCGCCAGCAATTCTGGGGCTATGCCGTCGACGAGTCCCTGACCAGCGAGGATCTGATCGCCGAGGCCTACGCCGGAATCCGCCCTGCCCCCGGTTACCCCGCCTGCCCGGACCACACCGCCAAGCAAGGTCTCTTCGCCCTCCTCGACGCGCCCGGCAACGCCGGCATGGCCCTGACCGAATCCTGCGCCATGACCCCGGCCGCCTCGGTCGCCGGTTACTTCATCGGCCACCCCGCCGCCCGCTACTTCGCCATCCCCAAGATCGGCCGCGATCAACTGGAAGACTGGGCGTCCCGCAAGGGAATGCCCCTCCCGGAAGCCGAGCGGTGGCTGGCGCCGGTGCTGTGATGGCCTGCAAGCGTTATCAGTGATACGGGGCCGATTGGCGACTGACCGCGTACTGCCCATTGCCCAAAAAGGTCAACCAACCCTTGTCCCGCAGCACCTGCAACTGCTGGCGTATTTTTGCCCGAAGGTTGCTGTTGCCAGGAAACCGTTCTGCCAATTCACCCTCGGCTTGGTAAACATCGGCTAGAGAGAAACGAGTCCGCTCGAGTCTGGAAACGATTCCCATGATCACAGCCAGCCAGCTTCGCGCTGCGGAATTACTGTCCTCAAGGAAAGCCGTTCTTTTCCACTCTTGGCATATCTCCGCCTGGGGTCGGGTCACAAACTCATGAACGCAGACGATTCGCCCATCAGGTGGAAGGAGGCCGATATTGATGTTGCACCCTTGCCAACCCGCCCGCCGACAATGCGGCCCCAAGGGTTTTCGGGGAACGATCAATGCCTCGACGAGAAATCTGGCCGGAACGGCAATCACACTCCTTGTTCGGTAGTCCTCCGTGTAGCCCAGCAAGATGAGGCTGGTGCTCCGACTGGCTCTAATGCGCGCCAGCATGGCTGCGTACGCGCCATCTGCAACGGTGCGGCCGAACGCCCCTTTCTTGCTCTTAAGTTCGAATCCACTGCAGCAGGATGGGCAAGTGAAATCCAGGGCCTGGGTGTTGTTGGGCGTAGCTTGCAAGCGTTCCGAACAACTCGGGCACCTGAAGTGCTCTTCGACCCAAGCTTCGCTGAATACGCGGGCACGTTGCGTTGCGCTCCTGTAGCGGCCCAAAATGTCCATGAATCACTATTTCCTGGTTGGTCTTTGGCAGCTTTCGCGCCAGGCTTCCCGTGCTCGGTTTTCAATCGCTTGTCCGGTGAACCCTCCCGGCACGCGTTCTCACAAGCCCACACCTCACCCTACATCAGGAAAGCCCCGCAGCATGCCCTCTCCCGGCGATCCAGTTGACCTCACCCCCTTCAACACCCTCGGCCTCCCCGCCAGGGCGGAACGTTATCTGCGCGTGACCGAAGTGGCGCAGCTGCACGAGGCTGCCAGCCTCGCCGGACCCCGCTTCATCCTCGGCGGCGGTAGCAATCTGGTGCTGGCCGGGGATTTCGCCGGGCTGGTGCTGCACATGGCCCTGGGCGGCCGGCGCCTGGTGCGGGAGGAGGACGATGCCTGGATCGTGGAAGCGGGGGCCGGCGAGAATTGGCACGATTTCGTATTGTGGACCCTGGAGCAGGGCTGGCCGGGGCTGGAGAATCTGGCGCTCATTCCCGGCACCGTCGGGGCGGCACCGATCCAGAACATCGGCGCCTACGGCCTGGAAGTCGGCGAACGCATCGCCCGGGTCGAGGCCTACGACTTTGCCACCGGCTGCCTGGTGGCCTTCTCGCCCGAGGATTGCCGCTTTGCCTACCGTGACAGCGTGTTCAAGCAGGAGGGCTGGCACCTGTGCGGGCGCTTCGCCATCACCGCGGTCAGCTTTCGCCTGCCCAAGGCCTGGCAGCCCAATGTCCGCTACGGAGAACTCGCCGCGGAACTCGATTCCCGCGTTACCGCCAAGCCCGGCCCGCGGGAGGTGGCGCAGGCGGTCATGGCGGTAAGGCGCCGCAAGCTGCCCGACCCGGCGGCGCTGCCCAACGCCGGCAGCTTCTTCCACAACCCGGTGGTGGACAGCGCGCTCGCCTCCGCCCTGGCGGGTCGATTCCCCGCCCTGCCCCGCTATCCCCAAGCCGATGGCCGGGTGAAGCTCGCCGCCGGCTGGCTCATCGAGCAGGCCGGGTGGAAAGGCCGCAATCTCGGTCCGGTGGGGATGTATGAAAAACAGGCACTGGTTCTGGTCAATCGGGGCGGCGGCCGGGGAAGCGACGTCCGCGCCCTGATGCACGCCGTACAGCGGGACGTACGCGAACGCTTCGGCGTAAACCTAGTGCCGGAGCCGGTCTTCCTGGGGGAAGCCTCGTCCCCCTGTGGATAGGCCGCGGCGAAATACGGTATAGTCCCCCGCCAGAACGGAGGAGAGAGGGATCACAGGATGGCTGAGACAAACACCCCCCCGCGCGGCACTTCGGCCCATGCGCCGGACCTCAATTGGAGCCAGGTGCGGGAAACCGTACTCATGCTGGAACTGGCGGCGGTGCAGATCGAGGCGGCCATGACCGAGAGCAATACCTCGGTGGACGTGCTGACCAGCGCCTTCACGACCATGGCGGGCTGCATGCAGAAGCTGTCCGACACCATCCGCACGCTTCCCGACACCGCCGAAGTGGGGGCAGCCAAGGCCGAACTGACCGGGATGTCCGAACACGTCTCGGGCATGGTGCACCAGGCGGTCATCGCCTTCCAGTTCTACGACAAGCTGGCCCAGCGCCTGGTCCATGTAGGCCACAGCCTCGGTTCCCTCAGCGACCTGGTTTCCAACCAGGCCAAGCTCTACAACCCCGCGGAGTGGGTGGCGCTCCAGGACCGCATCAAGTCCAAATACACCATGCGCGAAGAAGTGAACATGTTCGAAGCGGTGATGCAGGGCGTCCCGGTGCACGAGGCCGTGCAGCGCTACATGGCCGAAATGAAGCAAAAAGGCGACGACATCGAACTGTTCTGAGGGGGCATCCTCAGGCGGAAAAGTCCCCCGGCGCCTCCCACACGATATTCGCCCTGGAGCCACCCCGGGCAGTCCTCTCCAGCATGTCGATGAAGGGCCAGGCCCGGCTCCCCAGGGAGACCGGCGGCTCGTCCTCCTCATCGCCCAACCCCGTCGCGCCGGCGGCTGCGCCCGACGCCCCTCCATCCACCAGAGCCCGCAGGTGGGCGGCCGCAGCGGCCATTTCCTCCACCGTGAAGGCCCCTCGGGCGGCGCAAGGTTTGCCCAGAGCAAGGAGCAATTGACGCGCCACTTCGGCGAACATGATCAGCTCCCCGGTCTCGCTCGAAATAAATTTCACTAGCATAGAAATCCCCGTTGAAAAGTCGCCCCGATCCGCGCAGAATGCGGGAGGGGAGACTTATGAACACTGTCCATACTACAGCCAATCCATTGGCGACGGGCGCCGACGAACTGGAGCGTTTGGCCCTTGAGGAAATCGTCAGGCGGCGTCGCTTCGGTGACCCGGTAGCGGCCCTGGTCGCCCCGGTTGGCGCGGCCGATCTGGCCATCGCCATGGTCAAACTGGGTGCCCGCGTCACGCTGGGCGACGAAGCTGCCATGGCAGACCGCGCCCAGACCCTGGCTTCCGCCGCCGGATTCGACGATGAACTGGCGTTCTCGCCCCTAGACTTCCATCAGCTCGACGACGATCTGGCCGGCGAGCCCTTCGATCTGGTCGTGATTCGCCGCGGGCTCTGTGGAGTCCCCTATGAGGATGCCCGCCGCTTCGTGCACCAGTTGCTCCTGCGCCTCAAGATCGGCGGCAAGCTTTACGTGTCCATCCTGGGCCTGCATTCCGAACTGGGTGACGGTTATGCCGGCGCCGATCAAGGCCTGGGCGAGCGCTTCTGTGGTCTGGCACCGGCCATGGCGAAGAAGTACGACCTTCACCGCCCGGTCTGTCTCTACAGCGAACGCAATCTCTTCACCCTCCTGCTCGAAGCCGGCGGCAGCGTGCTGCGTACCTTCACGACCACCCACGGCAACGTGAAGGGCATCGCGGTTCGCGTCTGAGCCCATGCCCGCCGCCCGCACTGCCCTGCGCCTGGGCGTCGACCTTGGCGGCAGCAAAATCGAGATCATCGCCCTGGGGCCGCGGGGCCGCGTCGCGCTGCGTCGCCGGCGGGAAACCCCCCGTGGCGACTACCGCGCCACGGTAGGCGCCATAGCCGATCTCGTGGAGGAGGCCGAAGCTGAACTCGGGCAACGGGGTAGCCTGGGGCTTGGCATTCCTGGATCGGAGTCCCCGGTCGACGGGCGCATCCGCAACGCCAACTCCACCTGGCTCAACGGCCAGCCCCTGCGGCGCGATTTACAGGCCCTGCTGCAAAGAGAGGTCCGGCTGGCCAACGACGCCAACTGCTTCGCGCTGTCCGAGGCCGTCGACGGTGCCGGGGCCGGTGCGGCTACGGTTTTCGGCGTCATCCTCGGCACCGGCGTGGGCGGGGGTCTGGTCGTCGGCAGTCGCGTCCTGGCAGGCGCCAACGGCATCGCCGGCGAGTGGGGCCACAACCCCCTGCCCGCCCCCAGCGAAGCCGACCACCCTCTGCTGCCCTGCTACTGCGGCCGGGCCGGCTGCATCGAAACCTACCTGAGCGGCCCGGCCTTCGCGGCCCATCACCGCGCCTGCGGCGGAACCGAACGCGACGCCTCAGCCATCGCGAATCGGGCAGCAGCCGGCGATGGGGCCTGCGTCACAAGCCTCGCCCTCTACGCTGAGCGTCTGGCCCGCTCCCTGGCGGGCGTCATCAACGTCTTCGACCCGGAAGTCATCGTCCTGGGCGGCGGCCTTTCCGGCATTGCCGCCCTCTACGACGAAGTGCCTCTCCGCTGGGGACGCCACATCTTCTCCGACAGCGTCCGCACCCGCCTGCTCCCCCCGGTGCACGGCGATTCCTCTGGTGTGCGCGGCGCGGCCTGGCTGTGGAATCAGGCGTGAGCCCATCCCCGGTCCATATTTTCACCGGCCGGATCAGCCCCATGCCCGGCAACGGGCGGCAGACGGCTCTTTTCAAGACCCTCGCCGCGCTGCCCGTCGCCCTGGGCCCGGAGGGCTTCGCAGGAGACCAGCAGGCCGACCGTAGCGTGCACGGCGGGCCGGACAAGGCCGTGCATTGCTTTCCTGTCGAGCACTATGCCCGCCTGGCCGATCGCTTCCCGGAAGCGGCCGCGCAACTCGTTCCAGGCAGCATCGGGGAGAACCTCTCGGCCATCGGGTTCAGGGAGGCGGACGTCTGTCTCGGCGACGTCTTCGCCCTGGGAGAAACGCGCCTCCAGATCAGTCAGCCCCGCAGCCCCTGCTGGAAAATCGACGCCCGCTACGCGGTCGAAGGCATGGCCGCCTTCATCGCCGCAGAGGGTATTGCGGGCTGGTACGCCAGGGTGCTCGTTCCCGGTACCGTGCGGGCGGACGACGGCCTGCTACTCGTCGAGCGGGACGCCTCCGCGCCGACCCTGGCTGAAGCCCTGGCGTCCCTCCGCCTCCATCGGCCGCCGGTGGAGTCCCTCGCCACCCTTGCGGCGGCAAAGGGAATCGCCGCTGGCTGGCGCCGCAAAATCCTCGACCGCATGGTCTGGTTACAAAGCAACGGCCAGCTTTGAAACGGTGAGGGTCGGCGACGGGCCTCAGCACTCCAGCGGATCCACCTCCAGATGCCAGCGCAGCTTGGCCGGGACACGGATGGTTTCCAGTTTTTCGCGCCAGAGGGGGAGAAAGTCCTGCAGGGCGCGGCGGGAGCCTGATTCCAGCAGGAGTTGGGCACGATCCCTTTCGGCGACGCGGGAGAGACGCAGGGGGACCGGATCGTAGGCAGTGATGCCGGCGGACGCCCCGACCTCGGCATGGGCGCGGGCCGTGGCCAGGAAGGCGATGGCATCGCTCATGGCCGGGGCTTCCGCCCGCAGGATGGCCTGGTAGGCGTAGGGCGGAAATCCGGCCTGACGGCGTTCTTGCAACTGCGCGGCGGCGAAGCCCGGATAGTCGTGGGCAGCCAGGGCGGCGTAGAGGGGATGCTCCGGATAGCGGGTCTGGACGAGGACTTCCCCGGGCAATTCCGCCCGCCCGGCGCGGCCCGCCACCTGCATGAGCTGCGCGAAGAGCCGTTCCGGCGCGCGCCAGTCGGCAGCAAAGAGGGCGGCGTCAGCGCCCACCACGCCAACCAGGGTGAGGCGGGGAAAGTCGTGGCCCTTGGCCAGCATCTGGGTGCCCACCAGGATGTCGGCCTCGCCGGCGTGGATGCGCTCCAGGATGCTCTCCCATTGCCGGCGGGACTTGACCGCATCGCGGTCCACCCGCAGGACGCGGGCGGCTGGAAAGCGTTCGGTCAGCCAGGCTTCCAGGCGCTGGGTACCGCGGCCGAAGGGCTGGATGTCCTGGTTGCCGCAGGTGGGGCAGGCCCGCGGCACGCGGGTTTCGAAGCCACAGTGGTGGCAGCGCAGGCGGCGGTCGGCCTGGTGCAGGACCAGGTTGGCGGCGCAACGTCGGCAACGCGAGGTCCAGCCGCAGGCTGCGCAGGCCAGCACCGGCGCGTAGCCGCGGCGGTTGAGGAAGACCAGGCTCTGTTCCCCCCGTTCGAGCCGGGCGGCCAGCGCTGCCTCCAGGGCCGCTCCGATTCCCTCGCGCACGGTTTCGCGCCGGCTGTCCACCAGATTGACGACGGGCAGGCGCGCCGCGGCCACCGCCCGTCCCGCAAGGGTCAGCAGGCGGTAGCGCCCGGCCTGGGCGTTGGCCCAGGACTCCAGCGAGGGGGTCGCAGATCCCAGGACGATGGGGATGTCCGACAAGCGGGCACGAAAGACCGCCACATCCCGAGCCGAATAGCGCATTCCGTCCTGCTGCTTGAAGGAGGGGTCATGCTCCTCGTCCACGATGATGAGCCCCAGCCGCGGCAGGGAGGCGAAGACCGCCAGGCGCGTGCCCAGAACGATGGCCGCCTCCCCCGCCTGGGCTTCCCGCCAGTGGCGCTCCCGGGCGGCTTCGGCAAGCTCGCTGTGCAGGGCGACGACACGCTGCTGCGGAAAGCGCGCCCGCACCCGGGATTCGAGTTGGGGGGTGAGGTTGATTTCCGGCACCAGGACAAGGGCCTGGCGCCCCGCGGCCAGGGTCGCTGCCATCAATTGCAGGTAGACCTCGGTCTTGCCGCTGCCGGTGACGCCGTGCAACAACCAGGGAACGAAGCGCGGCGCCGCGCTGACGGCGGCTAGGGCGGCCCGCTGCTCGTCGGTGAGTTCCGGCGGGGCCACGGCAGCGACGGGCCGGACGCCACGGCCCTCGCGCCGCTGCGGCGGGGCAAGTCGCTTCAGGCCCGCCGGCAGCGCCTGAAGGATGGCCTCACCCGGTGCGGCCTGATAGTAGCGGGCGGCAAAGTCGCACAGGGCCAGAAAGTCCGCCCCCAGGGGCGGCAGGTCGCGCAGGATTGCCGCGGCGGGGCGCACTTGTTCGGCCGGCCAGTCGCTCGTTTCGGCCACCCCGACGATGACGCCGATGCGCTCCCCGCGACCGAACGGTACCCGGACCCGCAAGCCGATATCGTCGGCGCTGGCCTCAGGCCAGCGGTAATCGAAGCTGCGATGGAGGGGAAGATCGAGGGCGACGCGCAGAAAGCTCACGGGATGGGGCTCTACGGGATTCGAATACTTCTAGTCAATTCTGGGAAACCGGGGCAACTCATTCAGTTATAGAGGTTTTTCAAATTGTCCCCAAAATCTGTGGATAACTTTGTGGATTGCTTTTGGAAGAATGGCCTAAACCGGTACTCCAGAAGGATTTTTGTCACTTTGCCGAAAAATTCGGCGTGGCATAAATCCATATAAATCAATGATTTGGGTTTTTGCTTCCCTGTCAACGGGGCAGAGCCCATTTCCCTGGAGCCCGTGCCCCCAAACTGTGCATAAGTGAAACACCCGCTTGTGAGCAGCTATGACTTTCGGCGTAGGTGCCCCCCCCCGCGCTTATCACCCCCTCCGCCCGGCCGCTGGGGGCCGGCCCAGGACGGTGCTGTTCCAAAAGGACAGCGCTGCCCCGCCCGCCCTGCGCGTGCCTGGCGAACCGCTTAACGCGGCTAGTAGTCAGATAGGTTTGCGTCGATGCCGAGGCGCGCATCCGCGCCCCGATCGCGCGAAGCGAACCGCAGCCATAGCCGAAGCTATGGCGAGGAGAGCGACAAAGCGAGCGGGGATGCGGGGCGTGCCGAACATAGCTGAACCTATCTGACTGACTACTAGTGGTCTGCTTCGTAATTGGCGGAACACGATGAAAGCGCCGGATTTGCGTTTCTGGCTAGGCGCCGCAGTTGGCAACCTCGGCAGCGATAGCCGAAGCTATCGCGAGGATGAGCAACAACGCCAGGAGCGCAAAGACAAGCTTTCATGTTTCGTTAATTGCGAAGCAGACCACTAGCGGTAAGCGTGGACGGTATCGACCAGGACCGTCACGTTTTCCGGAGGGGTGAATTGGGAAATGCCGTGGCCCAGGTTGAAGACATGGCCGGTGTTGCCGGCACCGAAGCTGTCGAGAACCTTGCGCGCCTCGGCGGCGACCACGGCGGGGGAGGCGAAAAGCACGTTGGGGTCCAGATTGCCCTGCAGCGCCACCCGGTCACCGACCCGCCGGCGGGCTTCCCCGATGTTCAGGGTCCAGTCGAGGCCGACGGCGTCACAGCCGATGTCGGCGATGCTTTCCAGCCACAGACCGCCATTCTTGGTGAAGACGATGCAGGGCACCCGCTCCCCGTCCTTTTCCCGCTTCAGACCGGCGACGATGCGCTGCATGTAGGCGAGGGAGAATTCGCGGTAGGCGGCGGCCGACAGGGAACCACCCCAGGTGTCGAAAACCATCACCGCCTGGGCGCCGCTGTCGATCTGGGCGTTGAGGTAGGCGGTCACCGTGTCGGCGGTAACGGAAAGGATGCGGTGCAGCAGGTCCGGCCGGTCATAGAGCATGGTCTTGATGCGGCGGAAATCGCTGGAACCGCCGCCTTCGACCATGTAGCAGGCCAGGGTGTAGGGGCTGCCGGAAAAGCCGATGAGGGGAACCGAATTGTCCAGGGCGCGGCGGATTTCGCTCACTGCATCCATGACGTAGCGCAGGTGGTCATAGGGGTCCGGCGCCGAAAGGTCATTGATCGCCCATTCCTCCCGCAGGGGGCGCTCGAACTTGGGCCCTTCGCCTTCCTCGAAATAGAGGCCGAGGCCCATGGCATCGGGAATGGTGAGGATGTCGGAAAACAGGATGGCGGCGTCGAGGTCGTAGCGGGCCAGGGGTTGCAGGGTCACCTCGCAGGCCAGGGAAGGCGTCTTGCACAGATTGAGGAAGTTGCCCGCCCGCTTTCTCGTCTCGCAATACTCCGGCAGGTAGCGGCCGGCCTGACGCATGAGCCAGAGGGGAACGCGGTCTGTAGGCTCCTTCAGGAGGGCGCGCAGGAAATTGTCATTGCGGGGTCGGGTCACGATGGCCTCGCCGAAAGTCGAAAGACGCGAATTATCCGCCTTTCGGCCCCGCCGGTCACTTGCGCCAGAAGGCGGGGGTGAAGACCACGAGGAGGGTGAAGATTTCCAGCCGCCCAAGGAGCATGGCAAAGGTGCAGACCCAGGTTTGGGCGTCGCTCAGCACTTCATAAGTAGTCGAGGGCCCTACCTGGCCGAGGCCGGGGCCGGTGTTATTGACACTGGCGACGACGGCGGTGAAGGCTGTGACGATGTCCAGTCCCGTGAACGCAAGAATCAGGGTCATCGAGACAATGCTCACCATGTACATGAAGCCGAAGGCCAGCACGGCGAACAGAATGCTCTGGGGCGCGACCTGGCCGCCCACCCGCACGTTGTATACCGCAGCGGGGTGCATGGCCCGCAGCAGTTCCCGATAGACCTGCTTGTAGAGCAAGAGCGCACGGATCATCTTGATGCCTCCCCCCGTGGACCCGGCACTGGTGGCGAAGCTGGACAGGAATAGCATCCACAGGGGTGCAAAGATGGGCCACTGGGCAAAATCGACGCTGGCGTAGCCGGTGGTGGTGGCGATGGAAACCAGGTTGAAGGCGGCGTGGCGCAGGGCTGTGCCCAGATCGGGATAGGCGCCAGCCTTCCAGATGTAGAGAGCCACCATCAGAACACTCGCTAGCACCACGGCCAAGTACCATCCGGCCTCCGGGTCGCCAAGGTAGGGCCGTAGCGAGCGCCCGTTGACCGCAAGGAAATGGGTGGCGAAGTTGATCCCTGCCAGGAGCATGAAAAAGATGGCCACCGCCTCGATGGCCGTGGAATCGAAGTGGCCAAAGCTGGCGTCGTGGGTCGAGAAGCCCCCCAGGCCCATGGTAGAGAATGCGTGGCAGACGGCGTCAAACCAGCTCATTCCGGCCAGGCGGTATCCCAGGATGCAGGCCGCCGAGATGCCCAGATAGACGAGCCACAAGCCCTTGGCGGTTTCGGCGATGCGCGGGGTCATCTTGGCGTCCTTCATCGGTCCGGGCGTCTCGGCCTTGAACATCTGCCTTCCGCCGATGCCCAGCAGGGGCAGGATGGCCACCGCAAGAACGATGAGGCCCATGCCTCCGACCCAGACCAGTTGGTGGCGCCAGAGGTTGATAGACGGAGGCAGGGCATCGAGGCCCGAAAAAACCGTGGAGCCGGTGGTGGTCAGGCCCGATACCGCCTCGAAATAGGCATCGGTGAAGCTCGCCCCTATCTGGATCATGAAGGGAATGCAGGCGAAGACGGGCAGGACAGTCCATACCAACACGACCATCAGGAAACCGTCGCGCACGGTGAGCTCGCGCTTCACGCTGCGGTGGCGGTACCAGAGCAAGGCACCGCATAGCAGAGTCAGGGCGAAGGACTCGTCGTAGGCGCCCTGGGCACCGTCGTCCACCACGTAGGACAGGCCCAGCGGGAGCAGCATGGTCAGCCCGAAGAGCATGACGATCATGCCCAGGGCTTTGAAGACGGGGGCGAAACGCTCCACGGCGGCGCTCTCAGAAGAAGTGGAATCGGACCTGGAAGAGTTGCTCGACCTTCTTCACCAGGCTCTTGCGGGTACAGAAGACGATGACGTGGTCTTCCGGCTGGATCACCGTATCGTGGTGGGCGATTTCCACCTCGCCGTAGCGGGTCACGGCAGTCCAGTCGTCGGTGCGGCCGACGATCACCGGTTGGTCGAAGTTGCGCACCAGGGCCGCGATGGTGACGCCGTGGGGCCATTCGATTTCGTCGATACGTCGGCCAACGACCTTGGAGGTGCGGGCATCGCCGTGGGCGACCAGTTCCAGGGCCTCGGCAGCGCCGCGACGCAGAGGATGAACCTCGGCCACGTCCCCCTGGCGCACGTGGGCCAGGAGGGTGCCGATGGACACCTGGGCGGGGGAAATGCCGATATCGATGGGACCGCCTTCGATCATTTCGGCGTAGGCGCGACGATTGATCAGCGCCACCACCCGCTTGCAGCCCAGGCGCTTGGCCAGGCTGCCGGCCATGATGTTGTCTTCGTCGTCGTTGGTGAGGGCGAGGAAGAGGTCCATTTCGGCGATGTTCTCCTGCTCCAGCAGCTCTTCGTCGGTGGCGTCGCCCAGCAGGACCAGGGTTTCGCTCACTTCGTTGGCGATGGCCTCGGCGCGGCCGGCGTTGCCTTCGATGATCTTGATTTCGTAGCGTTTTTCCAGACGCTGGGCGAGGCGCAGGCCCACGTTGCCGCCGCCGGCGATCATGATGCGCACCACCGGATTGACCAGGCGGCGCAGTTCGCGCAGGACGTTGCGAATGTTCTCCGCGGCGGCCAGCAGGAACACCTCGTCGCCGGCCTCGATCACCGTCCCCCCTTCCGGAATCACCGCCTGATCGCGGCGGAAGATGGCGGCGATGCGGGCGTCGGCGTCTACCGGCAGGTGATCCCGCATCTCCCGGATGGGCTTGCCCACCAGAAGCCCGCCTTCGTAGGCCCGCACGGCGACCAGACTGACCCGGCCACGGGCGAATTCCAGCACCTGCAGGGCCTCGGGAAACTCGATCAGGCGCCGGATGTAGTCGGTGATGATCTGCTCCGGGCAGATGGCGAAATCGACGGCGAAATTCTCCGGCGTGAGCAAGGCCTCGTCTTCCAGAAAGTCCCGCGAGCGCAGGCGGGCGATGCGGGTAGGAATCTTGAACACGCTGTGGGCCAGCTTGCACGCCACCAGGTTGGTCTGGTCGTTCTGGGTGACGGCAATAAGAAGGTCGGCGTCTTCCGCTCCCGCGTTTTTCAGAACCGAGGGCAGCGCCGCGCTGCCGCAGACGGTGCGCAGATCGAGGCGGTCCTGAAGGTGGTGCAGGCGGGCGGCGTCGGTGTCCACCACCGTGATGTCGTTTTCTTCGGAAACCAGGCCTTCCGCCACACTGGCCCCGACCTGCCCCGCCCCGAGAATGATGACGCGCATGTTTGCCGCCCCCGTCAGTCTTCCGCCCTGCGACCCAGAGCCACCCCGAGCTGCTTCAGCTTGCGGTAAAGGTGGGTCCGCTCCAGGCCGGACTTGTCGGCCAGCTTGGTCATATTGCCCCCTTCCAGGCGAAGGTGGTGCTCGAAATAGATTTTCTCGAAGGCATCCCGCGCCTCCCGCAGGGGCTGGTCGAGGAGCGGCAGCAGGGAGGCCACGGTGGCATCCGCTTCCTCCTGGGGACGCAGCCGGGCGACGTCGTCGGAGACGATTTCATCGTCCAGGGTGGTCAGGGCAAGATTGCGCACCAGGGTATAGAGCTCTGACCAGCCGCCGTCGCCGGCGCCCTTCCAGGGCTGGGTGCGCAGGGCGTTGAGGGCGCTGCTGGCCAGGCGGCGGGCGGGGACCTCGCCACGCTCGATGAAGTGGGTGAGCAGCAGGCCGGCGATTTCCGGTACGTCGTCGGCGTGGCCGGCCAGGCTGGGCATGGCCACCCAGATTTCGCCCAGGCGGGCGATGAGCTTGCCGTCCCAGCCCGCCTCCCCCAGGGCCGACAGGGGGCGGCTGCTGGCGGCGACCAGGAGCAGGTTGAGCTTTTCCAGACGATCCAGGGTGAAGCTCAGGTTCATCTGCTGCAGTTTGCCCAGGGCCGACAGGTCGGGGACGAAGATCACCCCGCCCCCCGCTTTTTCCAGGGCTTCCTGGGACACCGCCGCGGTCAGGGAGGAGAGATCGAGCCAGGGGGCCCGGGGGGGTTGCAGGGTGCGGGCGCAGATTTCCGCCATGCCGCCGCTCGCCCCCTTGAGCAGTATGACCGAAGCCTTGCCGGCGGCCTGCTCGAGGCGGCGCTTGAACTCCTTCATGAAGCTGGTGCGGGCAAAGGCTTCCAGGGTCAGGTGGGGGCGCTGTACCGGTCCGGCGTGCTTGAGGGCCTTTTGCACGGTCGTCAGGAGCTTTTGCAGGGCGATGGGTTTTTCCAGGAAGTCAAAGGCGCCGAAGCGGGTCGCCTCGACCGCCGAATCGATAGTGCCGTGGCCCGACATCATCACCACCGGCATGCTGAGCTGGCCCCCGGCGTGCCACTCCTTGAGGAGGGAAATGCCGTCCGTGTCCGGCATCCAGATGTCGAGGAGGACGAGGTCGGGCCGCAGTTCCTCGCGCACCCGGCGGGCGGCGCCGGCATTTTCCGCCAGACGGACGTCGTAGCCTTCATCGATAAGGATTTCCGAGAGCAGCTCCCGGATACCCACCTCGTCGTCAACGACCAGAATGATTGCCATGTTTTCCTTCCTCCTCCCGTACCAGGGGCAGGCGTATTTCGATGCACGCGCCACCCTCCGGTGAATTGCCGATATCGATGTGTCCGTGGTGCTCGTCGACGATCTTCTTGACGATGGGCAGCCCCAAACCCGTGCCGCGAGCCTTGGTCGTGACATAGGGCTCGAAGATGCGGGGCAGCAGTTCGGCCGGGAATCCCGGCCCGTTGTCGGCCACCCGCAGGCGAGCGTGGCGGCCGTCCCGCGCCGTGCTTACCGTGATCTCCGCCCCCGCGCGCCCCTCCAGAGCGTCTTCGCCATTGCGCAGCAGATTGTGGATGATCTGGCGCAACTGGGTGGCGTCGCCGAGAACCGGCGGAAGATCACCGGCCAAGTCCGGCACGATACGCGCTCCCGAGGTTTCGTACAGCCCCAGAACCTCGCCGATCAGGCCGTTGATATCCAGGGGAGCGACCTCCGGAGCCGGTAGGCGGGCGTAGTCGCGGAAGTCATCGACCATGCGCTTCATGGCCTGGACCTGGTTGATGATGGTTTGGGTGCTGCGCCGGAGCATGTCCGCGTCGCCGTTCATGAGCTTGTCGGCCAGCTTGAGTTGCAGGCGCTCGGCGGAAAGCTGGATGGGTGTCAGGGGATTCTTGATTTCGTGGGCCAGGCGCCGCGCCACTTCGCCCCAGGCCGCGCTGCGCTGAGCGGCGATGAGCCGCGTCACGTCGTCGAAGACCACCACCTCGCCGCCGCCGCTGGCTTCCGGGAGGTGCGTACCGCGCAGCAAGAGGACCTGGGGCATGCCGTTGGGGCGTTCCATCTCCAGTTGCCCCTGCCACTCGCCTTCCGTCCCGGGGGCCAGATGGCCCTGGATCGCGGCGGCCAGGGCCGCCTGGCGGGGCCACTCGGGAAGGGGAAGCCCGACCAGGCCCTGGAAATCATCGCTCAGGATGGTCAGGGCTCCCTCGTTCACCGTACGCAGGGTGAAGCCGCGGTCGAAGACCAGCACCCCCGCCGAGAGGTTGGCCAGGATCGATTCCAGGTAGCCCCGGGCGGACTCCAGTTCGGTGCGGTGCCGCTCCGCCTCGCGGCGGGCCTCGTCCAACTGGCGGGTCATGCGGCTGAAGGATTGGGTGAGGACACCGAGTTCGTCGCGGCTATACACGGCCTGGCGCGGCGAGAAATCCCCCTGGGCCACCGCCTGGGTGCCCTCGGCCAGGATGGAAAGCGGCGCCGAGAGGCGGCGAGCCATGACGAAGGCCAGGGCAAAGGCGGAAAACAGGCCCAGCAGCACGGTGAGCGTCAGGGTCAGGGCGTAGATGCGGGTCAGCCCTTCCCGCGCCAGTTGCAGTTCCTGGTAGTCGCGATAGACGGCCTGGACCGCCTCGGCGTTCTGGGCCAGGGCCGGCGGCACCGGGTGGATCAACTGCAGGATGCGGCGATCCTCGTACACCGCCCGGGCCGCGACGGGGACGAGTACGCGCAACGTCATGCGGCCCTCCTCCAGGTCCACCGAGGTGACGGCGAAGGCGCTGCGGGCCTGCTTGAGCTGGGTCTGGCTGGGCAGTGAAGGCAGGAGCCCGGTACCCAGCTCCGAATTGGCGCTGGCCAGCAACTGGCCGCCGGCGGAGAAAAGCGCCGCCGACTGGGCGCCGCTTTGTTCCAGCAGGCGCAGCAGGGCGGAGCGGCGGCCCGACTCCGGCAGTTCGGACAGCTCCAGGGCCATGTTGCGCGCCTTGTCGGACAACTCGGCGAGGAGGGAGTCCAAGGCGCTGCGCCCGAGATTGAGGCCTGATTCGAGTGCCTTTTCCACCCGCACGTCGAACCAGCTTTCGATGGAGCGGGTGACGAACTGAACCGACACGCCATAGACCAGGGCTCCGGGCAGCACCGCCACGGCACCGAACATGAGCATGAGGCGAAGCTTCAGGCGGGCCCCGAAGACCTGCCGGCGGTAGTCGCGCCACAGGACGGTCAATTGCCAGCCCACCAGACCGACCATGGCCAGGGCCAGGACGACGTTGAAGGCGATGAGCAGGGGATAGTGGCGGGTGAACAGCGCGGTGTCTGCCGCCGTGCTGATCAGAAGCAGGAACCAGACGATGGCGCCGACGGTCCCGGCCAGGGCCCCGCCGACGGCGATGAGCCGCTTGGTCTTCACCGGGTTTCCGCCGCAGGCAGGGGCGGCAGCACGACAGTCCAGGTCTTCCAGTCGGAAGTCAGGGTCCAGTCCTTATTGCCCAGGGCGGCAATCTGGAAAGGTTTGGGCAGTTGCGTGGTATCGAGCCTCAGGCGCAAGGCGCCCTGGTAGGTTTCACCGACCCGGGGCGCCTCTTTGTCCGGCTTGTCGCCGGGTCGCTCGATCACGACCCAATTGCGCAGCCGCGAGAGCATGCGCAGGGCCTCCGAGAGGGTCTCCACCGATTGATGCAGGGCGCCGGTGGAAAGACGGTACTGGCGCGTCAGGGCGTGGTAGGAGAGACGGACGGTCTGGCTGCGACTGACCAGTTTTTCGTCCAGCCAGTACCAGCGCGGCCGGATCAGTTCGAAATCGGCGACGAAGTGCAGGACGACCCCTTTGGCAACGGCTTCTTCCAGCCGCGGACTGATCTCGAAATTGAACTCGGCACTGAGGGCGTAGCCGTCCTCGACGGGGACGAGTTGGGGATTGAGCACCTCGACCTCGGCCCCGTGCAACCAGGCGCACCAGCCCAGGCAGATGACGGCCAGCAGGAGCCGCCAGGGATCAGGGCAATTTTTCGAGGAGGCAGTAGTAGAAGCCATCGTGGTCGTCGCAGGGCAGCCATTGTTCTTCGTGACCTCGCCGGGCCGACGCCTGCCGGGCCAGAAAGGCTTCCACCTGCGCCCCGTTCTCCTCGGGAAAGATGGAACAGGTCGCATACAGCAGTTTACCGCCCGGCTTGACGACCCGCCACAGGGCGTCGAGCAGATGCGCCTGGGTGGCGGCAAAGCGGGCCACATCGCTTTCCCGCCGCAGCCACTTGGCGTCCGGGTGACGCCGCACCACACCGCTGGCCGTACAGGGCACGTCGGCCAGGACGGCGTCGAAGGGCAGCCCGTCCCACCAGGCCTCGGGTCGGGCCGCGTCGGCCACCTGCACCCGGGCGCGCAGCCCGAGTCGGGCCAGGGTGGATTCCACGCGGCGACAGCGGGCCGGCTTCAGGTCCAGGGCCAGGAGATCCAGGTCGGCCCGTTCCAGGAGATGCGCCGCCTTGCCCCCGGGTGCGGCGCAAGCGTCCAGAACCCGGCTGCCCGGCGCCGGGTCGAGCAGGGCCGCCGCCCGCTGGGCCCCCGGATCCTGCACCGAGGCCCGGCCCGCGGCAAAATGCGGCAGGCGCTCGACGGGAACGGGCTTATCTAGAATCAGCCCCGCCTCGCCCCAGGGGCGCGAGACGATGTCCCGGGCCAGAAGCTCGGCGGCGTAAGCGGCGACGGTCCCGCGGCGCAGATTGACCCGCAACGCCATGGGGGGCGGCCGGTTGCCGGCGACCACGACGCTCTCCCACTTTTCCGGATAGGCCTGCCGCAGGCGATCGAGCCACCAGGGGGGGTGCCGTCCGGTCGCAGTGTCGTCCGCATCCGCCGCGGCGAGCAGCGCCTCGCGCTCGCGTTGAAAACTGCGCAGCACCGCATTGACCAGGGCCTTGCGGCGCCCCCCCGCCAGGGCGCCGGCGGCATTCACGGCCTGATCGACGGTGGTGTGAGCCGATTCGGGGCGGGACTCCAGGCGGTGCAGCGCCATCAGCAGCAGGGCGCGCACTTCCTCTTCGGCCAGAGGCCGGTCCAGCAGTCGCCCAAGCAGGAAGTCGCCCCGACCGTACTGGCGCAGGCTGCTGTATACAAAGTCCTGGACGGCGGGACGGGCCCCGGCGTCGATCCAGGCCGGCAAACCCTCGGCCAGACTGCGCCCCGCCAGCACCTCCGCCACCACTCGAGCCGCCGCATGCAACCCATAGGCCAGGGAGTTCGGTTCCAGCGCGGGAACAGCAGGGGAGCGGGGTGACATGGGGTCGATTATCGCACGCGGCCCGAGGGCCGCCGCCGCTCCGCCCCCGGCGCGCTTTCCGGGATAATCCCCGCCATGCTCAAGCATCCATCCGGCTCCCCCGCCGCCAGCCACAACCCGCAGCCGGGTCGCCCAGGCGAGGCGCCCGGACCCGGCGGCGCCGGACGCACCCCCTGGCGTGCCTTCCTCGCCGCATTCGCCCTCGCCCCCCTCCTCCTGCTTCCCAACCCGGCAGCGGCATGGAACTCCGCCGGGCATCGCCTGGTGGCGAGCCTGGCCTGGTCGCAACTCGATCCCGTCGTCAGGGAGCGGGTCGCCGCCCTCCTTGCGGCCCATCCCGACTCCGGCCGCTGGACCGCCAAAGGCGCTGACCCGGCGACCGCCTTCATCGAGTGTTCCACCTGGCCCGACGACATCCGCCGCGACCCGCGCTTCCACGACAGCGGCGCCGACCCCACCCCCCTGCTGCCCGGATTTCCGGACATGGATCGCCACGGCAATTGGCACTATGTGGACCGCGCTGCCGACGGACATCCCCTGGGGGGAGAACTCGACCGTCAGATTGACCGTCTGGCCCGGCAACTGGCCGACCCGGCCACCCCCACGACGCTGCGCAGCTACGCTCTCCCCTGGATCGTCCATCTGGTCGCCGACGCGCATCAGCCCTTGCACGCCGGGGTGCGCGACGACGACGGCGGCAATCGGGTGGATGTCCACGACCCTACCCACCCGCGCCTGCCGGTCATGTCCCTGCATGCGTGGTGGGACGACCTGCCCGGCCCCCCCTGGTTGCGGGGAAAGCGCCTCGAAGCGACGGCGCGGCGCCTGGCGGAGCGTCACTCCGCCCCCGTGCGCCAGGGCTCCCCCGGGGAGTGGATCGGCGAATCCCGCGCCCTGGCGGCCAGCCTTGCCTACCCCGCGGAGGGAGACAGTCCGGCGCTTCTCGATGCCGCCTTCCGCGACCAGGCCCGGCGGATCGCCGGCGAGCGCCTGCTGGCTGCCGGACATCGCCTCGCCCGATTCCTCAATGGACTCCTGGGGGACGTTTCACGTGAAACGGGGGCGACCCGCTCGCGGCCGGCGTTGCCTGAACCCCGGACTCCTTGAGCCGGCCCATCAGGCTTGGCCACCCGGGCTAGAATGCCGCCATGCAGGGACTCCACCTCACCGCCGATCTCCTCGACTGCCGTTGCCCCCCCGCGCTGCTGCTCGACGCCGCGGGGCTGGAGTGCTTCGCCGTCGAAGCCTGTGGCCGGCACGGCCTGAGCGTGGTGGGCGCGCATTTCCATCAGTTTCGCGACGGCGATGGCCGCGCGGCGGGTGTCACCGGCACCGTGGTGCTGGCCGAATCCCATTTTGCCCTGCACACCTGGCCGGAAATCGCCGGGGTCACCCTGGATGTGTACGTCTGCAACTTCAGCGCCGACAACAGTCAGCGCGCGCGGGGCCTGTTTGCAGAAGCCATTGCGACCTTTGCCCCGGATCGCCTGGAGACGCGGGAAGTGCAGCGGGGCGTGGGCGTCTGGTCGGAACGCGAGCGCAAGGAAGCCCGGGACGGTGCCCCCTGCCCGCCCTCCCTCCCCCACACCCGCAACGCGGGCGAGGCAGGATAGGGGTCAGCCCGGGAGGGGAGTCGGGTTTCCCGCCAGAAACTGAGCGGCCGACAAGCGCTTGCCGCCGGCCTTCTGCAATTCCGAGAGCAGCAGGGCGCCTTCGCCGCAGGCGACCAGAATCCCCTGCCTGCCCGCCGCAAGCACGGTGCCGGGCAGCCCTTGCCCCTCAGCGGGCTGGGCCGTCCAGATCTTGCAGGGCAGCCCCCCGACCATGGCCTGCACCCCGGGAAAGGGATTGAAGGCCCGCACCCGGCGATCGAGTTCGGCCGCGGCAAGGTTCCAGTCGAGAACCGCTTCCGCCTTGTCGATCTTGGCCGCATAGCTCACCCCCTCGGTGGGCTGGGGCGTGGCGGGCAAAGGCATGCGCCTCAGCGCGTCGACGATGAGGTCCGCCCCCAAGGCCGCCAAGCGGTCGTGCAGTTCGCCGGCGGTTTCCCCACTGCCGATGCGCGTCGCCCCGGAAAGAAGCACCGGCCCGGTATCGAGACCTGCCTCCATCTGCATGATGCACACCCCGGTCTCCGCATCCCCGGCCAGGAGCGCCCGCTGGATGGGCGCAGCGCCGCGCCAGCGGGGCAGCAGCGAAGCGTGAATGTTGAGGCAGCCCAGGCGAGGCAGGTCGAGGACGGCCTGGGGCAGGATCAAGCCGTAGGCGGCCACGACCATGAGATCGGCCCCCACCGCGGCAATGCGCCCCCGGGCCTCTTCGTCCCGCAGGCTGGCAGGCTGAAAAACCTCCAGGCCGTGCGCCAGGGCCACCCGCTTCACCGCCGAAGGCGTCAGAACCATGCCCCGCCCGGCAGGCCGGTCGGGCTGGGTCAGGACGAGGGGAACCGCATGCCCGGCGGCAAGGAGCGCCTGCAAGGCCCGCGCGGCAAATTCCGGCGTTCCGGCAAAAACGAGCTTCATCAGGCGGTGATGCGTGCCTGCTTGGCAAGCTTGCTGCGAATGCGCGTCTGCTTCAGTTGGGAAAGGTAATCGACGAAGACCTTGCCTTGCAGATGGTCGAGTTCGTGCTGGATGCACACCGCCAGGAGGCCCTCGGCCACCCGGGTCTGCTCCTGCCCTTCCAGATCCATGTAGCGCACGGTGACGGTTTCCGCCCGCTCGACCCTGTCGTAGATGCCGGGTACCGAAAGGCAGCCTTCCTCGCCTTCCTGGATGCCGTTGCAGTCGAGGATACGGGGGTTGATGAGCACCAGGAGCTGGTTCTTTTCCTCGGAGACGTCGATCACCACGAGTTGCCGATGCACATCCACCTGAGTGGCAGCCAGCCCGATCCCCGGGGCCTCGTACATGGTTTCGGCCATATCCCGCGCCAGGGCGCGGACGGAATCGTCAATCCGCTCAATGGGCGCAGCGCTTTTTTTCAGCCGCGGGTCGGGGTAACGCAAAATGGGTAACAACGCCATAGGAAAACACCAAGAAAAGCTTGCCGGCTTAAGTAATTATGTGCAGAATCTAAAGCACTTCCGAGATACGGAACGGCTTTGGCGGTGAGACAGTGATCCCGGCCGCCCGTTCCGCCGGCAATGAGGGTACCGACGATGCTACGCATTATATCCGCGCTCATCCTGGCCGTGACGACCGCCTGCGCCGTCGCCGCCGACGCCGTCCAGCTGCTGGACAATCCCCCCGACCGGCACGTGGTGGTCAAGGGGGACACGCTTTGGGGCATCTCCGGCAAGTTCCTCAAGGAACCCTGGCGCTGGCCCGAAGTCTGGCGCCTCAACAAGGCCGAGATCAAGAATCCCCATCTCATCTACCCGGGGGACATCGTCGTCCTGGACCTCTCCGGCGGCAATCCCCGCCTGCGCGTCGCGCGGCCGGTCAAGGTGCAGCCGACGGTGTATTCGGAGGATTCCCGCCAGGCGATTCCCAGCATTCCGCCCCACGTCATCGAGCCTTTCATCTCCCAGCCCCTGATCGTCGATCCCGACGGTCTCGACAGCGCGCCGCGCATCGTCGCCACCCAGGAAGACCGGGTCTTCGTCGGCAACGGGGATACGGCGTTCGTTTCTTCCATTCCCGGCGTCGATCAAGTCACCTGGCACGTCTATCGCCCGGTGAAGCCCTTGAAGGATCCGGACACCAAGGAAATTCTGGGCCACGAGGCCTTCTTCCTGGGCAACGCCAAACTGGTCCAGCCCAGTCAGCCGGGCCAGCCGGCGGTCATCAGCATCCTGCAGGCCAAGGAAGAAATCGGCCGTGGCGACCGGCTGGTTGCCGCTCCCCTGCCCACCCTCGCCTCCTACATGCCCCACAGCCCCGGGCAGCCCGTCGAGGGCAAGATTCTTTCCATCTACTCCGGGGTTCAGGAATCCGGCCCCCTGTCGGTGATTGCCATCAACCGCGGCAAGCGCGAAGGCCTTGAGCTCGGCCATGTCGTCGCCCTCTACCGCAAGCGCGTCTCCCAGGGTTACGACGACAACGACCGCCGTGTCGATACGCCCATTCCGGACGAACGCTACGGTCTGGCTTTCGTCTTCCGCACCTTCGAGCGCATTTCCTACGCCCTGGTGATGGAAAGCGGCAAGCCGGTCATCGTCGGCGACGCCATCCGCAACCCGTGAGCGATCCCTCGGGGCTGGCCGCCTGGCTGCGGCTGACCCTGATCTCCGGCCTCGGCGGCGAGAGTCAGCGCAAGCTCCTCGCCGCTTTTGGTTTGCCGGAGGCCGTCTTTGCCGCCGGCCGCCTCGCCGTCCGCGCCGTTGTGGGCGACCGGGCCGACCTGCTCTTCGACACCGACGTCGGCGCCGCCGTGGAGCAAGCGCTCACCTGGGCAGCGACCCCCGGCCACCGCATCGTCACCCTGGCCGACGCGGATTACCCCCCGGCCCTGCTCACCATTCCCGACCCTCCCAGCCTCCTCTACCTGCGCGGCGACCCCGCCCTGGCGGGTCGGGCGGGAATCGCCATCGTCGGCAGCCGCAACGCAACCGCCGCGGGAATCCGCACCGCCGAATCCTTCGCTCAGGCCTTGGCCGAGCAGGGCCTTAGCGTCACCAGCGGCCTCGCCCTGGGCATCGACGCGGCCGCCCACCGGGGCGCCCTGGCCGGTCGGGGCGCCACCGTGGCGGTCATCGGCACCGGCATCGACCGCATCTATCCCGCCCGCAACAAGGAACTGGCCCTGGCCATTGCGGACCGGGGCGCCATCGTTTCCGAATTTCCCCTCGGCACCCCGGCCCTGGCGGCCAATTTCCCCCGCCGCAACCGCATCATCGCCGGGCTTTCCCGAGGCGTCCTGGTGGTCGAGGCCGCGCTTCAGAGCGGTTCCCTCATCACCGCCCGGCTGGCGGCGGAGCAGGGACGGGAGGTCTTCGCCATCCCCGGGTCCATCCATTCCCCGGTGGCCCGAGGCTGCCATCGACTCATCCGGGAAGGCGCGAAACTGGTCGAAACCGCTCAGGACATCCTGGAAGAGCTGCACTTCGGCGGGGCGTCTTCACCCTCCCTCGCCCCCTCCCCGGAGGGCAGCGCATCCCCCCTCCTGGCCGCCCTGGGCCATGACCCCTGCAGCCTCGACGAATTGGCCGAGAGGACCGGCCTTCCCGCCGACCGGCTGCTGCCCGAACTCCTCGACCTGGAACTGACTGGCCGCATCGCCCCTCTGCCCGGCGGTCTATACCAGCGCCTGCCGGGGTAGGCTCTCTTCACCCCCCACGCGCCGCACTCGACGCGCACCCGAAGCGGTCCCGGGGAGCGGTCCCGGGGATTGCCCCGCCGCGCCCGGCGGCCTATGCTGGCGGCAATGCCCCGCCGCAGGAGCCCGCCATGCCCACCCCGTGCTGCATCGTCGCCCTGGACCAGGGCACCACCAGTTCCCGCGCCATCGTCTTCGACCGCGAGAGCCACATCCTGGCCGTCGCCCAGCGCGAATTCACCCAGCACTTCCCCCGCCCCGGCTGGGTCGAGCACGACGCCGAGGAAATCTGGCGCACCCAGGCCGCCGTGGCCGAGGAAGCCCTTTCCCGGGCTGGATTGGGGGCTGGCGATGTGGCCGCCGTGGGCATCGCCAACCAGCGCGAGACCACGATCCTGTGGGAGCGGACCAGTGGCCGGCCCCTGGCGCCAGCCATCGTGTGGCAGGACCGGCGCACCGCCGAGGCCTGCCGCCGTCTGCGCGACGAGGGCCTGAGCGAGGTCGTGGCCGCACGGACGGGCCTGGTCCTCGACCCGTATTTCTCCGCCACCAAACTCGCCTGGCTCCTCGACACCCTACCGGGAGCCCGCGCCCGGGCCGAAGCCGGCGAACTCTGCTTTGGCACCGTAGACACCTGGCTGGCCTATCGCCTGACCGGCGGGCAGGTGCACGCCACCGACGCCAGCAACGCCTCCCGCACCCTGCTTTTCGATCTGCACCGGGGAGCCTGGGACGAGGAGCTCCAGAGCCACCTCGCCATCCCCGCCGCCGTGCTTCCCCAAGTGGTCGACACCGGGGCCCTTCTCGGGCCGATCACCACCCTGCCGGCCCTGGCCGGCGTTCCCCTCGCCGCCGGGGTCGGCGACCAGCAGGGCGCCCTGGCGGGACAAGCCTGTTTTACCCCGGGCCTGGCCAAGAACACCTACGGCACCGGCTGCTTCCTGCTCGTCAATACCGGTTCTGCGGCTCCCCGTTCCCGCCACGGCCTCCTCACCACTGTGGCTTCTCGGCAAAAGGGAGTGCTCACTTATGCCTTGGAGGGAAGCGCTTTTGTCGGGGGCGCCGCGGTGCAGTGGCTGCGGGACGGCCTGGGCATCATCGCCGCCTCGTCCGAAGTCGAGGCCCTGGCAGCCTCGGTGCCCGACAGCGGCGACGTGGTCTTCGTCCCCGCCTTCGCCGGCCTGGGGGCACCCCACTGGGACGCCGACGCCCGGGGAACCCTGGTCGGCCTCACCCGGGGCAGCACCCGCGCCCACATCGCCCGGGCCACCCTGGAGGCCATTGCTTTCCAGGTCGCCGACCTGGCCGATGCCGTGGCCGCCGATTGCGGCACTCCCCTGGCCGAATTGCGCGTCGATGGCGGAGCGGCGGCCAACGACCTGCTCCTCCAGATCCAGGCCGACCTCCTGCAACGCCCGGTCGTGCGGCCCCGGGTCATCGAGACCACCGCTCTGGGGGCGGCCTACTTCGCCGGCGTGGCCAGCGGATTCTGGCTCGACCTGGCCAGCGTGGCCGAACACTGGCAAATCGACCGGCGCTTCGAGCCCGGCATCCCGCCGGCGGAAGCCCGACGAAGACGCGACCGCTGGAACGAGGCGTTGGATCGCGCCAAAGGCTGGGCCCAGCCATGAAGCGGGAGCTCATGCTTGCAGCCCTGGAGGACGGGCGCACCTGGGATCTCCTGGTCATCGGCGGCGGCGCCACCGGTCTGGGCATCGCCGTGGACGCCGCCGCCCGCGGCTACGCGGTGGCCCTGGCGGAGGGCGAGGACTTCGCCAAGGGCACTTCCAGCCGTTCGACCAAGCTGGTCCACGGTGGCGTGCGCTACCTGCAACAGGGCAACGTGGCCCTGGTCATGGATGCCCTGCGGGAGCGTGGCCTGCTGCGCCGCAACGCGCCTCACCTGGTGCATGACCTGGCCTTCGTGGTGCCCAGTTACGAATGGTGGGAATCCCCCTTCTACGGCATCGGCCTCAAGGTCTATGACCTCCTGGCAGGCGAATACGGCTTCGGCTCCTCCAGTCACCTCTCGGAGGAAGACGTGCGGGCGGCCATCCCCACCATCGAGACCGAGGGCCTGCGCGGCGGCACCCGCTATTTCGACGGCCAGTTCGACGACGCCCGCCTCGCCATCCACCTGGCCCTCACCGCGGCGGACCGGGGCGCGGTTGTAGTCAACTACTGCCCGGCCGTGGCGCTCGAAAAGGACGGTGCCGGCCGGGTGTGCGGAGCCCGCCTCCTCGACCGGGAAAGCGGGCGCGATTTCACCGTGCGCGCCCGGGCGGTCATCAACGCCACCGGCCCCTTCGCCGACGGCCTGCGCCGTCTGGACCGGCCCGACGCCGCGCCGGTCATCGCCCCCAGCCAGGGCAGCCATATCGTCCTCGACCGCGACTTCCTCCCCGGCAATAGCGCCATCATGGTGCCCCACACCGACGACGGCCGGGTCATGTTCGCCATCCCCTGGCACCACCGGGTCATCGTCGGCACCACCGACGTGCCGGTCAGCGGCGTTGCCGCCGAACCCGTCCCCACCCGGGCCGAAATCGATTTCATCCTCGACACCGCCAACCGTTATCTGACGCGGGACGCCGGCTACGCCGACATCCGCGCCGCCTTCGCCGGCATCCGCCCTCTCGTCAAGGCCGGCGAAGGCAGCGGCACGGCGGGTCTGTCCCGCGACCACAGCATCCTGATTGACCCCCACTCCGGCCTGCTCACCGTAGCCGGCGGCAAGTGGACCACCACCCGCCACATGGCCGAGGACACCGTCGATCTGGCCGCCACCCTGGCCGCCTTGCCCCAGCGCCCCTGCCCCACCCGCGACCTGCCCCTGCACGGCCACGACCCGGACGCCCGCCGCCACGGTCGCCTCGCCCCCTACGGCAGCGACGCGCCGGAACTCCTCCGCCTGGAAGCCGAACAGCCGGAACTGGCGCGGCCCCTGGTGCCGCAATTGCCCGCCACCGGCGCCGAAGTCGTCTGGGCCTGCCGCTGCGAAATGGCCCGCAGCGTGGATGACGTTCTGGCCCGCCGCACCCGCAGCCTCCTCTTCGACGCCCGCGCCGCCCAGGCCGCGGCCCCCGCCGTCGCCCGCCTGCTGGCCGCCGAACTGGGCCGCGACGCCGCCTGGGAAGACGCCCAGGTCGCAGCCTTCTCTGCCCTCGCAGCGGGCTACCTCGCCCCCGGCTCCTGAAGCTCCCCGCCCGCCGGCAAAGGGTTTTGCCGGGGAAATCCGGCTTGCCAAGGCTCTTCCTCGGCACTTATCATGCCCCGCACTCCACAGGGAACAGCATGGGCAAAAAACTAATCATCGCCGAAAAGCCCTCGGTCGCCGGCGACATCGCCAAGGCGCTGGGCGGCTTCACCAAGCACGACGACTACTACGAAAGCGAGTCCCACGTGCTGACTTCGGCCGTCGGTCACCTGCTGGAACTGGCCTGCCCGGAGGAATTCGAGGTCAAGCGCGGCAAGTGGTCCTTCGCCCACCTGCCTGTGATCCCGCCCCACTTCGCGCTATCTCCCATCGACAAGACCAAGTCCCGGCTCCAGGTGGTGACCCGGCTGATCAAACGCAAGGACGTGGACGGCCTGATCAACGCCTGCGACGCGGGGCGCGAAGGCGAGCTGATCTTCAATTACATCGCCCAGCACGCCAAGGCCGGCAAACCGGTGCAGCGCCTGTGGCTCCAGTCCATGACCCAGGGCTCCATCCGCGACGGCTTCGCGCGCCTGCGCAGCGGCCACGAGATGCGCGGCCTGGCCGACGCTGCCGTCTGCCGTTCCGAATCCGACTGGCTGGTGGGTATCAACGGCACCCGGGCGATGACCGCCTTCAATTCCAAGACCGGCGGCTTCCACCTGACCACCGTCGGCCGGGTACAGACGCCGACGCTCGCCATCGTCGTGGAACGGGAAAAGAAAATCCGCGAATTCAAGGCCCGCCCCTACTGGGAGGTGGAGGCCGAATTCGCCGCCAAGGCCGGCACCTACGGCGGCAAGTGGTTCGACGAAGGCTTCAAGGGCAAGGACGAGGACGAACACGCCCGTGCCGACCGCCTGTGGGAGGAAGCCAAGGCCGCGGCCATCCGCGCCGCCACCGAGGGCAAGCCCGGAGAGGTGACGGAAGAGGCCAAGCCTGAAACCCGCCTCTCGCCACTGCTCTTCGATTTGACGAGCCTTCAGCGCGAAGCGAACGCTCGCTTCGGCTTCTCGGCCAAGACGACGCTGTCCATCGCCCAGGCCCTCTACGAGAAGCACAAGGTCCTCACCTACCCGCGAACCGATTCCCGGGCGCTCCCCGAGGATTACCTGGGCACGGTGAAGGCCACCCTCACCATGCTCACCGGCGAAGGCGTCGGCAAGGGTCACGACGAGGTGCTGCTGGCCAAATATTCGCCCTTCGCCCACCAGATCCTGGCCCGCAACTGGGTGATCCCCAACAAGCGCATCTTCAACAACGCCAAGATCAGCGACCACTTCGCCATCATCCCCACCCCCCAGGCGCCCAAGCACCTCAACGAGATCGAGCAGAAGCTCTACGACTTCGTGGTGCGCCGCTTCCTGTCGGTCTTCTTCCCGGCCGCCGAATACCTGGTCACCACCCGCATCACCCGCGTCGCCAGCCATCCCTTCAAAACCGAGGGCAAGGTGCTGGTCAATCCGGGCTGGCTCGCCGTGCATGGTAAGGAAGCTCAGGAAGGCGAGGAAGGCAATCTGGTGAAGGTGGACGCCGGCGAAAAGGTCCACACTGAAGAAGTCACGGTCAAGGCCAACACCACCAAGCCGCCCCCCCGCTACTCGGAAGCCACCCTGCTCTCCGCCATGGAAGGCGCCGGCAAGATGGTGGACGACGAGGAGCTCAAGGCCGCCATGGCCGGCCGCGGCCTGGGCACGCCGGCCACCCGGGCTCAGATCATCGAAAACCTCATCGGCGAGCAATACATGCACCGGGAAGGCCGCGAGCTGATCCCCACCGCCAAGGCCTTCTCCCTGATGACCCTGCTCACCGGCCTGGGGGTCAACGAACTCACCCAGCCGGAACTGACCGGCGACTGGGAATGGAAGCTGGGCCGTATCGAGAAGGGCGACTTCACCCGCGACGAGTTCATGCGGGAAATCGCCGAAATGACCCGCCACATCGTCGAGCGGGCCAAAACCTACGACAGCGACACCATCCCCGGCGACTTCGGCCTCCTCAAGGCCCCCTGCCCCCGCTGCGGCGGCCTGATTCGCGAGACCTACAAGAAATTCCAGTGCAGCGACTGCGACTACGGCCTGTGGAAAATCGTCGCCGGCCGGCAGTTCGAGCCGGAAGAAATCGAGACCCTGATCACCGCACGGCAGATCGGCCCCCTCACCGGCTTCCGCAACAAGATGGGCCGCGCCTTCGCCGCCGCCATCAAGTTGAACGACAAGAACGAGCCCGAATTCGACTTCGGCCAGGACCGCGCCAGCGAGGAAGGCGAAGCCGAGGCCGTCGATTTCTCCGGCCAGGAAGCCCTGGGCAAGTGTCCCAAGTGCGGCGCCGGCGTCTTCGACCATGGCAACGCCTATGTCTGCGAAAAGTCCGTCGGCCCGGCCAAGACCTGCGACTTCCGCTCCGGCAAGATCATCCTGCAGCAGCCGGTTGAGGCCACCCAGATGCAGAAGCTCCTGGCTACCGGCCGGACCGATCTCCTGAAGGAATTCGTCTCCAACCGCACCCGGCGCAAATTTTCTGCCTACCTGGTGGTCCAGGCCGGCAAGGTCGGCTTCGAGTTCGAGAAAAAGACCCCGGCCAAAAAACCTGCGGCCAAGAAGAAAACCGAAGCCTGAGTTCTTCGCCCGCGCCCGCAGCGTTCCACGTGAAACTCTCCGCGGCGCTGCGGCGCCCCTGACCCCCCTCCCCGCCCGGCGATATGCGTTCCCTATCGCCCCCATAGCGGCAATTCCTTGGACGCGCCGGCAGGGGCCGCCTACCTTGAAGCACCTACACCAGGTTTTTCAAGGAGAGAGTCATGAGCAACGCAAACAAGTGCCCCTTAGCGGGCACGCACGGCGCCCGGGCGACCCAGGGCGTGCAATCCAACCGGGACTGGTGGCCGAAGCAGCTGAACCTCAACATCCTGCACCAGCGCGCTCCAGCCTCCAACCCGCTGGGCGCCGACTTCGACTACGCCGCCGAATTCAAGAAGCTGGACTACGCCGCCCTCAAGCGCGACCTCGTCGCCCTGATGACCGATTCCCAGCCCTGGTGGCCCGCCGACTGGGGCCATTACGGCGGCCTCTTCATCCGCATGGCCTGGCACAGCGCCGGCACCTACCGCACGGCCGACGGCCGAGGCGGCGGCGGCACCGGCAACCAGCGCTTCGCCCCGGTCAATAGCTGGCCGGACA
The DNA here is from genome assembly GCA_016720065.1 of Betaproteobacteria bacterium. Lineage (NCBI taxonomy): Bacteria > Pseudomonadati > Pseudomonadota > Betaproteobacteria > Betaproteobacteria bacterium. The sequence goes on along the minus strand of JADJXY010000002.1, from coordinate 2,898,852 downwards.
ACGGCAACCTGGACAAGGCCCGGCGCCTGCTCTGGCCCCTCAAGCAAAAGTACGGCAGCAAAATCTCCTGGGCCGACCTCTTCATCCTGGCCGGCAACGTGGCGCTGGAGTCCATGGGCTTCAAGACCTTCGGCTTCGGCGGCGGACGCGCCGACATCTGGCAGCCGGAAGAAGATATCTACTGGGGCAAGGAATCCACCTGGCTCGGCGACGAGCGCTACCGCGGCGAGCGCCAATTGGAGAACCCCCTGGCCGCCGTCCAGATGGGCCTGATCTACGTGAACCCCCAAGGGCCGAACGGCAATCCGGACCCTGTGGCCTCCGGCCGCGACGTGCGCGAAACCTTCGCCCGCATGGCCATGAACGACGAAGAGACCGTCGCCCTGGTGGCCGGCGGCCACACCTTCGGCAAGGCCCACGGCGCCGGCGACGCGGCCCTGGTCGGCCCCGAGCCCGAAGGCGCCCCCATCGAAGCCCAGGGCCTGGGCTGGATCAGCACGCACAAGAGCGGCAAGGGCGGCGACGCCATCACCAGCGGCATCGAAGGCGCCTGGAAGCCCAACCCGACCACCTGGGACAACGGCTACTTCGACACCCTCTTCGGCTACGAATGGGAACTCAGCAAGAGCCCCGCCGGCGCCCACCAGTGGGTGGCCAAGAACGTCAAACCGGAGCACATGATTCCCGATGCCCACGACCCGGCCAAAAAACACCCGCCCATGATGACCACGGCCGACCTCAGCCTGCGTTTCGACCCCCTCTACGAGCCCATCGCCCGCCGCTTCCATAAAGACCCGGCCGCCTTCGCCGACGCCTTCGCCCGCGCCTGGTACAAGCTCACCCACCGCGACATGGGGCCCAAGGCCCGCTACCTCGGCCCCGAAGTGCCCGCTGAAGACCTCCTCTGGCAAGACCCGCTGCCCGCCGTCGACCACCCGCTGATCAGCGCGGCCGACGTCGCCGCCCTGAAAGCCCAGGTGCTCGCCTCCGGGCTCAGCATCAGCGAACTGGTCGCCACCGCCTGGGCTTCCGCTGCCACCTACCGCGGTTCGGACATGCGGGGCGGCGCCAACGGCGCCCGCGTCCGCCTCGCCCCGCAAAAGGACTGGGAAGCCAACGACCCCGCCCGGCTGGCCAAGGTACTCGCCACCCTGGCGGGCATCCGCGAAGCCTTCAACGGCGCCCAGACCGGCGGCAAGCAGGTCAGCCTGGCCGACCTCATCGTGCTGGCCGGCAACGCCGCCGTCGAAGCCGCCGCCCGGGCTGCCGGCAACCCGGTCGAGCTGCCCTTCACCCCCGGCCGCACCGACGCCACCCAGGAACAGACCGACGTCAATTCCTTCGCCGTCCTCGAACCCCAGGCCGACGGCTTCCGCAACTACGCCAAACAGGCCTACAGCGTCAGCGCCGAAGAACTGCTCATCGACAAGGCCCAGCTCCTCACCCTGAGCGCGCCGGAGATGACCATCCTCGTCGGCGGCCTGCGCGTCCTCGGCGCCAACAGCGGCGGCTCCCGCCACGGCGTCTTCACCCGCCGGCCCCAGGTGCTCAGCAACGACTTCTTCACCCACCTGCTGGACATGGGCACCACGTGGCACCCCACCACCCCCGCCGCCGACACCTTCGAAGGCCGCGACCGCCACAGCGGCCAGGTCAAATGGACCGCCACCCGGGTAGACCTCGTCTTCGGCTCCAACTCCCAACTCCGCGCCCTGGCCGAGGTGTACGCCCAGGACGACGCCCAGGAGAAGTTCGTCCGCGACTTCGCGGCGGCTTGGACCAAGGTGATGAATCTGGATCGGTTTGATGTGAGGTGAGGGCTTGGGACACTCCCCTCCCCTTCAAGGGGGTGAGCGCGGAGTTTCGCAGAGCATTGCTCTGCGCCGTCCGAACGGGCTGGCTGCGCAAAGCCAGCCCTGGATGGGCTGGGGTGGGGATGGGGTCCCCGTGCCACGCACGCCCGGTGCGGAAGCGGTATCAACCAACCCCGTCACCCCGCCCCTGCCGCCCGAACAATCTGCGCCGCAATAAACCGGGCGAAGCCGGTCACATCATCATCCACGCTCGTCGATTCGAGGCCGCTCATGTATTCATGCCGATCATCGACGCGGATGACCGTCCACGGATAGCCCCCCGCCGCCAGCAGGACATTCATCGTGAAGCGGGCGATCCGCCCGTTTCCATCCATGTAAGGATGTATAAAGCCGAAGAGCCAGTGCCCGAGAACCGCCCGCGCAAACGGGTCCGCCTCGGCCGCCAGGCATTCGCGCAGCGCCTCCATGCCATCGAGCAGGTGGTCGTGGGGCGGTGGCGTGTGCAGGGAACCTCGCAGATAAACGCCATGACGGCGATAGCCCACCAGGTCAGCCACCTCGAGCATGCCCGCATCGACCGCAGGCCCAAACAGCTTCTGATACCACCCCTGATGCCGGGAGGTGAAAAGTTGTGCCGCAAGGCCGGGCTTGGCACTGCGCTGCTCATACACCGCCACGGCGGCGTCTCGTACCAACTCGAAGGCATCCAAGTAGCCCTTGGCGGCCATCGCCGCCACCTGACGTTGATCGGCCGCATCGCTGATCGGATCCCACCCCTCATCTGCCACCTTGCGAATGAGTTCGGGCGTCACCCGATAGCGCTCGATGGACAGCGAATGATAGGCATCCTGCGTGCGGATCGCCTGTACGCGGCGCAGGTAATCGGCCGGGCTCACGTCGACGATGCCCCCCTCCGGCCGGCAGGCGGCCACTGCCTCCCGGTGCTGTGCCCACAGGGCGCGCACACGGGCGTAGAGCGGCGAGCGCCCCGGCTGCCCAAGCGCAAAGATTGGCGCTTCCGCAAACGGCGTTTCGTCGGCCTTGATGTGGATGCCAAGCCCGAGAAGCTGCTGCTGCACCGCATCCGCGAAATCGCCCCGGTTCACCTGCCGATACGCCGACAACGCGCGGGCAAGCCCGGTGCGATTGACGTTGGCCAGCGCAGCCAGCGCACCCGGATCCTGCACCTGGGCCATGACGATCTGCATTTCCCGCCCATAGGCCGTGAAATGCCGTGGCGGCAGATTGACCAGGCAAAGCGGAAGGCTCATGCAACGCAAACCCTGCAGTTCAACCGCCTGTCCAGCCCCCGGAAAGGCCGATCTGCCCGGGAACATGGCGATCGTATGGCCAAAGGCAAGCTCCTGTACCTGGCTCAGATTCGACTGCAACACCACGTTCACCGTCTTGGGAATCACCGTGTACTGGGCATGCCGCAACAGCGAATGCTCCGCCGTCAGACAGTAACCCGCGCCGAAACGCTCGCCGAGATAACGGGCCAGGTACTCCCAGAAATTGGCGAAAAACGGGGTCGAATCGCCTACTTCGGCCGTCGGGTCGGAAACGAAATACCAGCCCTTGAGAATTTCCCGCAGGTAGCCGGATTGCAGCAGCAGCACACGATTGGCGTTGCTCAACTGATGGCCACGCACCACGCCCCGGTCCGCTCCCAGAACACCGCGCAATTCTTCCAGCGCGCGGGCCAGCTTTTGCCGCGGAGTCAGTCGCGGTCGCGCCATGCATCACCCTGTCTTATTGAAATAAATCACCATGTTTTCGTTAAATTAATTTACATGCTTAACTTGCGTTAATCAACATGTTTTGCTTTAACGAAAGCGCCACCGTGCCCGCCAGAGCGGCCTCATCCGCCCCCGCGGCCTGGAGCCCGGGAGCTGCCGCGGGTAGGCCTCACGCGGCTCGTTGCCGCGGGCGAACTTCCTCGGCGATCAACTCGCCGGCTTCGCTCTCTGCCCGCTTCAGATCAAACGAGCTTTGCAGGTTGAGCCAGAACTGCGCCGTCGTGTCGAAGTAGCGAGCCAGGCGCAGGGCCGTGTCCGGGGTCACCGCACGCCGTTCGCGCACGATGTCGTTGATCCGCGGCGCCGGCACGTGCAGCGCCATCGCCAGAGCATTGGCGCTCATCCCCAGGGGGACGAGATACTCCTCCCGGAGAATTTCGCCGGGGTGAATCGGTCGCATGTTGTTGCTTGCCATCTGCCGCCTCGCGTTCAGTGATAATCCACGATCTCGACATTCACCGGCCCGTTGTCGGTCCACACGAAGCACACGCGCCACTGATCGTTGATGCGAATGCTGTGCTGGCCTGCCCGGTCACCGCTCAGCCCTTCCAGGCGATTGCCCGGGGGCGAGCGCAAATCCCGCAACTCCAGCGCATCGTCCAGCATTTGTAACTTGCGCTGGGCGACGCTCTCGATATTGCGAAACCGCCTCGGGCTGCCCCCTTCATAAATTGCCTGAGTATCGGAGCAGCGGAATGACCGTATCGTCATGGACGAATGCTATAACGCACCCCATTAAACGTCAAGCGATAACCGCAGGGCGATTGCCTCTCGGTTTTCTCGCTTGAGTGATCCGAGGGAGGCGCCACTGCCGGAGCGGCCAGGTCAAGTAGACCACCAGGCCGGACCTCACTTTCGGCTCGAACTCCCAGTTCCCCGCCCCAGCCGATGTCTACGCCGAGGACGATGCGAAGGAGAACGTCGTCCGCAGCGACTTCGCGCGGGCCTGGACCAAGGTGATGAATCTGGATCGCTATGAGGTGAGGTAAGCGCCACACTCCAAGGTACCCGGATGTCCAGATCGAACACCCCCTCACCTCCCCCCTCACTCTGTAGTACCCTACCCCCCCCTTCAGCAGTCGGAAGTCGGTTTTTGTATGGCACAGGCGTTGCCGCGATCGAGTTTCACCAGTTCCCGGCTGGTGCGCGTGCTGGCCGAGATGGCGGTGGCGGAGGTTGGCGAGGGGCGGCCGAGCGTGGCGGAGCGCCTGGGGCAGTGGCTGGACTTTACGGATTCCATCGCCCTTTCCGGCGCCCTGGCAGGCGGCGGCAACCTGCGCGGAGCCCCGCCAGGGGCCGGTGTCGAGACCCTGCGGGCGGACTTTGCCCGGGTGCGAAATTTCCTGGCGGAATCCATCGTCAATGACGGAGTGCTCAATCCGGGCCCGGCCCGGGTAAAATTACCCACCCCGGCGTTGGATGCCGCCGCCGAAAATGCGGCGGATTTCGACCCCTATCACCGGTATGTCCTCGCCCACCAGCGGGACATGGGCAGCAGCATCGCCCCCCTGCGCGCCCATGCGCGGGCAGCGCTGGCGGGTCGGTCCCCTTCCCTCAAACAGCTCGCCGACCTGGATGCGGTGCTGGAGCAGGCCCTGGGCACCCGCGAGCGCAACCTGCTGGCGACGATTCCCCTGCTGCTGTCCAAGCGCTTCGCGCACTTGCACGCAGCGCACGTGGCGGCCCTGGGCGGGGGGGAAGACGATGTGCAGCGCTGGCTGCAGCCGGGGGGCTGGCTCACTGCCTTTGCCCAGGACCTGCGGGCGGTGCTGCTGGCGGAACTGGAATTGCGCATGGCGCCCGTGGCCGGGTTGATCGAGGCGCTTGGCAATGAGGAAGTGACGCTGTAATGAACAAGAAACTCTGTTGGACGGCCTTTTTTGCGGGCCTGGCCGCGGTGGCCTGGGTGGGCGCCGGTTACGTGGGTGCCAGCCCCCTGGCCCTGGTCATGACGGCCGCCATCGGCGCCGTGTATGTGGTCGGCGCCTCGGAACTGCGCCGTTTCGACCAGGCCACGGCATCGCTCACTCGCGCCCTGGCCGATCTGCCCGACACTCTGCCCGACCTGGGTGACTGGATCGCCCGCCTCCACCCCTCCCTGCAAAACGCCGTGCGCCTGCGCGTCGAGGGCGAGCGGGTCGGCCTGCCCGGCCCGGCGGTGACGCCCTATCTCGTGGGCCTGCTGGTGCTGCTGGGCATGCTCGGCACCTTCCTCGGCATGGTCGTCACCCTGAACGGCGCCGTCCTGGCCCTGGAAAGCACCACCGACCTGCACACCATCCGCGCCGCCCTGGCCGCGCCCCGTCAAGGGCCTGGGGCTGGCCTTCGGCACCTCGGTGGCCGGCGTGGCGGCCTCCGCCATGCTGGGGCTGATCTCCTCCCTGTGCCGCCGGGAGCGGCTGTTGGCCGGGCAGATGCTCGATACCCGCATCGCCACCACCCTGCGCGCCTTCTCCCTCACCCACCAGCGGCAGGAGACCTTCAAGGCCCTGCAAGGCCAGGCCCAGGCCCTCCCGGCCGTGGTGGAACAGCTGCAGGCCCTGATGGCGCAGATGGAAGCCCACCACCGCACCCTCGGCGAACGCCTGCTGGCCGGGCAGGAAGGCTTCTACGCCGAAACCCGGGGCGCCTACGGCGAACTGGCGGCCTCGGTGGATCGCTCCCTCAACGCCAGCCTCACCACCAGCGCCCGCCTCGCCGGCCAGACCATCCAGCCCGTGGTGGAAGCCACCATGGCCGGCATCGCCCGCGAAACTGCCGCCCTGCACGCCGGCGTAGCGGCCACCGTGCAGACCCAGCTCGACGGCGTGGCCCAGCGCTTCGCCGCCACTGCCGCCACGGTAACTGAAGGCTGGCAGGCCGCCCTGGGCCACCACCAGCAAACCTGCGAACGGCTGGCGGCGAGCACGGAAACGGCCTTGGCGAACTACGCCGCCACCTTCGAGCAGCGCACCGCCGCGCTGCTGGCCAGCGTGGAAGCCGCCCACGGTACCCGCCAGAGCGAGCTGGCTGCCACTACGGCCGCCCTGGCCAAGGACACCGCGGCCCTGCACGACACCCTGGCGGCCACCGCCGAAGCCCGCTTCGCCGCCCTGGCCGAGCGCTTCAACACCACCGCCGCAGGCGTGGCCCAAACCTGGAACGCCGCCCTGGCCAAACACGAAGGCACCAGCGACCGGGTGGCCGCCGAGTGGCAGGCCGCCCTCGCCGGCTTTGCCGAAACCTTCGCCCAGCGCTCCGAAGCCCTGCTCGCCACCGTGGGCGAGGCCCACACCGCCCTGCGGGGCGAACTGGCCGCCGGCGACCGGGAACGCCAGACCGCCCTGGCGACGGCCCTGGAGGCCATGGCTGCCGGCCTGCGCCAGGAATGGCAGGCGGCAGGCGCCCAGACCCTCGCTCAGCAAGAGGCCATCTGCGCCACCCTGCGGGAAACGGCGGCCTCCATCAGCGCCGACACCCGGGCCCAGGCCAGCGGCACCATAGCCGAAGTGTCGCGCCTGATGCAGACGGCAGCAGAGGCTCCCAAGGCCGCCGCCGAGGTCATCGGCCAGCTGCGCCAGGAGCTTTCCGCCAGCATCGCCCGGGACAACACCCTGCTGGCAGAACGCAGCCGCATCATGGAAACCCTGGGCGCCCTGCTGGATGCCATCAACCACGCGTCCACCGAGCAACGGGGCGCCATCGACGCCCTGGTGGCTTCCGCCGCCACCCTGCTGGAGCGTGCCGGCGGCCGGCTGGAAGAGCGGCTGGAGGCCGAATCGGCGCGGCTCGATACGGTGGCGGCCCAAGTCACCGGCAGCGCCGCCGAGGTGGCCAGCCTGGGCGAGGCCTTCGGCCTGGCGGTGGAGCGCTTCAGCGACAGCAACACCCAGCTCATGACCGCCCTGGAACGCATCGAAGGCGCCCTGGGCAAGACCCTCGCCCGCAGCGACGACCAGCTCGCCTACTACGTGGCCCAGGCGCGGGAGATCATCGACCTCAGCATCCTCTCGCAAAAGCGCATGGTGGATGACCTGCAACAGCTCTCCGGCCAGCAACCGGCCCTCGCCGCCGCGGCCTGACCATGGACCACAGCGAGAGCATCGAGCACACAACGCCCGTCTGGGCGGTCTTCGGCGACCTCATGGCGGGCTTGCTGGGGGCGTTCGTCATCATCCTGGTGGGGGTGCTCGGCGTGCAGCTGGACCTGGTGAGCAGCCTGGAAGCCGAGGTCAAGAAACGGCAGGTGGAAGAACAGCGCCGCCAGGCCCTGGAAAAGGCCCTGGCCATTCCCCTGGCTTCGGGCCGGGTGACCTTCGCCGACGGCCGCATCGGCATCAGCGGCAGCGTGCTCTTCGCCCTCAATTCGGACCAGCTGCAACCCGAGGGGCGGCAGCTCCTGAAGAGTCTGGCGGCGCCGCTGGCCGCCTACCTGGGCGCCCGGGACGAAATGCTGATGGTGAGCGGCTTCACCGACGACCGCCCGGTGCTGGGCAGCAACCGGCAGTTCGCCGACAACCTGGAACTCTCGGCCCAGCGCGCCCTGACCGTGGCGCGGGCGCTGATCGAGGCCGGCCTGCCCGCCGATGCCGTCTTCGCCGCCGCCTTCGGCCCCCAGCAGCCGGTGGCCTCCAACGACGATGCTGCCGGCCGGGCCAGGAACCGGCGGGTGGAAATGGCGCCGGTGCCGAAAACGGCCAGGGCCAAGCCGGAAGTCTGATGGCCGGCCCCGGGCAAGGCACCACCGTGGCTTCCGCCGAACTGCTAGAGGCCCTGCGGGCCAGCGGCGCCGCCGGCCGGGAGCCGGTCCGGTTCCGCTTTATCGAAGCCCTGGCCCGGCGCGCTGAAGGCCAGACCGGGGAAGCGCGGCGGGTGATCGACGAGAAGTTGGTTCGGGCGGCCATCGCCCTGGGCGAACGCTGCGCTGGCGCACCGTCGGCGGAACGCGCCAGTGCAGCACCTGCACCGCCCAGCCCCCTGGCCGAACTCCTCGCCCACATCCGCGACCACGCCGCGCCCGAAGCGCCGAGCGATCCCCACCACGCCCCCGCCAATGCCGCGCCCCGGGGCGAGTTGAAGTCGGTGGCCTACTTTCAGCGCACCTGGTCGCAGATGAGCGTCGATCAGCAACTGGCCGAGGCCCTGGCCCGGGTGCCCGAGAACGCCGGCCCCTTCAATCCTCAACTTCTGGCCATGCGCGCCCTGCAACGGGTACGGGACATCGCCCCGGACGCCCTGCGCCACTGGCTCACCTACATGGATGCCCTGATCTGGCTGGAACAGGCCCTGGGCGCCGAGCGGCCCGGGGCGGGAAGGCGCGAAAAAAGGGGCGGTGGCGGCAAGTCCCGCTGAGGCCTCCCGGCCCGGGTTTCGCGCCCGGGCGACACAGCGCGTCCTGGTGCCACGATACGGCTGTGCCGGCAGCAGCCGTCAGCAGTTGCCCTTCTTGGCCTGCCCCGGCGGGCAGAAGCCGCCATCCCGATGGGGAACGCCCTTGCCCCGGCCGGTGTAATAGCGCTCGCCGCGGGGTCCGTCGTGACGCCGCCAGTAGTCGGGATCGCGCCACTCGTGGCCATCCCAGTAATACCCCCGGTCGTTGCGCGAGCCGAAGGTGATGGACACCCCCGGCGCATCGACGCGCACCGATCCGACGTTGACGTTGATATCCACCGCCTGGGCGAGGGACGGCAGGACGGCAAGGGCCGTGATGAGCAAGGCTTGGCGCATGGATGGCTCCAGAAATTGCGGGAAAGTGGTGAACACAATAGCGCCGCCGCGCGCGAAGCACCAAGCCCCGCTGGGCTTTCCCCTACCGGGCGGTCCGTTCCACGTGAAACACCGCCCGGCAGAGGGGCGCAGCGCGACCCGTTGACCAGGGAAGCCCCCTACCGTACCGCGGTCGCCCCCGGCAGCTTGCAGCCCAGCACCGCCGCCCGCACGGCGTCGATGGCTTGCGGCCGGGGAAAGGTCACCCGCCACACCAGTCCTACCCGGCGGGAAGGCGCGCTGCCCCCGAAGGGCAGCACCTTGACCAGGGATTCCCGCCCCTCCAGGGGGTCGGCCGCCGTGCTGGGCATGACCGCAACCCCTGCGCCGCTGGCCACCATGTGGCGGATGGTCTCCAGGGAACTGCCTTCGAGGGAGTGTTCCAGGGCGTCCGGCCCGTTGAGTTTGGGGCAGGATTCGAGCACCTGGTCGCGGAAACAGTTGCCCTGGCCGAGAAGGAGGAGGTCCTGGCCGTCGAGTTCGTCCGCCGCCACCGCCTCGCGCCGGGACCACGGGTGGGCGGCGGGAACGACGACGCGGAAGGGTTCGTCGTACACCGCTTGCGCCACCAGTCCCGGCTCTTCGATGGGCAGGGCGATGACGATGACGTCCAGTTCGCCCGCCTTGAGCGCCGGAATGAGGTTGCCGGTGAAATCCTCCTTGAGGAAGAGCGGCATGGCCGGCGCGCAGCGGTGCAGGGCGGGAATGAGCGGCGGCAGCAGGTAGGGGGCGATGGTGTAGATGACCCCCAGGCGCAGGGGGCCGCTCAGGGGGTCGCGACCCTGCTTGGCGATTTCCTCCAGCTTGACGCTTTCGTCGAGCACCCGCCGGGCCTGGGCCACCACCCGCTCGCCCAGGGGGGTGATGCGCACCTCGGAGGCATTGCGCTCGAAGAGGGCGCCGCCCAATTGGCCCTCGACCTTCTTGATGGCCACCGAAAGGGTGGGCTGGCTGACGTGGCAAGTGTCCGCCGCCTTGCCGAAGTGGCGCTCCCGGGCCAGGGCGACGATGTAACGCATTTCGGTGAGGGTCATGGCGTGTGTTCCAGTCGTTCCAGCTCGGCGGGGCTCAGCCAGGCCCAGGCGCCGGGAGCCAGGTCCGTCGGCAGGGCAAGGCCACCGATCGCCTCCCGGTGCAGGGCCGTGACCCGGTTGCCCACCGCGGCCACCATGCGCTTGACCTGGTGGTACTTGCCCTGGGTGAGGGTGAGGCGCAGGGTGTGGGGGGCCAGCATGACCGCCCCGGCCGCGGCCACCGGCTGCGGGTCGTCATCGAGGACGACGCCGGCCAGCAGCGCGGCGATCTGCGTCGCGCCCAGAGGGTCGGCCGTGGTGGCGCAATACACCTTGGGCAGCTTCTTGCGCGGCGAGGAAAGGCGGTGGTTGAGGGCGCCATCGTCGGTGAGGATGAGCAGCCCCGTGGTGTCTTCGTCCAGGCGTCCCACCGGCTGCACGCCCCGCTCCCGCAGCGGGCGGGGCAGGAGTTCGAGCACCGAAGGGTGGTGCTTGGGCTTGCGCGAACATTCATGGCCAACCGGCTTGTGCAGCATGAGCACGGCGCGCTCCTGCCAGGGCCACTCGACGCCATCGACGCTGAAGATCAGATCGGGGGCTGGGGGAATTTCGGCGAAGGGATCGTCGCAGGCCTGCCCCGCCACCCTTACCCGACCGTGGCGGACCAGGGCGCGGCACTCCTTGCGGGTCCCGAAACCCTGGCGCTGAAGGAGTCGCTCAAGCTGCATGGGGCGATGTTAACATCCGGGCATGAAATTCGAACATCTCATCGCCATCAACGACCCGGGGAATCCCCTCATCGCCTCCCTCGACCGCTTCCAGGTCTGGGCCGGCCTGCTGGCCCGGGTGGAAGACCCGCGCCCCTTCCTGCCGGGACTGGAATCCTGCACCATCGTCGAACGCTCCCCCGCTGGCCTCAAACGCCGCCTGAATTTCGGCGCCGCAGTCATCGAGGATCGGGTGACCCTGGAAGAAGCCTCCTGGGTGCGCTTCGACATTCTTCCCGGCCCGGCCCACGCCGGCGGCAGGCTCACCATCACCCTGGAAGAGCCGCAGCCCGGCTACCTCTTCCTGCGCTTCGCCTACGTCACCAGCTTCGCTGCCGCCCAGGGGTCGGAGGACAAGGCCTACGTGGAATACGTCAAATCCGCTTACCACCAGTCGGACCTGGACTGCGTGCGCCTGATCCGCATCCTGGCAGCGGGCGGAACGCCGCAGTAGCTCCGGGCTACGCGACGCCCTGGCTAGCCAGGTAGTCCTCGTAGCCGCCCAGGTAGTCGACGACGGTCCCGTCGCCCTTGACCTCGAAGACCCGGGTAGAAAGCGAAGACACGAACTCCCGGTCGTGGGAGACGAAGACCAGGGTGCCCGGGAATTTCTCCAGGCCGCTGTTCAAGGCCTCGATGGATTCCATGTCCAGGTGGTTGGTGGGCTCGTCCATGAGGAGCACGTTGCCCCGTTGCAGCATGAGCTTGCCGAAGAGCATGCGGCCCTGTTCGCCGCCGGAGATGACCTTCACCGGCTTCTTCACCTCGTCGCCGGAGAAGAGGAGCCGCCCCAGGGTGCCGCGGATCAGGGTTTCCACGTCGCCGCCCTCCCCCGCCGAATCCCGGGCGTCGGCGGCGATCCAGTCGGTGAGGCTGATGTCGGACTGGAAGAGGGCCGAATGGTCCTGGGCGTAGTAGCCGGGCTTGGCCTTCTCGGCCCACTTCAGGGTGCCGAACTGGGGCTGCACTTCACCCATCAGGAGCTTCAGCAGCGTGGTCTTGCCGACGCCGTTCTCGCCGATGATGGCGATTTTCTCGCCGGCATGGATGGTGAAGCTGAGGTTGTTGAAGACCTTGCGCGCACTGCCCGGGTAGGCGAAGGAGAGGTTTTCCACCTCCACGGCCTGGCGGTGCAGCTTTTCCTTCTCGTCGTATTCGAAGCGGATCCAGGGGTACTGGCGGGATGAAGGCTTGACGTCCTCCGGCTTCAGCTTGTCGATGAGCTTCAAACGGCTGGTGGCCTGCTTGGCCTTGGAGGCGTTGGCCGAGAAGCGGCGCACGAAGGTCTGCAATTCGGCGATGCGCTCCTTGGCCTTGGCGTTGGCGGCGGACTGGCGCTCCCGGGCCTGGGTGGCAGCCTCCATGAAGTCGTCGTAGTTGCCGGGGTAGACCGTGATCCTGCCGTAGTCCAGGTCGGCCATGTGGGTGCACACCTGGTTGAGGAAGTGGCGGTCGTGGGAAATGATGACCATGGTCGATTCCCGGGCGTTGAGCACGTCTTCCAGCCAGCGGATGGTGTTGATGTCCAGGTTGTTGGTGGGTTCGTCCAGGAGCAGGATGTCCGGATTGGAGAACAGGGCCTGGCAGAGCAGCACCCGCAGTTTCCAGCCCGGCGCCACCTGGCTCATGGGGCCGTCGTGCTGGGCGGTGGGAATGCCCACCCCGAGGAGCAGTTCGCCGGCCCGGGCCTCGGCGGTGTAGCCGCCGTACTCGGCAAAGTGGTGTTCCAGGTCGGCAGCCTTCATGTAGTCGTCTTCGCTGGCCTCCGGGTTGGCGTAGATGGCGTCCCGCTCCTGCATGGCGGCCCACATTTCTTCGTGGCCCATCATCACCACGTCGAGCACCCGCACGTCTTCGTAGGCGAACTGGTCCTGGCGCAGATAGGCCATGCGCTCGTGCTTTTCCTTGGAAACGTTGCCGGCGGAAGGCTCCAGGGCCCCGCACAGGATTTTCATGAAGGTGGATTTGCCGGCCCCATTGGCGCCGATGAGGCCGTAACGGTAACCGTCGCCGAATTTGACGTTGACGTTCTCGAACAGGGGCTTGGCCCCGAACTGCATGGTGATGTTGGCTGCGACCAGCATGGTGATTCTCGCTTCTGGAGGGGAGGCCCGGCGGCGCCGGCAGGGGGGCGAATTGTACCTGCTTTCAAGGACATGCCGGGCCTCGGGTAGAATGGGCGTCCCCTGTCCCAAGGCACCCGCAATGGCTCACCCACGCCCCGAAGAACTGGCCGAACGACCGGCCTTCCATGTTTCCGGCTGGGTCGTCCTCATGGTCTGGCTTGCCGTCGCCGGCGGGCTCGGCTGGCGCTTCCTCGGCGAACTGCTCGCCACCGGCCAGCCTCCGTTCCGGCTGCTCATCGCCCTGCCCCTGCTCTTCATCGCCGCCAAGGGATTCATCGTCCTCGAACCCAACATCGCGGCGGTCCTGACCTTTTTCGGCAAGTACGCGGGAACCCTCCGCAACGAAGGATTCTTCTGGTTCAACCCCCTCTGCCATCGCCAGAAAATCTCGCTGCGAGTGGCCAACCTCAATACCCCGACCCTCAAGGTCAACGACAAGGCGGGCAACCCCATCGAAGTCGCGGCGGTCATCGCCTGGCGGGTGGCCGATACCGCCAAGGCCGCCTTTCAGGTGGAAAACTACGCCGCCTTCGTCGTCATCCAAAGCGAATCCGCGGTTCGCGCGGTAGCGAGCACTCGCTACTACGATGACGACGCCCAGGGGGCGAACTCCCTGCGCGGCGACCTGGAGGCGGTCGCCGAACGCCTGGGAAGAACCATCCAGGAGCACGTGGACATCGCCGGCCTGGAAGTGATCGAAGCCAAGATCGCCCACCTGGCCTACGCGCCGGAAATCGCCAGCGCCATGCTGCGCCGCCAGCAGGCCGAGGCCGTCATCGCCGCCCGGCAGCGCATCGTCGAAGGGGCGGTGGGCATAGTGCGTCAGGCCCTGGACGAATTGGCCCGAGCCCAGGTCGTCACCCTCGATCCAGAAGACCGGGTCCGCCTGGTGACCAATCTCCTCACCGTCCTGGTGTCCGAGAGCGAGACCCAGCCCGTGCTCTCGGTCAACCGCGACTGAGCGCCCGTGAACATTTCCTTCGCCCCCGCTCGTCACGCCCAACCGGGGTTTCCAGGATAATTCAGACGCTCTCAATGCCCAGGAGAAAGTCATGAGCGACAAGAACCGCATCGCCGTCGTCGAAGACAACGCCCCCCAGCGCATGATCCTCATCCGCCTGCTGGAAGGGGAATACGCGGTGGCGGAATTCGCCAACGGCGAAGCCTTCCTCGCCGCCCCGGCGGAGTTCGACGCCGTGCTCCTCGACATCGAGATGCCCGGCCTCAGCGGCTACGACACCTGCCGCCGCCTGCGCGAGGGAGGCAGCGAGGTGCCGGTGATTTTCGTCTCGGCCCACGACACCGCACCGGAGCGGCTCGCCGCCTACGAAGCCGGCGGCGACGACTTCATCACCAAGCCCATCACCGCGGCCGAACTGCGTCACAAGGTCGCCGCCGTGGTGCAGCAGCGGCAGCGCCTCAAGGATCTGGCCGCCCAATCGGCCTTCGCTTCCCAGGCAGCGTTTTCCGCCATGAGCACCATGGGCGACCTGGGGGTGGTGATCGAATTCCTCCGCCAGGGGGCCAGCGCCGACACCCACGACGCCCTCGCCCGCCGGCTCTCCGAGGCCATGGCCGCCTGGGGTCTGCGGGGTGCCGTCCAGGTGCGCGGCAACGGCGAACCCGTGACCGTGTCCACCGAAGGCGAGCTTTCGCCCCTGCAAACCTCGGTCCTCGACACCATGCGCAACATGGGCCGCATTTTTGAATTCGGCTCCCGCGCCGCGGTCAATTACGCCCATGTTTCCCTGCTGGTGAACAACCTGCCCACGGAAGACCCGGACAAGGTGGGTCGCCTGCGGGACCATCTGGCGGTTCTGGCCGAAAGCGCCGACATTCGCGTGCAGGGCATGGACGCCGCCAACGAGCGTGACCTGCAAAAGGTCGGCATCGCCGGCTCCCTGGCCGAACTGCGCGGCGCCCTGACGCGCACCAATCAGCGTCTGGTAAGCAACCGCCTCGCCGGCCAGCGCCACATGATGGACCAACTGGAAAGCCTGGCCCGCACCCTGGCCAGCCTGGGTCTGTCTGAAATCCAGGAAAATTTCGTCGGCGACCTGGTGCGGGAAACCCTCGATTCCGCCCTGCAATTTTTCGACGAAGCCGCCCGGGGCGAGGACGAATTTTCCGAAGTGCTGGCCCGCCTGGAGCGCCTGGCAGCCTCCGACTACCGCCTGTGAATCTCGACCTGCCCTTTGACGCCCCCCTGCCCGACGTAGCGGAGGTCCCTCCCCCCTACGACGTCACCGGCCTGGGCCAGGTCTTCACGCCCGACGCGGTGGTGGAGGCCATGCTCGCCCTGCGTCGGCGCCAGGGCCGAACCCTGGAACCCTCGGCGGGCAACGGCGCCTTCTCCCGCCGCATCCCCGGCTGCGTCGCCGTCGAAGCCGACGCCCGCCACGCGCCCCCCGGGGCAATCGTCATGGATTTCTTTGCTTACCCCGAGAGTGAGCGCTTCCATACGGTGATCGGCAACCCCCCTTACGTGCGCTTCCAGGACATCGCCCCCGCAACCCGCAGCCGCCTCAGCAGCCGCTTTTTCGACGGCCGCTCCAACCTCTACCTCTTCTTTATCGAAAAGGCGGTGCGTCACCTGGAACCCGGCGGTGAACTCATCTTCATCACCCCCCGGGATTTCCTCAAGACCACCTCGGCCGTGGCCCTCAATCGCTGGCTGTATACCCAGGGCAGCATCACCGACGCCATCGACCTGGGCGACACCCCGGTGTTTTCCGGCGCCATGCCCAACTGCCTCATCTGGCGCTTCGAACGGGACGATTTCAGCCGCGGCACGCGCTACGCCGCCCTGCCTCGCCGCAGCGCCCTGGGCACAGCACTGGTAACGCTGCAATGGGAAGAGAGACTCTTCCAGGAAGTGAGCGGACACTTACACTTTGCTCGCGACCGCCACGCCCGCTGCCTGGGCGACCTGTTTTCGGTGCGGGTCGGCGCGGTTTCCGGCGCCGACGAGGTCTATACCGACCCCCGCGGCAATCGCGATTTCGTCTGTTCCCAGACCGCCGCCAGCGGCGCAACCCGGCGCATGATCTGGCAGGCCCCCGGCGGGCCAGGCCCCCACCCGGCGCTCCTGCCCCACAAGGCGCGCCTCATCGCCCGTCGCATCCGCGCCTTCGACGAGAGCAACTGGTGGCAATGGGGCCGCAGCTACCCGGAGACCGACGCCCCCCGCATCTACGTCAATGGCCGCACCCGGCGCGAGCAACCCTTCTTCCTCCACCCCTGCCCCCACTACGACGGCGCCATCCTCGCCCTCTTTCCCCATGACCCGGCGGCGGACCTCGCCGAACTCTGCCGCCAGTTGAACGCCCTCGATTGGGCCGCCCTGGGCTTCGTCTGCGACGGACGCTTCCTGTTCACCCAGCGCAGCCTGGAGAACGCCCCCCTGCCGGCCACCTTCGCCGCCCCCTGATGCCCCACGGTGTAAGATAGGCCTCCCAAGGCCGTACCCGAAATCCCATGGTTCCCCACCTCACCACCGCCCTGTCGGGCCCCCTGCTCGACCTGGAAAAACGCTTCCTCGACAACGCCAGCACCATCGAGCACTGGCTGCGGGGGCAGTGGCAGGACCACACCCCCCCCTTCTACGCCTCCTGCGACCTGCGTAACGCCGGTTTCAAGCTGGCGCCAGTGGATACCAACCTCTTCCCCGGCGGCTTCAACAACCTCAACCCGGCCTTCCTGCCCCTCTGCGTCCACGCGGCCATGGCGGCCATCGAAAAAATCTGCCCCGACGCCCGCGACCTGCTCCTCATCCCCGAGAACCACACGCGCAACGTCTACTATTTGCAGAACGTCGCCCGCCTGGCCCATCTGCTCTCCCTCACCGGCCTCACCGTACGGGTGGGCAGCCTGCTCCCGGAGATCACCGCCCCCACCCCCGTCGCCCTTCCCGACGGCGACAGCCTGCTCCTCGAACCCCTGCGCCGCAGCCCCCGCCGCCTGGGGCTGGAGGGCTTCGATCCCTGCGCCATCCTGCTCAACAACGACCTCTCGGCCGGCGTCCCGGATATCCTGCGCGACCTCAACGAGCAATTCGTCCTGCCGCCGCTCCACGCCGGCTGGGCCGTACGGCGCAAGTCCCACCACTTTGCGGCCTACGCCGAGGTCGCCACCGCCTTCGCCGAGCACATCGGCATCGATCCCTGGCGCATCAACCCCACCTTCGCCGTCTGCCGCAGCGTCAATTTCCACGAGCGCCAGGGCGAGGAATGCCTGGCCGCCCAGGTCGCCGCCGTCCTCGCCGAGGTGGGGGAAAAGTACCGCCAGTACGGCATCTCCGAAACACCCTACGTGGTGGTCAAGGCCGACGCCGGCACCTACGGCATGGGCGTCATGACCGTGCGCGACGCCGAGGAAGTGATCGGCCTCAACCGCAAGCAGCGCAACAAGATGAGCGTGGGCAAGGAAGGCCTGGAGGTCAGCGAAGTCCTCATCCAGGAAGGCGTCCCCACCGTCGAGACGGTGCACGACGCCGTGGCCGAGCCGGTGATCTACCTCATCGACCGCTACGTGGTCGGCGGTTTCTACCGCGTGCACAAGGCCCGCGGCAAGGACGAGAACCTCAACGCCCCGGGCATGCACTTCGAGCCCCTGGCCTTCGAGACCTCGTGCAGTCTGCCTCAGCCCGGCCGCAACCCGGACGACGCGCCCAACCGCTTCTACGCCTACGGCGTCGTCGCCCGCCTCGCCGCCCTGGCCGCAGCGGTGGAACTGGAGCGGACGGCGCCGGCCGAGGGCTGAGAGCCTGTGAAAATTCCGTTCGCCCCCGCCCGTCGTGCCCGAACGCTGCGCAGGCTCTGAGCCCTACGCCATGACCCTCCTTCCCCCCGCCCCGCCGGCCCGCCGGGGACCGCCCCTCCGGCTGGCCTTCATCGTCGATCCCCTGCCCAGCCTCAAGGCCTGGAAGGACACTTCCGTCGCCCTGATGCGGGCCGCCCAGGCGCGGGGCCATGCCGTGAGCGCCATCGACGCGGCGACCCTGGGCTGGGCAGTGCCCCGGGACGGCGACAGCGGTACGGTGCGGGGTGAAGCCATCGATCTGGTGCTTCAGGACGACGACTCAACCTGGTTCCGGGAGAGCGGGCGGGGCGAGCGCGCCCTCAAGGACTTCGACGCCGTGCTCATGCGTCAGGACCCCCCCATGGACGGCGAATACCTCGCCGCCACCTGGCTCCTGGAACGGGCCGAGGCCGAGGGCGCCCGCATCTTCAACTGCCCCCGCGCCCTGCGCGACCACAACGAAAAACTGGCCATCGCCGAATTTCCCCATCTGATTCCCCCCAGCCTGGTCACCAGCCAGAGCGCCGCCCTGCAGGCCTTCATCGACCGCGAGGGCGACGTCATCCTGAAGCCCCTGGACGGCATGGGCGGCACCGGGATCTTCCGCGTCGGGCGCAAGGACCCCAACCGCAACGTCATCCTGGAAACCGTCACCGCCCTGGGCCGACGCCGCGTCATGGCCCAGCGCTACCTGCCCGCCATCGCCGACGGCGACAAGCGCATCCTGCTCGTCGCCGGCCGGGCGGCGCCCTACGCCCTGGCCCGCTACCCCCGCGCCGGCGAAACCCGGGGCAATCTCGCCCTGGGCGGCACCGGCGTCGCCCGGGACCTGTCGGCCGGGGATCTGGCCATCGCCGCCGACCTGGGGCCTCGGCTCGCCGCACGGGGCCTTTTCCTCGTGGGCCTCGACGTCATCGGCGAGCACCTGAGCGAAATCAACGTCACCAGCCCCACCTGCATGGTCGAAATCCACGCCCAGACGGGTTTCGACGTGGCCGCTGCCACCCTCGCCGCCCTGGAGGACCAGTGCTGCGGCGCCTGAGCGCCCTGCCGCAGCTCGCCGTCCTGGCCGCACTCCTGGCCCTGCTCGCCGCCTGCGGCCGCACGCCGGTGCAGCAGCAGGAAGCCTACGTCTTCGGTACCCGGGTCGAAGTCCTCGTGGTGGCCGCCGAACCGGAGGCCGCCCGCAGCGCCATCGCCGCCGTCCTGCGCGAATTCGACCGTCTGCACCGCGCCTACCACGCCTGGCAGCCCTCGGAACTCACCGCCCTCAACCAGGCCATCGCCGCGGGCCAGGCCCACACCGTCACGCCCGAGCTGGCCGCCTTCATCCGCGAAGCCCAGGCCCTCGCCGCCCGGGGTGACCATCTCTTCGACCCCGGCATCGGCCGCCTCATCGCCCTGTGGGGCTTCCAGTCCGACGAATTCAAGGCCCAACTGCCCGATCCCGCCGCCCTCGCCGCCTGGCGCAAGGCACAACCCTCCATCGCCGACCTGCGGGTCGAGGGGACCACCGTGCGCAGCCGCAAGCGGGAAGTTGCCCTGGATTTCGGCGGCTACCTCAAGGGCGTCGCCCTCGACCGTGCCGCCACGCTCTTGCGGCAACAGGGCGTCACCAACGCCCTCATCAACATCGGCGGCAACATCCTCGCCCTGGGCAGCAAGGAAGGTCGCAAGTGGCGGGTCGGCATCCAGCACCCCCGCCAGCCCGGCCCCCTGGCCACCCTGGAACTGGACGACGGCGAGGCGATAGGCACCTCCGGCGACTACCAGCGCTTCTTCGAACTGGACGGCCAACGCTACGCCCACCTTCTCGACCCCCGCAGCGGCGCTCCGGCGGCCCACACCCAGGCCCTTACCGTGGTCATTCCCGGCGGCGCCCGTGCTGGCACCCTTTCCGACGCCGCCTCGAAACCGCTCTTCATCGCCGGCCCGCACGACTGGCAGGACGCCGCGCGGCGCCTGGGCATCACCCAGGCCATCCGCATCGACGCCGACGGCCGCATCGCCGTCACCGCCGCCCTGCACCGCCGCCTCAACTTTCTCGGTCCCGCGCCGGACCTGGACATCGTGCCGTGAGCACGCAGGAAGACCTGGACCACGCCGTACGCCGCGCCGTGGGCATCGCCGCCCTGCGCCGCCTGCGCCGCCTGATCAACGAAGAGCGCCGGGAAGAGGCGGAGAATCGCCTGCTCGCCCGCCGCATCGCCTGGGGCCTCGCCGCCGCCGCGGCCGTCGCGGCGCTCTGGCTGATCAGCCGCGCGCTGCATTGACCCGGCTTGGCCCGGCACAGCTTCACCCCCGCATCCCCCGGGAACGGAACCCGGAATTCGTCCGGGACTTCGACGCCGGCGCCCTTGCGTTGACTTCGGCCCGATGCCGGGCGTATACGTCCCCGAAAGCACAGAGGGGAGGCCCGCGGCGCGGGGACGATAACAATGATTGGGGGAATGTCACTGCGGCGGCCCAGCTTCGCCAACAGCCTGGTCTTGCGCATCGGGCTCCTGCTTTCTCTCGCCCTGGCCGTGTTCGCTGCCGGCAGCTACCGCCTCATTTTCCAGCCCGCCGTACGCGGTCTCGCCCAGGCTCAGATGGGCCTGGTGTCGGAACAACTGGAGGCCCGTGCCGGGCGCCTGTTCGAGACCGTCGAGGTCAGTCTGCGCATCAGCCGCGACTGGGCGGCGGCCGAGAGCAACCTCGATCCCTCCCTGCAGGAGTTTCTCAAGTTCTTCCAGCCGCGCATCGCCAATCACCGGGAAATCTCCTCGGTCATCCTGGCCGACGAGACGGGCCGCGAGATGTTCCTGGTCCGCCTGGGGGACGGCCGCTGGATCACCCGCCTGTCCGATCCGGCCCGCTGGGGCCGGCAGAGTTTCTGGGTCACCTGGGGCAGCGACGGGCGCATGGAGAAGGAGGAAGCGCGGGAGACGGATTACGATCCGCGCACCCGGCCCTGGTTCCGGGGCGCCCTGGAACAGGCCCGCGACGGAAGCATCTTCTGGACCGCCCCCTACACCTTCTACACCACCCGGGAGCCGGGCATCACCGCGGCGATGCAGTTCACCGACGCCCGCGGCCGGCGCTACGTCATCGCCCACGACGTGGGGCTGCTCAAGCTGTCCGAGTTCACCACTTCGCTCACCGTCGGCCATTCCGGCAAGGCCGGCTTTTTCCTGGCCGACGGCCGCCTGGTGGCGCTGCCGCGGGATCCGCGCTTCGCGTCGCCGGAAGAGCGCAAGCTGCACGTCCTCAAGCCGCCAGAAGAACTCGGTCTCAAGGACATCGCCGCAGCCCTGCGGGTGACTTCCGGCGCCTTGCGGCCGGGACTCCACGAATTCCCCTTCGACGATCAGCCCTGGTACGCCCTCTATCACCCCATCGCCGCCGGCAATCACCAGCTCTGGCTGGGCGTCTTCGCGGAGGAGGCCGAGTTCCTCCCCAGCCGCCGCAGCGACCTGGCCCTCCTGGGCGCCGTGGCGCTCCTCGCGCTGCTGGCCGGCATTTTCGTCGCCATCCGGCTGGGGCGGCAGTTTGGCGCCCCCCTCGATCACCTGGCCCGGGAGGCCGAGCGCATCGGCCGCATGGACCTCGCAGCGCCGGTCGCCACCGCCGCCCCCTGGCGCGAGGTCCGGCAGCTGGCCGGCGCCCAGGAGACCATGCGCCAGCGCCTGCACGAGGCGACCCAGTGTCTGGACGAGGCCAATACCGCCCTGGAAGCCAAGGTGGAAGAGCGCACCCGGCAACTGGAAGACAGCCGCCGCAAGGCCCTGGAGAGCGAATCCTTCTTCCGCGCCATTTTCGACAATGCCGCCATCGGCATTTCCAACCTCAGCCCCGACCTGCACCGCCAGCGCGTCAACCGCGCCTTCGCCGAATTCAGCGGCTACTCCAGCGAGGAACTGCTCGCCGGAACGGGGCTCGACCTGCTGGCCCCGGAGGAAAAGGAGCGCGTCCTCGCCGCCTACCGCGAACTGGCCGCAGGCCAATCGCCGCGCTTTCGCACCGAGGCCCGCTTCGTCCATAAGGAAGGCCATTCCCTGTGGGCCGACATCCAACTCACCACCATCCGCGACGCCCAGGGCGGGGTGAGCTCGCTGCTGGCGACCATCCTCGACGTCACCGACCGGCGCATCGTCGAGGAGGAGCTGGCCCGCCAGTTCGCCCTGGTGCAGGCCCTGCTCGACACCATCCCCAATCCCATTTTCTACAAGGGCGCCCACACCCGCTTCCTGGGGTGCAACGCGGCCTACGAAGAGGCCTTCGGCGTGGACCGGCACCGCTTCGTGGGCCGTCGCGTGCTCGACCTCGACTACCTGCCCGAAGCCGACCGCATCGCCTACCAGGCCGAGGACGAAGCCATCATCGCCTCCTGCGGGCGCGTGGCGCGGGAGGTGCGCATGGTCCTGGCCGACGGGGAGCCCCACGACACCCTGTATTCGGTCACCGGCTTCCGCAATCCCGATGGTTCCCCCGGCGGCCTCATCGGCCTCATCGTCGATATCACCGAGCTGAAAAACGCCGAGCGCGAAGCCCGCGCCGCCCGGGCCGAAGCCGAAGCCGCCGCGGCCGCCAAGGCGGACTTCCTGGCCAATATGAGCCACGAAATCCGCACCCCCATGAATGCCATCGTGGGCATGACCCATCTGGCCCAGCAGACCAGCCTCACCCCCCGCCAGCGCAATTACCTGGACAAGGTGGACGCCGCCGCCAAGGGCCTGCTGGGCATCATCAACGACATCCTCGACTTCTCCAAAATCGAGGCGGGCATGATGCGCCTGGAGCAGGCCGACTTCGACCTGGAGGAAGTCCTGGGACGCATCGCCGACCTCTCGGTGCTGAAAGCCCGCGACAAGGGCCTGGAACTCCTCTTCGACGTGGCTCCCGACGTTCCCCGCCGCCTGCGCGGCGATTCCCTGCGCCTGGGCCAGGTGCTGGTCAATCTGGTGGGGAACGCCCTCAAATTCACCCAGCGGGGCGAAATCACGGTGAGCGTGAGCCTTGCCGCCCGCGAAGCCACCGGCTTCCACCTGCAATTCGCCGTCAGTGACACCGGCGTCGGCATCGGGCCGGAGGAAATCGGGCGCCTGTTCACCGCCTTCTCCCAGGCCGATACCTCGACCACCCGCCGCTACGGCGGCACCGGCCTGGGCCTCTCCATCTGCAAGCGCATCGTCACGCTCATGGACGGTGAAATCGGCGTCGAGAGCGCCCCCGGCCTGGGCAGCCGCTTCCACTTCGACGCCCGCTTCGCCCTGCCCCAGAGCGCGGAGGCCGTGGCGGCCCGGGAAATGGCTGCCCCAACCGATCTTGCGGTCCTGGTCGTCGATGACAACAGCGCGGCCCGGGAGGTCTTCCTGCACATGCTCTCCGGCCTGGGCCTCAACGCCCGGGCCGTCGCCTCCGGCCCCGAAGCCCTGGACGAACTCGCCCGGGCGGCCGAAGCCGGCGCCCCCTACGGGCTTCTGCTTTCCGACTGGCAGATGCCCGGCCTGGATGGCGTCGAGACCGTGCGCCGCCTGCGCCAGGCCCCGACCGCCGCCGCGACGCCGGCCATCGTCATGACCACCGCCTACGACCGGGACGAACTGGCCGAAGCCGTGCGCGACCTGGATGTGGGGGCCGTGTTGCCCAAGCCGGTCACCGCTTCGGCCCTGTGGGACGGCATCGCCCTGGCCCTGCACGCCGAAGGCCGTTCGCCGGCCGTCATCGGCCCCGGGCGCGCCTTGCCCCGCGAGGTGGACCTGGATGGCCTCACGGTGCTGCTGGTCGAGGACCACGAAGTCAATCGCGAACTGGCCGAGGAAATCCTCGCCCAGGCTGGGGTGCGGGTCGAGTCGGCGGAGAACGGGGTCGCCGCCGTCGAGCGCCTGCGCAGCGGCGCCCGCTTCGACGCGGTGCTCATGGACTGCCACATGCCGGTGATGGACGGCTTCGAGGCCACCCGCCTGTTGCGGGCCGAGCCCCGCTTCGCCACCCTGCCTATCCTGGCCATGACCGCCGGCGCCCTGGCCAGCGACCGGGAACGCTGCCTCGCCTGCGGCATGAACGACTACATCCCCAAGCCGGTGGATGTGGCCGAGCTCTACCGCAAACTGGCCCACTGGACGGGCCGCGGGCCTGCCCTGGCGGAGGGGGAGGCCCTGACCATCGCCCTCACGCCCACCCCGCCGGGGGCGCAAGCCATCGATGCCGCTGCCGCCCTGTCCCGCCTGGGCGGCAACGCCCGCCTCTACCGCCATCTGCTGGAGCGCTTTGCCGCCCAACAGCCCGGCTGCCTGGACGAGGCCCGCGCAGCGCTCGCCCGGCGGGATGGCGCCGCGGCCCACCGCTGCATCCACACCCTCAAGGGTCTGGCCGGCAATATCGGCGCCCACGGCCTGGAAGCCGCGGCCGGCGTCTGGCTGAGTGCCACCGACCCCTGCGACGCCCCGGCGCAAGCCGCCCTGGGCGGCCTGCAGGAGGAACTGGAGCGCACCCTCGCCGCGCTGCCCGGCTTGCTGGACGGCGGTCAGCCCCCCCCCTCCGGGAACGGCAAGGCCGAACCCCCCCTGGACCCCGCCGCCCTCGCACGTCTGAGCGAACTGCTGGCCGCCGACGACGCCGAGGCCCTGCGTCTCTTCGAGGAAATCCTGCCCGCCCTGCGCAACGCCGCTGGCGACAGGTTCGCGGACGCGCTGCACCAGGCCATTACACGCTATGATTTCGACCAAGCCAATAACATGCTGCAGCAGCTTGGGCCAGGGAGCCAGCAAGGGGGACCGCAATGAAGAGCAGCCTGATGAACAAGCAGACCGTGCTGGTGGTGGACGACACGCCGGAAAATATCGACGTGCTGAGCGAAATCCTGGCCGACGAGTACCGCATCAAGGTGGCCAACAACGGCGAGAAGGCGCTCAAGATCGTCTATTCCGACGACCCTCCCGACCTCATCCTGCTCGACATCATGATGCCCGACCTGTCGGGCCACGAAATCTGCCGCCGCCTCAAGGCCAATCCCGACCGCCGCGGCATTCCCGTCATTTTCGTGACCGCCATGAGCACCGTCGAGGACGAACAGCTCGGCCTCTCCATCGGCGCCGTGGACTACATCACCAAGCCCATCAGCCCCCCTATCGTGCGGGCCCGGGTGCGCACCCATCTGGCCCTCTACGACCAGACCCGGGAACTGGAGCGCATGGTGCGCCAGCGCACCGACGAACTGATCACCACGCGGCAGCAGATCATCCGCCGCCTGGGGCGTGCCGCCGAATTCAAGGACAACGAAACCGGCAACCACGTGGTGCGCATGGCCCACTACGCCCGCCTCATCGCCGAAGCCTACGGCCTGGGCCCGGAAGCCACCAGCACCATCTTCCACACCGCCCCCATGCACGACGTGGGCAAGATCGGCATCCCCGATTCCATCCTGCTCAAGCCGGGCAAGCTGGACGCCGGCGAGTGGAAGGTCATGCAGCAGCACCCCCTGATGGGGGCTGAAATCATCGGCAAGCACGACAGCGACCTCCTGGCCACCGCCCGCACCATCGCCCTCACCCACCACGAGCGCTGGGACGGCAACGGTTACCCGCAACGCCTCGCCGGCGAGGCCATCCCGCTGGAGGGCCGCATCGTCGCCATCGCCGATGTCTTCGATGCCCTCATCTCGGTCCGTTCCTACAAACCCGCCTACCCCATCGAGCAGGCCATGCGCATCATGGAGGAAGAGGACGGCCGCCAGTTCGACCCCGCCCTCATGGCCGCCTTCCGCAAGGCCTTCCCGGAAATCCACCGCATCATGGACGTCTACGCCGACGACAAGGGCGTCCTCACCGACCTGGAACTCATGGGTGTCATGAAGTAGGCCCGGCCATGAGCGAACTCTGGCTCATCCTGGGGCTCTGCGTCGTCTTCATCGCCGGCGCCGCCCTGCCCCTCCTGAAAGACCGGCAGGAAATCAAAGTCCCCAGGAAGGAAACCCTGCGGGACTGGCGCAAGCCTGACGCCTGAACTCCCGCATCCCCCGAACGGCCCGGCGCCCGGTCGTCAGGCCTGCCCTGCGGCCTGCCGCGCCCGGGCACTGTGCAGTTTCTGGTAGCTGTCGATCAGGCGCTGGTGCCGGTCGAGTCCTTCCAGTTTCATGCTGGTCGGCGTCAGGCCGTGGAAGCGCACGCTGCCGTCCACTGAACCGAGTACCGCATCCATCCGAGGATCGCCGAACAGGCGGCGGAAATTGGCCTCGTAGTCGGCCAGTTCCAGTTCGTCGTCGAGCAGCACCGCCAGCGCCGCGTTCAGGGCCTGGTAGAAGAGGCCCCGCTCGACAGTGTTCTCGTTGTATTGCAGGTAGGCTTCGACCTGCTCCCTTGCCGCTGCGAAGTCCTGCAAGGCGAGGTTGATGAGCAGTTTCAGTTCCAGAATCGTCAGTTGGCCCCAGACGGTGTTCTCGTCGAATTCGACGCCGATCAGGGTGATGATGTCGGTGTAGTCGTCGAGTTCGCTCTCCTCCAGGCGCCGCAGCAGCGCTTCCAGGGCCTCATCGTCGAGGCGGTGCAGGTTCAGGATGTCCTCGCGGAAGGCCAGCGCCTTGTTGGTGTTGTCCCAGATCAGGTCGTCCACGGCATAGATTTCCGAGTACCCCGGCACCAGAATGCGGCAGGCAATGGCGCCGAGCTGGTCGTAGACCGCCATGTAAACTTCCTTGCCCATGCCTGCGAGGATGCCGAACAAGGTGGCGGCTTCATCGGCATTCGAATTCTCGCCCTGGCCGGAAAAATCCCATGGGACGAACTCGTAGTCGGCCCGGGCGCTGAAGAAGCGCCAGGACACGACGCCGCTGGAGTCGATGAAGTGTTCGACGAAGTTGTTCGGCTCGCTGACGGCCTGGCTCTCGAAGGTCGGCCGCGGCAGGTCATTGAGGCCTTCGAAGCTGCGCCCCTGCAAGAGCTCGGTCAGGCTGCGCTCCAGGGCCACTTCCAGGCTGGGGTGGGCGCCAAAGGAGGCGAACACGCCGCCGGTGCGCGGGTTCATCAGGGTCACGCACATCACCGGGAAGCGGCCGCCCAGGGAGGCGTCCTTGACCAGCACCGGGAAGCCCTGTCGTTCCAGCGCCTCGATGCCGGCCAGAATGCCCGGGTATTGGGCCAGCACGGCCGCCGGCACGTCGGGCAGGGCGATTTCGCCTTCGATGATCTCGCGCTTGACCGCCCGCTCGAAGATTTCCGACAGGCATTGCACCTGGGCCTCGGACAGCGTGTTGCCGGCGCTCATGCCGTTGCTGAGGAAGAGGTTGTCGATGAGGTTGGTGGGGAAATACACCGTCTCGCCGTCCGACTGGCGCACGTAGGGTAGCGCGCAGAGGCCGCGCGCGGTCTTGCCGGAGTTGGTGTCGTAGAGGTGCGAAGCGCGCAACTCGCCGTCCGGGTCGTAGAGGGCCCGGCAGTGGTCGTCGAGCAGGCCGGCCGGCAGCGCATCCTTGCGGCCAGGCTTGAACCAGCGCTCGTTGGGGTAATGCACGAAGGCCGCGTTGGCGATGTCCTCGCCCCAGAACTGGTCGTTGTAAAAATGGTTGCAGCTGAGGCGCTCGATGTATTCCCCCAGGGCCGAGGCCAGCGCGCTTTCCTTGCTGGCGCCCTTGCCGTTGGTGAAGCACATGGGCGAGTGGGCGTCGCGGATGTGCAGGGACCAGACATTGGGCACCAGGTTGCGCCAGGAGGCGATTTCGATCTTGATGCCCAGGCTGGCGAGAAAGCCCGACATGTTGGCGATGGTCTGCTCCAGGGGCAGGTCCTTGCCGGCGATATAGGTCTGCGCGGCCGCATGGGGATTCAGCGCCAGCAGGGCCTGGGCGTCGGCGTCCAGGTTTTCGACTTCCTCGATGATGAACTCGGGCCCGGTCTGGACGACCTTCTTGACGGTACAGCGGTCGATCGAGCGCAATATGCCCAGCCGGTCCCGGGCCGAAATGTCCGGCGGCAGCTCGACCTGAATCTTGAGGGTCTGCTTGTAGCGGTTTTCCGGATCGACGATGTTGTTCTGCGACAGGCGGATATGCTCCGTCGGAATGTTGCGCGTGTCGCAGTAGAGCTTGACGAAGTAGGCCGCGCACAAAGCCGACGAGGCCAGGAAATAATCGAAGGGCCCGGGCGCCGAGCCATCGCCCTTGTAGCGGATGGGCTGATCAGCGATGACCGTGAAGTCGTCGAATTTGGCTTCCTGGCGAAGCTTGTCGAGAAAGTTGACCTTGATTTCCATGGGGCAAATCCAAGTAGGGTGGGCAAAAACCGGCCGGCAGCCATTTTCTCCCGCTTCGGTGATGCCGGGGCTCGGCGGGGACAGGGCTGCGCACACCCGGGATCAGCGTTTGACGGCCGCCCCGTGAAGACAGGGTTCAGAACGGACAGGCCGAACTCCGCTGGGAGCGGGCTCGCAAGGACAATCCCTTCAGCCAGGCCTTGAGTTGTTTGGCATCGGCGGCGGCAGCCAATTGTTCGTGCAAGGCCGCGATGTGGCGACGGCAGGTCGCCATGTCCTGCTGCAAAATCGGGATCAGCCCCTTGGGGTCGAGCGGTGCGAAAGGGTCCAGGCCAAACTCGAACATGAGTTCCTCCTCGACGCGCTCGATTTCCATATCCAGCTCCTGCAGCTGCCCCTTGAGTATCTTGACGTAGTGCTTGAGCCGCTCGGGCCGGATGGCGTTCAGATGGGCCTGGTCGATATGTTCCAGCTCGAGCTGAAGCTCCAGCAGTTGCAGCAGGTTGCCGCTTTCGTAGGCCGTATTGGCCCGCTGCATCAGCGCCGTCTTGCGCGCCTTCTCGTCCGGGTCGCTTTCCCGGTCCGGGTGGAGGCTGCTGGCAAGCTTGCGGTAAACCTCGCGGATGGACTGGCTGAGCTGCTTCTCTTCCGCCTCCTGGCGCGCGGCCTGAGCCTCCTCCCGACGGGACTTCCTGCGGGGGGCCTCGCTCTCCTGGTATTTCGCCTGTCGGGCATGAAACTCGCTCTCGACGCGCTTCATGATGTCCTCCGCAGAGCTCATGTCCACATCGTTCCCCAGGTCCATGCCCAGCATGCTCTCCAGCAGGACCTTCACACCCTCCTGTCTGGCGGCCTCATCTTCATCGAAATCCGACCGGCTGTGCCTGTTGTACAGTTCCTTGAGATCGCCATCCTCCCGGTGGATGAGCAGGGTCTCGGTCAAATCCACGATCAGGGCCGCCAATTTGCGCTTCTCGCCTTGAGTCGTACCCTTTCTGCCGTGGGCGTCGTCGAGCGCCTGGGCCAGTTGCCACTGGCGGTCCAGGCATTGCTGCTGCAACGGGACGAGATCGCTGCCGTACTTCTGGCGGAAGAGCGGCAGGATGGTCTCCCACTCCTTCAGCCGGGCACGGCGTGCGTCGAGCTTCTTGATCAGCCCATTGAAGGCCTTCTGGTCCTTGCTCAAGGGCGCCGTGCCGCTGGGCACGATCTGGGCGGAGGGGGTGGGATTGTGGCCGAAGAGGGGCATGGCGGGTGTGGCGTGGAAGGGCGAGCTTCAGCGCCCGTGGTTGGCGAAAACGACGCGAAGCGTCGCTGTTACCCCCCTCCCCCGCGCACGGGCGAGGAGCGGAAATGAAGGGAGCGGGTATGGCGAGCTCCTGCCACTGACAACACGTCCTACCGGTGCAGCGTGGCGTGCTGTCAGTGTCAGATATCGATCCGCGCATTCAGCGCATTCGATTCGATGAAGGCCCTGCGCGGTTCCACAAGTTCGCCCATCAGGGTAGTGAAGATTTCGTCGGCGGCGATAGCGTCGTCGATCTGCACCTTGAGGAGGCGGCGCACCTTGGGATCCATGGTGGTTTCCCACAACTGCTCGGGGTTCATTTCGCCCAGGCCTTTGTAGCGCTGCTTGGCGATGCCGCGTTCGACTTCGTTCAACAGCCACTTCATGGCTTCGGCGAAACTCGCCACGGCCTGCTTCTTCTCGCCCCGGGCGATGACGGCGCCGTTGCCAAACAGGCCGGCCAGTACTTCCGCCGTGCGGCGCAATTGCAGGTAGTCGCCGGAGAGCAGCAGGTCTTCGTCGATGAGGCCGACCTTGAGGTTGCCGTGGTGCATCTTTTCCACACGCAGGGTCCAGCGTTCCTGGATGTCGTCGAATCTGGGCACGATGCGGGTGCCGCCGTCCACGTGCTGGCCGACCAGGCGGGCGCTGTCCTGGGCGCTGGTTTCGCTGGAGAGGTCGAGCTTCAGATTGTGCTGGACCAGGGCCTGCAGCACTTCCGGATTGATGAGATGCGAGAGGCGCTCGATGACTGCTTCGGTGAGCAGCCAGGAACGGGCCAGTTCTTCCAGGGCCGGGCCGCTGACCAGCGCGGCACCATTGCCGGGGGTGAGGTTGGCGTCATCGAGGGCCAGTTGCAGGAGAAACTGGTTGTACTCGTGGTCGTCCTTCAAGTAGCGCTCGGTCTTGCCGTGCTTGACCTTGTAGAGGGGCGGCTGGGCGATGTAGATGTGGCCGCGCTCGACGAGCTCAGGCATCTGGCGGTAGAAAAGCGTGAGCAGCAGGGTGCGGATGTGGGCGCCGTCGACGTCCGCGTCGGTCATGATGATGATGCGGTGGTAGCGCAGCTTTTCCGGCTTGAATTCGTCCTTGCCGATGCCGGTGCCCAGGGCAGTGATGAGGGTGGCGATCTGCTCGCTGGAAATGAGTTTGTCGAAGCGGGCCTTTTCCACATTGAGCACCTTGCCGCGGAGCGGCAGGATGGCCTGGAACTTGCGGTCGCGGCCCTGCTTGGCGGAGCCGCCGGCGGAGTCTCCCTCGACGATGTACATCTCGCACAGCGCCGGGTCCTTCTCCTGGCAGTCGGCCAGTTTGCCGGGCAGCCCGACGCCGTCGAGGACGCCCTTCCTGCGGGTCATTTCCCGGGCGCGGCGGGCGGCTTCCCGGGCGCGGGAGGCTTCGACGATCTTGCCGGTGATGAGTTTGGCGTCCGCCGGGCGCTCCAGGAGGAAGTCCGCGAGCTTCTGGGCCACCACTTCTTCCACCGCAGGGCGGGCTTCGGAGGACACCAGCTTCATCTTGGTCTGCGAGGCGAACTTGGGGTCGGGCATCTTGACCGACAGCACGCAGGCCAGGCCTTCGCGCATGTCGTCACCGGTGATTTCCACCTTGGCCTTCTTGGCGATCTCGTTTTCTTCGATGTACTTGTTGATCACCCGGGTCATGGCCGCCCGCAGGCCGGTCAGGTGGGTGCCGCCGTCGGATTGGGGGATGTTGTTGGTGAAGCAGAGCACCTGCTCCTGGTAGGAGTCGTTCCACTGCATGGCCACTTCGACGCCGATGGTGATGCCGGTTTCGGCGGCACCCTGGCCGACCTTGGCGTCTCCCGTCGAGTAGAAGATGTTGGGGTGCAGGACCGACTTGGTGCGGTTGATGTATTCGACGAAGCTCTTGACGCCGCCGGCGAAGGCAAAGAGTTCCTCCTTGCCGATGCGCTGATCGACCAGCTTGATGCTGACGCCGTTGTTGAGGAAGGAGAGTTCCCGCAGGCGCTTGGCCAGGATTTCGTAATGGAATTCGATATGGCCGAAGATGGTGTCGTCGGCGAGGAAGTGCACTTCGGTCCCGCGCTTTTCGGTGTCGCCCAGGACTTTGAGGGGGGAGACTTCCACACCGTCGCGGGTTTCGAGGACGCGGTCCACGGGGACGCCGCGCTCGAATTCCATGAAATGTTTCTTGCCATCGCGCCGGATGGTGAGGCGCAAAAACTTGGACAGGGCATTGACGCAGGAGACGCCCACGCCGTGCAGACCGCCGGAAACCTTGTAGGAATTCTGGTTGAACTTGCCGCCGGCGTGCAGCTCGGTGAGGGCAATTTCCGCCGCCGAACGCTTGGGCTCGTGCTTGTCGTCCATCTTGACGCCGGTGGGAATGCCGCGGCCGTTGTCGACGACGCTGATGGAATTGTCCGGGTGGATGGTAACGATGATGTCGTCGCAATGGCCGGCCAGGGCTTCGTCGATGGAGTTGTCGACGACTTCGAAGACCAGGTGGTGCAGGCCGGTCCCGTCCGAGGTGTCGCCGATGTACATCCCCGGGCGTTTCCTCACCGCTTCCAGGCCTTCGAGGATCTGGATGCTGGCTTCGCCGTAGGCGGGGGCTGCGTCGCCTTCCGGCGGACTCGGGTGGGTGTTTTCTTCGGTCATTGCTTGTGTTCCACGTGAAACGGCATTTCTAAACGGCACAAGGGCCGGGCATTTGCCCGGCCCGGGGATTCTACGGCCGCGCCTCAGATACGCATCGGCATGACAACATACTTGAAGCGCTCGTTGCCGGGCACGGTGATGAGGGCACTGGAGCCCCCGTCGTTGAAGCTCCACACGACTTCGTCGCTGTGACCATTGTTGAGCACATCGACCAGGTAGCCCACGTTGAAGCCCACATCGAGGGCGTCGCCGCTGTACTGCACCTCGATTTCCTCCTGCGCTTCTTCCTGTTCGGCGTTGGCGGCGACCAGCTTCAGGGTGTTTTCGGCCAAAACCACCCGGATGCCGCGGAACTTTTCGTTGGTCAGGATGGCCGCGCGGTTCATGGCCTGCAGCAGGGTCTGGCGGCCAGCCGTCATGTGGTTCTTCAGGGTCTGGGGGACGACCCGTTCGTAATCGGGGAACTTGCCGTCGATCAGTTTGGAGACAAGGACCACCGAACCGAAGGCGAAACGCACCTGATTGGACGCCAGGGTCAGGGTCAGGGGCTCGTCGTTGTCGGCCAGCAGTCGATTGAGTTCCAGCACCGTCTTCCTGGGCAGGATCATTTCCTGACGGGGCAATTCGCTGTCGATTTCGACGCTGGCGTAGGCCAGGCGATGGCCGTCGGTGGCCACGGCCCGCAGTTCCTTCCCATCGGCAAGGAGCAGGAGACCGTTGAGGTAATAGCGCACGTCCTGGGCCGCCATGGCGTACTGCGTCTTGGCCAGCAATTGGCGGAAAGCCTTCTGGGTCAATTGGAACTGGCGGGTGTCGCCCTCGGTGAGGGTCATGCGCGGAAAATCGTCCGCCGGCAGCGTCTGCAGACTGAAGCGGCTCTTGCCGGCCCGCACCTGGAGACGCTTGTCTTCCAGCACCAGGCTCACATCCACGTTATCCGGCAGGGAACGCAGAATGTCCTGCAATTTGCGTGCTGCGACGGTGATGGCGCCTTCCCCCTCCCCGCCGGCCCCTTCGGTCGTCGTGGTGATCTGGATCTCGATATCGGTCGCCAAGAGAGTCAGCCGGTCGCCGCGTTTTTCCAGCAACACATTGGACAGGATCGGCAGGGTATGCCGTCTTTCGACAATGCCGGAAACCGACTGCAAAGGAACCAGCAGGGTGTCTCTTTGGGTTTTGATAAGAACCATAAATCAAATTCCTATAATGACTAAGTCAGAAACAACTCTGGGGATAAAGAAACAATTACCTATAAAAACAGTGCATTAAATCGGCTTTTTGGCTCTTGGAAACCCACTGGTAAAGCTGTGGGTGAAAAGGGGACAAGTTATCCACAAGGCGCCGCGCAGCGAGTTGCCCCCATTCTGACTACAGGTTTCCCCCAGGCAATGCACAGCTTCAACCCTTCAGAACCTGCACCAGGACGTGCAGGTCGTGGTTGAGTTCGTTGTCCTTGACTTTCAGGCCGTCGATAGTCTTGACGGCGTGGATGACCGTGGTGTGGTCGCGGCCTCCGAAGGCATCGCCGATTTCCGGAAAGCTGTGGCTGGTCACCTCGCGGCACAGCCACATGGCTACCTGGCGCGGGCGGGCGATGGCCCGGGTGCGCTTCTTGGAGAACAGGTCGGCTACCTTGATCTTGTAATAGTCGGCCACGGTCTTCTGAATATTCTCGATGCCCACGTTGCGCACCGATCCGATCAGATCCTTCAAGGCCTCCTTGGCCAGATCCAGAGCGATGGCCCGACCGTGGAAGGACGAATAGGCCAGCACTTTCTTGAGCGCCCCTTCCAGTTCTCGCACATTGGAGCGCAGATGCTTGGCAATGAAGAAAGCAACCTCGTCATTGAGCTGGATGCCTTCTGCCAAGGCTTTCTTCTTGAGGATGGCGACCCGCATTTCCAGTTCAGGCGGTTCGATCTGCACCGTGAGGCCCCAGTCGAAGCGGGTCACCAGGCGGTCGTCGAGGCCGTTGATGTCCTTGGGGTAGGTGTCACAGGTGATGATGATCTGCTTTCTGGCCTCGATGAGGGCGTTGAACAGAAAGAAGAACTCCTCCTGGGAGCGGTTCTTGCCATTGAAGAACTGCACGTCGTCGAGGAGCAGCACGTCCAGGCTGCGGTACTGGCGCTTGAAGCTGTCGAAGGATTTCTGCTGGTAGGCCCGCACCACGTCCGAGTAATAATCTTCGGCGTGGACATAGCGCACCACGCGCTCCGGGTTGTCGCTCAGGATGGCATTGCCGATGGCGTGGATGAGGTGCGTTTTGCCCAAGCCCGCGCCACCGTAGATGAAGAGCGGGTTGTAGGCGCCGCCGGGGTTGCCCGCTACCTGTTGAGCCGCGGCCCGGGCAAGGTCGTTGGCCTTGCCGACCACCAGGTTGTCGAAGGTGAAACCGGCGATAAGGCGGGTCTTGTCGTAGGCGGAAGGCCGGTTGGCAGCTTTTTTGCCTGCGGCTCCATCGCCGGCGTGGGACGATGAGGCGGGTGCCGGGGCGGCTGCCCCCCCGGCTTCCGCCTCCGCACGCGCCTTGCCCCCCGCGACGGACAGCCCGATGCTGACCGGGACGGAGAAAAAACTGCGGCAGTGATCCTCGATCTGGGTCAGATAGCGATCCCGCACCCACTTCAGGATGAAGGTGTTGGGCGCCAACAGACGCAGCCCCTCCTGGGGCGCTTCTTCACCCTCCAGACGCAGCGGTCTGATCCAGGTGTTGAACTGCTGAGCCGGCAATTCCTGTTCGAAACGCAGCAGGCAGGATTCCCAGAAACCGGACATTGCCGAAAAGACTCCTCCCCACCCCTCATGGAAATTCCGGGGGCGGTGTATTCGAATGGGTGCAGATGGGTGGATTGGTGCAACAAAATTGGCGGCTCCCGGGCCGCCAGATCAAGGCCGATTCTACCCCGCCGCGTAGAAGTTATCCACAGCCGGCAAGAAAATTTTGCCTTGACATGGCAGGGCGAAACAGGATGTAATTCGCCGTTTTTCTCTAGCCAGCAAGGAATCAGCATGAAACGCACGTATCAGCCCTCCGTCGTGCGCCGCAAGCGCACCCACGGCTTCCTG
The DNA here is from genome assembly GCA_016720065.1 of Betaproteobacteria bacterium. Taxonomy (NCBI): domain Bacteria; kingdom Pseudomonadati; phylum Pseudomonadota; class Betaproteobacteria; species Betaproteobacteria bacterium. The sequence continues at coordinate 2,863,559 of JADJXY010000002.1, read as the reverse complement.
GTCCGCATGCGCACCAAGGGCGGCCGCAAGGTCATCGCCGCCCGCCGCGCCAAGGGCCGCCAGCGTCTGGGCGTTTGAGCACTGCTGCCGCGGCCTTGTCCGCTGGCACCTTTCCGCGACGCTATCGCTTAACCAAAACGGATGAGTATTCATCCGTTTTTGGTTTCAGGAAGGCGATTCGCGGCACGCTCTTCATGGTGCATTACCTTCCCCGCGGCGAGACGGCTTGTGACGCCCGACTCGGATTGGTGGTCGGGCGCAAGCTGGTTAAATCGGCGGTGGGTCGCAATCGCATCAAACGTGTCCTGCGCGAGCAGTTTCGCCTGCGGCGGGCGGGGCTTCCCAAGGTGGATGTGATCTTTCGCCTCATCGCCAAACCGGGCCGCATCGACGGCCGGGTGATTGCGGCGGAAGCTGTCGAACTCCTGGGGCGGCTTGCCCGGCGGGCTGCGGGTACGCCGTGAAGACGCTCCTCATCGCGCTCCTGCGGGGCTATCAGTATGCCCTCAGCCCCTGGCTGGGGCGTCGTTGCCGCTTTTGCCCGAGTTGCTCGCAATACGCCATCGAAGCCGTGCGAAAATACGGCGCCGCCCGGGGCGGCTGGCTGAGCGCGCGACGGGTCTGCCGCTGCCATCCCTGGCATCCGGGCGGGTACGATCCCGTCCCCTGAACACTTTTTTCGACATGGGTTGTACATGGACACTCGGCGACTGATCCTGGCCATCATCTTTTTTGTTTCCAGCCTGATGCTTTGGGAGAACTGGCAGAAGTACAACCAGCCCCAGCCGGCCGCCGGGGCAGCCGCGCCCGCCGCGACGGGAACGTCCGCTGACGTGCCCAAGCCCAGCACGACGCTGGCCGCAGCCCCAGGCTCGGCGGCGCCCGTCGCCACGCCCGCCGCTGGCCCCGCTGCCGCGCCGGCGGGGGAAAGTTTCACCGTCGCCACCGACCTCGTGAAGGCGACCTTCTCCACCCAGGGCGGCGACCTGGTGGGCCTGGAACTGCTCAAGTACCGGGCCCACGGCGACAAGGGCAAGAATTTCGTCCTCTTCGAGTCGCAGCACCAGTATCTCGCCCAGAGTGGCCTGATCGGCGAGGGACTGCCCAACCACCGTACCGTCTTCAAGCGCGTCACGGGGCCCACGGAGCTTGCCGAGGGCGCCACCGAGCTCAAGGTGCGCTTCGAAGGCACGGGGCCGGAGGGGGTCAAGGTCGCCAAGACCTATACCCTGCGCCGGGCTTCGTACGCCGTGGATGTCGCTTGGGAAATCGAGAACGCCAGCGGCAAGGCCATCAGTCCCCACGCCTATTTCCAACTCCAGCGAGACGACGTCGCGCCCGAAGGTGAAACGAAGATGGTCTCGACGTTCACCGGCCCCGCCGTCTATACCGAGGCGGAGAAGTATCAGAAGATCGATTTTGGCGACGCCGCTTCCGGCAAGGCCAAACATGCCAAGACCGCTGACAACGGCTGGCTGGCCATGGTGCAGCACTATTTCGTTTCCGCCTGGGTTCCGGCCGAAAAGACACCCCGCGAATACTACATGCGCAAGGCCGAGGGCAGCGCCAACGTGGTTCAGGCCGGGCTCATCGTGCCGGTGGCCGAAGTCGCTCCGGGCGCCAAGGGGGGCGTTGGGGTGACGCTCTTTGCCGGTCCCCAGATTCAGGAAGCTCTCAAGAAAATCGCCCCGGGCCTCGATCTGGTCGTGGACTACGGCTGGCTGACGGTCATCGCCGCGCCCATTTTCTGGGCCCTGGAGGCCATCCACAAATTGGTGGGCAATTGGGGCTGGGCCATCGTCATTCTGACCATCCTCATCAAGGCGGCCTTTTACCCCCTCTCGGCCGCGTCCTACAAATCCATGGCCAAGATGCGGGTGCTCACCCCGCGCCTCATGCACTTGAAGGAGCGTTATGGCGACGATCGCCAGCGCCTCAACCAGGAGATGATGAAGCTTTACCAGACCGAGAAGGTCAATCCCCTGGGAGGCTGCCTGCCCATCCTGGTCCAGATTCCCGTCTTCATCGCCCTCTACTGGGTGCTCCTGGGCGCCGTCGAAATGCGCGACGCCCCCTGGATCCTCTGGATCACCGACCTGGCCTCTCAGGACCCGTTTTACATCCTGCCGGTCGTCATGGTGGTGACCATGCTCATCCAGACCAAGCTCAATCCCACTCCGCCGGACCCCATGCAGGCCAAGATCATGATGGCCATGCCCTTCATTTTCGGCGTCATGTTCTTCTGGTTCCCCGCCGGTCTGGTGCTCTACTGGGTGGTCAATAACATCCTGTCCATCGCCCAGCAGTGGCGCATCACCCAGGTCATCGAGGCGGGCGGCAAGGCCGCCAACGACGCCAAGGCCTGAGTTCGGCTGATCCGCCCCGCATGACCCGGCCGGCGCCCGCCGACCCCATCGCCGCCGTCGCCACCGCACCCGGGCGGGGCGGCATCGGCGTGGTGCGGGTGTCGGGCCCTGAGCTGCTGCCTCTGGTCGAGGCCGTCACCGGCCTGCGCCCGGCCCCCCGGCGCGCCTGCCACGCCCGCTTTATCGATGGCGAGGGGCGGGTCATCGACAGCGGCCTGGTGCTGCACTTTCCCGCCCCCCACTCCTATACCGGCGAGGACGTGGTCGAATTCCAGGGCCATGGCGGCCCCGTCGTCCTGCGCCTCGTCCTGGCCCGCTGCCTCGACCTGGGCGCCCGCCTTGCCCAACCGGGGGAATTCACCCGGCGGGCCTTCCTCAACGGCAAGCTCGACCTGGCCCAGGCCGAGGCCGTCGCCGACCTCATCGACGCCTCCACCGCCTGCGCGGCCCGCTCCGCAGTCCGCTCCCTGCAAGGCGAATTCTCCCGGGAAATCCACGCCCTGGCCGAAGGGCTGACGCAGCTGCGCGCCCTGGTCGAAGCGACCCTGGATTTTCCCGACGAGGACATCGACTTCCTGCGTGCGGCCGACGCGGCCGGTCGCCTGGCCGCGCTCCGGACCCGCCTCGCCCGGGTGCGCGCCCGGGCGGGCCAGGGCCGGCTTCTGCAGGCCGGGCTGCAGGTGGTCCTGGCGGGCCCGCCCAACGTGGGCAAATCCTCCCTCCTCAATCGACTGGCCGGCGACGACCTGGCCCTGGTGACGCCGGTGGCCGGCACGACTCGCGACGCCCTGCGCTCGTCGATTCAGGTGGAGGGCATTCCGCTGCATATCATCGATACCGCCGGCCTGCGGGAAACCGACGATGAAGTCGAACGCCTGGGTATTGCGCGCGCCTGGAAGGAAATCGAACGGGCCGACCTGGTGCTCGTGCTGCGCGACGCCAGCACCCCCGCAGGCGGCGACGAGGAAGTGTTGGCCCGCCTTCCCACCGGCGTGCCCCGCATCACGGTGCGCAACAAGATCGATCTCAGTGGCGAGCCCCCCGGGCGTCGGGAAGCCGACGGGGGGGTGATCCTCTCCCTCTCGGCCAGGAGCGGTGCCGGGGTAGACCTCCTGCACGACGAATTGCTGGCCGTGGCCGGGGGCCAACCGGCGGAAGACGTCTTCATCGCCAGGGAGCGGCACGTCCGCGCCCTGGCCGCCGCCGCCGATCATTGCGAGGCTGCCGCGGCCTGCCTCGCCGCGCCCCGCCCCGCCCTCGAACTGTTCGCCGAGGATTTGCGCCTGGCGCACAAGGCCCTGGGGGAAATCACTGGCGAGACCAGTCCCGACGACCTCCTGGGGGTTATCTTCGGGCGTTTTTGCATCGGCAAGTAGCCCGGTGGCCGGCGGCGCGTCGCCGCCCGGTCGGCGCGGATCAGCGTGGAGCGCCCAGGGTGATGTCCAGGCGCCGCTGCCGCGCTGCTGCGCCGGCCTCGTCCCCGGCCGCGCGCAGACGATCGCGGTCGAAGCTCAACCACGCAGCCAGGGGGCGAGCCCAGCCCTGCTGTCCTGCCGTCTCTATGGCATGGGCGATTCCCTGGGGCGAGAGGCGGCCGGCACGGAGGAGCGCCGCCGCCACCACCAGGCGCGACAGCGGATCGGCGACCGAAGGGAGTCCGTCGGATTGCAGGCTGCCCCGCAGCACTGCCGCCTGGTCCGGGGGAAGAAGCGCCGGATCTGCACCCGGATCCGACCCGGCGAGATAGGCCCCGTAGGCGCGGGACGCCGCGTCGGCGTCGGCAGCCAGCGGTGCGAAACCTGGGCAATCGCCCCCACCCAGACTCGCGAAGCGCAGCGCACAGGCCTTCAACTCCACCGCTGCGAGGGCGTTCGGGTTGCCGGTACGGGCCACGGCGCGGCGGGCCAGGGTCAATTCCTGCGTGGCGGCGCGGTCCCGCCCTTCCAGATAGGCCCGGGTGTAGGCGCTGAGGGCCTGGTGGGCGTCGGCCTGCCAGTCCGGCGCCACCGGCCCCCCGGCACAGGCCGCGAGGCCCAGGGCAAGCAGGGCAGTCAAAGGGAGCAAGGGCTTCACGGCAGCTTCAAGTCCCTTTCGCGGGCGAAGGGCCATTTGCGATTGACCTCCTCGACCAGGCCCGACACCCGCCGCAGGCTGGCCTCGACTTCGGCCCGCAGCACATCCAGATCCTCGCTCGCCCCCCGCGCGTTGCTGGCGATGCGCCCCACGTCGGCCAGGATGCGATCCAGCTTCTCCAGATTCGTCCGGGCTTCGCCCAGGACGGCCCGTAACTCGCCGGCCGTGCGCCGCGCCTCGTCGGCCAGGCCCTGGGGACCGTAAAGCTGGGTCTCGGTCTGGGCCAACAGGCGGTTGGTGCGCTCCAGGGCCTCGATCACCCGGCGGGCATCCCCCTCGCTGCCCAGAAGGCCGGTGAGCACCCCGTGGCGGCCGTTCATGGCTGCGGTCAGCGCCTGCACGTTGTCCAGGCTGCGGGCCAAGGAACCGTCCGCCGCCGACAGGTGCTCGAGTTGCTTGAGGAGCGCCTGCACACTCCCGAGAACCTGGGGAATGCGCTCGGCCACGTCGCCGATCAGGACGTCCCGGCGAGCGCCGTCGGCCAGGGGCGGGTCGTCGAGAACTCCGCTGAAGGCGCGCAGGCGGGTTCCTCCCACCAGCCCCCGCTCCAGAGTGAATACGGAAGAAGTGCGCAACCAGCGCGCATCCTTCACCGGAATCTCGACGTGGATGTGGGCCTTGGCGTCCTCTGCCAGCTCGACCCGACGCACGCGGCCGATGGGAAAACCGGAGAAGCTGAGGTCCATCCCCACCGCAACGCCCTCGGAATTGTCTGCCACCAGGACCAGGGACTGAGTCTCCTCGAAGACTCCCCGGGCGGTCATGACGAAGAAAGCGAAGACCCCCAGCACCGCAAGGGTGAGCGCCACAAGGAGCACCGCCTTGGCATGGGCGTGGGGGATGAGGGGAGGAGATTTGGCTGCGCTCATGCTGCAATGCTAATTGATTCTCAGCGCCAGGGAACAGCCTTCGATGAGCACCAGGAAAAGCAGCAGGCGGGCGATGGCCCGCACCTCGGCTGCGCCGCGTTCCAGCGGGGCGGTATCCGACAGCAGGGCCAGGGGCGAAAGGGCGACGGCCCCGGAAAAGAAAAGCAACTTGATCGCCAGGCCCGCCGCGGCCAGAGGAGAGAAGACCTGCCCCACCACCCGGGCGTAGCCCTCCAGAGCCCAGAAGGTCGCCCCGTGCAGGACCGGGTAAGCGACGACCAGGGTAGCCACGCTGCTGACGATGGCGAGAACCCATACTGCCAGGAAGTTTCCGACAAAGTAAGCGACCACTTCTCCTGTGGGCTGGCGGGCCGGTGTGGGGAGCGTTCTGAGCAGGCGCAGCAGGGTGGCGGGGATGGCCCGCAGGGCCACGAAGAGCGCCGCAGCCAAGGGAAGCAGTTCCATGACGTAAAGCCGGACCACCGCTTCCAGGGCCAGATGCGAGAGGCCGTAGCTCGCTGCCGTCACCGCGAAGACGTGGGTGAGCACGCCCCCCAGCAGGATGCTGGCGAGAAAGTAGCCGGGCAGGGTCTGCCAGGCCGCGGCGCACAGGGCCTGGGCGACGGCCCCCCGGGTGGCCGCGTCGTAGGCCCCCGGGGTGATCGAAGCGGCCAGGGTCAGCCCGGCGAAACGCTGGATGCGCGCTTGCCGCCGCAGCCAGTGGGCGACTCCGGAGTGGTCGGTAGCGGATTGCGTCGGGTGCATGGCCGTGGAGCGATCGGGTGTCGTGCGCGGGCTGGCGCTGATGGTCCGTTCCTCAGTGGCGCGTCGACAAAGCGCAGGTCAGGCATCCCGGCCAGCGCCCACGGAGCGCAGTCGCCCTGAGGGCGAGCGATTTGGATTGGCGCAGAGGTCCGGGGCACATGGCGTTCGGGGCAGCGAAAAGCGGTCGGCTGAGGTTTTCAGGATAATACAGCCCTGGGCGGCCCCCGGTGGATCGCGCAGCCCATCCCTCCGCCCATGCCCGAATTCCCCCTCGCCCCGCTCCTCTTCCTGCTGCCGGCCGCATTCCTGGCCGGGGCGGTGGATGCGGTCGTGGGTGGCGGCGGACTGATCCAGATTCCCGCCCTGTTCGCCGCCCTTCCCGGCGAGGCGCCGGCAACCCTGTTCGGCACCAACAAGGGGGCCAGCGTGGTGGGCACTTCCGGCGCCGCCTGGCGCTACGCCCGCCGTATCGTCATGCCCTGGCGCACCGTCCTGCCGGCGGCGGCCGTCGCCTTCGCCTTTTCCTACCTGGGGGCGATGGCGGTGGCCTGGTTGCCCCGGGAAGCCCTGCGGCCCCTGATCCTCGTGCTGCTGGTGGCCACGGCATTTCACGTGTGGCGCCGGCCGCAGCTGGGCGAAATCCACCAGCCGGCCCACCGGGGCGCCCGGGAGATCGCTCTGGCGGGCGCCCTCGGCGCAGTCATCGGCTTCTACGACGGATTTTTCGGACCCGGGACGGGCAGTTTCCTCATCTTTCTCTTCGTGCGCGGCTTCGGATTCGATTTCCTGCACGCCTCGGCCGCGGCCAAGGTCGTTAACGTGGCCACCAACCTCGCCGCCCTGGCCTACTTCGTACCCCACGGCCAGTGGATTCCCTTGCTGGCCCTGGCCATGGCCTTGTGCAACGGCGCCGGTTCCCTGCTCGGTTCCCGCCTTGCCCTGCGCCACGGCAGTGCCTTCGTGCGGCGGGCTTTTCTCGTCGTCGCCGGAGCCCTCATCGCCCGTTTCGCCTGGGATACCTTCGTGTGAAATCGGTCCTTGCCCAGGGGGGGCCATTCATTCAGAATCAGCCCTTCAACGAGTCAAATCCCAGGGAAATCATCATGCCTTTCGTCAAGACCCCCCTTTGCCGCGCCCTGTGCGTCCTCGGTTCCGTCGTCGCCCTAGCCGCCTGTCAGACCACTGGCAGCAGCAACCCCGCCGACGCCAACAACCCCTCCCCCACTGCGGGCAGCAGCACTTCGCAGCAGGCCAACGCCATGGCCGACAAGGCCATGTACAAACCCATCGAATACAGCAATGCCCACAAGAAGGGGCCGACGATCATCGTCATCCCGGGGGAAATCAAGAGCAGCAACGCCTCCTTCACCCAGAAATTCGGCCCCAACAACATCGCCGACTACGCCGAACTCGAACTCGGCAAAGCTAACTTCAAGGTGCTGGAGCGGGCCGACCTGGGCCCCCTGCTCAACGAATTCACCCTGGCCTACACCATGGGCAACCCTCAGGCCGCGCGCAAGGTGCTGCAGAAGGGCAAATTCAAGACCACCAAGTGGATTCTGAAATTCGACATCCTGAAGGCGGAACCCGTGGCCCAGGCCACCCAGGGCTTCGACGGTGCGGCCCTGGGGTCCGTCGTCGCCATCGCCGGGGGTTCCCGCGGATCGGCCGCCGCCGGGGTGGCGGTAGGATCGGTGAAGACCGAGGAATCCACCGGGGTGTGGATCATCGGCATGCGCTACAAGCTCATCAACGCCAACACCACCGAGCAGGTGGCCACCGGCTACAGCGAGGAAAAAATGGAGCTGGGCGCCAAGTCCACCTCGGTCCTGGGCTTCAAGCAGGGGGCTTCAGGGGGCCTGACTCTCGATACCCTGGTGCAGCGTCTGGTGCAGAAGAACGTCTACGAAATCGACGCCAAGCACAAGTAAGCGCTGGTGGGGCGGATCAGCCGCCCCGTCGGGCCTGATCGACGACGGCGGCGAAGGCCGCCGCGTCCTTGTAGCCCACGACCCGCAGGTTGGCCAGTTCGCGGCCGGCGGGGTCGAAGAAGATGATTCCCGGTGGACCGAACAGCCCGAAACGGGCCAGCAGCGCCTTGTCGGCGTCGGAATTGGCCGTCACGTCGGCCTGCAGCAGTTCGAAACCCTTCAGCCGCTCCCGCACTCCCGCATCGGCGAAGGTGAAGCGTTCCATCTCCTTGCATGAGACGCACCAGTCGGCATAAAAATCGAGCATCACAGGTTTTGCGGCAGCCTTGAGGCGGGCGTCAAGCTCGTCCACGGTGGCGACCCGCTGGAACGGCAGGTGGGGTGTTTCCGCCGCCACCGCCTGACCGCGCAGGCTGGCCAGGGGCTGCAGGGGGTCACGCCCGCCGGCCAGGGCTCCGACCAGCAGCGCCGCGCCGGTGAGCAGCATGACGATGCCGATGCCCTTCCAGAAGCGCTGCCAGCCCTTGGCCGTCGGCGGCAGCGGGTCGAGGGCGTGCAGGAAGATGGCCGGAATGATGAGCAGCACGGCCCAGGCCAGCATCTGCGCGGCTGCGGGGATGACCGGGCCCACCAGCCAGACGGCAGTGGCCAGCAGAACGACGCCGAAGGCCTTCTTCACCGCCTCCATCCAGGGGCCGGTGCGGGGCAGCAGGCTGCCGGCGGACAGCCCGACAGCGATGAGCGGAACCCCCATGCCCAGGGCCATGACGAAAAGTGCCGCGCCGCCCAGGACGGCGTCGCCGGTCTGGCCGATGTAGAGCAGCGCCCCGGCCAGGGGAGCCGCAACACAGGGGCCGACGATGAGAGCGGACAGGGCGCCCATCAAAAACACGCCGACCCCGCGGCCGCCCTGGAGGTGGCCCGCCTCCTGCGACAGCTTGCTTTGCAGGGCGGTGGGCAATTGCAGTTCGTAGAAGCCGAACATGGACAGCGAAAGCACCACAAAAACGGCGGCGAAGCTGCCCAGCACCCAGGGATTCTGCAGGGCGCTGGAGATCAGGGTGCCGCTGAGGCCGGCGGCGACCCCCGCGGCGGCGTAGGTCAGTGCCATGCCCAGGACGTAAGCCAGCGAAAGGGCGAAGCCCCGGGCGTGACTGGCCCGATGCCCCTGACCGGCGATGATGCCGGACAGGATGGGAATCATGGGGAAGACGCAGGGCGTCAGCGCCAAGCCCAGGCCGGCCACGAAGAAAAAGGCCAGGTTGCCCCAGAAACCCGCGTGCTTGAGGGCCTGGGCGATGCGGCCGGTTTCGCTGCCGGCGGCGGACTTGGGGGCCGGCGGCGCGTCCGGAGACGGCAGGGTGACCGCCAGGATGTGGCTTTGGGGCGGATAGCACACCCCCGCGTCGGCGCAGCCCTGGGAGGTGACCTTGAGGCGCAGGGGGAGCTCGCCGGGGGAACTGCGTTCCACCGGCACGGTGACAGCCACGGCGTCGTAATAGACCACCATGCGGCCGAAGGTCTCGTCTTCCTTCTCCTTGCCTGGGGGGAAGACCGGCGTGCCGGTGCGGGCGGCATCGTCCTCGACGCTGAAGCGGAACTTGTCGCGGTAGAGGTAGTAGCCCGGGGCGATGTGGAATTCGACCTCGATCGTGCGGCCATCCACGGCGCGCACGCTGGGCTTGAAGGCTACGGCGGGGTCGAGGAATTCCTCACCCGTCGCGGGCAGCGCCAGGAAGGCCAGCAGGAGGAGCAATAGACGCAGCATCATGATTCGACGGTCTCCGCCGCCAGCCAGTTCAGATAGGCCGGCAAACCGGAGGCAATGGGCAGGGCAATGATTTCGGGGACCTCGTAGGGATGCAGTCGACGCAGGGCCTCTTCCAGGGCCGGATAGCGGGCAGCGGTGGTCTTGATGAGCATGGGCACCTCCTCTGCCTCGTCTACGCGGCCCTGCCAGCGGTAGATGCTGTGGCAGGGGGCGAGGATATTGACGCAGGCGGCGAGGCGCGCCTCGACGATTTCCCGGGCGATGGCGGCGGCGCTGTCCCTATCGGGGCAATTGGTCAGGACGACAAGGTTCTGCATCGCGGAATTCTACTTGAGGAGCCTGCGGCGGGTGAGCTTGAGGGCGATGACGAAGGCGAGCCCTGCGGTGGCCAGCAGGATCATGGCGTGGAGCAGGGCGTCCGGCGGCGCCTGCCCGGCGAGCAGGGGGCGCACCAGGGCGACCCCCTGGGCCAGGGGCAGCGCCGTGCCGATGGCCGTCAGCCAGCCGGGCAACTGATCGGCAGGAAAGAAGACCCCGGAAATGAGGGTCATGGGCGTGATGAAGAGGGTGAAGTAATACATGAAGAAATCGTAGGACGGCGCCAGGGCGTTCCAGATCAGCCCCAGAGCGGCGAAGGCCAGGCCGGTGAGGACGACCGCCGGCAGCGCCCACAGGGCGATCCAGCCGTGGGCCAGTCCCAGGGCCGCGACGACGGCCAGGATAGCCGCGCCGGAAAAGAGCGATTTGGTCGCCGCCCAGAACAGTTCTCCGGCCACCACGTCGGCCAGGCTGCGCGGCGTGTTGAGGATGCCGTCCCAGGTCTTCTGCACGTGCATGCGCGAAAAGGCCGAATACAGCGCCTCGAAGGTGGCGGCGTTCATGGTCGAGGCGCACACCGTGCCGGCGGCCAGGAAGGCGACGTAGGGCTGCCCGTCGAGGGGCGGCAGCAGGGCGCCCAGGCCGTAGCCGAGGCCGAGCATATAGATCAGCGGGTCGGCCAGATTGCCCAGGATCGACGGGATGGCCAGCTTCCTCCAGACCAGGAAGTTGCGCCGCCAGACGGGAAGCCAGCCAATCAGGGAGGTGAGGTTCATGGGGGCGCTCCGCGAATTCGGCGAAGGAATCAATCGCGCAACTCCCGCCCGGTCAATTGGATGAACACGTCTTCCAGATTGGCGGCGCGGTGGATGTAGCGCAGTCCTGCCCGCCCCGCCAGGGCGGCGAGCAGGGCCTGCGCATCGCGGCAGTAAAAGAAAGCCGTTTCGCCGCTGGTCTCGACCCTGCCGGCCAGAGGCCGGTGGGCGGCGACGAAGCGGTCGAGGTCGCCCCCCGCCTCGTCGTAGACTTCGATCACCTGCGGCTCGACCCGGGCCTCGATGAGATCCCGCGGGCTGCCCTCTGCGATGGCGCGGCCCCGGTCCAGGATGAGCAGGCGGTCGCACAGGCGCTCCGCCTCGTCCATGAAGTGGGTGGTGAGGATGAGCGTCTTGCCGCGGGACTTGAGCTCTTTGAGGCGCTGCCAGATGAGGTGGCGTGCCTGGGGATCGAGTCCGGTGGTGGGCTCGTCGAGGAAGACGATGTCCGGGTCATTCACCAGCGCGCGGGCCAGGGTCAGGCGGCGCTTCATGCCGCCGGACAGGGTGGCGATGCGGGCATCGGCCTTGCCGGAAAGGCCCGCGAATTCGAGCAGACCGGGAATGCGAGCGCGGATCGTCGCGTCGTCTAGGGCGAAGTAGCGGCCGAAGACGAGCAGATTCTCGGCCGCGGTGAAATCCGGATCGAGATTGTCGAACTGGGGCACCACGCCGACCCGGGCCCGGGCCGTAGCGGCGGCGGCGGGAATCGAGTGCCCGCCCAGGTGGATGCTGCCGCCGTCCGGCGTCGCGAGTCCCAGGCACAGGCGCAGCGTCGTCGTCTTGCCCGCCCCGTTGGGGCCCAGCAGGCCGAAACAGCTGCCCCCTGCGACCCGGAAGGAGAGATCGTCTACCACCCGGGTCGTCGCGAAGCGCTTGCTGAGGTGGGCGACTTCCAGGGCAGGCGAGGCGGGAGGCGGAGAGGGCATGGGTACGGGGGGTGACGCGGAAAGTCATTCTATCCGAGGCTTGCGCTGGCCCTCATGAACCGTCGCCATGAAAAAGCGTCTATGATGAAAGTAATAGCCTTTTCGGGGGTCGGGATGTGCTGCCCGTAGACCGTCATCGATTGCTCGTCATTTTCGGCTGCCTGATCGCCAACGCCATCATGGTTGCCCTGGCCGGCTGGTTCGTCGGCCAGAGCCGGCAGTTGTACGAGCAACGGGCTGAGGCCCGTTCGCAGACCCTGGCCCTGGCCATCGATCAGGCGGTGACCAGCGCCGTGGACCGCATCGATCACAGCCTGCTGGCCATCACGGATGAGCTGGAGCACCAAGAGGCTTCCGGCGGCCTGGACGGACCCGCAGTCGATGCCCTGCTGCGCCGCCATGCGGAGCGGGTTCCGGTGGCGGCGGGAATCCGCGTCACGGACGCCGCCGGCCGGGTGATCCACGGTCCGGGGGTGGATGCAGCCCATCCGGTCAATCTGGCGGACCGCCCCTATTTCCAGACCCTGGCGGCGGATGCCAAAGCCGGCCTGGTCATGTCGCAGCCCATCTTCGGACGCATCCTGGGGCGCTGGGTAATCACCTTTTCCCGCCGCTACGAGGATTCTGCCGGTCGCTTCGCCGGCATCGCCTACGGCTCGGTTCCCCTGGGCGAAGTCGCCCGCCTGTTCACCGCCTTCGACGCGGGGCCCCGCGGCATCATCACCCTGCGCACCGCCGACCTCGGCTTTCTCGCCCGCCATCCCGATACGGGCGCGGCGGAAACCAGTCAGCCGGGGAACACCGTCGTATCGCCGGAACTGCGCCGCCTGGCGGAATCCGGCGTGACCGAAGCCACCTATCGCTCGCGGGTGGCGGTGGATGGCCTGGAGCGGGTCACCACCCTGCGCCGGCTCGACCGGGCGCCCTTGATGGTCACCGTCGGCGTGGCGGCGCAGGACTACCTGGGATCGTGGCAGGAGGAAGTCCGCCGCACCGGGCTGCTGGTCGGTGCCTTCGCCCTCTTCTCCGTCGTGGCGGCCGTGCTGCTCCTGCGCCTGGTCGAGCGCGTGGTCGCCGAGGCGGCGCGCAACCGCATGTTTCTGGAGAGCGCCAGCGACGGCATCACCATCCTCGACGAGCAGGGGCGGGTGGTGGAGGCCAATCGCCAGTTTGCCGCCATGCTGGACCGGACCCCGGAGGAAGTGGCGTCCATGAACGTGACGGACTGGAACGCCCAGTTCGACGCCGACACCCTGCTGAACGACATCCTGCCGCGCAATTTTGCCGCCGGGACCGACGTCACCATCGAGACCATCCACCGGCGCCGGGACGGCAGCCTGCAGGACGTGGAAATCAGCGTCACCTTCTTTCACCTGGACGGTCGCAACCTGGCCTACTGCGCCTCCCGCGACATCACCGAAAAGAAACGCCAGCAGAGGGCGCTGGAGGAAAGTGCCGGCCGGCTGCGGGAGAGCGAGGCCCGCTTGCACGCCATCATCGACGCCGAGCCGGAATGCGTGAAGGTGCTGACCCTGGACGGTCGCCTGGAGTCCATGAACCGGGCCGGGCTGGCCATGATCGAGGCCGAATCCCTGGAGCAGGTGCGCGGCTTCGACGTGACCCGACTGGTGCAGGCGCCGTACCGGCCCGCCTTTGCGGCCCTGGCCGGGAAAGTGGCCGAGGGCGAGAGCGGCCGCCTGGAATTCGAGATCACCGGCCTGAAGGGCACTCCCCGCTGGATGGAGACCCACATGGCCCCGTTGCGTGACGAGGCGGGATGCTGCACCGGGCTTCTCGGCGTCACCCGCGACATCACCGAGCGCAAGCGGGCCGAGGAGGGCTTGCGGCGGGCCGAGGCGATTTTCCGCAACACCCGGGAGGGCATCGTCCTCACCGATCTCAAGGGCACCATCGTGGCGGTCAATCCGGCCTTCACCGCCATTACCGGTTACAGCGCGGCCGAGGCCCAGGGCCGCAGCAACAGCCTGCTCAAATCCACCCACCACGACGCGGCCTTCTATCAGGCCATGTGGCATTCCCTGGCCGAGACCGGAAGCTGGCAGGGCGAGCTGTGGAATCGGCGCAAGGATGGCTCCGTGTACCCCGAGTGGCTGACCATCAGCACCGTTTTCGACGAAAAGGGTGAACCCACCAGTTACGTCGGCGTCTTTACCGACATCTCGCGCATCAAGGAATCCGAGGCGGAGATGGAATTCCTGGCCCACCATGACGTCCTCACCAGCCTGCCCAATCGGCTTCTGCTCCTGTCGCGCATCGAGCATGCCGTGGCCCACGGCGAACGCAGCGGCCGCGGCGGTGCGGTGCTCTTCATCGATCTGGACCGCTTCAAGCACGTCAATGACAGCCTCGGGCATCCGGTGGGGGACGAGGTCCTGCAAAAGGTTGCCCGGCGGCTGAAGAGCCGCCTGCGTGAATCCGATACCCTCGCCCGCCTGGGCGGCGATGAATTCGTCGTGCTCCTGGAAGCGCTGAATTCGCCGGAGGATGCGGCCAGCGTCGCCCAGCTCCTGGTGGATCACCTGCGCACCGCCATCGAGCTGGATTCCGGCCAGTCCGTCTATCTCGGCTGCAGCATCGGCATCAGCATGTATCCCGCCGACAGCCGGGATCCCCACGAACTGGTGCGCTACGCCGACGCGGCCCTCTATCACGTCAAGGATTCCGGCCGCGGCCACTATCACTTCTACACCGAGGCCCTGGGCCAGGAGGCCAGCCGCCATCTGGCCCTGGACGCGGCCCTGCGCCGGGCCCTCACGGCGGAGGAATTCACCCTCGACTACCAGCCCCTGGTCGATCTCTGCGACCGGCGCACGGTTGGCGTCGAGGCCCTGGTGCGCTGGCAACCCCCCGGCGAGCCGCGGGTGCCGCCCGACCGCTTCATTCCCCACGCCGAGGAAACCGGTCTCATCATGCCCCTGGGCGGCTGGGTGCTGCGCCGGGCCTGCGCCCAGGTCAGTGCCTGGCGCAAGGCGGGTTATGCCCTGGATACCCTGGCGGTCAATCTCTCGCCCGTGCAGTTGCGCAATCCCTGCCTGGTGGATGAGGTTGCGGCCGCCCTGGCCGAAACCGGCCTGCCCGCCGCCGTGCTGGAGCTCGAAATTACCGAGAACGCCCTGGTCGCCCTGGGGGACGAGGCCGAATCCCGGCTGGTGGCGCTCAAGGCCCTGGGGCTGCGCCTGGCCATCGACGACTTCGGCACCGGCTACTCGTCGCTGGCCTACCTCAAGCGCTTCCGGGTGGATAAGCTCAAGATCGACCGCAGCTTCGTGCGCGATGTTCCGGGAGAGGGGGCGGACGAGGAAATCGTCCGCACCATCGTCGCCATGGCCCGCAATCTTCATCTCGAAGTGCTGGCCGAAGGCGTTGAAACCGAGGCACAACGGGATTTCCTCGACGCCCTCGACTGCCGTCTGGCGCAGGGCTACTACTTCAGCCCGCCCCTCAACGCCGAGGCCCTGCAACGCTGGCTGACGCCGGCCCCGACCCCTGCCGAGGCCGATCCGCAACCCCAGTGACGTCCGGGGCCCCGCTGCGCGAGGCCCCGTCTCTTCCGGCCCTCAGTGCCGCCAGGCCCGGGTGACGATATCGCGGATGAGGTGCAGCCGACGGTGGAAGAAGTGGTCGGCGCCGGGCACCACCACCACCGGCAGGTCCAGGGGAAGAGCCCAGTCCAGCACGTTCTGGAGCGGCACCGTTTCATCCGCCGAGCCGTGGATGACGAGGGTGTCGTGGGGCACGGCTTCGGTGTCGTAGCGGCGGGTCCCTTCCACGAAGCCGGCCGCCGTACCGACCAGAACCAGGCGCTGGGCAGGATGGCCGGATTCGGCCAGGCGTCTGGCGACCCGGGTCTGGCAATAGGCGCCGAAGGAAAAGCCGGCCAGGGCCACCGCCAGGTCGCCGCAGCGGCACCGGGCGTCGTGCAGCACCGCCAGCAGGTCGTCGGTTTCGCCGACGCCCTCGTCGTGCTCCCCCTCGCTGCCGCCGACGCCTCTGAAGTTGGGGCGGAAGGCGGCGTAGCCCAGGCTGACGAAGGTGCGGGCCAGGGTGTAGGCCACCTTGTTGGTATTGGCACCGCCCCCGATGGGATGCGGGTGGGCCACCAGGGCGATGCCCCGCGGGGCATCGGGCTTCTCCATGATGACCTCGATGCGTCCGGCCGGGCCATCGACCAGGATTTTCTCTTCCACGACCTTCATATCTTGAGGCGCTCCACCACGCGGCCGTGGATCAGGTGTTCCTGGATGATTTCCTCCACATCTTCCTTATCCACGTAGGTGTACCAGACGGCCTCGGGGTAAACCACCATCACCGGGCCCTGGTCGCAGCGATCCAGGCAGCCGGCCTTGTTGATGCGCACCTTGCCCGGGCCCTTCAACTTCAGCTTGGCGACGCGGTCCTTCGCGTAGGTCTGCACCTCCGAAGCGCCGTGGGCATTGCAGCAGATCTCGCCGGGGTCGCGCTGGTTGCAGCAAAAAAAGACGTGATATTTGAAGTGGCTCATGGGGGCCTCCTGTGGGGGGCTCATTATGCGGGAAACCCCGGGTGACCGCTTACAGATGCCTCGCATCCCTTCTGCCCCGGACCTCTGAAACGTTTCCCCCGGTGCTAACCCGCCGGCGCCCCGGCCGGAGAACTCAGAGGCGTCGCCCGGAGAGCAGGATGAACGGCAGGGCCAGGAAGGGCCACAGGGTGGCGACCAGGCGGGTGAGCCCGTTGAAGTTGAGGAAGTGCCCCTGGCTCCATACGGCCAGGGCGGCGGCGGAATAGGGATTGGGTGGCGCCAGATTGACCAGTACGGTGGCCGCCATGAGGGCCATGGCGGAGACCATCTGGCGACCGATCTGGGGCAGCGGCAGGGTCAGGACCAGAAGGGCGGTGCCGACGGGAAGGCCCAGTTGAGCCCCGGGGGTGAACCAGGCCAGGGCCTCGCCGGGGCCGACCAGGATGGCTGCCGCCAAGGTGCGTACCACCAGTCCCAGCAGCAGGAGCGCAGCGGCCAGACCGTAGGCGATGCTCAGGCGCGCGGCGAGCAGGGCTGCCACCAGTCCAACGGCGAGCAGGTTGCAGGCGGTGACCGCCGCTTCGATCAGAATGAAGCTGGGCGCTGCAAAGGGGACTGCCCCCGGGAGACCGAGGGTATGCCGCAGGTCTCCCGCACCGAAGAGGAGGATTTCCGGCGAGAGGGGGATGAGCAGCCAGAGTGCCAGCAAGGTGAGGCCAAATTCGCTGTGCCTCAGCGACACGAACAGTCCTTGCTGCCAGTGCTTGATGCGGGTGAAGAGGCGGGGACCGCTCCGGGTGCCGAGCACCGCCCCCAGCAGCCCCCCCGCCGCGTTGCAGGCGAAGTCCACGTTGGACGGTACGCGAGAGGGCAGCCAGGTCTGGATGCACTCCAGGGCAAAGCTGAGGCTCGCGGCGATGAGCGTAGCCAGTACCGCTCCCGTCCAGCGGCCCGGCAGTCGGATCAGGGCGAGGGCACACAGAAATCCCAAGGGGATGTAGACGGCGACATTGGTCGCAAGGTCGAAAGCTGTCCAGTAGCGGGGCCAGCCCGCCTCAAGGAAGGCAAAGGCCGAAGCCCCCGTATCGCGCCAGCCGGAAAAGGGGTGGAGGCTGGCGTAAATGAGCAGTCCGCACCACGCCAGGGCGAGGTAGCGGGAAAGGACATCCGGGCTGCGAAAACTCATGTTCCGGGCTAGTCGAAGCGCACGCTCAGCGTCAGGCCGGCGCCGAAGTCCGGACTGGCGTCCGCAAAGCCTTTGACCAGATAAACCTGACCCTTGTAGCCCGGACCGAAACGCCATTCCGCGTACAGTGTGGCCTCGCTGACCGGGGAACCGCCGCCGGTCAGGGCCTGGCGGTAGTCGTAATAAGCACCGATTTCGGAATTTCCCCCAAACCTGTGTCCAATGCCCAGGGAGCCGAACCAGGGGTTGCGGTAATCGACGCCCTCGGGATCCTCTTTGTAGGTTCGGCCCAGGGTCACCGTGGCCCGGGCATCGCCCAGGGGTTGCAGGAGGTCGACCAGCAGCGAGTAATCGTTGCGCCCCGTCGTGATCAGATCGTTGCGCCGGGCCGCGGTGGCGAGCTTGGCCTTGAAGCCGAGGTCGGCCTGCAGTCCCTCGTCTCCCTGGTCGATGATCTCGTGGAGCACGGTTGCGGTGAGATCGCCGAAACCCTCCTGGGTCTGGCGGACGGGACTGAATCGGTCGCCGCCGGCGCTCGCCGTGCCCGTTGCGCGTACGTAGGGAAGATGAAGTTTCCACACCCAAGGCCCGGCCTGATGTTTGAAGATGAGGGGCAGCGTCCAGGCGGTCGAGCGCTCACGTTCGCCGTACTTGCCTTCGGCGTAGTCCAGATTGAGGCTCACGGTGGTCTGGCCGGATGCGCCCAGGGGTGCCAGTGCAAGGAGGGCAAACACCAGGCGCGCCGGGAGGAGGATAATGGAGGGAATAAAACGCAAGAAAAACATGTTTGCACAGCCAGGTCACGAGAATGGGCGCGGCGGGGGAGCCGCGGTTGAATAGTTCCAGGAGTCAGTCAAACAGGTTTGGGTCAATGCCGAGGCGCATCCGCGCCCGGATCGCGCGCGGTGAACCGCAGCCATGCCCCGAGCCATGGCGAGGGTGAGCGGCGCCGTACATTGTGCCGAACCGACGTGACTGACGCCTAGCCTGATGGACGTTGCGCTGTCGGTCAAGCGCAATGCTGGAGAGAGAAAATGGCCCGTATTGGCGCTCGCTTGCCCGATGACTTCAATCTGATTCGCTGGTTCTCGCTCACGACCCTGGCGTCGGTGGTCACCGTGAGTGCCGTTGCTGCGTGGGCGCTGGCCAGCTTTCTCACCGACCGGATGATCCGCCAGGACGCCGAGATCACCGCGGGCTTCGTCCGCAGCATCGTGGCGACGGAGAACGCCTACGACTTCTTCAGCGGCGCCACCGGCGCGGGCACCCAGCCCTTCCAGGATTTCCTCGGCCATGTGAATCGTATTCCCGGGGTGCTGCGCATCAACGTCTATTCGGCGGATCGACGCATGGTCTGGTCCAGCGACGCGGGCCTCATCGGCAAGCGTTTCGAGCGCAATGAAGAATTGGAGGAGGCGCTGGGGGCCGATCTGGTCGTCCATAGCGGCGTCGTCGACCCCGGCCATCTCGTCAAGTCGGAGCACCAGCACCTGGGCGACGGGCACAAGCAGTTCGTCGAGAGTTACGTGCCGATCTTCGACGTGCACGGACGCCGCATCGTGGGGGTCGTCGAACTGTACAAGGTGCCGGCAGACCTGTTCGAAACCCTTGCGGAGGGGCGCCGCCTGATCTGGCTGGCGGCGGTGGTAGCTGCGGCCTTTCTCTATGCAGCGCTATTCTGGATCGTCTGGCGCGCCCAGCGCATCATCGAAATTCAGGGCGACCGGCTGGTGGAATCGGAATCCCTCGCGGTGGTGGGCGAGATGGGGTCGGCCGTGGCCCACGGCCTGCGCAATCCCCTCGCTGCCATCCGCTCCTCAGCCGAACTCGCCCTGGAGAGCCCCCTCCCCGACCAGGCCCGGGAGTGCGCCCAGGATATCGTTGCCCAGGTCGATCGCCTCGAAGGCTGGGTGCGCCAATTGCTCACCTACGCCAAGCCGGCCCATGCGGCCCTGGGGCCGGTGGACCTCGCCACTCTGTTCTCCGAGGTGGCCGAGACCTACCGGCGCGATCTGGAGCGGCGTGGCATCCGCGTCAGCGTCGAGGCCGCCCCGGATCTGCCGACCGTGCGGGGCGACGGTGCCCTGCTGACCCAGATGCTGGGCAGCCTGGTGGTCAATGCCGGCGAAGCCATGACGGGTCCGGGTCACATCGTCCTGGCCGGCCACCGCCAGGGCGCGGAATGCATCGCGGAAGTGCGGGACGACGGCCCCGGCATCACCCCCGCCGAAGCCAGCCGCGTCTTCAAGCCCTTCTACACCACCAAGCCCAAGGGACTTGGTCTGGGGCTTCCCCTGGTGCGCCGCCTGGTCGAGCGCTTCGGCGGTGCGGTGGATCTGGAGAGCGTCCCCGGCAAGGGAACCCTCGTTCGCCTGCATCTGCCGGTCTGGGAGTAGATCATGGCCGCCGGAATCCTGATCATCGATGACGAAACCGTCCTCGCCAAGAACATCCGTCTCTACCTCGAGCGCTCCGGCTACGAGGTGCGCACCGCCGAAAGTGCCGAGGAAGGCGAACGCCTGATCGCCGAGTTCCGGCCCGATGTCATCCTGCTCGACTACCAGCTTCCCGGCCGTAACGGGCTCGAATTCCTCGCCATCCTGAAGAGCCTGGGCGGCGGCATTCCGGTCATCATGCTCACCGGCCAGGGGAGCGTCGATCTGGCGGTCGAGGCCATGAAGCTGGGGGCCGTCGATTTCCTCACCAAGCCCCTGGTGCTGAGCAAGTTGCGCCTGGCCATCGAAAAGGTGGTGGGCGGCCAACGTTCCGAAACCGCCCTCGCCTACTACCGCGAGCGGGATTTTCGCGGTCACGGTGTCGCGGCCCTCCTGGGCGAGTCCGCCGCCATGCAGAAGCTGCGCAATACCCTGGCCCGCCTGGGCGAGGCCGAAGCGGCCCTGGGGGACGACGAGCCCCCGGCAGTGCTCGTTTCCGGCGAAACCGGGACCGGGAAGGAACTGGTGGCCCGGGCTCTGCACCACGACGGACCCCGGGCCAAGGGGCCTTTCATCGAACTCAACTGCGGTTCGATCCCGGCCACCCTGCTCGAAGCCGAACTCTTCGGCCACGAGAAGGGCGCTTTCACCGACGCCCGGGAGCGCAAGATCGGCCTGGTCGAAGCGGCCGACGGCGGCACCCTGTTCCTGGACGAAATCGGCGACATGGAACCGGCGCTTCAGGTCAAGCTGCTGAAGCTTCTGGAGGAGAAGACCGTGCGGCGCCTGGGCAGCATCCGCGACCAGCGGGTCAATGTGCGCATCATCGCTGCAACGCACCAACCTCTGGAAAAATTGGTGGGGGAAGGGCGCTTCCGCTCCGACCTCTATTTCCGCCTGCGCATCGTCGAGCTGGCCGTCCCTCCCCTGCGGGAACGCGGCGAGGATGTGCTGCATCTGGCGCGGCACTTCCTCGCCCTGCACAGCACCCGCTATCGCAAGCCGGGGCTGGCCTTCGCTCCCGGCGCGGAGCGGGCCTTGCTCGCCTATGGCTGGCCCGGCAACGTGCGGGAACTGCGCAACGCCGTCGAACAGGCGGTCCTGCTCGCAGAGGGTCCGGTCATCGAGGCGGCCGGGCTCCCGTTTTGCGCCCTTCTGGGCGGAGAGCCGGCCCGGACCCCTGCGCCACCGCCTCCCGCCGCCCCCCTGACCCTGGCCGGTGGCAGCACCCTGGATCAGATCGAACGGGAAATGCTGTCCCAGGCGCTGGAGCGGAGCCATTGGAACGTCACCCACGCGGCCCGTCTCCTGGGCATTTCCCGCGATACCCTGCGCTACCGCATCGACAAGCACGGCCTTGGCCGCAAGGGCCAGGGGTTGCCCAACTAGTGGTCTGCTTCGCAATTAACGAAACATGAAAGCTTGTCTTTGCGCTCCTGGCGTTGTTGCTCATCCTCGCGATAGCTTCGGCTATCGCTGCCGAGGTTGCCAACTGCGGCGCCTAGCCAGAAACGCAAATCCGGCGCTTTCATCGTGTTCCGCCAATTACGAAGCAGACCACTAGTAGTCAGTCACATAGGTTCAGCTATGTTCGGCACGCCCCGCATCCCCGCTCGTCGCTCATCCTCGCCATAGCTTCGGCTATGGCTGCGGTTCGCTTCGCGCGATCGGGGCGCGGATGCGCGCGCCTCGGCATCGACGCAAACCTATCTGACTGACCACTAGCCGCTTGAGTCGCAGCGCGGTCGGGTGCAAGCCTGTGGCGTGATTTCGGCCTGCGGCCGGCGAATCCAAAGGGGGTCCATGGCTGGGGCATATCCCCCGCCTGGACGGGCAAATGACCCTTGTCGGCCCAAGTCAGGCCCTGTATTTGCGGCTCAAAACAATAAACTGGAGATTAATCAATCGGTTGTGAAACGTGGCCTCCCTGGCACGGGGAATGCGTGAGATGGCTTGCGCGGAGGGGAGTCAAGCTTCCCGCTCCCGCAACCCCGATCCAACCGAGAAACCGAAACAAGGAGATTCCAAATGACCAAGACCCTGCTTTCCCTCGCCGCCTCTTCCCTTCTGCTCTCCCTGAGCCTGCCGGCTACGGCGCTCCAGACCTACGGCGGCGACTCCACGGTCGCCCGGGCCGAGCGTCCGGAGAAGCCCCAAAAGCCCGAGAAGCGCGAGAAGCTTGGTGCCCTCGACGGCGAACTCATTCTTGCCCGGGAAGCCAGCGAGCGGCCCCGCGGCAGGGACAATGAGCGGCCGGGCGACCGCCAGCGTCGCGGCGGACGGGCCTGAGTTCCCGTTCGGGACAGGGGCTTCGGCCTCCTGTCCCTGGTCCGGGCCGTCCAGGTGGGCCTGGCTCTTTCACCTTGATCTCCGTCCACAGCCGCGACATCAGGCGCCGCTCTTTCGGCTCCAGGTCGCGCAGCATGTCCAGGCGCTGCGGGTCCTCCCGGGTCGGAAAGATGGCCCGCTCCCCCGCCCCGTCAGCGTTTCCAGATACGTGGGCTCGAAGATGTCCGCCGCGAAACGGGCGGCCAGGGCGATGAGGGTCAGGGTCAGGGCCATGAGCAGGGTGGAAAGGTGCGGTATCGCACCACGAGGCGGAAGTCACCGAACTGCGCGCCGACCGGGAACTGGCGGTGGAATATCTGAAGGCGGCGATGGAATCCCTCGACGATCCCAACGACCGGGCCGCAGGACTGCTCGCACTGCGCACCGTGGCGGAAGCCTATGGCGGCCTGGGCGCGGTGGCAGCAGAGGCCGGCATCAGCAGGGAATCGCTTTATCGCGCGCTCTCGCCGAAGGGCAACCCAACGCTCAAGACATTGGTCGCCGTCCTCAAGACGGTTGGTTTGCGCCTTTCCGTAGAACCTGAAAATCACGCGCATGCTTGATTCTGTTGGGCTGCGACAATATCGCTTGGGTCCAACGCTGCGGCATGCTGTTTAAGGAAACTGCGTAACGCGTTACATTCGACCCAAGTGGTCGCATATGGTCCTTCTGGAGTCCGTGGGGTGTGGCTAAGCAGACGGGTAGCGAACGACGGATGGGTTCAGGTTGGCGTACCGCATCTAATGGATATTCACGGAAATTATTGCCCTGCACCCTACCCAATCGACATCGTGCTGATGTCACTCGTCCCCCCAGGAGGCCGCCATGACCCTGCTCGAAACCGATATTGCCAGCCTGCTTCCCACCCAGACCTTTGATCGCCGCGCCTTTCTCGTGACCGGTCTCGGCGCCGGCTTCGCCCTGGCGGTGCAGCCGGTGGCGGCCCAGACAGCCATCCTGACCGACTCTGCCGGACTGCAGGCCGGGCCGGTCAAGATCGGGGTGCGGGGAGGCGAGATGATCGCCTACCGGGCGCAGCCCGAGGGGGCCAGGAAGGCCCCGGTGATCCTGGTGGTGAGCGAGATTTTCGGCGTGCACGAATATATCCAGGATGTCTGCCGCCGCCTCGCCAGGCTGGGCTACTGCGCCATCGCCCCCGAGCTTTTTGCCCGCCAGGGCGACCCGCGCCAGTACGCCACCATTCCCGACATACTCGCCAAGATCACCAGCAAGACTCCCGATGCCCAGGTGCTGGCCGACCTGGACGCCTGCGTCGCCTGGGCCGCAACCCAGGGCGCCGATACGGCACGTCTGGGCATCACCGGTTTCTGCTGGGGCGGGCGCATCACCTGGCTCTACGCCGCCCACAACCCCGCGCTCAGGGCCGGGGTTGCCTGGTACGGCCGGCTGACCGGCCCGGCCAACGAGATTACCCCCCGCTATCCGGTGGATATCGCCGCCCAGGTGGCGGCGCCCGTGCTGGGTCTGTATGGGGGTCAGGATGCCGGAATTCCCCTCGATAGCGTCGAGGCCATGCGCCAGGCCCTGGCGGCGGCAGGGGGCAAGTCCCGCATCGAGGTCTATGCCGATGCTCCCCACGCCTTCCACGCCGACTACCGGCCCAGCTACCGCAAGGAGCCCGCCGAAGACGGCTGGAGGCGCCTGCTGGCCTGGTTTGCGGAACACGGGCTGGCGCCGGGCTGATCGGGCTGCGCAATTGACGACGGGGACCGAAGTCCCCGCCGGCTGTCTTGAGTTATAAGGCTTCAGCGGCCCCAGCTATGCTGTTTAGGCAGCGATAGCGAATTGCTCATCATTGGCAATTATGGATTTGCGCGGATTACGTCCGTCGCCTCTCGAGCTGCCTGCTCATCCTCAATCGCCCCGTCGAAACCAGTACACCCCCCCTGTGGTGGAGGTGGCGGGAATCGAACCCGCGTCCGAAACGCTTCCGACTTGCCGGAATTACAGCCATGCCCGAATTATGGGGGCGCCCCCGGCAAAAGACAACGCGCTTGGTGTTCCCGCGGGGCCAGGGCCTGCGACAACGTGTCGCATCGGAGAAACCCCGCGACCCCCCTAGAATGCGCGCCTCCAATGCTTTGTTTTCAAATCATTTTTGACCGGGATCAAGATCAGCAATGACTGATTTTCCCCGCCCCTCCGCCCCAGCGCCTATGGCCGCCGCCACCCTGCCGCCCCTGCACATTGCCGAAGCGCCGCCCAGCGCGGTTGAGCGGGCGCTGCGCTGGGCCCTGGTGGTCGCCCTGCACGGCCTTCTTCTGTGGGGTGCCCTGGTGGTTTCGGTGCGGCAGGAAATCCTCACCCTGCCGCCCAGCATCGCCGTGCGCCTCCTGCCCTTGCTGGAAGAGAAAAAGCCCGAACCGCCGCCCCCACCGCCCAAGCCCCAGGTGCCGCTGCGCAAGACGCCGCCGCCGGCGCCGCAGCCCATCCTGGCCGCCGCCCCCAAGGCCGAGGCCCCCGCGAGCTTCGTCGTGCCCGCCCAGCCGCCGGCGCCACCCCCCGCGCCCATCGCCGCCCCCCCGGCGCCCCCCGTTCCCCTGCCCGTGGTGGCGGCCCGTTTCGACGCCGACTATCTGCACAACCCCAAGCCCATCTACCCGGCCATCGCCCGTCGCAACGGCGAGGAGGGCAAGGTGCTCCTCAAGGTGCGTGTCAGCGCCGAAGGCAGCGCCCTGGAGGTGGAAGTGAAGCAATCCAGCGGCTTTCCGCGCCTCGACGCCGCCGCCCGGGAAGCGGTGCAGCGCTGGCGCTTCGTCCCCGCCCGCCGGGGTGAGGAAGCCATCGAGTCCTCGGTGGTGGTGCCGATCAATTTCTCCCTCGAATAGGAATCTGCCATGCACGCGCAAATGGGCCTCGGCCACTTCTGGAGCCAGGGCGATCTGGTCACCCACACGACCGCCGTCATCCTGGCCCTGCTTTCCCTGGCCTCGTGGTGGGTGATCGTCGGCAAGCTCCTTTCCGGCTGGCGGGCGGCCCGCGCCCGGGAGCGCGCGGTGAACGCCTTCTGGCAGGCCAATTCCCTGCCAGAAGGCCTGGAGACCCTGCGCCGGGAAGACCCCTCGGCCATCTTCGCCGGCCTCGCCCTGGCCGGCGCCCATGCCGCCCAGACCCATGCCCAGCACGCCGCACGGGGCATCGGCGCCGGGGTGAATGCCAGCGAATTCGTCACCCGGGCGCTGCGCTCCCACATCGTCAGCGCCCAGGCGCGCATCGAGCGGGGCCTCACCTTCCTGGCCTCGGTGGGTTCCACCGCGCCCTTCATCGGCCTCTTCGGCACCGTCTGGGGCATTTACCACGCCCTGGTGGGCCTTTCCGGCGCCACCCAGGTGGTGCTGGACAAGGTGGCCGGCCCGGTGGGCGAAGCCCTCATCATGACCGCCGCCGGCCTCTTCGTCGCCATCCCCGCCGTGCTGGCCTACAACGCCTTCACCCGCGCCAACCGACTGGTGCTGGCCCAGCTCGACGGCTTTGCCCACGATCTGCACGCCTACCTCACCACTGGTGCGCGCATCGGCGGCAACGCCAATCTGGTCGATCTTGGCGCGGCCCGCGCCAACCGGGCGGGCTGATCATGGCCTTCGGCAGCTTTGACGAAGCCGGCGCCAGCCAGCCCATGGCCGAAATCAACACCACGCCCCTGGTGGACGTGATGCTGGTGCTGCTGGTCATCTTCATCATCACCGCGCCGCTGTTCCACCAGGCGGTACCCATCGACCTGCCCCAGGTCAGCGCCACCAAGCTGGATGACAAGCCCCGGGTCATCCACCTGGCCATCGACGTGCAGGGCCAGGTGTTCTGGAACGGCGAGGCCGTCGCCCGCCAGGAACTCGACGCCCGTTTCGCCACGGCCGCCGCCGAGCAGCCCGAACTCCACCTGCGTGCCGACCGCAAGGTCGCCTACGAAAAGGTCGCCGACACCCTGGCCGCCGCCCAGCGGGGCGGCATCGTCAAGATCGCCTTCGTCACCGAACCCGCCCCCTGAACCCCTCCGCTTCCCGAGCCTTCCATGCCCGCCTCCCAGCCCTCCCACCTGCGCCCCCTCGCCGCCCTCATCCCGCTCCTCGTCTCCGGCCTCGTCCAGGCCCAGGGCGTCGCCACCGAGCGGGAACTCACCCCCGTCTCCGTGTCCGGCCAGCGCACGACCCTGGACCCCAACCTCCCCACCACCACGGCCAGCGTCACCCGGGAAGAGCTCGACCTGCGCAGCTTCACCAGTACCGAAGACGCCCTGACCTACGCCCCCAACCTCACCATCCGCAAGCGCTACATCGGCGACCGCAACGCCCTCATCGGCGGGCGTTCCAATTCCACCCTGCAAGCCCAGCGCGGCCTGGTTTATGTGGATGGCTACCTGATTTCCAACTTCCTCGGCCGCTTCAACGCGCCGCGCTGGAATATCGTCTCCCCCGAAGAAGTCGAGCGGGTCGATGTCCTCTACGGCCCCTTCTCGGCCATCTACCCGGGCAATTCCATCGGCACCACGGTGGCCGTCAGCACGCGCCAGCCCAAGCAACTGGAAGCCAGCGCCCGGGTGCTGGCCTATGAGCAGCGCTTTTCCCACTTCGGCCAATCGGACAGTTATCGCGGCGACGAGGAAAGCGCCTTCCTGGGCCAGCGCCTCGGGGACTTCAGCTTCAGTATCGGCCTCAACCGCCTGCATTCCGAATCCCACCCCATGCAGTACCAGACCTTCCTCGTCTCCAGCGGCTCCGCGGCCCTGGGCGGCACTCCGGTAAGCGGCGCCCGCTTCTACACCGATCCGGAAGGCAAGGCCCGCTTCGCCGTCGGCTCCAATTCCGGTGCCCTGGAAGTCGCCGACCAGACCCAGTTCAAACTGCGCGGCGCCTACGACTTCAGTGCCACCCTCAAGGCGGACCTGCTCTACGCCCGCTGGCGCAATGACTACTCGCGCAGCAACGAAACCTTCCTGCGCGATGCCGCCGGCAATGAAGTCTGGTCAGGGCAGATCCGCGTCAATGGCCTGCGCTATACCGTCTCAGCCGCAACCTGGGCGCCCGGAGACGGCCTGGAAGAGCACGAACAGATGGGCGCCCGCCTCTTCACTCGCAACGCCCGGGGCTGGAACACCTCGCTGCAGGTTTCCCGCTACCGCGTTCTGACCGATACCCTGCGCAGCGCCAACAACCCGGATCCGGTGGCCGACGCCGGGGGCGCCGGCACCGATGCCGATGGCCAAGGTACCGGCTGGACCACCTTCGAGGCCCAGGCCACCTACACCCCGGGGGCGGGCGAATCCCACGCCCTCACCCTGGGCCTGCACGCCAACCGCTACGTTCTGGAAAACCACACCTACGCCCTGAGCAACTGGAAGGACAGCAGCAGCCGCACTTCCGAAACGCAGAATTCCCTGGGCAAGACCTCCATCACCGCCCTCTACGCCCAGGACGCCTGGCGCTTCCTGCCCGACTGGACGCTGACCGGCGGCGTTCGCTTCGAGCGCTTCAAGGCCTTTGATGGCTCCCAGTACATCGCCGCCGCCACCACCGACCCCCGCATCGAGCACGCCTCCCGCAGCATGAGCGCCACCAGCCCCAAGCTCTCCCTCTCCTGGGCGGCCAGCGATACCTGGCTGCTGCGTGCCTCCGTCGCCAAGGGCGTGCGCTTCCCCACCGTGGCCGAGCTCTACCAGGGCTCCCGCTCCGGCACCAGCATCGTCAACAACGACCCCAATCTGAAGCCCGAAATCTCCTACGCCAAGGATCTGACCGCCATCAACGAAACGCCCCTGGGCACCCTGCGCTTCACCCTCTTCGAGGATGACGTCCGCGACACGATCTACCAGCAGACCAACATCACCGTCACCCCCAACGTGAGCAACGTGCAGAACGTCGACCGCGTCCGCACCCGGGGCCTGGAAGTGGCCCTGGATGCTCCCGACTTCGCCGGCGTACACGGCCTGCGTCTCAACACCAGCGTGTCCCTCAACCACGCCCGCACCCTGAAGAACGACAACTTCCCCGACGCGGAGAACAAGAACTGGGTCCGCGTCCCCCGCGTGCGCGCCACCCTGCTCGCCAGCTACGAAAGCGGCGGCGCCTGGGGCGGTTCGGTCGGCGTGCGCTACTCCGGCCGCCAGTACAACACCCTGGACAACGTGGATAGCAACCCGGATACCTATGGCGGCACCTCCAGCTACACCGTCGCCGACGCCAAGCTGCGCTACCGGGTGAACAAGCACTTCGAGGCCTCGGTGGGCATCGACAATCTCTTCGACGAACGCTACTTCGTCTCCCACCCCTACCCCGGCCGCACCGTCTATGCCGAAGCCCGGGCGCACTTCTAAATGAGCCAGGCTCGCCCCCCCCGGCCCTGCGGCCACCGGGCCCGTGCCTGGCGCCGCCCGACCGGGGCGCCGCTTGTGGCCCTGGCACTCCTCGTGGCCGGTACGGCGCACGCGGCCGACGCCATGCCCGCCATGGGCAAGGCCCGGGCGCCCGAGCTGGGAAGTTCCGCCCTCTTCGCGCCGGACGGCCAGCTGCTTGCGGTGAGCAAGCAGGGGGATCACGTCCTCCTCTACCGCAGCGGCGACACCGGCCAGACCTGGTCCGCCCCGGCCGTGGTCAATGCCGCCCCGGAGCCGATTTCCGCCGATGGCGAAAACCGTCCCAAGCTGGCGCTCACCCGGGACGGCGC
Source organism: Betaproteobacteria bacterium (assembly GCA_016720065.1). NCBI lineage: Bacteria > Pseudomonadati > Pseudomonadota > Betaproteobacteria > Betaproteobacteria bacterium. The sequence goes on along the minus strand of JADJXY010000002.1, from coordinate 2,834,513 downwards.
CGTTCTGGTCACCTGGACCCGCCCCCTGGGCAAGCCGTACAGCGGCGCCATCCGCCTCGCCCGGGCCGAGGACGGCAAGACCTTCGTGCCCCCCCTCACCGTGCACCGGGATCCGGCTGAAATCACCCACCGCTTCGAATCCCTGGCTGTGGGGCCGGACGATACCGTCCTGGTGACCTGGATCGACAAGCGCGATCTGGAAGCCGCCAAGGCCGGCAAGACGCCCTACCGCGGTGCCGCGATCTATAGCGCCGTCTCCCACGACAGCGGCAGGAGCTTCGCCCCGGAACGCAAAGTTGCCGACTATTCCTGCGAATGCTGCCGTATCGCCGTGACCCACGACCGGGACGGCGCGCCGCTGCTCTTCTGGCGCCATGTCTTCGCCCCCAACGAACGCGACCACGCTCTGGCCCGCCTGAAACCCGACGGTACGCCGGAGGCTGTGCAGCGGGCCACCTTCGACCGCTGGAAAATCGACGGCTGCCCCCACCACGGGCCGTCCCTGGCCGTGGACGCCCAGGGCCTGCGCCACGCCGTCTGGTTCAACGAAAAGGACGGCGCCGGCCGCGTCCACTACGGACGTCTGAGCGGGGGCGCTGACGGCCTGCGGGTCGAAGGCCAGCGCACCGTCGGAGGCCCCCGGGCCGCTCACGCCGACCTCATCGTCGCCGGTCAGCGGCTGGCCATCGCCTGGAAGGAATTCGACGGCGAACGCACCCGCCTCCACGCCCAGGTTTCCCGGGATGGCGGACAGACCTTCGTCGTCCAGGAACTCGCCGCCACCGAAGGCGCTTCCGACCAGCCCCGCCTGCTGGCCCGGGGCGAGGCCCTCTACGTCTTCTGGCGCACGGAAAAAGAGCACTTCCGCGTCCTTTCCATGCCCTGAGAACCCTGGCAAGCATGCCCTTCGCCCCCGAAAAATCCACCGGCTCCCACACCCCCATGCTGCGATGCCTCGCCACCCTCGCCGCCCTGCTCTGGGCCCTGCCCGCCGCAGCGGCCGGCTTCTCCATCCTGGACCGCGAAACGGCCCGCCGCCTCGCCGATCCCCAGGCCCACCACCAGCCCACCGTCGTCGCCCTGTGGTCCTCGGATTGCGTCCACTGCAAGAAGAACCTGGGCCTGCTCTCCGCCCTGGCCCGGGGGGACCGGCGCCTCAAGGTGGTCACCGTGGCCACCGAGGCGGAATCGCCCGCCCTGGCGCCGCTGCTGCAGAAGACCGGCCTCACCGGCCCCCGCTACGCCTACGGCGGCGACAACCCCGAAGCCCTGGCCTACGCCCTCGATCCCGCCTGGGCCGGCGAACTGCCGCGTACCCTGCTGTTCGACGGCAAAGGCGGCCGTCGCGCCGTCTCCGGCGCACTGACCGAGGCCCAGGTGCGCGAGGCCCTGGGGCGCTGAAGTGCCGAGCCGCCGCCGGGGAGTGCGGCCGCAGGCGACCCGACGGTACGGCTCAACCACGATTTGCACCAGGTCCTTGGGTTCTACACCTTGCCGGTGATGCTCGCCGTCCTCGTTTCGGGGGTGAGCTTCAACCTTCCGGAAGAATACAAGGCCCTGGTGGGCGTCTTTTCTCCGATCACACCGGAAGCCGTGGCGCCCACCGGCCCTGGCCCCGCCGCCCTGCCGGGGCGACTGGACGCCTTCGTCGAGGCAGCCGCTCGCACACCCGGGAATGGCACGTTGAACAATCTCACCCTCACCGCGCCCGACGGACGGACCGTCGGCATGTGCTTCCGCGCCGTGGCCGACCTGGCAGGGTACGTCGTCGACACCCGCTGCCACACCCTCGACCGCCAGACCGGAACGCTGCTGCGCACCACCGACCCGTCCCGCGGCAGCGGCGGCGACGTCTTCATGCCGTGGCAATGGCCCCTGCACTCCGGGCAGGTCTTTGGCTGGACCGGGCGCATCCTGGTTTTCCTGAGCGGCCTCGCCTGCCCCGTCCTCTTTGTGACCGGGCTGCAGAAGCGGAGGGCACGGCGGGCCGTGGCGGAGCGCAGAGCCCTGTTGTCTGATTGAAGGGTGACAGCCCTTGCGCAGAGCAAACCGGGGGGCGTCGGACCAGATGAAGAGAGGTGCTCGCCCTTTCCCAGCCGTCAGAACTTGACCGTCACCCCCACGTAGGCCGAACGCCCCATGCCGGCAACCCGGTTGCCCCAGCTCTGGTCATTGCGGTCGCCAAGATAAGCGCCGCCCAGGGGCAGGTCGTAGTTCTTGTCGAACAGGTTCTCGATACCGGCGTCCACGCGCACCATCTTCCAATCGTAAGCCGTGCGCAGATTGACGAGACCGTAGCTGGCGGTGCGCGTCTCGTTGCGCGTCGCCTGCACGTCGTCCTTGGCGGCGACCCTTTGGAACTCCAGCGAATTGGACCAGTTGTTCCAGCGGTGGTCGAGCGCCAGCCTGAGATTGAGGGGCATGATGTGGTACAGGTGTTCGCCGGTGTCCCGGTTCTTGCCATTTACATAGCCGAGCACGCCGCGGCCAGTAAACTTGCCCAGGGCGCCTTCGGCCAGCACGGCCTTGCCGGAGAGATCGATGCCGTAAAGGCGGGCATCGTGATTGGCGAACTGGAGATAGACGAAGGTGTTGCTGGCGGTCTGCGGAACCCCGCCGGCCAGGGGGCAGCCGGCGAGGCCCATCATGGTCATTTCCGCCAGGCAGCGGTCGGCGTCGATGTAGTCCTTGACGTAGGTGTAGTAGGGCGTAACGCCAAATTGCCAGTCCTCCTTGTTGGCGGCGTTCCAACTGGCAGTCCCGGACAGGGTATGGGCCACTTCCGGCTTGAGGTCGAGATCACCGACATAGCCGTTGCCGTCGCCGAACCAGCCGTTCATGGCCATAGCCATGCCGCCGCGGCCCCAGGCGAAGCGCTCGTAGAGGTTGGGCGAGCGGGTCTTGCGGGCGTACCCGAACTCGTAGGTGCTGGTGGCATCGGGCGTGAAGCGGGCAAGCAGGGTGAGGTCGACGTTGTCGTCGCTGCGCTTGTGGTCGCGAGCGTTGAAGGCGGCCGCGGCGGCGATGTCGGTGGCCTGCATCATGCCCGAGGTGGCGTAGGGGCGTACGTCGCCGGTATCCATGACCACCCGGTCGTAGCGCACGCCGGCCAGGGTGGACCAGCGCTCGCTCCAGCGCGCTTCCCACTCGGCAAAGACGCCCAGGCGGTCGCGCCGGCCGTTGTCGATGTTCTTGAAGGTGCCGGGGCCCATCATCATGCTGCCGGCTACCGGCGGCCACCAGTCGTCGAGCAGGAAGCGGCGGAATTCGTTACCGATGCGCAGGACATCGCCGCCGGCCAGGGCAATGTCGGCCTTGACCAGGTAGCCCATGTTCTCGCCCTCGGTCTTCATGGGCATGTCGCCGGGCAGCTTGTCCTCGAGGAAGTTCATGGCGTGCCGGGTGTGCTCGTAGAACGCCCGCGCCTCCAGGGTGCCCCAACCGAATTGGCCGATGTAGCGCAGGTTGCCGAAGGTGGACTCGTTATTGACCATGTCCATCCAGGCATTGGGGAACCCCTGGTAAGGAATGCTCTGGTGGCCGAGATTGACCATCACCAGGTTGCCCGTCCCGCGAAGCGCGAATCCCAGCGCGTGGTTACGGGACTCGTACTGGCTCGATTTCACTACGTCGCCGCTGCCCGATTTGTAGTTGTCGCTTTGGGTGATGGCGCCGGTGTAGCTGAGGCTGAGGTTCTCGCTGGCGGCGGAAGCGCTGAGACTGCCCCCGGTGGCGTGGCCATTGCTGCGGTAAAAAGCGGACAGACTCGCGCCCAGACGGGTGCCTTCACCGGCTCTGGCGAAGGCGGGCGCCTTCGATTCCAGGGCGATAGTGCCGCCGATGCTGTCGCCGCCGGCGCTGACCGGGGTAATTCCCGCCACCACGCTGGCGCGCCCGACATTGGCGGGGTCGATGTACGACAGGGGAGGATTCATGTGGTTGGCGCAGGCCGAAACGATGTCCATGCCGTCGATCTGGACGCGCACCCGCTCGTCGTTGAGGCCGTGGATCGCCGGCAGGCTGGAGACCCCGCCGGAGCCGTAAAAGCTCATGCCCGGCACGTCGGCGAACAGTTGGGCGCTATCGCTCACGTAGGGGAGACGGCTGGCGACACCGTCGGCGCCCAGGGTACCGGTAACAGCCGGTAAAGGCGTCATGCGGGGGGCGGTGACCGATACGGAATCGAGAACCGTGGTTTGGGCAAAAGCCGGCGCACTGCCGGCAAAAAGGGCGGCGAGTGCGGCCGCCAGGCGATGGCGGTGGAAAATCATGACGAGCTCCCTGGGTTGTCGAACTTTTTCGCCATTGTCCGCCCGTAGGGATCACCTTCCCCTGCGACCAATTGCCGCGCGACGATTTACCGCATTCTTTCGAACTACCCCGTCGACTAGGATGGCGACCTTCCCAGGATATTCCGGAGTCCGCCATGCGCTTTCGACTTCTGCTCGCCTGTGCGTCGAGCGCCCTCGCCTTCACCGCGTCCGCCGGCTCCCTCGACGACGACATGCGTCAAGCTGCCAAGCTGCACAAGGGGGGCGACACGGCGGCGGCCGTGACCCTCTGGCAACGCTGGGCCGACCAGGGCAACGTTGACGCCGCCTACAACCTGGCTGTGATCCACCAGCACGCCGACGGCGTCTCCCTCGATTACGCCATGGCCCTGCGCTGGTATCGCGTGGCAGCAGAGAAGGGCGACAAGACGTCCCAGTTCCAGATCGGCCTCATGTACCAGACTGGTCAGGGCGTCGAGGCCAATGCGGAGGAGGCCCACCGCTGGTTCACCGCCCACCTGAAACACCATCTTCATCACGAGCATGACCCCAAGATGCAGGCCTGGCGCAAGCAGGCGGTGGTCCTCATCGACGAGCGGGATCGCCGCGAGGCCCTGGCCGCCAATCGGCGGGACGGTGATCAGGTGCTGGCCGACCTGAAATTCCGTGCCGGACTGCTGCCTGAGCGTCCGCTCGCTACGGCGGCCGCGACCCGGCCATGAGCGTCGCCGGCCCTCGCCGCCTGGCCTGCCGGGCACTCTTGCTGGCCCTGGTGGCGCCGGGTGCGGTCCTCGCCCAGAGCGCCAGCAATGCCGACAGCGAAGCAGTCCGCGCCCTGATCGCCCGCAGCTACGACCGCCCCGAGGCGCGGGTCGAAACCGATCCGGTCGTCGTCGCCGGTGCCTATGCGGTCGCCGGCTGGACCCAGGGCGAGCGCGGCGGCAGGGCGGTGCTCAGGAAGGTCAAAGGCCGCTGGACGGTACTGCTCTGCGGCGGCGACGGGCTGAAGACGGCCCAAGGCCTGCGTGGCGCCGGCGTTCCCGAGACGTCCGCGCGTCTGCTCGCCCGCGACCTGGCCAGCGCCGAGCGCCAGGTTCCCGCCGAACGCCTGCACCGCTTCGGCCTCTTCCAGGCCCCCGACGCTTCTCACCCCATTCACCCCCATCACTGACCCCAAATGCGCCAGCCCACTCCTCCCTCCTGTGCCTTGCGGCCTTTGTCCCTCGCACTCATCCTCGCCTTCGCCGTGCCCCTCGCCCGGGGCGATGCCGTCCTGCCGACGGTTGCGGTGTCCGCTTCCCCCTTGATCGAGGAAAACCGGGTCGATCGTTTCGGCAGCAGTTCCGCCGTGGTGGCCGAGGAGCAACTGCGAGACCTTAACGCGGTCGATCTGGCCGCCGCCCTGCGCCGCACCCCGGGCGTGGAGATTTCCCGCTACAACCCGGTGGGATCCTTCGGTGGCGACCAGGGGGGTGCCGTCTATATCCGCGGCCTGGGCGTCAGCCGCCCGGGAGCCGAAATCAAGACTTACGTCGATGGCGTTCCTTTCTACATGGGGGTCTGGGGGCATCCGCTCCTCGACCTCCTGCCCATCAACGGCATGCGGTCGATCACCGTCCACAAGAGCCCGCAGCCCCAGGTCAACGGCAACAACTTCGCTTCCATCAACCTGGAAACCCGGCGGCCGGTGGAGGAGGGCATCCACGGCAGCGTGCGTCTCTCCGCCGGTTCCTACGGCACGGTGGCGGAGCAGGCCGACCTGGCGGGGCGCCTGGGGGCCTTCGATTTCACCCTGGCCCAGGGTTACGCCCGCTCCGACGGCCACCGCAAGCACTCCGACGGCGAATTGCAGAACGCCATGGGCAGCCTGGCCTACCGCCTGGACAGCCATTGGACCTTCGGCGCCAGCTTCCTCGCCGTCGATAACGAAGCCAGCGACCCCTACGACCGGCGCCAGGCCCAACCGGCGATCACCCCGGAGTACAAGTCGTCCGCCGCGCTGTTCAGTGGTTTCGTCAGTCACCGTCACGGCAGTTTCCAGGGCGAACTTAGGCTCCACTCCAGCCACGGCAAGGGCAATCTCTACGACGACAATCGCCCCTTTGTCGGCTGGGGAACCTTCCTCACCCGCTTTTCCATGAGCGGGCTGCGCTGGAAGGAACAGTTCTCGCCCTGGCAGGGGGGCACGGTGATGGTCGGGGTGGACCACGACCGCCTTTCCGGCGATGTGCGCGGTCCCTTTACGGGCGGCCGGGTCGACATGCCGGACTTCCACATCACCTCCCCCCATCTGGCGCTCAGCCAGGAATTCACGCTCTCCCGCGCATGGTCGCTGGTCCCCACCCTCGGGGTTCGGACCTACGATCACGACGAGTACGGCCACAAAAGCGCTCCCCACGCCGGTCTTTCCCTGGTTTCCGAAAAGCTCACGCTCTTCGCCAACGCCTCCCGCGGCATCAGCTATCCGGGCCTGGAAGGGCCGGCCCTGCAGGCGGCCATCCCCTTCATGTTCGCGGGGACCACCTGGAAGGACTTGCAACCAGAGCAACTCGACCACGCCGAACTCGGCTTCAAGTGGTCCCCGGTCGCCGCCACCCAGATCGACGCCAGCGTCTTCCGCGACCGGGTCCGGAATCGCTACGTCTATGACCTGAGCTTCGCCAGCACCACCTTCTACAACACCGGCGGCTACCGCATGAACGGGGCGGAGATCGCCCTGCGCCAGGGGATCGGCGCCTGGACCCTGTTCGGCGGGCTGACCCTGCTCGACCCCGATATCCGCAACCTGCCCTACACCCCGAAAACCGCGCTCACCCTGGGAATCAACGGTCCCGTCGGCCCCCTGCGCGTCGCCCTCGACGCCCAGGCCCAGTCCGAAGTCCGGGCCCTCAGCCGCGACCGCAATACCCTCAATCCCAATACCGAAAAAGTCGACGGCTTCGCCCTGGTCAATGTCCGGGTCGCCTACCCCCTGCCGGCCCTGGGCAAAAAGGGCGAGGTCTTCGTTGCGGTGGAAAACCTTTTGGACCAAAAGTATGCCTACCGCCCCGGTTATCCCATGCCGGGGACCAATGGCCAGATCGGCGTCGCGGCGAGCTTCTGAGGCCTATCGCCGGGTTCCGGGCTGCGACCAAATGTCCTGCGGCGATCCGTCGCATTCCCACGGCATGAGTGCCGAGTTAGCATGGCACCGCGTTCCGTAGGGACCAACCCCCCGTGTGTCCCGATCGACCTGTTGATGACCCCGCCCTGGTGGCGGGGTCTTTTTTGCTGGGTCCGCCCATCTGGCCACTCACGGTCCGCGCAGCTATAGTGCAAGCGCATTCCCATCCCATCAAAGGAGACCCTCATGGACCGTCGAGAAGCCCTCACCGCCTTTGCCGCCGCCGCGGCAGCCACTGCCGCCATCAGCGCCCGCGCGGGGCAGCACGATCACCATCACCACGGCGGTCTCAAGCAGCAGTCCCTGGTGGATAGCGCCCAGGGCTGCCTGGCCGCCGGCGAAGCCTGTCTGGCCCATTGCCTCGTCCTGCTCGGCGAGGGGGACAAGGAGATGGCGGCGTGCAGCAAGAGCGTCAATCAGATGATGGCCATGGTGGAGACCCTGCGCAAACTGGCCGTCACCGACAGCAAGTACCTGCCGCGCTACGCCAAGCTGTGCGCCGAAGCCTGCGACGATTGCGAAAAGGAATGCCGCAAGCACGACAAGAAGCACGCCGAATGCAAGGCCTGCGGTGACGCCTGCGCCACCTGCGTCAAGGAGTGCAAGAAGGTCGCCGCGTAGCGGGGGGAGCGGCGTCCCGCTCTTGTGATTTGCCCTCGCCCGCTCGGGGTGGGCGTCCCTGGGACGGGGCGGTGGTTGGGCATCTGGCCCGAGGTCCTCGCCCCTGGGGCCGCGCTTCCCGGCCGGCCGGGGCCGGCGGGTGCGGGGACGTTCAGCCGTTCAGCTTTTCCAGCGCTTCCCGCAGTTTTTGCGGCTCGTCCAGGCGCAGCATCTTGCGTACTGCCGGGGCGACCTCGTTGAGGTCGGTCTTCAGCACCCGGCTCTTCACTTGCAGGATTTGCGAGGGGTGCATGGAGAAGATGCGCAGACCCATGCCCAGGAGCAGGCGGGTGAGGGCGGGGTCGCCGGCCAGTTCGCCGCAGACCGAGACGGGGACGTCCACCTTTTCCGCGCTGGCGATGGTGTGGGCGATGAGCATGAGCACCGCCGGGTGCAGGGGATCGTAAAGGGCGGACACCTGCTCGTCGGTGCGGTCGATGGCCAGGGTGTACTGGATGAGGTCGTTGGTGCCGATGGAGAGGAAATCCAGGCGCCGCATGAAGAGGCCCACGGCCAGGGCGGCGGCGGGAATTTCGATCATGCCGCCTACCTGGATGTTCTCGTCGAAAGTGACCTTCTCCCCCCGCAGGCTGGACTTGGCCTGTTCCAGGGCGGCCAGGGTCTGGTCGATTTCGTGGGCGTGGGCCAGCATGGGGATGAGGAGCTTCACCGGCCCGAACTTCGAAGCTCGCAGGATGGCGCGCAACTGGGTCTGGAACATCTTCGGTTCGGCCAGGGAGAGGCGGATGGCCCGCCTGCCGAGGGCGGGATTGGTCTGGGTACGATAGTTGTCGATGGCCTTGTCGGCGCCCAGGTCGAAGGTGCGGATGGTGACGGGCCGGCCGGCCATGCCCTTGATGACTTTCTTGTAGGCCTCGAACTGCTCGTTCTCGTCGGGCATGTCGCCGCGACCCAGGAAGAGGAATTCGGTGCGGAAAAGACCGATGCCCTCGGCGCCCAGTTCCAGGGCCTCGGGCACGTCCCCGGGCAGTTCGATATTGGCCTGGAGCTGGACGGCGGTGCCGTCCAGGGTTTCGGAGGGCGCTGACTTGAGCCGCTTGAGCTTGGATTTTTCCAGCTCGATCTGATTCTTGCGAAGCTGGTATTCCTCCAGGACGCGCAGATCCGGGTTGACGATGACCACGCCCCGGGTGCCGTCGATGATGAGCGCTTCGCCGTCGCGGATCGCCGCCCGGGCGTTCTCCAGGCCCACCACGGCGGGAATGGCCATGCTGCGGGCCAGGATGGCAGTGTGGGAGGTGGCGCCGCCCACATCGGTGATGAAGGCGGCGAAGCGGTGCTCCTTGAAGGCGATGACGTCAGCGGGGGAAAGATCGTGGGCCACCACCACCAGGTTCTCTTCCGTGACCCCCTTGGCCGTACGCAACAGATTGCGGCCCGGGTGGCCCATGAGCTCCTTCACCACCCGCTCGACCACCTGCACCACGTCGAACTTGCGCTCCTTGAGGTAGGGGTCGTCGAACTGCTCGAACTGCTCGACCAGGTGCTGCATCTGCTGCACCAGGGCCCACTCCGCATTGCAGCGCCGCTCGCGGATGAGGGCCTTGGGCACTTCCACCAGTTCCGGATCCACCAGGAACATGGCGTGCAGGTCGATGAAGGCGGAAAGTTCGGCCGGAGCGTGCTCGGTGGCTTCCTTCATGGTGGCCAGTTCGTCCCGCACCGTCGCGATGGCCTTCTCGAAGCGGGTGACCTCCTTCTCCACCATGCGGGGAGAAACCGTCAGGTGGGCGACCTCCAGGGTGGCGTGGGACATGAGCAGCGCCCGCCCGATGGCGATGCCGCCGGAAACGCCCAGGCCGTGGAGGATGAAGCTCATGGCGCCCGCTCCCGCCTACTCGCCTTCGCCGAAATAGTCGGCGATGAGGGCCAGGATGCTGTCCAGGGCTTCCTGTTCGTCCGGGCCGTCAGTTTCGACCATCACTTGGGATCCCTTGCCGGCGGCCAGCATCATCACCCCCATGATGCTCTTGGCGTTGACCCGGCGCGGCCCCTTGCTCATCCACACTTCGCAGCGGTATTTGCCCGCCAGTTGGGTGAGCTTGGCCGAAGCCCGGGCGTGCAGACCGAGTTTATTGATGATTTCGGTTTCGACAGACAGCATCAAACGTCCTTCAAGAGATTGAGAACTCCATCCCGCCCGCCGGTGGTGGAACGGCTCAGGAGCACGTCGAAACCTTTTTCCCGATACGTCAGGGCGCGCAGCAGCATGGGCAGGTTGACGCCGGCCAGGCCTTCGATGCGGCCCGGATCGAGCAGCTTCATCACCAGGTTGGCCGGCGAGGCGCCGTAGACGTCGGTGAGCAGCAGCACACCGGCGCCCCCATCCACCAGTTCCAGCATCTGACGGGCCAGGGGAAGCAGGTCCAGCGGATCGTCCTGGGCCGCGACCCCCAACTGATTGAGCAGCGGAGGGCGCCGGTTGAGCACGTGGCAGGCGTTCTGGATGAGCGTCTCGCCGAAGCTGCCGTGGGTGACGAGGAGGATTCCGATCATGGCCGGATTCTAACCGATGACCGTGACCACAATCTCCCGCCGATGTCCCGTCGCACGGTGCTCCCAAAGAAATACCCCTTGCCAGGTGCCCAGCAGAAGGGCGCCATCGGCCACGGGCACGCTCAACTCGTGGCCGGCGAGCAGGGAGCGGGCGTGGGCCGCCATGTCGTCTTCGCCCTCCAGGTCGTGCCGGTAGGCCGGGTCGCCGTCGGGCACGAGGCGGGCGAACAGGGTTTCCAGATCACGCCGCACGTCGGGGTCGGCGTTCTCGGTGAGCAGCAGGGAACAGCTCGTGTGCCGCACGAAGACATGGACCAGCCCGGTGGCGATGCCCGCCCGCCCCACCGCGGCGCGGATTTCCGCCGTGAGGTTCTGGGTTCCCCGCCCGCGGCTCTGCACCGCGAAAATTTCCTGATAGGTCATGTTCCGAACGCTCCTCCCGCCGTTTCCCCGATCCCGCCGGCCTGTGGCGGAATTCCTCGCCGGCCGCCGCCAGCTTCGTGCTTGCCATAGTCCTTCGTCAAGCTTGACAACATATGACGGAGTGCTTACTTTGTCACTCTCCCGCGTCTTTCAGGAGACCCCCATGCCCTCCCTCCCGCTGCTCCGCAATCTCGCCGCCGCCGGTTTCCTCGCCGGCCTTGCCGTTCCGGCCCTGGCAGCCCCCACGGTCTACTTCGGTCTCGACAACGCCAATCTCTCGGCGGGCGGCGCCCGCCCCAACGCCAGTGCCGCCGCCGCCCAGTTCGCCCTGGCCGCGGGTAGCCTCGCGGTGCAGAACTTCGATGGCCTCGCCCTGGGGGCCGTACCCGCGTCGATCGCCATCGGCGGCGTCACCGCCTCTTTCACCAACAGCGCCAGCAGCTACAGCCAGATCTCTGCGGGCGTGGGCACCTTTTCGACCTTCCCGATTTCCGGCAACCAGTATCTGGAATCCCTCTCGGGCCAGGGCAGCACCTACTTCAGCTTCGGCTTCGACCGTGGAGTCAGCGCCCTGGGATTCTATCTGACCGACCCCAGCGACTGGGCCGGCAGCGGCGGCTCCCTCCCCGGGCTCACCCTCAACCTCCTGCGCGGCAGCGATGTCCTTTCCGTGGACCTCCTGCAAGGGCTGGACGCCACCCAGGTCGTCAATGGCAATGTGCTGTTCTTCGGTGTGGTGGACAGCGCCGACCCCTTCACCGGTTTTTCCATTTCCAGTTCGGCCTCGCTCCCCGATGAGGACGCCATCGGCCTCGACGATCTCCAGCTCGCCGTGGCCCGGCGGGCAAGCGTGCCGGAACCGGCTCCGCTGGTGCTGCTGGCCATGGCCTTCCTTGCAGCGGCCGTCCAGGGGCGACGGCGCAACTGATTTTCCGGGGGCTGCGGCCCCCGAGTGTGAATTATTTCCGGCCAGATGCCTCTCTGCGGGTGCCGGGTCATGACACCACGATTAGAATGGCGGTACTGCCGCCCGGCCCGAATCACCCCCGCCACTCCCGCCGCTTGCTGGGGGTGACCCGCAAGAGTTCCCCGCCATGCCTACCCCCACCTCCTGGACGGAGGCAACCGATTCCACCCTCACCGGCCAGGGGCCCGTCGACAGCCTGATCGGCGGTTTTCAGTGGGAGAGTCACTCCCTCACCTACAGTTTTCCCGGCTTCTTTTCCTCCTGGTCCAGCGACCCGGTGACCGGCTACCCGCTTTCGTCCGACCAGGAGCCCCGCTCCAGCGGGTACTTTGTGCTCTCCTCGAGCGATATCGCCGCGGTCAAGACGGCCCTCGGCGCCTGGTCTGCCGTCAGCGGACTGCGTTTCAACCTGGTCAGCGAATCCTCTTCCCTGGTCGGGGATCTGCGCTTCGCCTACTCGGATACGCAGGCGGATGCCCAGGCCTGGGCCTATCTTCCCTCTTCCACTGCCTTTGGCGGTGACGTGTGGTTCAACAGCGGAGGGACGTCCTTTGACTTTATCTGGACCCAGGGCAGCTATGAGTACATGACCGCGGTGCACGAGATCGGCCACGCCCTGGGTCTCAAACACCCCTTCGAAGTCATGGAAATGGGCGGTTCTGTCATCAACGCCACGGTGCTCGACCCTGCCCTCGACAGCCGCTCCTACACCATCATGAGTTACGCGGCGGCTCCGGCCAATCAGGAAACGGGGTTCAGCTACGAGCCGACCACGCCCATGGTCCTCGACATCGCCGCCATTCAGTCCCTGTATGGGGCCAATGGCAGCACCAACGTCGGCAATACGGCCTACGTTTTCCTGGGCAGCAAGACGTATCACCAAACGCTCTGGGATGCGGGGGGAATCGACACCCTCACCTATTCCGCCAGCGTCGGAGGCCTTATCGACCTGCGCCAGGGTACCGATTTCGGTTCGCAGCTGGGCCAGCGGGTCTTCATCTACGACAGTCTGGGGACTGACCTCGGGGAGGTCCACAATCTCTGGATCGCCTACGGCACAGTAATCGAAAACGCCGTGGGGGGCAGCGGCAACGACGTCATCAACGGCAACGAAGTCACCAATACCCTGGACGGACGCGCGGGCGCCGATACCATGGCCGGTGGTGCCGGGGACGATACCTACATCGTCGACCACGCGGGTGATGGGGTGGTCGAAAACGCCGACGAAGGCAATGACCTCGTGCGGGTCGCCCTGGCCATCGCGGGCGGGAGCTTCACACTCGCCGCCCACACGGAAAACGCGACCCTGTTGAACACGGTCGGCTTCACCCTGCAGGGTAACGCGCTGGACAACACCCTCACCGGCAACGCCGCGGCCAACACCCTGATCGGACTCGCCGGCGACGACACCCTGGACGGTAAGGGCGGCGCCGATGTGCTGATCGGCGGCGAGGACGACGACACCTACGTCATCGACCACGGGGGCGACCTCGTGGTGGAAGAAGCCGACGCAGGCAGCGACCTCGTCCGCGTCGCCCTGAGCAATGCCGGGGGCAGCTACACCCTGGCCGCCCACGTGGAACACGCCACCCTGATCAATGCGGTGGCCTACAAACTGGTCGGCAACGATCTCGCCAATACCCTCATCGGCAATGCCCTGGCCAATACCCTGGACGGCGGCGCCGGTGCCGACGTGCTCAACGGAGGCCTGGGCAACGACACCTATACCATCGGTGCCGGCGACAACCTCATCGACACGGGCGGCATCGACAGCGTCGTCTCCAGCGTCGACCACAGCCTGGGGGCCGACTTCGAACACCTCACCCTGAGCGGCAGTGCCGACCTGGATGGCACGGGCAACGCCCTCGCCAACACGATCCTCGGCAACACGGGCGCCAACACCCTGGACGGCGCGGGGGGTGTCGATCTCCTCAAGGGCGGCGCCGGAAACGACACCTACCGGGTCGACCTCACCGCCACCAACCTCCTCCAGGACGCCCTCAGCGAAAACACCCTGGAAGGCAATGACAGCGTCGTCCTGCGGGGCGGCAACACCGGACTCGCCCCCTACGCCACCCTCACCCTGGGCGCCCACCTGGAAGGGCTGGATGCCTCCGGTACCACCACCGCCAAGCTCCACCTCACCGGCAATGCCCTCGCCAACACCCTCACCGGCAACGACGCCGCCAACACCCTCGACGGCAAGGCCGGTGCCGACCAGCTCATCGGCGGCCTGGGCGACGATACCTACGTCCTCGACAACCTGGGCGATGAAGTCACCGAGAACGCTGCCGAAGGCAGCGACCTCGTCAAGGTCGCCATCGCCACCGCCAATGGCACCCATACGCTCACCGACAACGTCGAGAACGGCACCCTCATCAACACCGTGGCCTACAACCTGGTGGGCAACACCCTCGCCAACACCCTCACCGGCAACGCCGCCGCCAACACCCTGGACGGCGGTGCCGGTGCCGACAGCCTGATCGGGGGGCTGGGCAACGACACCTACCTCATCGACGACATCGGCGACAGCATCACCGACAGCGGCGGCAGCGACACCGTCCGCAGCAGCCTCACCTACAGCCTGGGCAGCACCCTCGAAAACCTCGTCCTCACCGGCAGCGCTAATCTCGACGGCAGCGGCAACGCCCTGGCCAACACCCTCACCGGCAACGACGGCGCCAATACCTTGACCGGGGGGCTGGGCAACGACACCTACCTCCTGGGGGCGGGCGACCTCGCCATCGAAAGCTCCACCCTGGCCAGCGAAATCGACACCGTCCAGAGCAGTGTCAGCACCAGCCTGGGGGCCAACCTCGAACACCTGACGCTGACCGGCAACAGCAACATCGATGGCACCGGCAACAATCTGGCCAACACCCTCACCGGCAACAGCGGCGACAACACCCTGGATGGCGGCCTCAGTGACGGCAAGGTCGATGCCCTCAAGGGCGGAGATGGCGACGACACCTACCAAGTGGATCTCACCAGCAGCAACCTGATCCAGGACAGCATCACCGAGAACCTCAACCAGGGCAACGACAGCGTCGTCCTGCGCGGCGGCAACACGGCCCTCCTGACCTACGCCACCCTCACCCTGGGCGCCCACCTGGAAGGGCTGGATGCCTCCGGCACCACCACCACCAAGCTCCACCTCACCGGCAATGCCCTCGCCAACACCCTCACCGGCAACGACGCCGCCAACACCCTGGACGGGGGCCTGGGGGCCGACGCCCTCATCGGCGGCCTGGGCGACGATACCTACGTCCTCGACAACCTGGGCGATGATGTCAGCGAAAACGCCGGCCAGGGCAGCGACACCCTGCGCATCCTCATCGCCACGGCGGGGGCCGGCATCACCCTGGCGGCCAATGTCGACAACGCCCTGCTGCTCAACAGCGTCGCCTTCAACCTCAGCGGCAACGCGCTCGCCAACACCCTCACCGGCAACGCCGCCGCCAACACCCTGGACGGCGGCGGCGGGGCCGACGCCCTGATCGGTGGCCTGGGCAACGACACCTACGTCATCGACGACCTCGGCGATACCATCGGCGACAGCGGCGGCAACGACACCGTGCGCACCCCTTCGACACCTCCCTCGCCGCCACCCTGGAAAACCTCGTCCTCACCCTGGCCGGGCTCAGCGGCCAAGGCAACGGCCTCGCCAATACCCTCACCAGCCTGGCCGGCAATTCCACCCTGGCCGGAGGCCTGGGCAACGACACCTATACCATCGGTGCCGGCGACAGCCTCATCGACACGGGGGGCATCGACAGCGTCGTCTCCAGCGTCGACCACAGCCTGGGGGCCGACTTCGAGCACCTCACCCTGAGCGGCGGCGCCGACCTGGACGGCACGGGCAACGCCCTCGCCAACACGATCCTGGGCAACACGGGCGCCAACACCCTGGACGGCGCGGGGGGTGTCGATCTCCTCAAGGGCGGCGCCGGAAACGACACCTACCGGGTCGACCTCACCGCCACCAACCTCCTCCAGGACGCCCTCAGCGAAAACACCCTGGAAGGCAACGACAGCGTCGTCCTGCGGGGCGGCAACACGGCCCTCCTGACCTACGCCACCCTCACCCTGGGCGCCCACCTGGAAGGGCTGGATGCCTCCGGTACCACCACCGCCAAGCTCCACCTCACCGGCAATGCCCTCGCCAACACCCTCACCGGCAACGACGCTGCCAACACCCTCGACGGGGGCCTGGGGGCGGACGCCCTCATCGGCGGCCTGGGCGACGATACCTACGTCCTCGACAACCTGGGCGATGAAGTCAGCGAAAACGCCGGCCAGGGCAGCGACACCCTGCGCATCCTCATCGCCACGGCGGGGGCCGGCATCACCCTGGCCGCCAACGTCGAGAATGCCCTGCTGCTCAACGCCGTCGCCTTCAACCTCAGCGGCAACGCCCTCGCCAACACCCTCACCGGCAACGCCGCCGCCAACACCCTGGACGGCGGCAGCGGGGCAGACCTGCTCGACGGCAAGGGCGGGGCAGACCGGCTGATCGGCGGTCTGGGCAACGACACTTACCTCGTCGATCACGCCGGCGACATCGTCGTGGAGAACGCCGGCGAAGGCACCGACGTCGTGGCCGTGGCCATCGCCACCACAGGCAGCCACACCCTGGCCGAGCAGGTGGAGAACGGCGTGCTGGTCAACGGGGTGGCCTTCCACCTCTACGGCAACGGACTGGCCAATACCCTGACCGGCAACGCCGCCGCCAACACCCTGGGGGGCGGCGCGGGGGCTGACGTCCTCGACGGGGCGGGGGGCGCCGATGTGCTGCGGGGCGGGGCGGACGACGATCTCTACCGGGTGGACCTCACCAGCGGCAACCTGCTGCAGGATACGGTCGTCGAACTGGCCGACGAAGGGAACGACAGCATCATCCTGCGCGGCGGCAACGCCGCACTGAGCGGCTTTGTCACCCTCACCCTGGCGGCCCAGGTGGAAAACCTGGACGCTTCGGGCACCGGCAGCGCGCGCCTGCACCTCACCGGCAATGCCCTGGCCAACACCCTCACCGGCAACAACGCGGCCAATACCCTGAACGGTGCGGCCGGCGCCGATGTCCTCATCGGCGGCGGCGGGGACGACAGCTACGTGGTGGACGATGTGGGCGACCAGATCGTCGAGGACTCCGGCGCCGGGGCCGATCAGGTGATCCTGGCCATCCTTGCCGCCGGGGCCAGCTACGTCCTGGCGGACAATGTCGAGACCGTGCGCATGACCAGCGCCGCCGGCCTGACCGTGGTCGGTAACGACGGCGCCAACACCCTCTACGGTGGCCTGGGCGACGACTATCTGGTCGGTAACGACGGCAACGACCGCCTTTACGCCGACGGCGGCAGCGATGCCGCCCCCGGGGTGGGAAGCGGCGACATCCTGGAGGGAGGCATCGGCGACGACGTCTACTTCGGCGTCGGGGTGGGCGTCCAGGTCATCGAGGCGGCGGACCAGGGTTGGGATTCGGTCTATCTCGCCTACAGCAATGGTCCCACGCTCATCGATCTGGCCAGCGATTTCCAGAACGTGGAAAGCCTCAGTCTCATCAACTCGACCGGCAGCTACCGGGTACTGGGCACCGCGGCGGCCGAACGCCTGGAAGGCAACACCGCCGCCAACACCCTGGAGGGCAATGGCGGCAACGACACCCTGCTGGGCGGGGGCGGCCAGGACGTGCTCATCGGCGGCACGGGCGACGATTACTACGACATCGACAGCCTCGACGACGTCATCCTCGAAGACCCGGGCGGCGGGCAGGATTTCGTTCACGTCAGCCGCGGCAATACCACGGCCACCCCCTGGAATCTCGCGTTTTCCGACGTTGAGGCAGTCGACCTGGCCGGGGCCGCCGGGACGATCAATCTGACCGGCGGGAACGAAGCCAATACCTTCTATGGCAACGCCGCTGCCAACGTCCTCTCCGGCGGAGCCGGCAACGATACCCTGGTGGGGGGCGGCGGCAACGACACCCTGGACGGGGGCAACGACGCCGACACCCTCTACGGCGGCACCGGCCTGGACCGCCTCACCGGGGGAAGCGGTGCCGACAGCTTCCACTTCAATGCCCCGCTGCTGGCTGCCAACCTGAAGACCCTCACCGATTTCAGCGCCGGAACGGATTCCCTGGTGTTCGAAGCCCTGGGCATCGCCGGCCTGCCGGCCAGCTACGATGCCTCGATGTTTCAGTCGGCGGCGAACCACGTGGCCGGCAGCCTTGCCGTGCGCTTCCTTTACGACACGGCCCTGGGCAATCTCTACTACGACGCCGACGGCAGCGCCGCTGCCAAGAGCGCCGTGCTCTTCGCCCATCTGGACGGCAACCCGGCCCTGGCCGCCGGTGACCTCAGTATCCTCTGAGGGATTGCGAATAGACCTGGAAGGTCGGTCGGCCGCTTTTTGGATGCCCTGAACGCCCTGTGCCCTGGGCCGCCACGCCATTCCGAATGGCTCGCCTATGGGGTGTATCGCTACGAAATCCCTCCGGAAAATCGTGCCAGCGGTAGCTCCCTGGCCCGGCCTCTTTTCTGAACCCGTGGGTTTCATCGCAACTCCCCGGACTGTCCTCTTTTCTGAACCCATGGTTTCCGCGCCTGATGCGCGGGCGTACTTTCTTTTTGGTGGCAAAAAGAAAGTAGCCAAAGAAAAAGCCACCCCTGGGTCGGAGCCCCGCGTTGCGGGGTCCCCTGCGCTACTCGGGGGCTTGGGCGGCTCGCTAAACTCGCCCCCGATGGGGGGCTCAGACAACGCGAGCCGACATCCCCAAGCCCCCTGCGTTGCTCGGCTCCTCTCAAGGGGCCCAGAAGCGGCCGGGCTGAAAGGCCGTACCCCTTCAAGCCCATCGTCCGCACGGGATCAGCCAAAGCAGCCGACCACGGCCCAAAGTCCGGACGCCCTTCCCCCCATGGAAGACGCTGAGCAACGCAGGGCTTCCGGGGGCCTTCGGGTCGCGTTGTCCGAGTCCCCGCAGGGGGCGAGTTTAGCGACCCGCCCGGATGCCCGAGTAGCGCAAGGGACCGGGCGCAGCCCGGCGTCGACCCTGGGGTCGCCTTCTTTTTGGTGACTTTTTCTTGGCGAAGCAAGAAAAAGTCACACGCCCTCCAGGCGGAACACCAGGGTTCAGCAATCCGCCCTGCCTCCGGAGAAGCGGGGCCATTCCGCGAGTCCCCGGTCCAACCACCCCTGGTCTCCGCACCCGATGCGTAGCCCGATTGCCTCTGTGGACGCTGCCGCTCCCTCGCCTCAGCGCCTTCCGCCGAGAATGGACCCCAGCACCCCCCGCAGCACTTGTTTGCCGATTTCCCGGCCGATGGTGCCGGCGAGACCTCGGGCGACGCTTTTCGCCGCGGCTTCGACCACCCCTTCGCGGCGTCCGCCGCGGCCCGAGAGCATGTCCCCCAGGCCGCCGAACAGGCCACCGCCGGATTCGGCCGCCGGGGTTTCCTGGGGCGCCGGTTGCGGGACCGGCGCCGGCCGCGGCGTGGTGCCGGGGGTGCGAGTCCCCATTCCGGCCGGAGCGGCCGGGGCGGGAATCGCCCCTGGCCCCGCCGGGCGGGGAGTGGCCGCTGGGCGGCCCTTGAGGATTTCGTAGGCCGATTCCCGATCCAGTGCTTGGCCATAGGCCGCGAGCAGGGGTGAGGACTGGATCGCCGCGCCCCGCTCCTCGGCCGTGAGGGGCCCCAGGCGTGAGGCCGGCGGGAAGATCAGGGCACGCTCGACCACGTTGGGGCGCCCTTTTTCGTCCAGGAAGGAGACCAGGGCCTCGCCGACCCCCAGTTCGGTAATGGCGGTGGCGGCGTCGAACTTGGGGTTGGCGCGCATCGTCTCCGCCGCCGCCTGGACCGCCTTCTGGTCCCGGGGGGTAAAGGCGCGCAGGGCGTGCTGCACCCGGTTGCCCAACTGGCCGAGGATCTTTTCCGGCACGTCGAGGGGGTTCTGGGTCACGAAATAGACCCCCACGCCCTTGGAGCGGATCAGGCGCACCACCTGCTCCACCTTGTCCACCAGGGCGGTCGGGGCGTCGGAAAAAAGCAGGTGGGCTTCGTCGAAGAAGAAGACCAGCTTGGGCTTTTCCAGGTCGCCGGCTTCCGGCAGTTGCTCGAACAGTTCGGACAGCAGCCAGAGCAGGAAGGTGGAATAGAGGGCCGGCGAATGGATGAGCTTCTCGGCAGCGAGGATATTGACCACGCCGCGGCCGTTGTCGTCCACTTGCATGAGGTCGGCGATGTCCAGCATGGGTTCGCCGAAGAACATGTCGCCGCCCTGTTCCTCCAGGGTCAGCAGGCCGCGCTGGATGGCGCCGATGGAGGCGGCGGCGACGTTGCCGTATTCGGTGGTGAATTCCTTGGCGTTGTCCCCCACGTGCTGGACCATGGCGCGCAAATCCTTCAAATCGAGGAGCAGCAGCCCCTGGTCGTCGGCGATCTTGAACACCAGTTGCAGCACGCCGGCCTGGGTCTCGTTCAGATTGAGGAGGCGCCCCAGCAGCAGCGGCCCCATGTCGGACACCGTGGCCCGCACGGGAATGCCGCCCTGGCCGAAAACGTCCCACAGGGCCGTGGTGTTGGCGAAGGGGGCAAAGCCCTCCAGCCCCACTTCCTTGATGCGCTTCTCCAGCTTGGGGCTGAGGGTGCCGGTGGCGCCCATGCCTGACAGGTCACCCTTCACGTCAGCCATGAAGACCGGCACGCCGGCGTAGGACAGGCGCTCGGCCATGGATTGCAGGGTGACGGTCTTGCCGGTGCCGGTGGCGCCGGTGATGAGGCCGTGGCGGTTCGCCATCTGGGGCAGCAGCGCGGGGAAGCCATCTTCGGATTTGGCAAGGTAGAGGGGGTCGGACATGATGATGAACGCCAGGGAATCAAGGAGGTGACGAGGGTAGCACAGCCCGGAAACGCGGTCTTCAGTCCCATGAGCCCGGGCCGTGCTTCCCTGCCCCGATCGCAAGCCACTTGCCGCCGTATTGTGAGAACGTCATAATCCGCGCGGGGGAAAACTTGAAAGAAAACCAATTCATCGCACGGCGTCAGGACGAGTGGCTGGCCTGGGACCGCTGGCTTGCCCGATCGCGGTGCCGTCCGGGGGCCGGGGACGGGGCGCCGGACTGGGCGCCGGCCGCGCTTCCCGGCGCCTTCCGCCGACTCTGCCGCGATCTCGCCCTGGCCAGGGACCGGGGCTACTCGGCCCGGTTGGTCGAAGCCCTGCACCAGCGGGTTCTCTCCGCCCACCAGGCGGTCTACGGCGCCGCTCCGGGCGGCCGCAATGCCTTCCTGGCATTTGTCGTCGCGGGCTTCCCGGCGCTGGTGCGGCAGGAGTGGCGTCTGGTCGCCCTGGCGGCGCTTTTTTTCTTCGGGCCGCTGCTCATCGTTCTCGGACTGCTCCAGGGCAACCCGGAGGGCGTCTATCTCCTGCTCAGCCCGGAGCAGGTCATGCAGTTCGAGGCCATGTATGCCCCCGACGCCCCCCACCTGGGCCGGCCGCGCACGGCGTCCAACGAGTGGCAGATGCTGGGGATGTACATCGCCAACAACGTGCGCATCGACTTCCAGTGCTTCGCCGGGGGCATCGCCTTCGGCGTCGGCAGCCTCTTCTATCTGCTCTACAACGGCCTGAGCATCGGTGCGGTGGCCGGTCATCTCACCCAGCTTGGTTTCGTCGAGACCTTCTGGGGCTTCGTCGCGGGGCACAGCGCCTTCGAATTGACCGGCGCCGTCCTTTCCGGCGCCGCGGGGTTGAAGCTGGGGCAGGCCCTCGTCTTTCCAGGGGAGGAAAGCCGCATTGCTGCGCTCAAGTCGGCGGCCAAGGGGGCTGCCGGCCTCCTCGCCGGCGCCGCCGGGCTGACCTTCCTCGCCGCCTTCATCGAAGCGTTCTGGTCCCCCAATCGCGAGGTGCCCTTTGCCATCAAGGTGGGTTTCGGCGTCTTCTTCTGGGCGCTGACCTGGGGCTACCTGCTCCTCGTCGGCCGGGGACACCGTGCAGATTGAGCACTTTGCCCTGCGCCTGCGCCGCCGCAGCGTGTGGGAGGCCCTGGACCTCGGTCACGCCCTGCTGCGGGCCTGGGCGGGGCCGGCCTACCGGGTCTGGGGGCTTGCCTACGGCACCACCGCCGCCCTCCTTCTGACCCTTTTCTGGACCCAGCAAGTCATCGCCCTGGCGCTTCTGTGGTGGCTGAAGCCGGCTTTCGACCGCGTACTGCTGTTTTCCTACAGCCGCTCGCTCTTCGGCCAGACCACGTCCTGGCGCGACCTGCGGGCGGCCCTGCCGGACCTGCTCCGCCGCAGCGGCCTCTTGCTGGGACTGACCGTGCATCGCTTCAGCCTCCTGCGTTCCTTCGTGCTGCCGGTGAGGCAGCTCGAAGGGCAGCGCGGCCGCGCCGCCCGGGAGCGGCGCCGGGTGCTGGCCCGCAAGTCCGGCGCGGGAGCGGTCTGGCTCATGTTCGTCTGCGTCAACCTGGAAATCGCCCTCTATTGTTCCCTGGTCATCGTCGTGGGGGCGCTGCTGCCCCAGGGGAGCGAGGACGTTCTCTCCCTCAGCCTTTGGTTCCTGGGCGATGTGCCACCGGAGCAGGAAATCGTCACCAGCCTCCTGGCCCTCGCGGTGAGCGCCCTGATCGAGCCCCTCTACGTCGCCAGCGGCTTCGCCCTCTACCTGAACCGGCGCAGCGAACTGGAGGGCTGGGATATCGAACTCGCCTTCCGCCGTCTGGCGCGGCGTCCGCCCCCCGCTCCCGCCGTGGGGTCCCCGGTGGGCTTTTTCGCGGCCCTGCTGCTTACGCTGGCCTGCACGGCCGCCATCACCCCGGCTCCGGTCTGGGCCCAGGAGCCGTCCCGCGAAGAGGCCCGGAGCGCTCCGCGCAGCGAGCCGCCCACCCGGGCGCGGCGGACCATCGATGCGGTGCTCGCCGATCCTGAATTCGGCCACAAGTCGGAAAGCACCCAGTGGCGCTGGCGGGAATCCCCGGTGGGTGAGGAATCCCGCCCCCCCGCCTGGCTGGACTTCGTGCTCCGGGTGGTGGAGTTCGTCAGCCAGGTGCTCAAGGGACTGGTCTGGATCGCCTGGATCGCGGGGGCGGCGGTATTGGCCTACTTTCTCCTGCGTTACCGGGAAACCCTGCGCTCCCGTCGCGCTCCGCGCCCCGAAGCGCCCGAATTCCTCTACGGACTCGACCTGCGCCCCCAGTCGCTGCCCGACGATGTACCCGCCGCGGCCCGGGCCAGCCTGGCGGCCGGGCGCGTGGCGGAAGCCCTGAGCCTGCTCTATCGCGGCGCCCTGATCGCCCTGATCCGGCGCGACGGGATCGATTTCCGTCCCGGCGACACCGAGGCCGACTGCCGTCGCCGGGTGGCCGGGCAGGTGAGCGCCGAGGCCTCGGGCTTCTTCGCCGCCCTGCTCGATGCCTGGCAGGAGGCGGCCTATGCCGGCGCAGCGCCCGGTGGGGCTCGCGTGGAAGCGCTCTGCGCGGCATGGCCGCGGCACTTCGCCGTGGCCGCCGGGGGCCAGTCATGAAGCGTCGCATGGTCTGGATCGCGCTTGCCCTGGCGGCCATGCTGGTTCTGGGCAGCGCCTGGTTCCTGGCCAACTTCGATCAGGTGGTGGTGGATTCCTGGGAGCAGCCGGGCCAGGAAGCCCGCCGCAATCGCTTCCTGGCCCTGGAAAAGTTCCTGGGAGCGCTGGGGCGCACCAGCGAGCGCATCGCCGACCCCGGCCTTCTCGACCGCTTGCCGCCCGGCGTTCTCATCCTCGACAGCGGGCGGCGGGGCCTCATGACGCCCCAGCGGGTCAGGAACCTGCTGGCCTGGGTGGAACGTGGCGGCTACGTCATCACCACACCGGAAGCCGGCGACCGCTCCGATCCCCTCCTCGGCGCCTTCGACATCGACTGCACCTGCAAGGACAGCCCACCGCCCCCCGAGCCCGGCGCGCCCGCCGCGGTGCCGAAAAAGCCGCCGCCCCGGGTGAGCGTGAGCGTGCCGGGCAGCGGGCGCCCGCTCAAGATCCGCTACCAATACAGCAATCTCGCCCCCGGGAAGGTCGTCCCCGCCTGGGCTGCGGGGGCCGAGGGCTTTCCCGCCCAGGTGCTGCACTACAGCCATGGGCGGGGGCAGATCACGGTCGTCAGTGATCTGAACGGGCTCTTCAACGACGTGACCATCGGGCGGGAGGACCATGCGGACGTACTCCTCGCCCTGCTCGAAACCTACCAGCCCGATCCGCGCCAGCCCGTGTTTCTGCTCACCCGTCTGGCAGGCCCGTCCCTCTGGGCCTGGCTCGCCGAGGTCGCTGCGCCGGCCCTGGTGGGCGGCCTGGTTTTGCTGCTCGTCTGGCTCTGGCAGCGGCTGCCGCGTTTCGGCCCGGTCGTGCCGGGGCTTCCGCCGGAGCGCCGGGAGCTGGGTGAGCACCTGGCCGCCGTCGGCCGCTACGTGTGGCGCTGCGGCGGGCTGGAGACCTGGCTGTCGGTGGCCCGGGAAGCCTTCCAGCAACGCCTGACCCGGCGCCATCCGCAGCTTGCCGTCCTGCCGCCCGGGGAGCAGGTCGCCGCCCTTGCCGCCCTGAGCGGCCGTTCCCACGCCGCCATTGCCGCCGCCCTGCACCAGGCCGCGGCGACGCCCCATTCCTTCACCCAGGCCCTCTACACCCTGCAACGCCTGGAACGCAGCCTATGAGACCGCGCCATGACCTCCTCGACCCCCCTCACTGAAGACAAACTCAAGCAGGCCAGCCAGATCCTGGAAAAACTCTCCGCCGAGCTGGCCAAGGCCCTCATCGGCCAGGGGGCAGTGGTGCGCGAAGTGCTCGCCGCCCTGCTCTGCGACGCCCACGTGCTGGTCGAGGGCGTTCCCGGCCTGGGCAAGACCCTGCTCATCAAGGCCCTGGGCAAGACCTTCGGCGGGCAGATGAAGCGCATCCAGTTCACCCCCGACCTGATGCCTTCGGACATCCTCGGCCATACCTACTTCGAGGCGTCGAGTGGACGCTTCACCACCCGCCAGGGGCCGATATTCACCCACCTCCTGCTGGCCGACGAAATCAACCGCGCCCCCGCCAAGACCCAGGCGGCGCTGCTGGAAGCCATGCAGGAGCGCCAGGTGACGCTGGAGGGAACGGCCCTGGCCCTGCCGCGGCCCTTCATGGTCCTGGCTACCCAGAACCCCATCGAGCAGGAAGGCACCTACCCCCTGCCCGAAGCCCAACTCGACCGCTTCCTGCTCAAGATACGCATCGGCTACCCCAGCGCCGAGGAAGAGGCCGCCCTCACCCGCCATGTGACCTCCCGCAGCACCGGCGCCGATCTCTCGGTGGAAGCGGTGCAGACCGTCATCCAGCCTGCGACCCTGCTGGCGCTGCAACAGGCGACGGCCCACGTGGCCGTCGATGACCGCGTGACGCAGTATGCCGTCGCCCTGGTGCGGGCCACCCGGGAATCCCCCAATATCGCCTGCGGTGCCGGACCCCGGGGCAGCATCGCCCTGGTGCGGGTGGCCCGGGCCCTCGCCCTCATGGCCGGTCGGGGCTATGCCACGCCGGACGACGTCAAGGCCGCCGCCCTGCCTGCCCTGCGGCACCGCATCACCCCTTCGGCGGAGGCGGAAATCGAAGGCCTGAGCACCGACGAGTTGCTGCTCGCCCTGCTGGGGCAGGTTGCCGCCCCCCGGGCCTGACGCACAGGATCCGAGCCGCCCGTGTCCCCCAGTTCGCCCCTCCTGCCCATTCCCGATAGCCGCCTGCTGGCGCTGGCGGCACTCTGGTTCCTGGGCGCCCTCGCGCTGCTGCGCTGGCCGGGGGGGCTGGCCGCCTGGCAGTTCGGCGGCGGGGGCCTGCTGGCCGTGGCGCTGGCCGACGCCCTGGCCGGGAGTCGCCGCCGGGGGCGGCTGACGCTCTCCCGGCAGCTTGCCCGGACCTTGCCGGTGGGCACCTGGCAGACCGTCGGGCTCCGGGTCGGCGCATCGGCCCCGGCGGCCGGGTGGGTGCGGGATCGCCATCCGGCGGCGTTTCGCAGCACCGGGCTGCCGCTCTTCTTCGACCTTGCCGCGGGGGAGCGCCTGGAGGCTTCCTACCGCCTGCACCTGACGCAACGCGGTCCGGAAACCTTCTCCGGCGTCGATGTGCGCCTGCGTTCGCCCCTGGGGCTCTGGCTGATTCCCGAGTTTCTGCCCGTGTGCGATGCCGCCCGGGTCTTCCCCGATTTCGCCCGCATCACCCAGTACACCCTCCTGGCCACCGACCACAGGCTTTCCCAGTGGGGCATCCTCAACCGTCGCCGCCGGGGCCAGGGCATGGAGTTCCATCAGTTGCGCGACTATCGCCGCGAGGATGCGCTGCGCCAGATCGACTGGAAAGCCAGCGCCCGCCTGGGCAAACTGATCTCGCGCGAATATCAGGACGAAAGGGACCAGCAGGTGGTCTTCCTGCTCGACTGTGGCAGCCGCATGGGCGCCCGGGACGGCGATCTTTCCCACTTCGACCATAGCCTGAACGCCGTGCTGCTCCTGGCCTACGTGGCGCTCAACCAGGGCGACGCCGCGGGCCTGCTCAGCTTTGGCCACGCCCAGCCCCGCTTCATCGCGCCGCACAAGTCCGCGAGCACGGTCAATCGCCTCCTGGAGGCGGTCTATGATCTGCACCCCACGAGCCAGACGCCGGACTACCTGCGGGCGGCGGAGCACCTGCTGCAACGACTGGGCAAGCGCGCCCTGGTCATCCTGCTGACCAATCTGCGCGATGAAGATGCCGACACGCTCGAACCGGCGGTGGCGCTCCTGGCCCGGCGCCATGCCGTCACCGTCGCCAGCCTGCGGGAGCCCGTCCTCGAGGACATGCTGGCCGCGCCGGTGACGGACTTCGACACCGCGCTCACCCGGGCGGCCGCCCTGCAGTATTCCGCCGCGCGCCGCTGCCAGGCGGCCCGCCTGCGCCACGGCGGCATTTCCCTGCTCGACGTGAGCCCCCGCGAGTTGCCCGTCGCCCTGGTCAATCACTACTGGGAGCGCAAGCGCTCCGGGTCCCTTTGAACCTTTCCCGAGGAGTCTTTCCATGCATACCCAGGACAACAACCCTTTCCAGGCACCCGCCTCCCGCGTTGCCGATCCCTTTCCCGCGGCGGGGGACTTCGTCCCCGAGGGGCGCAAGCTCACCTCCGCCGAGGCCGTCGACTGGCTGCGCGAGGGCTGGCAGCTTTTTCTGCAGGCCCCCGGCCCGTGGATCCTGATCTCGGTGAGCTTCGCCCTCATCCTCATGGTCCTGGGCGTCATTCCCCTGGTGGGCATCGTGGCCAATCTGCTGATTCCTGTTTTCGCGGGGGGCCTCATGCTGGGCTGCAAATCCCTGGAGGAGGGCGATGGCTTGCGCTTCGGCCACCTGTTCGCAGGCTTCTCCAACCAGGCCGGCAGCCTTGTCATGGTGGGGGTGATCTATCTGGTCGGCATCGTGGCCATCGTTTTGCTCGCGGTCGTGATCGGCGGGTTACTGGGCTTCGGGTCGGCTTTTGCAGGCGGGGGAAGTGAAGTGGCCGGACTCGTCGGGGTCCTGGTCGGCCTGCTGAGCGCCGTGCTCATCATGCCCCTGGCCATGGCCGTCTGGTTTGCCCCCGCCCTGATCATCTTCCACCAGCAGAGTCCCCTGGATGCCATGAAGTCCAGCTTCTTCGCGTGCCTGAAGAACTTCCTGCCCTTCCTGGTCTATGGCCTGGTGTTCCTGGTGCTGGCCATCCTGGCCACCCTGCCGGTCGGGCTGGGATGGCTGGTCCTCATCCCGGTCACCCAGGCCTCCATCTACGCCGGCTACAAGAGCCTGTTTACGCGGGGTTGATGCCGCTTTCCTCCAAGACGATGTTCGATACCCTGCGCCACGTCGCGACGCCCGAGGGCTGCGAGCTGGAACTGCGCATCGCCGGCCCGGTCACCCGGGCCCGGGCGTGGCTCTTCGACTTTCTCCTGCGCCTGGTCGGCTGGTTCGCTCTGGCCACCCTGGCCGGTGCCACCGGGAACCTGGGGTTGGGCATTTTCCTGGTCGGCACCTTCCTCCTCGAATGGTTCTATCCCATTCTCTTCGAGGTCTATATGGGGGGGCAGACACCGGGCAAGAAGGCCTGCGACCTGATCGTGGTCCATGACGACGGACGGCCGGTGGGCTGGCAGGGCGCCTTTATCCGCAATACCGTGCGCTTCGTCGACTTCCTGCCCGTTTTCTATGGCGCCGGGTACGTGGCCAGCCTGCTCAA
This sequence comes from Betaproteobacteria bacterium, assembly GCA_016720065.1. NCBI lineage: Bacteria > Pseudomonadati > Pseudomonadota > Betaproteobacteria > Betaproteobacteria bacterium. The sequence goes on along the minus strand of JADJXY010000002.1, from coordinate 2,806,284 downwards.
CGCCGACGGCAAGCGGCTGGGCGACCTGGCGGCGGGGACGGTGGTGATCCACGCGGACCGGCGCGAGGTGGCCCCCCCGCCTGCGCCCCAGGACCCGGGGGTCGAGGCCCCTCCGCTCCCGCTGACGGCCGAGGAACAGCAGGCCGTGGTGGAGTATCTGCACCGCAGCGCCCAGTTCACCGACGAGCGCTCTCTCGAATTGGCCCTGCTGCCCCGCGGTCTGGTGCAAGGGCTCACGGCGGAGCAGGCGCGCAGCCGGCTGCTCCGCCTGGGAAACTTCCTGCTGGGTTCTTAGCCTTCGCCGCGGCGGGCGGTTAAAATGGCCGCTTTTTTTGGGAATTTGCCATGGCCGGACACTCCAAATGGGCCAATATCCAGCACCGTAAGGGCCGCCAGGACGAGAAGCGCGGGGCGGCCTTCTCCAAGATCGCCAAGGAAATCACGGTCGCGGCCAAGATGGGCGGCGGCGACGCCGCCTTCAACCCGCGCCTGCGCGTGGCGGTGGATAAGGCCAAGGGCATCAACATGCCCAAGGACAAGATCGACACCGCCATCAAGAAGGGCACCGGCGAGCTGGAAGGCGTCGATTACGTCGAAATCCGCTACGAGGGCTACGGCATCGGCGGCGCGGCGATCATGGTCGATTGCCTCACCGACAACAAGACCCGCACCGTGGCCGAAGTGCGCCACGCCTTCAACAAGCACGGCGGCAATATGGGCACCGACGGCTGCGTGGCCTTCCAGTTCAAACACTGCGGCCAGATGCTCTTCGCCCCCGGCACCGACGAGGCCGCCCTCATGGACGCCGCCATCGACGCCGGCGCCGAGGACGTGGCGACCCACGACGATGGCTCCATCGAAGTGATCACCGGCCCCGCCGACTTCATCGCCGTCAAGGACGCCCTGGAAGCCGCCGGCTTCAAGCCCGAATTCGCCGAGGTGACCATGAAACCCGAAGGCGAGAGCGAGCTGAGCGGCGACGACGCGGTGAAAATGCAGAAACTCCTCGACGCCCTGGAAAGCCTGGACGACGTGCAGGAGATCTACACCACCGCGGTCATGGACGAATAGGCCGGACCGCCCCCGGAACGAGGCGGCGCCCCGGCGCCGCCTTTTTTATGCAGAAAATCTACCCCCTCCTCTTCGTCTTCCTCTGGAGCACCGGCTTCATCGGTGCCAAGTTCGGCCTGCCCTATGCCGAACCGCTCTCCTTCCTGCTCGTCCGCTACGGCATCGTCATCGTTCTGATGAGCGTCCTCGCGCTCGCCACCCGTGCCCCCTGGCCCAGGGAGCCGCGCCAGTGGGTGCATATCGGGGTCTCCGGCCTGCTGGTCCATGCCACCTATCTGGGCGGCGTCTTCGTCGCCATCGGCCATGGCCTGCCGGCGGGCATCACCGCCCTTGTGGTCGGCATGCAGCCGCTGCTCACCGCCCTCGGCGCCGGCTGGCTGCTGGGGGAGCGGGTCAGCGGCCGGCAGTGGGCGGGCCTGGCCCTGGGCTTCGTCGGCGTCGTTCTGGTGGTTTCCGGAAAAATCACCGGCGGCCCGGCCCTCGGCCCCATGCTCGTCCCCGCGCTGGTGGCGCTCCTGGGCATCACTGCGGGCACCCTGTACCAGAAACGCTATTGCGCCAGCTTCGACCTGCGGGCCGGGTCGGTCATCCAGTTCGTCCCCACCGCTGTCGTGACCGCCATCGCCGTCGCCCTGTTCGAGGATTTCCGCATCGACTGGACGCCCCAGTTCGGCTTTGCCCTGGCCTGGCTGGTGGGGGTGCTGTCCCTCGGCGCCATCAGTCTCCTCAACCTGCTCATCCGTGGCGGCAGCGCGGTGAACGTGGCCAGCCTCTTCTACCTCACCCCGCCCACCACGGCCCTCATCGCCTGGGGAATCTTCGGTGAAACCCTGGCCCCCGTCGCCCTGGTCGGCATGGTGCTGGCGGTGAGCGGGGTGTATGTGGTGGCGCGGGGGCGATAGGGCTCGGCGTTGGGGGGCCGGGGTTGGCGGGCTTGCCCCCGGGATCAATTCTTACTATCATCAGATTTGTAAGGAAAGCGAGGCCGCCGTGTCCGACACGACTTTGACCAGCAAGGGTCAGACCACCATCCCCAAGGGAATCCGCGATGAGCTCGGCATCAGGCCGGGCGACAGGATGACCTTTACCCTCCTGCCGGACGGCACGGTCATCATGCGGGTCAAGAACCGCCGTCTCGCCGACGCAGCGGGCGCGCTCCATCGGGAAGGCGAGCCTGCCGTGCCCGTCGAGCAGATGACCCCCTGGCGATGATTGGCATCGATACCAACGTCCTGGTCCGCTACCTGGTCCGGGACGATGCGGTGCAGTTTGCCCTCGCCCGCGATCTGATCCTTGGCGCCGTCGCTTCCGGCGAGGCGATCCTGATCTCTCTGCCGGTGGTTCTTGAGACGGAATGGGTTCTGCGCAGCCGCTACCGGCGCAACAAGGCGGATGTCGCCGGCGCCTTAGCCGACCTCCTGGAGTCCCGCGAACTGTCCTTCGAGGCTGAAGAAAGCCTGGAAGAAGCCCTGTACGCCTGGAAAGGAAGCACTGCCGACTTTGCCGACTGCCTGATCGCAGCGCACCAGAGGCGTCTGGGGGCCAAGACGACCTGGACCTTCGACGCCTTGGCTGCTCGTCTTTCCGGGATGAGCCGGCTCGGATCTGCATGAGCCTGACCCGCATCCTCGGCATTGACCCCGGCCTGCGGGTGACCGGGTTTGGCGTCATCGAAAAGCACGGCAATCAACTCGTCTATGTGGCCAGCGGCTGCATCAGGTCGCAGGAGCGCGATGCCCTCCCGGCGCGCATCAAGACCATTTTTTCCGGCATTGGCGAGGTCGTGAGGTCCTACGCACCGACCCAGGCGGCGGTGGAGAATGTCTTCGTGAACGTCAATCCCCAATCCACCCTCCTCCTCGGCCAGGCCCGCGGCGCCGCGCTGTCGGCCCTGGTCCATGCCGACCTGCCGGTAGCGGAATACACGGCGCTCCAGGTCAAGCAGGCGGTGGTCGGCCACGGCAAGGCGGCCAAGGAGCAGGTGCAGCACATGGTGGTGAGGCTGCTTTCCCTGTCCGGCGCCCCGACGGCGGATGCGGCCGACGCCCTGGCCTGCGCCATCTGCCACGCCCACGGTGGGCAGGGTCTGGGCGCTTTGGCCACCGCCGGCTATCGCGTGCGGGGCGGCCGCCTGATAGGATAATGGGATGATTACCCGACTCACCGGCCTCCTGGCCGAAAAGAACCCACCCCAGATCGTGCTCGACGTGCATGGCGTCGGCTACGAACTGGACGTGCCCATGAGCACCTTCTACAACCTCCCCGCCGCCGGCGAGAAGCTCACGCTCCTCACCCACTTCGTAGTACGCGAGGACGGGCATTTTCTCTACGGCTTCCTCAGCGAAGCCGAGCGCTTCGCCTTCCGCCAGTTGCTCAAGATTTCCGGTATCGGCGCCCGCACGGCGCTTTCCGTGCTCTCCGGTCTATCGGTGGCCGATCTGGCGGCGGCGGTGGCGCGCCAGGAAATCGGGCGCCTGACCAAGATTCCCGGCATCGGCAAGAAGACCGCCGAGCGCCTGCTGCTGGAATTGAAGGGCAAGCTGGCCGAAACCACGTCCGCCGCGCTGCCCGCCGCCGACGACAGCAGCCAGGACATCCTCAACGCCCTCATCGCCCTGGGCTACAACGAGCGGGAAGCTGCCAACGCCCTCAAATCCCTGCCCGCCGGCGTCAGCACCTCCGACGGCATCCGGCAGGCCCTCAAGGGATTTTCCAAACTATGACCTCCGTGCCCGATCCCTCCCCTACCCGGCTGGCCCGCCTGGCCCTCATCGGCTTCCTCATCGCCGGCTGTATCGCGGTGCTGTGGCCCTTCATCGGCGCGGTGCTCTTTGCCCTGGTGCTATGGATCTGCACCTGGCCCTTCTATGCGCGGCAGGTGCTCCCCCGCCTCAAGGGCCGCAGCGGCCGGGCGGCGACGGTGATGACCCTGGGCCTGATCGTCGTCCTTCTGGTGCCCATGATCTTTCTCTCCGGCGGTCTTGTCGATGGCGTGGAGACCCTGGTCGCCCAGAGCCGTCCTTACATCGAGCAGGGCCTGCCTGCCGAGCCGCCCGCCTTCGTGAAGAAGATTCCCGTGGTTGGCGGAGACCTGGACGAGCGCTGGCGCAAGGCGGCAAGCAGCCGCGAGGAACTCAACAAGCTGCTGCGCCCGCTCCTGGAGCCGGCCCGCAGCCTGGCGCTCTCCCTGGGCGGGGTGGTCGCCAACGGGCTGCTGCAACTCTCCCTGGTGCTGTTCATCGTCTTCTTCCTCTACCGCGACGGCGAGGCCATCGGCCAGGCCTTGTCCACCGCCGCCCGCAAGCTGGGGGGCGAACTGGGGGGCAGGATGCTCGAACTGGCCCGGGGCACCGTCATCGGCGTCATGCTCGGGCTGGTGGGCACGGCGGCGGCCCAGGGGGTGGTGGCGCTCATCGGCTTCCTCATCGCCGGGGTGCCGGCGGCGGTCCTCCTGGGCTTCGCCACCTTCTTCCTTTCCCTCATCCCCGCCGGCCCCGTGCTGCTGTGGGGCGGTGCCGCGTGGTGGCTCTACGATTCCGGCCAGACCGGCTGGGCCATCTTCATGGTGGCCTGGGGTGTCCTGGTCATCAGCAGCATCGACAATTTCGTCAAGCCCATTCTCATCTCCCGCGGCGCCGGCATTTCCATCGCCCTCATTGCCCTGGGCGTCCTGGGCGGGGTGATGGTCTTCGGCTTCATCGGCATCTTCCTCGGGCCGGTGCTGCTGGCCCTGGGCCACGCCCTGATCGCCGCGTGGACGCGGGAAGAAACGCCGGCATGATTGAAACCGACAAACTTGCCGCCCCCCAAGGGGACGCCCTGCGGGGCGCCGACCGCCTCATCGCGCCCCAATCCAAATCCGCCCAGGAAGAAGCCCTGGAGCGGGCGCTCCGGCCCAAGCGCCTGGCCGACTACACCGGCCAGACCAAGATTCGCGAGCAACTGGAAATCTTCATCCAGGCGGCCCGGAAACGGGGCGACTCCCTCGACCACGTCCTGCTTTTCGGCCCCCCCGGCCTGGGCAAGACGACCCTGGCCCACATCGTCGCCCACGAAATGGGCGTGAACCTGCGCCAGACCTCGGGGCCGGTGCTGGAGCGGGCCGGCGATCTCGCCGCCATCCTCACCAACCTGGAACCCCACGACGTCCTCTTCATCGACGAAATCCACCGTCTCTCCCCGGTGGTGGAGGAAATCCTCTACCCGGCGCTGGAAGACTTCCAGATCGACATCATGATCGGCGAAGGCCCCGCCGCCCGCTCGGTCAAGCTCGACCTGCCGCCCTTCACCCTGGTCGGTGCCACCACCCGGGCCGGCATGCTGACCAACCCCCTGCGCGACCGCTTCGGCATCGTCGCCCGCCTGGAGTTCTACACGGCGGCGGAATTGCAGAGCATCGTCAGCCGCTCGGCAAGCCTTTTGAACGCCCCCATCGACCCGGACGGCGCCCTGGAAATCGCCAAGCGTTCCCGCGGCACCCCCCGCATCGCCAACCGCCTCCTGCGCCGGGTGCGCGACTACGCCGAAGTGAAGGCCGACGGCGCCATCACCCGCCCCGTCGCCGACGCGGCGCTGGCCATGCTCGACGTGGACCCGGCCGGGCTGGACATCATGGACAGGAAGCTCTTGAGCGCGGTGATCGACAAGTTCGGCGGCGGCCCGGTGGGCGTGGACAACCTCGCCGCCGCCATCGGCGAAGCCCGCGACACCATCGAGGACGTGCTGGAGCCCTACCTCATCCAGCAGGGCTACCTGCAGCGCACCCTGCGCGGGCGCATCGCCACCCCGGCCATTTACCGCCACCTGGGCCTGGCCGAACCCAACAGCAACCTGGTGCGCGACCTGCTTTCGGAAGAATAGCCATGGCCAGCCGGGAATTCGCCGCCTACGTCGTCGAATTGCTGGAGCCCCTGGGGGCCGTCAGCGCCCGGCGCATGTTCGGCGGCTACGGCCTCTACCGGGAGGGCCTCATGTTCGCCCTCATCGCCGACGACACCCTCTACGTCAAGGCCGACGCCGAAAACCGCGGCGAATACGAAAAGCGCGCCATGCCGCCCTTCCTCTACACGCGCCAGGGCAAGACCATCACCATCGCCTACCACGCCGTCCCGCCCGAGGCTCTGGACGACCGCACCGACCTCCTGGCGCTGGCCCGCCTGGGCTTCGCCGCCGCCTTGCGGGGGCGGAAATCGGTGGCCGGGAAGAAGCCAGGCTGACCGCCCGCCTTGGCCCTGCCCCCAGGGGAGGCCGGCCGGACACCCGCATCGTCTTTGCCTCGCCGCCGGCACGGCATGGGCCCGCTACGGCTGGCGGGATGTGGCGGTGCCGGTCGACTACAACGCCTGCATGGACGGCGAAACCTTCGATCCGGTGTCGGGAAGCAACGCCCTGCGAGGGGTGGCCTGCGATGTGCGGAAGGCCGGAGCGGACGCGCATAGGCCTTCGCCGGTGGCAGGGCAAGGGGGCGAGGTTTCCTGCGGGGCGCGGGTGGCCCTTTGAGTTTCCCGCGACTACGCCTAAAGTTGTAGCGCCTTTCGCCGTTGTTCAAAGAACCTCTTCGCATCCAGGGCCCATGAAAGTCAATCTTCCCGTCACTGCCAACGAATTGCTGCTCGCGGTAGACGATTCCATCGTCACCCGCACCGACGCCAAGGGCATCATCACCGACGCCAACGAGGATTTTTGCCGTATCAGCGGCTTCTCGCGGGACGAGCTGATCGGCAAGAACCACAATCTGGTACGCCATCCCGACATGCCGCCCGAGGCCTTCGCCGACCTCTGGCGCACCTTGGCGAGCGGCCTTCCCTGGGTGGGACTGGTCAAGAACCGTTGCAAGAACGGCGACTACTACTGGGTCAAGGCCCATGTGGCGCCGATCATGGTCAATGGCCGCGCCGAGGGCTACACCTCGGCGCGGACCCTGCCCTCCCGGGAGGAGGTCGCCGCAGCCACGGCGATTTACGCCGAGATCAAGGCCGGCAGAAAGCGCCACTTCATTCACCGCGGGCGGGCGGTGCGCAATACCCCCTGGTCGCGCTGGGTCGCCCTGCCCTTCAGCGGCCTGACGCTGTTCAAACAGAGCTTCGTCAGCATCGGGGCCTTCGTCGCCGTCTTTCTCTTCACCGCCCTGTTCACTTTTTCCACCCTCGACAGCGTGAAGGTCGGCGGACCGATCTACCAGGCCGTCGTCGCCAACAAGGATCTCCTGGCCGACATCCTGCCGCCGCCGCAATACCTCCTGGAGTCCTGGTCGACGGCCCTGGAAATGGAAGATGCCGACGCCACCGAACTCGGCCGTCTGCAAGAAAGTTCGCGGGCGCTGGCGGCGGCCTTCGAGGAGCGACACCAATACTGGAACGACACGCTGCGCGACCCAGCCCTCAAGGCCCTGCTGGTTGGCGAAGTGGTCCCGGCCGGCAAGGCTTTCCTCGCCTTCCGCGATGAGAAGTGGCTGCCTGCGGTGCGTGAGCGCAACGGCGACCTGAAGGCCCTCAAGGCCGAGATGGCCGTCCTCTTCAAACGCCATCGGGCCGCGGTGGACAAGCTGGTCGAAGCGTCGACCAAGGCTACGGCAGACGTGGAGCGGGAGGCCGCGGAGACCCTCCGCACCAGCTTGCTGCGACTGGCCGCAGCCTGCGGCGCCGGCTTGATCGTCGCCATCCTCATCAGCCTCGGCATCGCCCGGGTGCTCAATCGGGCCCTGGGCGGCGAAGCCGAATACCTGCGGGAAGTCGTCAACCACATCGGCGCCGGCAATCTGGGCATCTCGGTCCGGCGGGACGCCGCCGATAACAGCAGCATCGCCGCCACCCTGGCGCGCATGCGCAACCGGGTGCGCCAGACCATGGTCAATCTGCGCCAGAGCGCCGAGAACATCCGCGACCGTTCGATCAAGACCTTCGTCGCCGCCAAGCAGGTCCAGGAGGAATCCGAACGGCAGTCGGCCGCCGCAAGCAGCATTGCCGCGGGCATCGAGGAACTGTCGGTGAGCATCGCCCAGGTCGCCGTTCGCGCCTCCGCCGTGCGCGACACCTCGGTCCAATCCGAAAAGCTGGCCAACGACGGGGCAACGGTGGTGGGCAGCGCCCTCGAAGCCATGAGTTCGATCGCCGCCGTCGCCAAGGAATCCTCGGTAAACCTCAATGCCCTGGCGGGGCGCTCCCAGGAAATCGACAACGTCGTCGCAGTGATCCACGACATCGCCGACCAAACCAATCTCCTGGCCCTGAACGCCGCCATCGAAGCGGCCCGGGCCGGGGAATCCGGCCGGGGCTTTGCCGTCGTCGCCGACGAAGTGCGCAAGCTCGCCGAACGCACCGCCAAATCGACGGTGGAAATCACCCGCATCGTCGGCGACCTCAGAAGCGGGCTGGGCGAGTCGTCCCGCCGCATGGACGAAGGCATTTCCCGGGTGGAACAGGGCTTGACCCTGGCCGCCACCGCCCGGCAGGCCATCCAGGAAATGCGTCAGAGCGCCCAGAAGGTCGAAGAGGCGGTTTCGGACATCACCCTGGCCATGACCGAACAGCGGGCGGCCAGCGAGGAAATCGCCCAGCAGGTGGAAAAGGTGGCGGGTGCAATCCAGTCCAACCTCACGCAGGTGCAGGCCGCCTCGGAAGCCGCCGAAGACATGAGCCGGGAAGCCCAACGCCTCCTGCTGACCGCCCAGCGCTTTTCGTAGCGGCCGCGCAGCCGTAGCTCAGGCCGAGGCCAGCGCCACGCGCCGGTAGAGGGCGGCGATGAGGTCGGACTGGGTGACCATGCCCACCAGCTTCTTTTTGTCATCCACCACCGGAATGTGGTGCAGCCCCTTGTCGGACAATTGCTGCACCAGTTCGGCCACAGGCGTGGAGATGCTGGCCGTGTAGACCTCGCCGGTCATGATCTGCCCCACCACCTCGGCTTTCTCCGACTTCTCGCCCGGGGTGCGGCGCAGGAGGCCCTGCAGCCGGGCGGCGAGGCCGGCGGCCGTGGTGTCGTCGAGCTGGCGCTGGTAGTCGGCGACAGTCACGATACCCACCACACGGCGAAAGCCGTCCACCACCGGCAGGGCCTTGATCTTGTGGCGACGCAGGAGATTCCAGGCTTCCTCCAGGTCGGTGCCGAATTCCACCGTGACCACGTCGCGGGCCATGATGTCGCCGCAGGAAACGCCCAGGTGGCGCTCGAAGGCGTTGTTCACGGCCAGGGTGTAGATATCGACCAGTTGCTGCTCCTGGATGTCGACGAAGGTGCCCAGGGCGCGCACCGCGTGGTCCAGGTCGGCGTGGGAGAGGCCGGTGCGCTCGGTGGGGGCGCCGTCCCGGGTGCGGTGGGGGCTGGCGGGGGGGTCGGTGCGGCACTTGGGGTAGCGGCGGCCGAGGAGAAGATTGTTGATGAGCAGGGCCGCCACCAGGGTGGCCACGGCGTTGCCCAGCACGACGGCCATGATCTGCCCGGCCCGCAGCAGCGTGGGAGCCCCCTCGGCGACGATGAGCAGCACCAGAGCGCCCCCCGGGGGGTGCAGGCACTTGTAACGGGTCATGAAGAGGACCGTGGCGCCCAGGGCGAGGGCCGCCGCCGCGGGGGGCCAGGGAAGCAGGGCGGCTGCGCCCAGGGCGCACACCGTCGCCCCCAGATAGCCGCCGAAGATGGACCAGGGTTGCGCCAGGGGGCTGTGGGGCAGGGCGAAGAGGATGATCGATGTGGCCCCCACGGCGGCCACCAGCCACAGGCTGCCCGCCGGCGCCGCAGCGATGAGACCCGCCGCCACGGCCATGCCGAGCAGGGCTCCGAGGGCCGCCTTGCGCCGCTCCGCCGCGGCCAGGGGCGGCGTGTCGGCGATCAGGTAGTGCAGCGCGAAACGCTTGAAATCGAAGGCCATGGTCCCGGGGCCGAAGGGGAGACGCCGATGGTACCGGATGGCATAGCGCCCGCGGCCCCCGGCGAAGGACTAGTTCTTTGGGCCGAAGCCCGAGGCGAGCGGGGCCGATCGGGGGAGGCGCCCTGGTGGGACGGCTCCGCGGGGGCGGCCGCGAGCCGTGCTGCCTGCCTGCGAGTCCACAACCCCGGCTCGCCGGCAGGGGGAAAGCGGTGCGCTCAAGCGCCCAGCAGCCCCCGCTGGCTGAGGAATTTCTCCAGGATTTCCAGCCGTACCACGGGGTCGTCCAGTTCCAGCAGCTTCTGCTTGGCCAGGTTCTGCACCGGCAGCACCTCGGTGAGGCGGCAGCCGACCCAGTCGGCGTCGTCATAGCGGTGCGGCCGGGCCACGGCATCGTCGCCCTGGTCGCCGACGATGCGCTCCAGCAGCGGCAGGAGGCGCTCGGCCCAGTCGGGCAAGGGCATCCTGGCTGGCGGGGGCAGGAGTTCGATCCGCCCGCGCAGCAGATGGTCCGGGGTGGCGCTGCTGTCCAGGAGACGGAAGCGCCTCTCGCCCTGCACGCGGAGTTGCATGAGGCCCAGCTGGGGCACGTCGCAGGCCATGATGCGGGCGAGGGTGCCTGTCGGATGGACCTCGGCGGGTGTCCCCACTTCCTGGCCCCTGAGGATGAGGCAGACCCCGAAGGCCTCGTCCTGGCGCAGGCAGGCGCTGGCCATGTCGAGATAGCGCTGTTCGAAGAGCTTGAGCTTCAGGATTCCGCCGGGAAAAAGCACCGTGTTGAGCGGAAACAGGGCGATGTCGCGGGTCTGCGGCGCCGGGGTGGCGCGCCCGAAGCGGAAGAGCCCCATCAGGCGTCGGCACCCCAGGGGCGCACGAGCGTATGGGGAACGCCCAGGCGATCCAGGATGCGGGCGACGACGAAATCGACCAGGTCGCCCACGCTCTGCGGATGGTGGTAGAAACCCGGGTTGGGGGGCAGGAGGATGGCCCCCGCCCGAGCGAGACGCAGCATGTTCTCCAGATGGATGGCGGAAAGCGGCGTTTCCCGCGGCACCAGGATGAGGGGGCGGCCCTCCTTCAGCATGACGTCGGCGGCCCGTTCGATGAGCTTGTCGGCCAGGCCCTGGGCGACGGCCCCCAGAGTGCCCATGGTGCAGGGGCAGATCACCATGGCGTCGGGGGGGTTGGAGCCGGAGGCCATGGGGGCGAACCATTCCTCGCGGCCGTAGACGGCCAGGCGATCCGGGTCGGCCGCCAGGTGGGCGAGCAGGAGGTCGCGGGCTTCGGCCGGCCGCGAGGGCAGGTCGAGGCCGAGTTCCTGGCGGGCGACGATCTGGGCGGCCTGGGAGTAGAGCAACTGGACGCGCACCCCGGCCGCCAGGAGGCATTCGAGCAGGCGCAGGCCGTAGGGCATGCCCGAGGCGCCGGTCCAGGCGAGGCAGATGGTTTCAGGCATGGGTTTTCTCCGCAAGCGGGGCTTCGGCCAGCAGGCGCGCCACGATCAGGCCGTTGGCGGTGCCGAAGACGACGGCAGCGGCGGCGAAGAGCGGCGCCAGCAGGAAGACGCCATCATGGGGGATGAGCCAGGCCCGGGCAAGGAGCAGTTGGCCGCCGATGTGGGCCAGGGCGGCGAGGAGGCTCCAGCTCACGGGCCCGAAGTGGCGGGCCGGCAGATGACGGGCCCCGGCCAGGACCAGGAGGCTCGCCACGGCGCCGGTGAGGGAAAGGAAAAACCCCGGCGCCAGGAACTGCCCGAGGAGGATGCTGCCTGCGACCACGCGCAGGCCGGTGACCCAGGCGGCGGTGCCCCAGCCGTAGCGGTGCAGGACCAGCAGCGTGACGATATTGGCCAGCCCCGGCTTGACGCCCGGCAGGGGGGTGGGGATGGCGGCGTCCACCAGGGACAGGCCCACGGCGGCCGCGGCCAGACGGGCGATGCGCCGGTCGGCGGCGGTGACCGGCAGTTCAATAACTGAGGCTGTCATAGGCCTTGGTGCGACCGGCGATGGCCAGGCTCACCCGGTTGGGGGCGCAAATGGCGATTTCGCCGGGGCGGCTGAGCCAACCCTGACGTACGCAGTACTGGCGCGGGCCGGGGTCGGAGACGACGCGGGCCCGGCCCGGCTCGATGGCGATGACCGTGGTACCCAGGGGGCCCGCCACTTCGATGCGGCGCCGGGCGTGCAGATCGACCTGGGCGAAGATGGCCCCCTCCTGGCGGATCACCGCCCGCTCGGCCAGACCGCCCTGCCAGAAGAGGGGAAACGATCCCCCCGCGGCCAGGGCGGCGGCCAGGAAGACGCCCCAGTCCCCCGGCCGCAGCAGGGCCAGCCAGGGGGAAAGACGCTCTCGCAGCGGCGCGGGCAGCGGGGCCACGGATGGGGTCGGCGCCGTTCTTCGCTCAGGCACGGGCCCGTCAGCTGGCGCCGGACAGCGCCCGGTGGCGGATGAGCACCCGGGCACGGTCGCGGAATTCCCGGGCCAGCCAGTCGGCGATGTGCACCGAGCGGTGCTGGCCACCGGTGCAGCCGATGGCCACGGTGAGGTAGTTGCGGTTGTCGCGGATGTAGGCGGGCAGCCAGGTGGCGACGAAACGGCGGATATCCTCCCGCATGGCGCGGACTTCATACTGGCTGTCCAGAAACTCGATCACCGGAGCGTCGATGCCGGTGAGGGGCCGCAGAAGCACGTCGTAGTAGGGATTGGGCAGGCAGCGCACGTCGAAGACCAGGTCGGCGTCGAGGGGGACGCCATGCTTGAAGCCGAAGGACTCGAAGAGCAGGATGAGGCCCCGCCCCGGTTCGGCGTCGATGAACTGCCGTACCCACTCGCGCAGGGCATTGGCCTTGAGGTCGCTGGTGTCGATGCGGTGCCCCAGGGCGCCGACCGGGTCGAGCAGTTCCTGCTCCAGTCGGATCGCTTCTTCCAGGGTGCGGCCCTCGGATGCCAGCGGGTGGCGCCGCCGCGATTCCGAATAGCGCTTCAGGAGGGTGTCTTCCTTGCAGTACAGAAAGAGGAAGGCGAAGCGCTCGCATTCCTCGTTCAGGGTCTTCAACTTGTCTTCCAGGAGCGTGATGCCGTCTCCGGAGCGGGCGTCGACCCCGACGGCCACTTTGCGGATGCCCTCTTCCTTCAACATGCGCACCAGAATGGTCAGCATGACCACGGGCAGATTGTCCACGCAGTAGTAGCCCGAATCCTCCAGGAGGTGAAGGGCGACGGACTTGCCGGAACCGGAGAGGCCGCTGATGAGGATGAGGTCCATGGTCCGCAGGATAATGAAGCCGCCCGATCGCGGCAAGGCAGCAAATAAAAAGCCGGCATAGACCTTGGCCCGGGTTCCCCGTGGCTTCGTGCAATCCGGCCCGCCGGACTCGGGTCACGGCGCCAGGGACGGTTGTCGCACCGACCATTTGCCGGTCTAATAGTCTTCCCCTGGAGTTTTCCCCATGCCGTCCCTCGAAATCCCCGATCTTGCCGAACTGGTGGCCCTGCGCCGGGATCTGCATGCCCACCCGGAACTGGCCTTCGACGAGCACCGCACCGCCGAGCGGGTGGCGGCGGAACTGGCCCGGGCCGGCCTCGAAGTCCACCGCGGACTGGCCCGCACCGGCGTGGTGGGCGTGCTGCGGGCGGGCAGTTCGCCGCGCATGGTGGGCCTGCGGGCCGACATGGATGCGCTGCCCCTGGCCGAGCTGAACGCGTTTCCTCACCGCTCGCGCCATCCGGGCCGCATGCACGCCTGTGGCCATGATGGCCATACCGCCATGCTCCTGGGCGCCGCGCGTCGGCTGGCGGCGGAGCCCGATTTCGACGGCACCGCGGTGTTCATCTTCCAACCCGCAGAGGAAGCCGAAGGCGGCGCGGCGGTGATGATCGCCGAGGGGCTATTCAGCCGTTTCCCGGTCGAGGCGGTCTATGGCCTGCACAACTGGCCCGGCATCCCGGTGGGGGAAATGGCGGTCATGTCGGGGCCGGTGATGGCGGGTACCTGCGGCTTCGAGATCGTGGTGCGCGGGCACGGCTGCCATGCCGCCATGCCCCACCAGGGGGTGGATGCCATCGTCGCCGGCAGCCAACTGGTGCAGGCCCTGCAGACCGTGGTCAGCCGCAACCTGCATCCCTGCGAGGCGGCAGTGGTGAGCGTGACCCAGTTTCACGGCGGCGAGGCCTGGAACGTGATTCCCGAGGAAGTCGTCCTGCGCGGCACCATCCGCAGCTTCAAGGCCGAAGTGCAGGAGACCGTCGAGCGGGCCATCGAACGCCTCTGCGGCGGAATCGCCAGCGCCTTCGGCGGCCAGATCACGGTGCACTTCGATCACCGCTACCCCCCCACCGTCAACAGTGCCGCCGCGAGCGCCTTCTGCCATGCGGTGGCTGCCGAGGTGCTGGGGGCCGATCGGGTGCGCGACGACGAGCTGCCCTCCATGGGGGCCGAGGATTTCGCCTACATGCTGCGGGAAAAGCCGGGCTGTTACGTCTGGCTGGGCAATGGCCCGGGCACCGGCGGCTGTACCCTGCACAATCCCCATTACGATTTCAACGACGACGCCCTGGCTCTGGGCGTCGCCTACTGGGTCCGCCTGGTGCAACGGGCACTGCCGCGTTCCTGAACGGGAGAAAGGGAAGACCATGGAAACCATCGATCTCATTCTGGCCGCTGCGCCGCTGTTCCGCGGTGTGGACCCCGATGCCCTGCGGGGCACCCTGGACGGCAGCCGGGAGGTCATGCTGGCAGGCGGGGAAACCCTGCTCGATCCGGCCCAGAACAATAGCGAAATCTACGTCATCCTCGACGGCGAACTGCTGGTCTGTCTGGAGCCCGACGCTTCCAAGCCCATCGTTCGCCTGGGCACCGGCGAATGCGTGGGGGAGCTGTCCATCGTCGATTCCAGGCCGCCATCGGCCTACGTCATGGCCCACGGCACCTGCCGCCTGCTGGCCATTCCCCAGGCGGTGCTGTGGAACCTGCTGGCCCGCCACCAGGCCACGGCCTTCAATCTCCTGCGTATTCTGGCCGGGCGCATCCGGGAGAACAACGCGGTGCTCCTCTCCAGCCTGGAACTGCGTCGGGAACACAGCCGAGAGGTGGAAACCGACGACGTCACCGGTCTGCGCACCCGCGCCTGGGCCGATGATGTCTTCCCGCGCCAGATCGATCTCTGCGAACGCATCGGGCAGCGGGTTTCCCTGCTGCTGCTCGACGTCGATTACTTCGCCAAGCTCAACGAACTCTACGGTACCGAAGCGGGCGACCAGGCCCTGCGCCACGCCGGGCGCATCGTCGGCCACAGCCTGCGCCTCAACGATCTCTGCGCCCGCTTCGGGGGCGACGAGATTGCCGTGCTCATGCCGGCCACCGAATCGGTGCACGCGCGCCTGACCGCCGAACGCCTGCGCGGGGCCATCGCAGCGACCCCCATCCGCCTGCCCATGGGGCTGGACGTTTCCCTCACCGTATCGGGCGGCATCGCCGAATGGTCGGCGGGGCAAAGCTTCGAGGATTTGTGCGAGGCGGCGACCAAGGCCCTCAAGCGGGCCAAGAACGCCGGGCGCAATCAGATCGTGGCGCCCAAGTCAGGCCGGAGTTAGCGACGGCGGCGCCCGGCCTGCCTCAGGCCGGCACCAGGATTCCCCCCGCTTCGCGGCGCAGGGCGCCGACGGCCAGGAGGTCGCGCACCACGCGGGCGGCGAGTTCATCGGGGGTGAGGCGCAGGTAGCGCTCATTCACTGCATGGGCAAAGGTAAGCCCGGCCAGGAAAGGCGCCACCTCGTCCCGGGCCAGGGAACGCCGCTCCATGATGGCGAAGGAGACGATGACCTTGATGCCGTGCCAGGCCAGGTGGTCCAGATTGGATTCGAAATGGGCCAGTTTGCCGAAGGCCTTGGCGAAGGCTTCCTGCACCGTGCAGAAGGGGCTGCCGTGGCCGGGGATCACCCAATCCAGGGGCAGCGCGGCGAGGCGCTCCAGGGTGGCGCGGGTGGCGGCGAGACCGTCGGCCTGGGCGAGCAGTTCCGGGAAGGCGACGCCGAAGCCGTTCTGCCAGAAGGCATCACCGGAAATGAGGATGCGTTTCTCCGCGTTGTAATAGGCCAGGGCTTCCATGTCGTGGCCGGGGACGGCCAGGGCTTCCCACTCCAGGCCCCCCATCTCCAGGTGGTCTCCGGCCTGAAGGGTGGCGTCGTGGCTGAAGCGTGCGGCCTGCTGCCCCAGGGGCGAAAGGAGCAGGGCGTTTTCGTCCCATTCCGCCACGCTGGCGGCCAGGCCGCCGGGAACGACGATGCGGCAGCCGAAGGCGGCCTGCAAGGCGGCGTTGCCGCCGATGTGGTCGGAGTGGGAATGGGTATTGACGACGCGGGCCAGGCGCCGGCCGTCGAGGGCGTGGCGCACGAGTGCCACCGTCTGGGCGGCGTGGGTGACATAGCCGGTATCGACCACGGTGGCTTCGTCCCCATCGAGGAAGACGATATTGTTGGCCGACAGCCAGCCGCGTTCGAGGACGCGCAGGGTGGGGGGGAGGCTCATGCGGGGGTATCCGGGTCGCCCGCCGGGCGGGGCTCGGTGGGGGCACTGCGCCGCGCTTCGCGCACGACGACGGCCTCCGGCGATTCCAGTGGGGGCCGGCCGCAACCCATGCAGCGGCCGGAATCGGGGTCGGGCATGCAAATCCCGACGCAGGGGTAGAGTTCTTCGTCGCTCATGGTTCGCAATTGCGGCGCATGGGGCCGTCCCAGGGATCAAAGTCCTGGCGCCGCCGGGCGACCGCGGCCAGGATGGCGATGCGCTCCGCCTCGTCGGCATCGCCCCAGGCGGCGATTTCGTCCAGGGTGCGCAGGCAGCCGCGGCAGAAGCCGCAGGTGGCGTCCATGCAGCACACGTCGATGCAGGGGGAGGCGACGGGGCTCACAGGATGACGAAACGGTGCTTGAGATCGAGGATCGAGGCCACCGCGGCCTCGGCCTCGGCGCGACTCACGCGGACCAGCATGACGAGATAGTGGCGCTTGTCGCGGCCGCACAGTTCAGGAAAATCGAGGACCTCGGCGCTGCCCGCCTTCTCGGTGTCGGCCACGACGCCCAGGCGATCCACCGCCAGGGAGCAGGGACGCAGGGCGAGGGACAATTCCGGCGCCAGGAGAAACTCGGCCAGGGCCCGCACCAGGGGGTCCGGTTCCAGGGAGGTGGCGACGGAACGCAAATGGGCATCGAGTTCGGCCAGGCGCCGGGTGTGGACCGCGTATTCAGGACCCGGCGTGTTGCCCCGCAGCAGGGCGAGGTGGGCCTCCTCCCGGGAGCGGTCGCCGCGGGTCTCGTCCCTTTCCAGGCGCAGACCCTCCAGGTGGGCGTGGAAATTTTTCAGCAGGCTGTCGAAGGCGCTGGCCCGCAGGGCGCTGCGGGCTTCGACCAGCTCACAACGCGGTTCCACCAGGGTATGGTCGGCGAAGTAAAGGACGGTCTGGGGGACGCCGTTGTGCGCCGTATCGCCCAGGAGCCCCATGCCCAGCTGTTTTTTCTGCTGGCGGCGGGCAGCCAGCAGGGCGTAGAAACTGTCGCTCCCGCGGCTGGCGGGATCGGCCAGGAAATCCCGCACCGCCTGGCTGCGCCCCAGCATGCCCCGGATGTCGTCGGCGGTGGCGAAGAGGGCATGGACCAGAGGATCGGCGGCAAAGGCGCGGGCATCGATGGTGCAGGGCCCGGGCAGGCTGCCGACCAGGCTTTGGCAGTAGGCCAGGGCGTGGTGCACGGGGGCCTCCAGCCGGCGGTCGAAGTCCGGAGCCGCCTTGAGGAGGGGATCGACCAGTTCGGCGATGCGGGCGAGCCCCTCGCGAGTAGCGGAATCCGGCGGCGGCGCCCGGTGCAGCAGGCCGGTGATGGCGGCGAGCAGGCCCATCAGACGCCCCTTGCCGCCAGGGCGCGGCCGGCGCGGGAGCCGCTGGGACGGCCGAGGACTTCCGCAATCCAGGTACCGACGGCCACCAGGGCGTCCAGATCGATACCCGTGGGGATGCCTAGCCCCGCCAGCAGCCAGGCCACGTCCTCGGTGGCCACATTGCCACTGGCGCCGGGGGCATAGGGGCAGCCGCCGAGGCCGGCGACGGAGCTGTCGAAGGTGGCCATGCCCAGTTGCAGGGAAGCATGGATGTTGGCGACGGCCATGCCGTAGGTGTCGTGGTAGTGGCCGGCCAGACGTTTTATGGGGACTTCCCGGGCGCAGGCCTCGATCAGTCGGCTGACGCAGGCCGGGTTGCCGACGCCGATGGTGTCGCCCAGGGAGACCTCGTAGCAGCCCATGGTGGCCAGGGTACGGGCGACGGCGGCGACCTTCTCCGGCGCCACCGCCCCCTCGTAGGGACAGCCGACGACGCAGGAGACGTAGCCCCGCACCTTGAGGTCCAGCGCCGTGGCGGCGCAGATGACCGGTTCGAAGCGCTTCAGGCTTTCGGCCACGGAGCAGTTGATGTTCTTGTGCGAAAAGGTTTCGGAGGCCGCCGCGAACACCGCCACCTCGGTGGCGCCGGCCTCCACCGCTGCGTCGAAACCCTTCAGGTTGGGCACCAGCACGGGGTAATCCACCCCGGCGCGGCGGGTGAGGCTGTGCATGACCGCGGCGGCGTCGCCCATCTGCGGCACCCATCTGGGCGAGACGAAGGCGGTGGCTTCCACCGCCGACAGGCCGGCGGCGGCCAGGCGTTCGATCAGCTCGACCTTGGTGGCGGTGGGGACGAGTTGCTTCTCGTTCTGCAGGCCGTCCCGGGGGCCGACTTCGACGATGCGCACGCGTTCGGGCAGGGTCATGGGCGGCACTCGAGGCTGCCGGCCCGCAGCCAGGCGGCGAAGGCAGCTTCGTCGAGGTCGCCGGCGGCGAGGGCAAGCATGCGGGTTACGCAGTCGGCGTCGCTTGCCGTCAGCCGCCAGCCGTTGAGGACGAGAAAAAGCTCGGCGCAGACAAAGGCGGTGCGTTTGTTGCCATCAATGAAGGGGTGGTTGCGGGCGATTCCGTAGGCGTAGGCGGCAGCCAGGGCGTGCACGCCGGGCGGCGGTTCGCCATAGGCTGCGAGTTGCTGGGGTCTGGCAAGGGCGGACGCGAGGAGACCGGCATCGCGGGTGCCGGCGGCACCCCCGTGTTCCGCCAACTGCTCGTCGTGGACTGCCAGCACCACGGCGTCCTCGATCCAGACCCAGGCCGGATTCATTTGGCCAGTTCATGCAGGACGTTGCGCCGGGCCTTCATGATTCCCCGGGCCGCCTTCATTTGCTCCTCGAAAGCAGGATCGAAGGGGGTCAGGCGCACGCCGTCCGGCGTCCGCGTGGCGTAAAGCGTGTCTCCCTTCTCGACTTGCAGCAAGGAAAGCAGTTCCTTCGGCAACACGAGGCCGACGGAATTGCCGATCTGGGTCAGTTTGAGGGCATGCATGGCGATCTCCCGGGGTGTTATTACATCCGTAATACTAAGCCCGGTGCGGCGTGAATTCAAGCAGTGCGGCGCCTTCCTCGACCCGCTCGCCGACGCCGTAGCGGTACGCCTCGACGCAACCCGCCTCCGGCGCGGTGAGGGTGTGTTCCATCTTCATCGCTTCCAGGATGAGCAGCGGCGCGCCCTTTTCCACCGGCTCGCCGAGGGGCGCCACCAGGGCCACCACCTTGCCCGGCATGGGGGCGGTGAGGCCGCCGCCGGCATGGCCGCCGGCTTCCACCAGGTGCAGGGGGTCGTCCCGGCGCAGCACGTAGGTCATGCCGGCGAGAAAGATGTAGCGCTTGTCGTCCGCGGCGACGACGCTGGCCAGCAGGCGCCGGTCGTCCGTCTCCACGGCCAGGCGGTCGCCTCCCAGCTTGCAGCCGCGGGCGACGGTGCTCACCCCGTCGAGGGTGATGTGCCAGTGCTCCCGGTCGTAGCGCACCTGGGCCTCGATCAGCGTGTCGCCGCTGCGAAATCCCAGGATGCGGGTGGAGGAGAGGTTGAGGCGCCAGCCATCCCGGGCGTGCCAGGGGGAGCCGGGGTCGCTGCCGCCCCGCGCCGCCTCCCGGGCGCTGTGGCGCTCCCACAGCAGCTCGCCGACGGCGGCCACCAGCAGCACGTCCCGCGGCAGGGTCTGGGGGGCGGGGAAGAGGAAATCCCGCTGGCGCTCGATGAGCCCGGTGTCCAGGTCGGCACTGGCGAAAGCCGGGCAGGCCGCGACCCGGGAGAGGAAGCCGACGTTGGTGGCGACCCCGGCCACCTGGGTGTCCGCCAGGGCCCGGCGCAGGCGGGTGAGGGCGCGCTCCCGGTCTTCGTCCCAGACGATGAGCTTGGCGAGCAGGGGGTCGTAGTGGGGCGTGATCTCGTCGCCCTCGTCGACCCCGGCATCGACGCGCACGTGGAGGGTTTCCCGCGGTGTTCTCAGGCGGACGAGGCGCCCGGTAGCGGGGAGAAAGCCCCGGTCGGCGTCCTCGGCGTAGAGCCGGGCCTCGATGGCGTGGCCGCGCATCTCCAACTGCTCCTGGGCAAGCGGCAGGGGTTCCCCGCCGGCGACGCGCAGCTGCCATTCCACCAGATCCTGGCCAGTGATCATCTCGGTGACCGGGTGCTCCACCTGCAGACGGGTGTTCATTTCCATGAAGTAAAAGCTGCCGTCCTGGCGGGCGATGAATTCCACCGTGCCTGCGCCGACGTAGCCCACGGCCTTGGCGGCGGCCACAGCGGCCTCGCCCATGCACCGCCGGCGTTCCGGCGTCATGCCCGGAGCCGGCGCCTCCTCCAGCAACTTCTGGTGGCGGCGCTGTACGGAACAATCCCGCTCGAAGAGATGGATACAGTTGCCGTGGCCGTCGGCGAAGACCTGGATTTCGATGTGGCGGGGCCGGACGATGTATTTCTCCAGCAGCACCCGGGCGTCACCGAAGCCGGCAGCGGCCTCCCGCTGGCAGGCGGCCAGGGCGGAGGGGAAGTCCGCACTGCATTCGACCAGGCGCATGCCCTTGCCGCCCCCACCGGCCACCGCCTTGATCAGCAGCGGGTAGCCGAGGGTGTCTGCCTCCTGCTGCAAGCGGGCGGCGTCCTGGTCGTCGCCGTGGTAGCCGGGGGTGACGGGCACCCCGGCCGCCGCCATCAGGGCCTTGGCCGCCGCCTTCGACCCCATGGCGCGAGTGGCCGCCGGTGGCGGGCCGATGAATGTCAGACCCGCGGCGGCACAGGCTTCGGCAAAGTCGGCGTTTTCCGAGAGAAAGCCGTAGCCCGGGTGGATGGCCTGGGCGCCGGTACGCTGGGCGGCGGCGATGATCTTTTCCCCGGCCAGGTAGGAATCCCGCGCCGCGGCGGGCCCGATGAGCACCGCCTCGTCGGCCAGGCGCACGTGGCGGGCCTCGGCATCGGCCGCGGAATGGACCGCCACCGTGCAGATGCCCAGGCGGTGGGCGGTGCGGATGACCCGGCAGGCGATCTCGCCCCGGTTGGCGATGAGGATTTTTTCAAACACAGGCGGCTCTCCGGGGCGAGATCGCCAGAGCGCTGCGCGCTCTCCGGCGATGTGCCTGCGTCGCTGCACCCCTGCGGGGCTGGTCACCTCGGTTGGCGATGAGGATTTTGTCGAACATCCTCAGTCCTTTTCCGCCCAGGCTGGTAAGCGTTTTTCCAGAAAGGCGGCCACGCCCTCCCGGCCCTCCGGCGCGGCCCGCAGGTGGGCAATGCGGTGGGCGGTGTCTTCGAGCAGATTGTCGTTGACCGGTTGGTGATCGACCGCCCGGATCAGCTCCTTGGCGGCGGCCTGGGCCTGGGGCCCGCCAAGCAACAGGGTTGCGGCAATCTCCGCCACCTTGGCGTCGAGCTCCTCCGGGGCGACGACCTCGTGCACCAGGCCGATCTCCCTGGCCCGGGCGGCGTCGATGCGCTCGCCGGTCTGAAAGTAGCGCAGGGCCTGGCGGGCGCCTATGGCGCGCAAGACGTAGGGAGAAATGGTGGCCGGGATGATGCCCAGACGCACTTCGGAGGTGGCGAAGACGGCGTCGGCTGAAGCCACGGCGATGTCACAGGCCGCCGCCAGGCCCGTGCCCCCACCCAGGGCGGCACCCTGGATGCGGGCGACGGTGGGCTTCTTCATCTCGGCCAGGGAGCGCAGCATGCGGGCAAGAGCGCGGGCCTCGGCGAGGTTGGCGTCGGTGTCCCGAGCGGCGGCGCGTTGCATCCACTGCAGGTCGGCGCCGGCGGAGAAGCTCCTGCCGCGGCCGGCGAGGATCACCACGCGGATGGCCGGGTCCGCGTCCAGGCCGAGGCAGGCGGCAGCGAGCTCGGCGACGAGGGTGGCGTCGAAGGCGTTGTGAACCGTGGGGCGGTTCATCCACAGGGTGGCGATGGGGCCGGTGGATTCTAGTTCGAGGGTCTGGTAGGGCATGGATTCGGGCTTCTTCAAGCAGGTGGGTCTTCTGAACTCATGGGTTCAGAAGACCGGTCAGGCCAGGGAGCCCGGGAATGGTCGACCAACCCTCAATTGGAGAGGCCGGCCGGGGCGACGATGCTGACGACTTCCTCGGTCCCGATGGGGGTATCCAGCCCCTGCAGGACCATGATGTTCTGGCTGCCGAGAAAGATGCGATAACCCGCGCGCGGCGCCGCTGAACCAGGCTCCAGGACCCGGCCCAGCACACCGGGGTGTTCATGGTCGAGGGCAGAGAAGGCGTCACCCACGGTATCTCCGCTGACGGTCACTTCCTCGGCGCCTCCGGTATGGCAACGCAGAGCCAGGGGGATGTGGACGCTGACGACCGGGGATTCAAACATGGTGGGCCTCCTTGAGAATGGGCGGGGGGACGGTCCGCGATGCGTGGCCGACGCTCGTTCGACTCCCCAAATTGCAGGCGGTTGCATCGCCCCCCTTCGCACTCGGGCGGGGGAGGCGAAGCGCCTCGCACGGGAGTTCTGGAGTCCTTCGACAAACGCATTGCACGGGCTGGTCTTACCGTAGTCGGGCTACAATCGCCGTTCCAATTTTTTGCGAAGGGTAGTCTGCCATGGCAGCAAACGACGACGACGAGAACACAGCAGTTTTTGTGGGCGCACTGGCCGGCATCATGCTGGCGGCCACCGCGGCCATCTACGGGGCGAGTGCCGGCAAGGGCGCAGTCGTGCCCCAGACGCCGGTGGTGGAAGGCGAAGTCGCCCCCGTGGGCGAGGCCCTGGCCAAGGTGTATTTCGCCGTGGGCAAGGCCCAACTCGACGCCGCCGACCAGGCGGTCGTGGGGCGTACCCTAGAAGCACTGGCGGCCAAGACGGGGTCCATCGTGCTCCTTTCCGGCTTTCATGATCCCTCGGGGGATGCGGCCCAGAACGCCGAACTGGCCCGCAAACGCGCCGAGTCGGTCAAGGATGCCCTGGTCGCCGGCGGCGTCGCCGCGGATCGCATCAAGCTGCGCAAACCGGAAACCACGGTGGGCAGCGGCAGCCCCGAAGAAGGTCGACGGGTGGAAATTCGGGTGCAGTAGCGCCCTCCTGCCGCCCACCGGCGCTCGTACCGGGCGCTGCAAAGAAGAAGGCCCGCGTCGTGGACGCGGGCCTTTCCGTTTTGCAGCCTGCGCCGCTTACTTCACCTTCTTCTGGGCGTCGAGGCGGAACTTGACGTAGCTACCTGGAGCATCTTCCAGCACCTTGAGCTTGCCCTTGCCCGGAGCACGGGCGGAAACCTGGGCGCTGCCACCGGGCAGGCCGGTGACCCAGGCGTGCCAGTGGGTCCACCAGGAACCGGCGTTCTGGGTGGCGCCGGCCAGGAAGTCCTCGGGACTCTCGGGCAGGTTGCCGTCGGTGGCGTCATTGACCCAGTAGCCGTACTTGTTGGCCACCGGGGGATTGACGATGCCGGCGATGTGACCGGAACCGCCCAGCACGAACTTGGTCTTGCCCGAAGGCAGGCAGGCGCCCATGTAGGTGCTCTTCCACGGAGCGATGTGATCCTCGATGGTCGAGATGAAGTAGCAGGGGGTCTTGACCTTGCCGATGTCGATCTTGACGCCGTCCAGGGTGATGCCGCCCGGATCCTTGAGCTTGTTGCCCAGGTACATATTGCGCAGGTAGAAACTGTGCATGGCCGCCGGCATGCGCGTGGAATCGGAGTTCCAGTAGAGCAGGTCGAAGGGGAAGGGATCCTTGCCCATCAGGTAGTTGTTGACCACGAAGGACCAGATGAGGTCGTTGGCCCGCAGCATGTTGAAGGTGCCGGCCATCTCGGTGCCTTCCAGGTAGCCGCGCTCGGCCATCTTCTTTTCCAGACCGGCGACCGCGTTCTCGTCCAGGAAGACGCCCAGTTCGCCCGGCTCGGAGAAATTGAGCATGGTGGTGAAGAAGGTGGCGGAATTGACCCGCTTGTCCTTCTTGCCGGTCAGGTAGGCCAGGGTGGTCATGAGCAGGGTACCGCCCAGGCAGTAGCCGGCCATGTTGACGCTGTCCTCGCCGGTGTGGGCGCAGACCTGATTGAGAGCTTCCACGGAACCTTGCAGCAGGTAGTTCTCGAAGCTCTTCTGGGCCAGCTTCTCGTCCGGATTGATCCAGGACATGATGAAGGTGGTGTGGCCCTGGTCGGTCGCCCACTTGACCAGGGAATTCTTTTCGCGCAGATCGAGGATGTAGTACTTGTTGATCCAGGGCGGGACGATGAGGAAGGGCTTCTTGTACTGGTCCTTGGTGGTGGGGTCGTACTGGATGAGCTGGAACAGCTCGTTCTGGAAAATGACCTTGCCCGGAGTGGTGGCCACGTTCTTGCCCATCTCGAAGGCCGCCGTATCGGTCATGCGGATGCGCAACTGACCATCGCCCTGCTCGACGTCGTGCAGCAGGTTGTTGAGCCCCTTGATGAGGTTCTGGCCGTGGCTCTTGACCGTTTCGCGGAACACTTCCGGGTTGGTCAGGGCGAAGTTGGACGGCGACAGGGCGTCGATGTACTGGCGGGTGAAGAAATTGACCTTCTGCTGGGTGTGCTCGTCGAGGCCCTCGGCGCCGCTCACGGTGTCGTGCAGGTGGCGCGCGGTGATGAGGTAGGACTGCTTGATGAAATCGAAGAGGAAATGCTGTTCCCAGTCCTCGTCCCGGAAGCGATTGTCCCCCTTCTTGGGCGAGGCGACGGGGCCGGTGACCGGCATGCCCATCATCTTCATCATGCTGCCCTGCCAGAGGGAGAAGTAGTCCCACATCATGTTCATCTGGGTCTGGGCCAGCTTGTAGGGATTGGCCAGCAGGTGGGCAGACAGATCCATGAAGGCCTTGGCGACCCCGAGTTCGTCGGAAGGCGCATCGACGCCATCCTTGGCCTTCTTTTCCATGAACTGGGTGAGAAGCCGGGAAGCGCGCTGGGCGACTTCGGCATAGGTCTGGGCCATTTCGGCCGGATTGGGCAGGCTGGCGGCCTTATCCTCGGTGTGCTGCGACATGTGAAACTCCCTCTGTCAGTTTTCCAAACGGACCTTATCGGCCCTGGCGAAACGGATGACGCCGTCGCCCCCTAGGGTGCGCGACAGCCGTCCGGCGATTTCCAGATGATTGAGATGGGCGATCGCCTCGCCCAGCGCAAACATCGTCTGATGCGTATCGAGCGGCCGCGGAAACAGCGTCGCGAGCAACTCGGCAGCGCTCTTCGGCGCTTCACATTCGTCTTCCACCGCCTGCAGGCGTTCTCCATGATGCGCATGCAAAGCCGCGACCCGCTCCCGGATGCCCTGGAAGGGCAGGCCGTGGGACGGTAACACCAGGGTCGAATCCGGGATTTCCCGGGCCATGGTGTCCAGGGAAGCCAGATAGCTGCCCAGGGCATCGGCCGCCGGGGTGACCGCCATCACACTGATGTTGGTGGAAATCCGCGGCAAAAGCATGTCGCCCGAAATTAACACGCCGAGTTCCCGGCAGTAAAGCGCAGCATGCTCAGGCGAATGGCCGTGGCCAACGACGACTTTCCAGTCGCAGCCGCCGACAACGAGGCGATCCCCGGCGAGAAGCCGCCGATAGTGCTGGGGCAGCGCGGGGACCGCCCGGGTATAGCCCGATCCCCGCTGGGCAAAGCGCTGCAGCAGTTCGCC
The DNA here is from genome assembly GCA_016720065.1 of Betaproteobacteria bacterium. Lineage (NCBI taxonomy): Bacteria > Pseudomonadati > Pseudomonadota > Betaproteobacteria > Betaproteobacteria bacterium. The sequence continues at coordinate 2,780,324 of JADJXY010000002.1, read as the reverse complement.
ACTCAGGCCGTGCTGGCGAAACTGCTCGGTCATGAAGCGGGCACCATGGCCGCCGATCTCGTTCCACACGGCGTGGGCAGTCAGGAATTCGGCGGCGGTCATCCAGAGCTGGGCGCCGGTCTTTTCCAGCAGCCAGGTGGCGAGGCCCAGGTGGTCCGGGTGGAAGTGAGTGACCACCAGTCGGAGGACAGGCCCTGCCAGGCGGCCAAGGATGTTCTCCCAGGCCCCACGGGTTTCGTCGCCGGCAAAGCCGGTGTCGACGACGGTCCACCCCTCCCCGTCCTTCAGGAGCCACAGGTTGATGTGGTCGAGCTGGAAGGGCAGCGGCATGCGCAGCCAGAACACGCCGGGGGCGACCTCCAGGGTCTCGCCGGCGGCCGGGGCTTGGGGAAAGGGCGTCAGAAGGGCCATGGGCATCGGGAGCAGGGGAGGCCACCTTACCACAGGGCTTTCGATTGAAAAAAGCCCGCAGCTCTGCTGTACTGGGGCCAAACGACCCCCTGAAAGGGCATTGCGTGGATATCCCGGGCCTCTCCTTCGACCATGACGAAACCCTTGTTGCCCTGCGCGCTGCCGTGCAGGACTTTGCGGCACGGGAGATCGCTCCCCGGGCCGCGGCCATCGACCGGGACAACCTCTTTCCCGCCGACCTGTGGCCCAAGCTGGGCACCATGGGACTCCTCGGCATCACCGTGCCCGAATCCCACGGCGGCGCCGGCCTCGGCTATCTGGCCCATATCGTCGCCCTGGAGGAGCTTTCCCGGGCCTCGGCCAGCGTCGCCCTTTCCTACGGTGCCCACTCGAATCTCTGCGTCAATCAGATCTGGCGCAACGGCAACGCGGAGCAGCGGGCGAGATTTCTGCCCCGCCTGCTCAGTGGAGAGCACGTGGGCGCTCTGGCCATGTCGGAACCCGCCGCCGGGTCCGACGTGCTGGCCATGCAGCTGCGGGCCGGGAAGAGGGGCGGCCACTACCGCCTCAACGGTTCCAAGATGTGGATCACCAACGGCGGCGAGGCGGATGTCCTCGTTGTCTATGCCCGCACCGGCCCGGCGGGCAAGGACGGCATCACAGCCTTTGTGGTGGAAAAGGGCATGGCCGGCTTCAGCCACGGCAGTCACCTGGACAAGCTGGGCATGCGGGGCTCCAACACCTGCCCCCTCTTTTTCGACGATGTCGCGGTGCCCCAGGAAAACGTCCTGGGCGTCGCGGGCGAAGGCGTGCGGGTGCTCATGAGCGGCCTGGACTACGAACGCGCCGTCCTGGCCGGCGGCCCCCTGGGCATCATGGCCGCCTGCCTCGATGTGGTATTGCCCTACATCCATGAGCGGCGGCAGTTCGGCCAGGCCATCGGCGAATTCCAGCTCATGCAGGGCAAGCTCGCCGACCTCTACGTGGGCTTCAACGCGGCCCGGGCCTACGTCTACGCCGTGGGCCAGGCCTGCGACCGCGGATCGATCACCCGCCGCGACGCCGCCGGGGCCATCCTCTACGCCGCCGAGAAGGCAACCTGGATGGCGGGCGAGGCCATCCAGGCCCTGGGCGGAAACGGCTACACCAACGATTACCCCGCCGCCCGCCTGTGGCGCGACGCCAAGCTTTACGAGATCGGGGCGGGGACTTCCGAGATTCGGCGCATGCTGATCGGACGGGAATTGTTCGAGATCAGCCGTTGAAGGCGCCAACACTTAGCCGCAGTCAAGGCGATCTCGGCCCGATGCGGCCAGACTCCTGACTTGCTCGCTGCCTCTCCGGTAAGCTCCCGGGACGACGGTAGAATCCGCCCATCCACCCTTTCCCTCCCACCATGCTCAGCCTGCGCACCCTCTCCGCCGCCGATACCGCCGCCCTCGACCACGTCCGCCAATTCTTCCGCAGCTACGCGGCCTGGCTGGGCGTAGACCTCAGTTACGAAAACTTCGACCGCGAAATGGCCGCCCTGCCGGGCACTTACGCGGAACCCTCGGGCCGTCTTTTCTACGCCGAGGTCGATGGCAAGCCCGCGGGCTGCGTCGGCGTACGTCCCTACGGGGAAGGCGGCAGTTGTGAAATGAAGCGCCTCTACGTCACCCCTGAATTCCGCAATCAGGGCGTCGGCAAACTCCTTGCCGAAGCGGCGATCAAGGCCGCCAAGACCATGGGTTATCGCCGTCTCTTGGTCGATACCCTGCCCAATATGCGCATGGCCGTGCGCCTCTACCGCGAACTCGGCTTCACCGAAACCCCCTGCTATTACCAGACCCCGGCGGAAGGCGTGATGTTCCTGGCCCTGGACCTGGAGAACTGGTCCGAGGACGAGCGCCACAACGCCAATCTGGATCATCTTTTCGACTTCAACCGCACCTGGGCGCGCCAGATGCAGGAACGCGACCCGGAATACTTCGATCGCCTCTCCAAGCTCCAGGCGCCGGACTACCTGTGGATCGGTTGTTCCGATTCCCGCGTGCCGGCCAACCAGATCGTGGGACTCCTGCCCGGCGAGGTTTTCGTCCATCGCAATATCGCCAATGTGGTGGTGCATACCGACCTCAATTGCCAGTCGGTCATCCAGTTCGCCGTGGATTCGCTGCGGGTCAAGCACATCATGGTCGTGGGCCACTATGGCTGCGGTGGCGTGAAGGCCGTGGTGGACAATCAATGGATGGGTCTGGTGAACCTGTGGCTGCGCCATGTGGAAGACGTGCGCAACAAGCACCGCCGCGCCTTCGAAGCCCTTCCGCCCGAGCACCGCCATGATCGCCTGTGCGAGCTGAACGTCATCGAACAGGTGGTCAACCTGTGCCGCACCAACGTCGTCCAGGACGCCTGGTACCGCAATCAGAAGCTCACCGTGCACGGCTGGATCTACGGTATCAAGGACGGCCGCATCAAGAACCTGGGGCTTACGGTGCAGAGCGCCGACGAACTGGAACGGCGCTACGTCGAAGCCCTGGGCGCCCTGAGCGTTCCCCCACCGACCTGACACCGCCATGGCCGACCCCGTCGTCATCGCCGCCGCCGCCCGTACCCCTCTGGGGGCCTTCCAGGGCAGCCTCTCCGGCCTGACGGCGACGGCCCTCGGCGCGGCGGCGCTACGGGGGGCCATTGCCCGCAGCAGGATCGAGCCCGCGTGCGTGGACGAGGCGCTCCTGGGCTGCGTGCTCACCGCAGGCCTCGGCCAGGCGCCGGCCCGTCAGTCGGCCCTGATGGCCGGTCTGCCCGAAGCCACGGGCTGCACTACGGTCAATAAGGTCTGCGGATCGGGCCTCAAGGCCATCATGCTCGGCCACGATGCCCTTCTGGCCGGCTCCGCCGCTGTCGTCGCCGCCGGCGGCATGGAATCCATGAGCCAAGCGCCCTATCTCCTGGCCCGGGCGCGGAGCGGCTATCGCCTGGGGCACGGGCAACTGGTGGATCACCTCTTCCTCGACGGTCTGGAAGAAGCCTGCGGTGCCACCGACCGGGGCCGCCTGATGGGGGCCCTGGCCGAAGATTGCGCGGCCCGCCTGGGCATCGGCCGCGCCGAACAGGATGCCTATGCCCGCCTTTCGGGGGAGCGCGCCCGGCAGGCCTCGGCGGCTGGGGCCTTCGCCTGGGAGATCGAGCCGGTGGGCGTTCCCGGCCCGGGAGGGGGGGGCCTCGTCGCGACGGACGAGGGTCCGCAACGCTTCGACCCGGCAAGGATCACTGGCCTGAAACCGGCGTTCAGCGCAGGGGGAACCATTACCGCCGGCAATGCCTCGTCGCTTGCCGACGGCGCCGCTGCCGTGGTGCTCCTGCGCGCCTCCCGGGCGGAGGCTCTGGGCATCGCGCCCCTGGCCCGCATCGTCGCCCACGCGAGCCACGCCCAGGCTCCCGCCGATTACCCCACGGCCCCGGGCCGGGCCGTGGAGAAGCTCCTCGCCCGTTGCGGCTGGAAGGCGGGGGATGTCGACCTGTTCGAGATCAACGAGGCCTTCGCCGTCGTCACCCTGGCCGCCCTGGGCCAACTCGACCTGCCGCTGGAAAAGGTCAATATCCACGGCGGCGCCTGTGCCCTGGGCCACCCGATCGGGGCCACCGGCGCGCGCATCGTCGTCACCCTGCTCGGCGCCCTGCGCCGCACCGGCGGCAAGCGAGGCGTTGCCGCCCTGTGCATCGGCGGCGGCGAAGCGGTCGCCCTGGCCGTGGAGGTCTGCTGAGTGCCGGTCGCGGCAAGCCGCTCCCTCGACTACGCGAGACTCGTCGCAGTCATGGCGATATGGGGCGGCACCTGGATTGCCGGGCGCATCGTCGCCAAGGAACTGGCCGCCCCCCTGGCGGTGGCCTCGCTGCGCTTTTTCCTGGCTGGACTGGTCCTGGCGGCGGTCGCCCTGGTCCGGGAAGGTCGCATTCCCCTGCCGGCGGACCGCCAGAGCTGGGGCATCGTGTGGGGTCTGGGGTTCTTCGGCATCTTCCTTTACGGCCTTTGCTTCTTTTACGGGCTGCAGCGCATCCCCGCCGGTCGGGGTGCCCTGGTCGTTGCCCTTAACCCGGTCACCGTCGTCCTCGTCGCCTGGGCCTGCGGCCAGGAACGGATGACTCCGCGCCGGGCCGCAGGCTGCCTGGTGGCCTTGGCCGGCTGCCTTTTGGTCATTGGCAACGGCGACTTGCTTGCACTGGTGCGCGGTACGGTCGGACTGGGTGAAGCCCTGATCGTGGGCTGTGTGCTCACCTGGACCGCCTATACCTTCATCAGCCGCCGGGCGACAGACACGCTGTCGCCCGTGGCGACGACGCTCCATGCCTGTCTGGCCGGTGCCCTGCTCCTTGGGCTGGCTGCCCTGGCGGAAGGAGACGTCGACCCGGCGGCCTGGTCCTGGCGCGTTTGGGCGAGTACTGCCTTTCTCGCTTTTTTCGGCACCGCCGTGGCCTATACCTGGTTCACCGCCGCCGTCCATCGCCTGGGGGCGGGTCAGGCATCCGTTTTCATCAACCTTGTGCCAGTATTTGCGGTGTTCCAGGCGGCTGTGCTGCTCGATGAGCACCTCGGGGTCACCGTGCTGGCCGGCGGCGCTCTGGTCATCGCCGGTGTCGCCCTGGCAACGCTTCCCGAGCAATCCCGCTCATGATCCCGATGGCGCGGACTCGTGGGCCCGTGACGCCGCTCGCGGCAGGCGGGTGAATCAAGGAGATCATCGTGGCCGAACCTATCACCTTCTACTTCGACTTCTCCAGCCCCTACGGCTATCTGATGAGCGAGAAGATCGACGATCTCGCCGCCCGCCACGGTCGCAAGGTGCAGTGGCGGCCGCTGCTGCTCGGTGTCGTCTTCCAGACCACGAACAGCGCTCCCCTCACCCTCCAGGGGCCGGCCAAAGCCGCCTACTACAAGCTGGATTTCGCCCGCTCGGCCCGCTTCCTGGGCGTGCCCTTCCGGCTGCCGGCCAAGTTTCCCCTCCCCACCCAACAGGCCGCCAGGGCCTACTACTGGCTCCACGACCAGGACTGTGCCCTGGCCCGGGCCTTCGCCCATGCCACGTACCGGGCACTTTTCGTGGACGACCGGGATATTTCCTCCCCGGAAGCCGTGCTGGACATCGCCGCTGGCCTGGGTGTGGACCGTACGGCCCTGGGCACCGCCCTGGTCAGCCCGGAAGTCAAGGAGCGCCTCAAGACCGAGGTGGAGAGTGCCCTCGCGGCAGGGGTCTTCGGCTCCCCCACCGTGATCGTGGACGGTGAAATGTTCTTCGGCGCCGACCGCCTGCCCCAGCTCGAACGCTGGCTGGCGCAAGGCAGTTTCTAACGAGGAGAAGCACCATGCCCATCACCAAAGGCTGCCAGCAGCTCATCGCCGAGGCCCGCACCCGCATCCGCACCCTTTCCCTGGACGAAGCCCGGGCCAAGTTCGACGACCCCGAGGTCGTCTTCGTCGATATCCGCGACGTGCGGGAACTGGAGCGGGAAGGCATGATCCCCGGCGCCTTCCACGCCCCCCGCGGCATGCTGGAATTCTGGGTGGATCCGGATAGCCCCTACTACAAGGACATTTTCGGCTCGGGCAAGGAGTTCGTCCTCTACTGCCAGTCCGCCTGGCGCTCCAGCCTCGCCACCGCCGCCCTGCAGGACATGGGCCTGGCGCCCATCGCCCATATAGAAGGCGGTTTCAAGGCCTGGAAGACGGCCGGCCACCCGGTGGGCGAACGCCCCGCTCATCACCACTGAGATCGCCATGGGCGAATTCCGCTCCCAGCTCGATCCCCGCACTGCCGAATTCCAGGCCAACGCCGCCGCCATGACGGCGCTCGTGGCCGATCTGCGCGAGAAAGCCGGCACCATCGCCCTGGGCGGCCCGGAAGCCGCCCGCCAGAAGCATCTCGCCCGGGGCAAGCTGCTGCCGCGGGAGCGGGTGGACGCCCTCCTCGATCCCGGCACGCCCTTCCTGGAAATCGGCCAGTTCGCCGCCTACGGCCTCTACGGCGGCGAGTACGAGGTACCGGCGGCCTCCCTCATTGCCGGGGTGGGGCGCATTGCCGGCGTCGAGTGCCTGGTGGTGGCCAACGACGCCACGGTGAAGGGCGGCACCTACACCCCCCTCACCGTCAAGAAACACCTGCGGGCCCAGGAGATCGCCCTGGAGAACCGCCTGCCCTGCGTCTATCTGGTGGATTCCGGCGGCGCCTTCCTGCCCCTGCAGGATGAGGTCTTCCCCGACAAGGAGCACTTCGGCCGCATCTTCTACAACCAGGCCAACCTGTCGGCCCGGGGCATTCCCCAGATCGCCGCCGTCCTCGGCTCATGCACCGCCGGCGGCGCCTACGTGCCGGCGATGTGCGACGAGTCCATCATCGTGCGCAACCAGGGCACCATCTTCCTCGGCGGCCCGCCCCTGGTGAAGGCTGCCACCGGCGAAGTGGTCAACGCCGAGGACCTGGGCGGCGCCGACGTCCATACCCGGCTCTCCGGCGTCGCCGACCACCTGGCGGAAAACGACGCCCACGCCCTGGCCATCGCCCGCCGCATCGTCGGCAACCTCAACTGGAAGAAGCCACCCAGCCTGGCCCTGAGCGAGCCGGTGGCGCCCCGCTACGCCGCCGAGGAGCTCTACGGCATCATCCCCACCGATGCCAAGAAACCCTACGACGTGCGGGAAATCATCGCCCGCCTGGTGGACGGCTCGGTATTGGACGAATTCAAGGCCCGCTACGGCACCACCCTGGTCTGCGGCTTCGCCCGCCTCTTCGGCACTCCGGTCGGGATCGTGGCCAACAACGGCATCCTGTTCAGCGAATCGGCGCTCAAAGGCGCCCACTTCATCGAACTGTGCGCCCAGCGGCACATCCCCCTCGTTTTTTTGCAGAACATCACCGGCTTCATGGTCGGCCGCAAAGTCGAAAACGCCGGCATCGCCCGGGACGGCGCCAAGATGGTGACTGCCGTGGCCACCGCCGCGGTGCCCAAGATCACGGTCGTCATCGGGGGCTCCTTCGGCGCCGGCAACTACGCCATGGCCGGCCGCGCCTTCGGCCCCCGCTTTCTCTGGATGTGGCCCAATGCCCGCATCTCGGTCATGGGCGGCGAGCAGGCGGCCGGCGTGCTGGCGACGGTCAAGGGGGACAGCCTGGAGGCCGCCGGCAAACCCTGGACTCCCGAGGAAGAGGAAGCCTTCAAGGCACCCATCCGCGCCCAATACGAGCGCCAGGGCCACCCCTACTACGCCAGCGCCCGCCTGTGGGACGACGGCATCATCGACCCGGCGGATACGCGGCGCGTACTGGGCCTGAGCCTCTCGGCCGCCCTCAATGCGCCGATCGGGGATACCCGTTTCGGCATTTTCCGGATGTAGCCCCATGTACCTGCCCGCCCACTTCGCCGTCACCGACCGCGCCCAGCTTCACGGCCTGATGGCCGCCCATCCCCTGGCCACGGTGGTGATGCAGGACGGCGACGGCCTGAGCGCCAATCACCTTCCCCTGGTCCTCGACGGCAAGGCCGGCGAATGGGGCGTCCTGCGCGGCCACGTGGCCCGCGGCAATCCCCTGGCCGCTGCCGACGGTTCGCCAGTTCTGGTCATCTTCCACGGTCCGCAGACCTACGTGAGTCCGGGCGATTACGCCACCAAGGCCGTGGATGGCCGGGTGGTCCCGACCTGGAACTACGCCGTGGTCCATGCCCACGGGGTGCTGCGGACTTACCCCGACGCCGAATGGATTCGCGCACAGGTTGGTGCGCTGACTTCGGAGCACGAAGCAGGCCGGGCGTACCCCTGGGCCGTGAGCGATGCGCCGGCCGACTATACGGACAGGTTGCTGCGGGCCATTTGCGGGATCGAAATCGTGATCGATCGGCTGGAGGGGAAGTGGAAGGTGAGCCAGAACCAGCCGGCGGTGAATCGGGAGAGTCTGGCGGCGGCGCTGGAGGGTAGGCAGCCGGAAATGGCGGGCTTGGTGCGGCGAGGTCGGGAATGACTTGGTCTTTTTCTCCGGAGGCAGTTGGGATTGCCGAACCTCAGCGTTCCGCCTTGAGGGCATGTGACTTTCCCTTGTCTCGCCAAGAGAAAGTCACCAAAGAGAAGGCGACCCCAGGGTCGACGCCAGCTTTTCGATGAACCCAGGTTGAAGCAGCGTCGTTCCTCGAGATTCAGCGACTCGGCAGGGGCAGGCGCGGCAGGCTGGGCCACTCGATGGCGTCGAGCATGTTCTTTACCAGGAGCCCGAGTTCGGTGTCGCCTGTGATTTCCAGCTCCCGATTGAAGAACAGGGTGTCCGGGTCTTCCTGGCGGGCCAGGAGTTGCAGATAGGCCGAGAGATTGGCCGAGAAACAGAGGTCAGCCTCGCGCGTGTCGCCCAAGGTCGGCCGGAACAGTCCGCCGCGGTAACAGAAGCGGGCTTCTCCTCCACTGTCGAGGACGCGAACGTGGAAGCGCTTGTCTTCCAGGGCCGCCAGGCTCTCCGCGGGCAAGAGGCGCAGGCGCAGGGCAACGTTGAGTCCGGCGACCAGGGCCAGGGCGTGGGGCCATTGGGGAAGACGGCGGCCGAGCGCGGCCACGGCAGGGGGAAGGCGGAACTTGGGTACGGTGAAGGCGGTGCTCATGCGGGAACCCCAGGTGAGGATGGGATGGCGTGGCGGGCGATGCCGGCGTCACCGAACCAGTAGCCATCCACCAGCCCGCAGGGATTCCAGGCGGCGTCGGCGCGGGCGGGCAGTCCCCGCCGGGCGGCGTCGAAGGCGGCGATGACGGCGCCGGTATGTTCCGGCTGCGGGCTGAGGCGCAGGATCTCGATGCCCAGGGCAGCCATGCCCGGCACCTGGGCGAGCAGGTTGTAGGTCTGGGCCGACTGCGTCTGAATGCCGTTGAGGTTGAGGAATTCCTGACCCTCCCGGGTGGACAGGGTCAGCCCTTCCGGGTGGTCGAGACACTTGAACTGGCAATCGTCCTTGTTCAGGTTGTAGTGACGGGCGGTGAAGCAGCGGGCCGAGAAGGCGAGAGCAAGCCTGCCAAAGGCGAAGACTTCCGTTTCCACCCCCGCCGGCCGTGCCCGGTGCAGGGTTTCCACCAGCCGGCGGTCGGCCTCCAGGGGCGGTACCCAGCGCTTCAGTCCGAAGCGGGCGAATGTCTCCAGGGTGGCCTCGTTGTAGATGTTGAGATGGGGTCCGGCAACGAAGGCCTGGCCCCGCACTAGATTGACAGCCCCGAGATCGTTGGCCTCCATCAGGCAACCGGCCTCATCCACCAGGCGACGCAGGGCCTTGAGATCGCTTTCCGATTCCAGCAGGGCCTGGGCGGAGACCACCACCTCTTTGCCCGCATCGCGCAGATCCCGGGCCAGACCGATCCAGTCGGCCACGCGCATCTGCTGGCGCCGCGAACAGACGACTTCGCCGACGTAGATCACATCCAGGGCGGCGTTCTCCGCCATCTCGGCGTAGAACTCGAGGACCCGGTTCTTGGGCCAGAAATAGAGGAGGGGTCCGAGGGCGAGTTTCATGGGTGCTTTTGAGTGAAAAGTACAAGGCGAGAGGTGCGAGGTGCAGTGTCAGCGGGGAACGTCTTTGCACGCTTCGCGTTGCCCCTTTCACTCCTCACACCGATCCTCACCGCCAGGGCCGGTTGTAGGCGCCCAGGGTGGCTTGGGTGCCTTCGGAGACCTTGGCCAATTGGGCCTGCCAGTCGGGGCGGACATGGTAGCGCTCCCGGTCGGTGGCCAGGGCATCCAGGGCGGCGCGCAGGGTGCGGGTGACCTGGGCCACGTAGGCCGGGCTGCGCTGGCGACCTTCAACCTTGATGGCGCGCACGCCGGCCTTGACGATATCGGGCAGGATGGAAAGGACGTTGAGGCTGGTGGGCTCTTCCAGGGCGTAATAGGTTTCCCCCTGCACTTCGAAGCGGCCTTTGCACAGGGTTGGGTAGCCCGCCGGTTCGTCGTCGGCGAAGCGGTCGATGAGGATTCCGTTGAGGCGGGTGTCCATGCGCCCCGGCGCCTTGTCCCACTTGACGTACTTGGCCGGCGAGCAGGCGCCCACGGTGTTGGGCGATTCGCCGCAGGCGTAGGAGGAGAGCCAGCAGCGGCCCTCGTTCATGACGCACAGGCTGCCGAAGCCGAAGACTTCGATCTCCACCGGCGTGTTGTGGATGACGTGCTCGACCTGGGGGAGGGTGAGCACCCGCGGCAACACCGCCCGGCGCACCCCGAATTCCCGGTGGGCGAAGTTGATGGCTTCGTAGCTGGTGGCCGATCCCTGGACCGAAAGGTGGAGGCGCTGGCCCGGGTGGTGGCGGCTGGCGTAATCGAGGAGGCCCACGTCGGCCAGGATGACCGCGTCCACTTTCAGATCGGCCGCGGCGTCGACGGCCTTGCGCCATTCGCAGACCCGCCCGGGCTGCGCAAAGGTGTTGATGGCGAGCAGCACTTCGCAGCCCTTGCCCCGGGCGTAGCGAATGCCCTCGGCCAGGGTGGCGGGGTCGAAATTGAGCCCCGCGAAGTTGCGTGCGTTGGTGTCGTTGCGAAAGCCGAGATAGACGGCGTCGGCGCCGTTGTCGACGGCGGCCTTGAGGGCAGGCAGGCTGCCGGCCGGGCAGACGAGATCAGGCAGGGCGGACATGGACGAGGGATGGCGGGGCGGACCGGGCAGTATAGTCGGCGCTCCGGATTGGCCCTTGATCCGGGTCAAGGGCCGGTTTCAGCGGCATCTTCGGGTATGATGATCCGAAAAGAAGGGTGGCGGCGCTGAGCCAGGTGCAGAGGAGACAGACCCGATGAAGAAGGAGCGCGTGCTCGTCGTCGACGATGAAGAGATGAATCTTTTCATCATCGAGGAGTTCCTCGCCGAAGAGGGGCTCGACCTCGAACTGTTCCCCGATCCCGTGGCGGCCTGGGATGCGCTGCTGCACACGCAACAGCCCTTCGATCTCGTCGTGCTCGACCGCATGATGCCCAAGCTGGACGGAATGGAGTTCCTGCGGCGGCTCAAGGCCGAGGAACGCCTCGTGGACATCCCCGTCATCATGCAGACAGCCGCTTCGACGCCACAGCAGATTCGCGAGGGGCTGGACGCCGGGGCCTACTACTACCTCACCAAGCCCTACGAGCCCGAGGCGCTCGTGCAGATCGTGCGTTCGGCCCTGGACGACTTGCGCACCCGGGCACGGGTGCTGCAGGAAGTCGGCGATGGCAGCCCCGGCGAGGGAGTTGCCCTGGGGGTCGAGGAACGCTTCTCCACCCTGGAGGACGTGAGCCGTCTGGTGCCCCTTTTGGCTGCGCTGTGTCCCCAGCCGGAAACCGTGGCGCCCGGTCTGGCGGACCTGCTGGTGAATGCGGTCGAACATGGCAACCTTGGGGTCACCTACAAAGAAAAAGCGCTGCTCAAGTGGGAAGGCCAATGGGAGGCGGAAATCACCCGCCGTCTGGCGCTACCCCAGTTTTGCGCACGATTCGCGACGGTGCGCTGCGAGCGCTTCCCCGACCGCATCACCTTCACCATCATCGACCAGGGCGAAGGCTTCGATTGGAAGAAATTTCTCGATTTCGACCCTGAACGGGCCTTCGATCCCAATGGCCGCGGCATTGCCATGGCCAAGATGATGAGTTTTGGCAATATCGAATACCGTGGCCGCGGCAACGAGGTCGTCGCCACGGTTTTTCTTGGTCCCCCCAGCGCATAGCCCCCAGGGGCTGGGCCGGGGTCGGCGGGGGCAGCCCTACGGTCGCGTCACGAAGGTCGGGCGATAGCCCAGGGCGAGGCGGATTTTTTCTGCCACACGCTCGGCTTCGGCACGATTGCCGTAGGGGCCGAGGTGGAGGCGATGCACCCCGCTGCCCGCAACCACGCGCACCGGCTCGCTCAGCCAGTCGAGTTCCCGGATCAGGTGATTGCGCAGGGTCTCGGCATTGTCCGCATTGCCAAAAGCGCCCAACTGGAGATAGACGCCTCGTGCCAGAGGGCCGTCGGTCGCCGGGGCCGCCTGAGCGGGAGCTTCCTCCCGGGCCAGGCGGCGGCTGAGTTCTTCGATCTCGTCCCTTTCGGCCGGGGGCAGGGGCCGTACGACGGCGCTTTCTCCAGGGAGTAGCGCTTCGACTTCGACCAGGCCACTGCCGCCGTTGATGAGCCCCAGTTTGTAGGCGGCGGTGTAGGAGAGGTCGATGATGCGGTCGGCGTGGAAGGGGCCCCGGTCGGTGACCCGAACGACCACAGACTTGCCGCTCTGCACCTGGGTGACCCGCACGTAGGAAGGGAGCGCCAGGGTGGGGTGGGCTGCGGTCATGGCGAACATGTCGTAGGGTTCGCCGATGGAGGTCTTCTGGCCGTGGAACTTCTTGCCGTACCAACTGGCGATGCCGCGGGCTTTGTAGGGCCGCAGCGCGGTGTTGGGGACGTATTCCTTGCCCAGGACCACGTAGGGCCTGAGGGCGGGCTTGTGCAGGGCCTCCCAGCGGGGTTCCGCGTCGGGAACGTCGTCGAGACCGTCGGGGATCTCGTCGCCGGGACCATCGTCCTTGTAGAAGCCTCCCCCCCGTTTGAGGGTGACCTGGGGCTTGCGGGTCGGCGTGCGGGAAGAGGGTGTCGCAGAAGTGGGGCTGGCGCCGGAGTCGGGGGCCGGTGCCAGAGGTGGCGCACTGCCACAGGCGGTGACGACAAGCGCGACCACGGCCGGGTTGAAGGTGCCGCGCAGGCGGAGAAGCCGGGTCATTTCTGGACCAGCATGCGGTGACTGTTGATCGACATGAGGATGCCGATAGCGAGGAAGAGCGTGACGAGCGCCGTGCCACCGTAGCTCATGAAGGGCAGCGGCACGCCGACCACCGGCAGGATGCCGCTGACCATACCCATGTTGATGAAGGCATAAGTGAAGAAGCCCAGGGTGATGGCGCCGGCCAGAAGCCGGGAAAAGAGCATGGGCGCCGCGGAGGCGATCATCAGTCCCCGCCCGATGAGCAGGGTGTAGAGGAAGACCAGGGTCAGGTTACCCATCAGGCCCCACTCTTCCGAGAAGACGGCGAAGATGAAGTCGGTGTGGCGCTCCGGTATGAATTCCAGGTGGGTCTGGGTGCCATTCAGGTAACCCTTGCCGAAGGGGCCACCGGATCCGATGGCGATGGTCGCCTGGATGATGTGATAACCGGCACCGAGGGGGTCGCTGCTGGGATCGATGAGGGTCAGGATGCGTTTTCTCTGGTAGTCGTGCATGAGGTTCCAGAGCAGGGGGGCCGCCGCGGCACCGGCTGCGGCCAGGCCTCCGATCACTTTCCAGGGCAGGCCCGCGAAAAAGATGACATAGAACCCGGCAGCCCCCACGAGGATTGCCGTTCCCAGGTCGGGCTGCTTGGCGATGAGCGCGAAGGGGACGAAGAGCAGGAGGGCGGCTACTCCGTAATGGCGGAAATTCAGGGCCGATTCGTACTTGTGGAAGTACCAGGCCAGCATCAGGGGCATGGCGATCTTCATGATTTCCGAGGGCTGGATGCGTGTGAAGCCGAGGGGAAGCCAGCGCCGGGCGCCATTGACCGTGACGCCGAAAATGAACACCCCGACCAGGAGCACGACCCCCAGCACGTAGAGCGGAATGGCGAAACGCATGAGCTTCTGGGGCGGCACGCGCGCCGCAGCCCACATGATGGTCATGGCGAGACCCAGGTGCAGAGTCTGGGAGGCGCTACGATCGACGCCGTCATAGGTGGCTGAATGGATGGTCGCCACCCCGATGGCCATGATGGTGAGGGCGATGCCCAGAAGAGGGCCATCCAGGGGGCCTACCAGGCCGTTCCAGCCGCGCCGCAGCCATCCGCGCCAGTTGACCATGGGCCCCTATTCCTCCTCGTTGTCGTTCTCGACCGCGGCGGCGTCCTCATCCGCCGCCCCGGCAGGCATCTTGCCCGCGAGATAGTAGTCGAAAACCATGCGCGCGATGGGGGCTGCCGACTGGGCACCGAAGCCACCGTTTTCCACCAGGATGGCCAAGGCGATGACCGGCTTCTCGGCCGGAGCGTAGGCGATGAAGAGGGCGTGATCGCGCAGCTCCTTCTTCACGCTATGGGCTTTGTAGTCAGCCCCCTTCAAGGAAAAGACCTGCGCCGTCCCGGTCTTGCCCGCCGCCTGGTAAGGGGCTCCGGCGAACGCGCGGGTGCCGGTGCCCTCCTTGTTTACTCCCACCATGGCGTGTTTGATGACCTCGATGTTCTGGCTCTTCCATTGCAGATCGCGCAGAGGCCGGGGTTCGATGAGGCGCTTTTCGCCGCTGCGTGTATTGATGATTTCGCGCACCAGATGGGGCCTGAACATGATTCCGTCGTTGGCCAGTGTGGCGGTGGCCTGGGCAAGTTGGATGGGGGTGTAGGCGTTGTAGCCCTGGCCGATACCGATGGAAATCGTTTCTCCGGCGTACCATTTTTGCTGTTCCGGCTTGCGGAACCGCTGTTTCTTCCACTCCGGGGACGGGAGAACGCCCCTGGATTCGCCGTTTTCGTCCTTGCCGAGGTCAACACCGGTCCGCTGACCGAGGCCGAGGCTTCCCATGAAGCGGGCGATACCGTCGATTCCCAGGTCGTTGGCCAGCATGTAGTAATAGGTATCGCAGGAGTGGACGATGGATTTGTACATGTCGACCATGCCATGGCCGCCCTTCTTGTCGTCCCGGAAGGTGTGGTTGCCGAAGGTGAAAAAGCCCGGGTCGCTGATGGCCTGGGCCGGGGTGCGCTTGCCGGCTTCCAGGGCGGCCAGGGCCATGAAGGGCTTGAAGGTCGACCCCGGCGGGTAGGCGCCGTTGATGGCGCGATTGACCATGGGCTTGTGGGGATCCTCGTTCAGCTCCTTCCAGTTGTCCGGGGTGATGCCGTCCACGAAGAGATTGGGGTCGTAGGTCGGTGTCGAGACCAGGGCCAGGATGCCCCCCGTGGCAGGTTCGATGGCGACCAGGGAACCCATGCGGTCCCCGAAAGCTTTCTCGGCCATTTCCTGCAACTTCACGTCCAGGGTCAGGACGAGGTTGTTGCCGGAGACTGGGGGAATGCGCTTCAGGCTACGCACGGCGCGACCGCCGGCGTCGATCTCGACCTGTTCGTAACCGGTCTCGCCATGTAATTCGAACTCGTAGCGCTGTTCCAGCCCGGTTTTGCCGATGTGATCGGTGCCCTTGTAATTGGCCTCCTGAGCGCGCTCTCCGATCCACTCCAGATCCCGGTCGGTGATGCGGCCGATGTATCCCAGGGCATGGGATGCCACCGAACCCAGGGGGTATTGGCGGAAGAGACGGGCCTTGACCTCGACCCCGGGGAAGCGATAGCGGTGGGCGGCGAAGCGGGCGACTTCCTCGTCCGTAAGGCGAGTGCGGATGGGAATGGATTCGAAATTCTTGGCTTCGTCGAGCAGGCGCTTGAAGCGCTTGCGGTCCTTGGGCTGGATATCGATCAGTTCGGCCAGACCGTTGATGGTCGCATCCAGGGCCGCGACGCGCGAAGGCGTGATTTCCAGTGTGAAGGCGGAGTAGTTGCGCGCCAGGACAATGCCATTGCGATCGGTGATGACCCCCCGGTTGGGGACGATGGGTACCAGGGCGATACGATTATCCTCGGCTCGGGTCTGGTAATAGTCGTGCTGGATGACCTGCAGGTAGGTAAAGCGTCCGACCAGCAGCGCGAAGGCCCCGAGGATGGCGAATCCTGCAACGAGCACCCGGAAGCGAAAGCGTTCCAGGTTCCCTTCCGGATTGTGAAAGTCGCTCACTGCCGGTCCCGACTAGATCGGGCGATTGTCGTCACGCTCCACCGGCTGGAACTGGGGCAGAAGCAGAACGAAGGTGGCCGGGATCCACAACGGGGCGGCGATCAGGGGTCCGACAAAGTAGCCCCAGCCCGGGAAATCGGCCCCCGCGGCAAGGCGCACTGCCCCCTGGATGATCTGGCAGAGCAGCAGGAGGGGAAGAATCTGCAGGGCCTGCTGCGCCAACGGGAACCACAGGATACGGCGCGACAGGGCCGAAGCGGCGAAGGCGAGCAGCACATAGGCCAGGCTGTGCTGGCCAAGGACAGCTCCGTCGGCGACATCCATCAGGAGGCCACACAGGAAAGCCCATCCCATGCCGACGCGACGGAACTCACGCACCGACCAGAAACACAGAACCAGGGCCAGCCAGTCCGGGACGCCCGGCCAGGGCGCGGTGGGGACGAGATTGAGCAGCAAGGCCACGACAAAGGTCAGGGCGATGTACCAGGGGCGTACCGGCAGGAGGATGCGGGACGAGGAGAATGTCGGCTGCATCAGGGCGTTCCTCTCGCGGCGCGCCGCTTTGCCGGGCGCAGGCCGGACTTCTCGCTCTCCGCGGTTGCGCGGGAGGCTTCCTCCGGCGGTGGGGGTGGCAGGTTTTCGCGGCGGTCGAGAATCATGACTTCGCCGAAATTCTCGACCGCCGCCACCGGCTGACAATAGATGCGGGCGAAGGAATAGGCGCTGTCCCGCTCGACCTTGACCACCCTGGCCACCGGAAATCCCGGCAGATAGATGCCGTCGAGACCCGAGGTGACCAGGGTATCTCCCTCCTGGACATCTGCGTTGGCGGGCATGTACTTCATTTCCAACTGACCATTGCCCAGGCCGAAAGCCACCGAGCGCAGGCCGCTGCGCACCACCTGGACCGGGACGGCCTGATTCTTGTCGGTAATGAGGGTCACTTCGGCTGAAAACGGATAGACCCGCGTCACCTGGCCGACCACACCGTTTTCGTCGATGGCGGGCTGGCCGGCGACGATGCCGGCCTGCTGCCCCTTGTCCACGACGATGCGGCGGGCAAAGGGATCCCGCGCGGTGTACAGAATCTGGGCGACCTGTCCCTGCGCCCTTTCCCTGTCGCGAACGGCAAGCAGGCGGCGCAGGCGTTCGTTCTCCACTTCCAGATGGGCGAGGCGCTGGAGATCGGGAGCGCTGTTGAGCTTGGCATGCTTCAACTCCGCGTTTTCGTCCCGCAGGAGGGCAATACCCTCGAAATAGCCGTGCGCGATATCTACCAGGCTACCCGGCGTCTGGGCCACCCGCTGCACGGGGTCGATGACCAGGGCCACGCTCTGGCGAAGGAAATCGAGGCTCTTGAAACGCAGGTCCACCACGAAGAGGGCGACCGAAGCGGCGACGTAAAAAGTCAGGAGGGCCAGCGGTGCTGGCCCTCGCTTGAAGAACGGCGGCGGTGCGTGGTCGATGCCGGCCACTGCTGTGGAGAAAACTTATTCCGAGGCGAAAATCGACCCGAGCTTGTCCATCTTTTCGAGGGCCAGGCCGGAACCGCGGGCCACGCAGGTGAGGGGCTCGTCGGCCACGATCACCGGCAGGCCGGTTTCTTCCATCAGGAGGCGGTCCAGGTCACGCAGGAGCGCGCCACCACCAGTCAGCACCATGCCTTTCTCGGCAATATCGGCACCAAGCTCGGGCGGGGTCTTCTCCAGGGCCGACTTGACCGCGGAAACGATCTGGTTGAGCGGATCGGTGAGGGCTTCCAGGATTTCGTTGGAAGAGATGGTGAACTTGCGCGGGATGCCTTCGGCCTTGTTGATGCCGGAGACCTCCATCTCCTTGACCTCGGCGCCCGGGAACGCCGATCCGATGGACTTCTTGATGTTTTCCGCCGTGTTCTCGCCGATCATCATGCCGTAATTGCGGCTGATGTAATTCATGATCGCTTCGTCGAGCTTGTCGCCGCCGACGCGGACGGAACCGGCATACACCATGCCGCCCAGGGAGATGACGCCCACCTCGGTGGTGCCGCCGCCGATGTCGACGACCATCGATCCGGTAGGCTCCGCCACCGGCAGGCCGGCGCCGATGGCAGCCGCCATGGGTTCCTCGATCAGATACACCTGGCTGGCGCCTGCACCCAAGGCCGATTCGCGAATGGCACGGCGTTCCACCTGGGTGGAGCCGGAGGGGACGCAGATGATGATGCGGGGGCTCGGGCTGAAAAGCTTGGAGTCGTGCACCTTCTTGATGAACTGCTTGAGCATCTGCTCGGTGACCGTGAAATCGGCGATCACCCCGTCCTTCATGGGACGGATGACGGTGATGCTGCCCGGGGCCTTGCCGAGCATTTCCTTGGCCTCTTTACCGACGGCCTGGATGGTCTTGCGGGCATTGGGGCCGCCTTCGAGGCGGATGGCGACCACGGAGGGTTCGTCGAGGACGATGCCGCGGCCGCGGACGTAGATCAGGGTATTGGCCGTGCCAAGGTCGATGGCAAGGTCGTTTGAGAAGTATTTATTCAGGAATCCGAACATCTGGGAAGCTCCGCCGAGGGTGCGGTAGGGAAAACTTTTATGATACCTTATAACGCTTCACGAAATAAGATTTCTGCCTGTTTTTTACGCAGAACGCCCTCCGGCAGAACCCCGAGACGATCCCATGTCCCTTACCCTGGAACAGGTCCGGCGCATCGCGCACCTCGCCCGCATCGAGGTCAGTGCGACCGAGGCCGAAGCGACCGTCGGCCACCTCAACGGCATCTTCCAACTGATCGAAGCCATGCAGGCGGTGGACACCCGCGGCGTGGAGCCCATGGCCCACGCCCAGGATCTCGCTCAGCGCCTGCGCGAAGACGCGGTCAGCGAACCTGACCGGCGGCTGGCCTTTCAAGCCATTGCCCCTGAAATCGAAGCGGGCCTTTACCTGGTTCCCCGGGTCATAGAATAGCGAGGAGTGAGGGTTGAGGGGCGAGGAGTCGGCGCCTGCTCATGCCATGCCGCATATGATTGAACGTTCTCTCAAGGAACTCTCGGCCGCCCTGGCGGCGAGGGAAATTTCGAGTGTTGAGCTTACCGGGCTCTATCTGGAGCGCATCACGCGCCTCAACCCGGAGTACAACGCCTTCATCACGGTCGATCCGGAAACGAGCCTGGCCCAGGCCAGGGCAGCGGATGCCCGCATCGCCGCGGGGAATGCCGGGCCGCTCACTGGCATTCCCATCGCCCAGAAAGACATTTTCTGCACCGAAGGTTGGCTCACGACCTGCGGGTCGAAGATTCTTTCCAACTTCGTCTCACCCTACGACGCCACGGTGATCCGGCGCATGCACGAAGAAGCCGGACTGGTCTGCCTGGGCAAGACCAACATGGACGAGTTTGCCATGGGCTCGTCCAACGAAACTTCCTTCTACGGCCCGGTGAGGAATCCCTGGGATGTGACTCGGGTTCCCGGCGGGTCCTCCGGCGGTTCGGCTGCCGCGGTGGCGGCGCGGCTGGCTCCCGCCGCCACGGGGACCGACACCGGGGGTTCCATCCGCCAACCCGCCGCCCTCTGCTGCCTCACCGGGCTGAAGCCCACCTACGGCCTGGTCTCGCGTTACGGCATGATCGCCTTCGCCTCCTCCCTCGACCAGGGCGGCCCCATGGCCCGCAGCGCCGAAGACTGTGCGCTCTTGCTGGCCAGCATGACCGGTTTCGACGCGCACGATTCGACCTCCCTCGACCGTCCGCGGGAAGACTACGCCGGCGACCTCGACCGGACACTCGATGGCCTCACCATCGGCCTGCCCAAGGAGTTTTTCGGCGAAGGCTGCGATCCCGCCGTGATGGCCGCCGTAAGGACCGCCATTGCCCAGTACGAAAAACTCGGGGCACGAACCGTCGACGTTTCCCTGCCCAATTCCCACCTTTCGGTCCCGGCCTATTACGTCATCGCGCCGGCCGAAGCCAGTTCCAACCTGTCGCGCTTCGACGGGGTGCGCTACGGCTACCGGGCACCTGAGTACAGCGACCTCAACGACATGTACGCCAAGACCCGGGCCCAGGGGTTCGGGGCGGAAGTCAAGCGGCGCATCCTGATCGGCGCCTACGTGCTGTCCCACGGTTACTACGACGCCTACTACCTGCAAGCCCAGCGCATCCGCCGCCTGATCGCCGACGATTTCGCCGCTGCCTTCAAGCACTGCGACGTGATCCTCGGGCCGACCTCCCCCTCCCCCGCCTTCAAACTGGGGGCAAAGGCCGCCGACCCGGTGCAGATGTACCTTTCCGACATCTACACCATCGCCGTCAATCTGGCCGGGCTGCCCGCGCTGTCGGCCCCCTGTGGCTTCGTCAGCGAAGGTGGGACGCGCCTGCCGGTGGGGCTGCAATTGATCGGCAATTATTTTTCCGAGGCGCGCCTGCTCAACGTCGCCCATCGCTACCAGCAGGCGACCGACTGGCACCGGCAGGCCCCGGAGGGTCTTTGATGCGCCGGGTCGGGCCCTGGCTCACCGCCGTCCTGCTCCTGGGCGCCTGTGCCGAGACCCCGCCGGCGCCTGAGCCCAAGCCTGAGCCTGAGGTGCGCTCCGAACCGGCACCGCCCGCCGAGGAACCCCTGCGCTCCCAGCCCCTCAAGCACCTGGCGGGCCGCAACCTGAAGCCCATGCCCACCCGTCCCCTCAATGTGAAGTCGCGCTGCGCCCATCGCGATGCGGTGGGAACCCAGACCCGTCTCAATCTCCTGGTCCAGGATGCCCAGGTCAAGACCTTCAGCGCCCAGGTGACCATTCCCAAGCGGGGCACCTGCCGTTTCGACCTCAAGAATTTCCAGCAGACCGCCACGCTGCCCCAGGCGCTGCTCAAGGCCAAGGACGGCACCGCGTGTTCCGTCCGCATGTGGGAACAGGGCAAGGAAGTCACCATCGCCTTCAACAGCTGCCCCAAGGCCTGCGAGGGCGAAGCTTTCAACTATCTCTGGCCGATCCTGGTGGATGCCAAGACCGGCCGTTGCACGTGAGAAAACCGTCATGACCCAATGGGAAGTCGTCATCGGCATCGAGACCCACGCTCAGCTTGCCACCCAGTCCAAGATTTTCTCCGGCGCCTCCACGGCCTTCGGCGCTGCGCCCAACACCCAGGCCTGTGCCGTGGATCTGGCGCTGCCCGGGGTGCTGCCGGTGCTCAACAAGGCGGCCGTCGAGTGCGCCATCCGCTTCGGTCTGGCCATCGGCGCCCAGGTTGCGCCCAGGTCGGTCTTCGCCCGCAAGAATTACTTCTATCCCGACCTGCCCAAGGGCTACCAGATCAGCCAGTTCGAGCTGCCAGTGGTGGTGGGCGGCGCGGTGACCCTCCAGGTGGGCCAGGCTGACAAGGGCTACGAAAAGACCGTCCGCCTCACCCGCGCGCACCTGGAAGAAGACGCCGGAAAATCCCTGCACGAAGATTTTCACGGCAAGTCCGGCATCGACCTCAACCGGGCCGGTACGCCGCTGCTGGAAATCGTGTCCGAGCCCGACATGCGTTCCTCCGACGAAGCCGTGGCCTACGCCAAGGCCCTGCACGGACTGGTGCGCTGGATCGGCATCTGCGACGGCAACATGCAGGAAGGATCGTTCCGCTGCGACGCCAACGTCTCGGTGCGTCCCAAGGGACAGGCCGAGTTCGGCACCCGCCGCGAGATCAAGAACCTCAACTCCTTCCGCTTCCTCAAGGAAGCCATCGACTACGAAGTCCAGTGGCAGATCAACGAAATCGAGGAAGGCCGCAGGATTCAGCAGGCCACGGTGCTGTTCGACCCGGACAGCGGCGTGACCCGCACCATGCGGACCAAGGAAGACGCCCACGACTACCGCTACTTCCCCGACCCCGACCTCCTGCCTCTGGTCATCGGCGCCGACTGGATCGCGCGGGTGCAGGGCGAACTGCCCGAACTGCCGGGCCAGAAACGGGAGCGCTTCATGGCCGAGCTGGGGCTTTCCGCCTACGACGCCGCCACGCTGACCACCAACCAGGAAACCGCCGCCTACTTCGAAGCCGTGGTCGGCATCGCCGGCAGGGCCAATGCCAAGCCCTGTGCCAACTGGGTCATGGTGGACCTGGCTGCCCGCCTCAACAAGGAGGGCAAGGATCTGGCCGATTCACCCGTGTCCGCGGACCAACTGGGCGGCCTCATCCAGCGCATTGCCGACAACACCATTTCCAACGCCATCGCCAAGAAGGTCTTCGAGGCGCTGTGGAACGGCGAAGGTGACAGTGCCGACGCCATCATCGAGACCCAGGGCCTGAAGCAGATCACCGACAGCGGCGCCATCGAAGCCCTGGTGGATGCGGTGCTGGCGGCCAATGCCGCCAACGTGGCGGAATTCAGGGCTGGCAAGGAAAAAGCCTTCAACGCCCTCGTCGGTCAAGTGATGAAGGCGGCCAAGGGCAAGGCCAATCCGCAGCAGGTGAATGATCTGCTGCGCAAGAAACTGCAGGCCTGACGGCTTGATTGGGCCGGCGCAGCGGCACCGGTCCCGGCGGCGCGCGTATTACGGTTTGGCCGGGGAAGGCAATTGCCGCAGGTGGGTGGAAATCTCGATGAAGCGCCGACGATCCTCTTCGTACTTCTGCCGCACCAGATCCATCTCGCGTTTTTTGGCTTCCAGCAACTCGGTCTGCGCCTTGATCTCGTAATCGGCGTTGCGCAGCCCGGTCTCTACCTCCGGAGGCGCCGTCTTGCGGCGGTAGAACTCGGCTTCATCGGCCCAATGCTTGCGCTCCTTCTGGACCGTGGCAATGCGTTCCTCCGCCTGTCGCATGGCCTCTCGCACCTCACCCTCGGAGC
Organism: Betaproteobacteria bacterium; assembly: GCA_016720065.1. Classification (NCBI taxonomy): domain Bacteria; kingdom Pseudomonadati; phylum Pseudomonadota; class Betaproteobacteria; species Betaproteobacteria bacterium. The sequence continues at coordinate 2,757,362 of JADJXY010000002.1, read as the reverse complement.
GCTGGCGGGCGGCATCAATGTCTTCCAGGCTGCCGTAGGTCTCCAGGAGCGCCTGATCCTTGCGGCGCTGAATGCGGGCAGCTTCCTCCAGGGCACGCTGGCGCTTCGCTTCCGCCACACGCTCAGCCTTCTGTTCCGGGGTCAGCGCCCCCTCGACCTCCTTGATGACGTTCCCGGCCGAATCGAGGATGCGATAAGGTTTGCCTCGGCACTGCTCCGGCAGGCCATCGGAGCACACCCGGCGTCCAGTGGAGGGATCCTGGCAGCAGTAAAGATTTGCCGCCTCGGCAAGCAGGCTGCCGGCCGCCAAAGCAAGGGCGAGAGGAAGCTTAAGTGCCCACACCATAGGTATTCCGATACAGGCTCACCGCCTGCTGGTGCTGGGAAAATTCGGGCTTGTTCTCGAGAAAGGCCAGGAGGTCGGCGAGCGTCGCCACGGCGATGACCGGAATGCCGTAGTCACGTTCGACTTCCTGCACCGCCGACAACTCACCCTGACCGCGCTCCATGCGATCCAGGGCGATCAGGACGCCAGCGGGGGTCGCCCCGGCCGCCCGGATCAACTCGACCGACTCACGTACCGAAGTTCCGGCCGAGATGACGTCGTCCACGATCAGCACCCGGCCCTGCAAGGGCGCACCGACCAGGCTGCCGCCCTCGCCGTGATCCTTGGCTTCCTTGCGATTGAAGGCGAAGGGCAGATTGCGACCGCGCCGCGCCAGGGCCACGGCGATGGTGGCGACGAGGGGAATGCCCTTGTAGGCCGGGCCGAACAACATGTCGAAGGGCAGTTTGCCGGCCTGCACGGCATCAGCGTAATACTCGGCCAGTTGTCCCAGCGAGGCACCGTCGTTGAACAGGCCCGCATTGAAGAAGTAGGGCGAAAGCCGCCCGGCCTTGGTCGTGAATTGGCCGAAGCGCAAGACATTACAGTCGAGCGCGAAGCCGATAAACTGCCGCCGGAAATCCATCCTCTCCTCGAATCTTGTCATTTCGGCTGCTGGAGCCGGTGAAAGCGCCATGTTACGCATCATCTCCCTCAACCTCAACGGTATCCGCTCCGCGTGGAGCAAGGGCGTCCTGCCTTGGGTCAACGCACAGCAGCCCGATTTGGTTTGCCTGCAGGAAATCAAGGCGCAACAGGCGGATCTGAGCGCCGAGATGCTTGCGCCCGCAGGCCTGAACGCCGCTTACCACTGCGCCGACAAGAAGGGCTACAGCGGGGTCGGCCTGTGGTCCCGCCCCAGGCCGGACCGCGTCGTCGAAGGCCTGGGATTGCCGGAATTCGACGCGGAGGGGCGCTTCCTGCGGGCCGATTTCGGCAATCTCAGCGTCATTTCCCTCTATCTGCCCTCGGGGTCATCATCGCCGGAGCGCCAGTCGGCCAAATTCCGCTTCATGGAGGCATTTCTTCCCGTTCTCGCCGGGCTCTACGCCGAGGGCCGCGACATGGTCATCTGCGGCGACTGGAACATCGCGCACCGTGAGATCGACCTCAAGAACTGGAAAGGGAACCGCAAGAATTCGGGCTTCCTCCCGGAGGAGCGGGCCTGGCTTTCCCGCATATTCGACGAGATCGGCTGGGTCGACGTCTACCGCCGCCTCTACCCCGAAGCCGGCGAGGAAGCCTACACCTGGTGGTCCAATCGAGGGCAGGCCTGGGCCAAGAACGTGGGCTGGCGCATCGACTACCAGATCGCCACACCGGCCCTCGCGGCGCGAGCCCGCAGCGCCACGGTATTCAAGGATGCACGTTTCTCGGACCACGCGCCGCTGATCGTCGAGTACGAGCATTCCTGACGGGTCCCCAACGCGGCCGATCGGGAAACAGGGGGCGCGTGAGCCGGTGATCCCCGCCCTTGGTTCTGCCGGGTCGAGCCAGCGAAAAAACAACGACACCGCGGGTGCTCCCGCCGCGTCTCCCGGGCGCATTGCTTTCGCCGCCGGGAGTCGCTACCCTTGGAATCCCCCGTCATCACCTGCTCATCGAGGTCACACATGTCTCAAGAACTCACCACCGCCGGCAAGGACAAATTGGTTGCCGACATGAAGGTCGTCATTTCCGACGCCGAAGAAATCCTGCGCGCCACGGCGGGCGCGGCAGGCGACAAGATGGCCGGCCTGCGGGAAAAGATCGAAATTCGCTTGCGGGACGCCAAGGAGCGCTTGGCTGACGCCGAAGCAGCCATCGTCGACCGGGCCAAGGCTGCCGCCACTGCCACGGATGACTTCGTCCACGAGCAACCCTGGAAGGCCGTCGGCGTCGCCGCCGCCCTGGGGCTTGCCCTCGGCGTGCTGATCGGCCGCCGCTGATTCCATGGCGGTCGGCGAAGGCGGCGAAGGCAGCTTCGCCGCCCTGAAGCGCCTGATGGCGACGGCCGTCGCCATCGGCAAGACGCGCTTCGAGCTCCTTTCGGTCGAATTGCAGGAGGAGAAGCTGCGCCTCCTGGGAATGCTCGTCTATGCCGGCGCGGCGCTCTTTTTCCTGGGCCTGGGGATCATCCTGGTCGTCGTTTTTCTCGCTGCCGCCTTTTGGGAGCAGCGTCTGGTCGTCTTTGGTCTGGCAGCCCTGCTCTTTCTCCTCGTGGGGGCCATTTGCGCCGCCCGGGCGGCGGGGGCGGCCCGCCAGGGATCGCCGGTCTTTGCCCAGAGTCTGGCTGAACTGGAAAGCGACCTCGCCCGCCTCAAGCGTAGCGTCAGCGATCCGCGATGAGCGACCGCCGCATCGAACTGGCCCTGCGCCGGGGCGAGCTTCGTGCCCGCTGCGCCCGGCAGCGGGAAGACCTCGCGCAGAGCGCCTGGCCCATCGAGAGCGCCCTGGCGGGGGTCGATCGCCTCCTGGCCGCAGGGCGCTGGGTGAAGGCCAATCCCAAGCCGGTCGCCGCCTTCGCCCTTGCTCTCCTCGCTGCGCGGCCTGCGCGGGCGTGGCGCTGGGCCAAGCGCAGCTTCTTTCTCTGGCGCGGTTGGCGCTCGCTCAAAAAGCGCTTTACGGAGTCATGACTTCCCCGGAATTGCCGGTCGCGGTTCCCTGGTGGCGCCTGCTCGTGGCTTCCCAGCGGCGGGAGATGCAGCGCGTGGTAACCCAGGTGGTCGCGCTGCGGGGCTTCATGCCCCTCCTGATGAAATCCCGCAATGGCCAGGCCTGGAGCGACAGCGACAAAATGCTGCTCATCGCCCACTTGCGGCGCCTCAGCCACCTTTCACCCTATCTTCTCTTCCTGTTGCTGCCCGGGTCGGCGGTACTGCTTCCGGCATACGCCTGGTGGCTGGATCGCCGGCGCCGGCCACGCCGCTGACGCATCAGCGGCGCTGCTTTGGCCGATCAGCGTTCCCGCCAGGGCGCGACCCGGGTCAGGAGCATCATGCCGGGGGCCGCGAGCAGCGCGCACAGGAAGAAAAAATTCGTCCAGCCTAGGCCCTCGACCAGCCAGCCCGCCGAGGCATTGACCACGGTGCGCGGCACGGCCGCCAGGCTGGTGAACAGGGCGAACTGGGTCGCGGTAAAGGCGGGATGCGTGGTGCGGGCAATGTAGGCCACGAAGGCCGCTGTCCCCAGCCCGACGCCGAGAGCCTCGAAGCCGATGACGCCGGCCAGCGCCCACAGGCGGTCCGGCGTCGCCGCGGCAGGTCCCAGGGCGGCGAGACCGGCAAAGCCCAGGATGGCGACCCACTGCACCACCCCAAAAACCCACAGGGCGCGATTGATGCCCAGGCGAACCATCCACAGGCCTCCCAGGAGGCCGCCGATGACCGAGGGCCAGAGTCCGGCGTTCTTGGCCACCAGCCCGATTTCGCTCTTGGTGAAACCCATTTCCAGGTAGAAGGGCGTAGCCAGCGCAGTGCACAGGGAATCGCCAAGCTTGTACAGGAAGATGAAGGCCAGGATGAGGAGGGCGCCGTTCAGACCCTGGCGCCCGAGGAATTCCCGGAAGGGCTCGGTCACCGCCTGGGCCAGGGTCTTGGGAGCCAGGGCGACCGCATCGGGTTCGCGCACCACCAGGGTCATGAGGGCGCCAGGCAACATGAACAAGGCGGTGATGGCGAACACCTCGCTCCAGGGCAGGCGGTCGGCGAGCCAAAGGGAGAGGGAACCCGGAATGAGGCCGGCAATCTTGTAGGCATTGACATGCACGGCATTGCCCAGGCCCAGTTCGCTGTCCAGCAGCAGCTCGCGGCGATAGGCGTCGAGGACGATGTCCTGGGTGGCCGAGAGCAGGGCGACAGCCACGGCGACCCCCACGATGCTGCCCAGGCCGGCCTGGGGGGAGAGGAAGCCCAGGGCGGCGATGCTCAGGGCCAGCAGAACCTGACTGCTGAACATCCAGCCGCGCCTGCGGCCAAGGAGGGGAAGGGCGTAGCGGTCCACCAGCGGCGCCCAGAGGAACTTCCAGGTGTAGGGAAACTGGATCAGGGCGAAGAGGCCGATTTCCCGAATGCCGATACCCTCGGTCTTGAGCCAGGCCGGCAGAAGATTGAGCAGGAGAAAGAGGGGCAGGCCGGATGAAAACCCCGTGACGACGCAAATCGCCATGCGCCGCGTGAGGAGCGGCGCCAGCCACGCCGGCGCGGAACCGCTCACCGGGGGCGGGTCAGGCGGTAGACCGCCAGACTGCCGAGGAAGTTGGGTTCCTCGGTCACCCATTGCCCCTTTTCGTCCAGCACCCGTCTTTCCCGGATGGAGAGCCCCATCTTGCCCACCAGGGCTTCGAAGTCAGGAATGGCAAAGAAACGCAGATTGGGCGAGTCGTACCACTCGTAGGGCAGATCCTCGGAAACGGGCATGCGGCCGTTGAGCACTGCCTGGCGGTTCTTCCAGTAGGCGAAATTGGGGAAGGACACCACCGCTTCCCGCCCCACGCGCAGCATTTCGGCCAGGATTCTCTCGGTATGGCGGACGGTCTGCAGGGTGCGGGAAAGAACCACATGGTCGAAGGCCCCGTCTGCGAAGCCGGTAAGGCCGTCCTCCAGGTTGCCCTGGATGACGTTGATGCCCCGTCGCACCGCGGCCAGCACGTTGGCGTCGTCGATTTCCACCCCCCAGCCGCGCACGCCCTTGCTGTCGATCAGCAGACGCAACAGGGAGCCGTCGCCACACCCCAGGTCGAGGACGCGGTGACCGGGCAGCACCCAGCCGGCGATGAGTTCGAAGTCGGGACGCCCCAGGTGGTCGGTCATAGCGTGATGTTGGCGAGATAGGCGCCGACGACGCCGTGATAGTGCGGATCGGCCATCAGGAAGGAATCGTGGCCGAAATTGAGGTCGATTTCGGCGTAGGACACGTCGCGGCCGCTCGCCACCAGGGCATGCACGATCTCCTTGGAGCGCGCCGGCGAAAAGCGCCAGTCCGTGGTGAAGGACACGACGAGGAAGCCAGCCTGGCTGCGGGCCAGCGTGGCCACCAGGTCCCCGTTCTCCTCCCGGGCCGGATCGAAGTAATCCAGAGCCTTGGTCATCAGGAGATAGGTATTGGCGTCGAAATAGCCGGCGAATTTGTCGCCCTGGTAGCGCAGATAGGACTCGATCTGAAATTCGACATCGAAATCGAAGGAGAACGAGCCGTTCCTGAGTTCCCGCCCGAATTTCTCCCCCATCTGATCGTCGGACAGGTAGGTGATGTGGCCCAGCATGCGGGCCAGACGCAGTCCCCGAATGGGGCGGGTGCCGTGCTCGTAATAGTGGCCGCCGTGGAAATCGGGGTCGGTGAGGATGGCCTGGCGGGCGACGTCGTTGAAGGCGATGTTCTGGGCCGACAGGCGAGGCGCCGCGGCGACGACCACGGCGTGGCGAACCCGTTCGGGAAAGGTGATGGTCCAGCGCAGGGCCTGCATGCCTCCCAGGCTGCCGCCGACCACAGCCGCCCAGGCATCGATGCCCAGAAGGTCCGCCAGGCGGGCCTGGGCCTTGACCCAGTCGATGACGGCGACCATGGGGAAATCGGCTCCCCAGGGCTTGCCGCTGGCCGGGTTGATCGACGAAGGGCCGGTGGAGCCGTGGCAGCCCCCCAGGTTGTTTACTCCGACGATGAAGAAGCGGTCGGTATCCAGCGGCCGGCCCGGGCCGACGATATTGTCCCACCAGCCGAGGTTGTCCGGCTGGTCGGCATAGTGACCGGCGACGTGGTGATGCCCCGAAAGGGCGTGGCACACCAGGATGGCGTTCGACTTCGCGGCATTGAGGCTGCCGTAGGTTTCATAGACGAGGTCGTACTCGGGAATGACCCCGCCGCTGCGCAAGTTGAGGGGCTCGGAAAAATGGGCCCGCTGCGCTTCGACCTGCCCGACGCCTTGTTGCTCTCCTGCCATTCCTGCTCCGGAAAAAGAAAAACCCGGTGGCTCATCGCGGACCGGGTGTTTTTCAACCGACCTCGCTTTAGCCGCATTTGTCGGGCGCCCGCAAGCTGAAGTCAAATCGGCGCCGCCGGAAATCCCGGGTTGGGGCAAGATACCCACATGGTCAGGCAAAGTCAATCGAGGTTCCGCAGCGCCCAGCGGCCGCCTCCCCTGGACTGCCGCCTGCTGGTAACATGGGCGCCTCCCCCCCACTTTTCGCTCGGAGCTCTGTCCATGCTCGACCAGCGACGCCACCAGCGCATCCGTTTCTGCGAACCTCCCGCGATCTCCATCGGTTATGGCGGATCGGTGGCAATCGGCACCATCGAGAATCTTTCCCTGGCGGGCCTGATGCTGCGCAGTGGGCTCGACATGACCATCGGCCGCCATTGCGGCTGCGAATTCTCCCTCTTCGGTTCCGCCGTCGTCGACGTAGCGGCGGTCGTCGTCAGCCGGGTGGGCAATCTCTACGGCGTGCGCTTCGAATCCGGCCCCATCAGCGAACTGGCCATCGACGACGCCATCGACGGCGCCCTGGCCCAGGGCAAGGCGTCCATCCTCAGCACTCACGAGACCGGCGGGCGGCGCGTCCTGCGTATCAGCGGCGGTCTCAACGGCGGCTTGCGCAATGACTTCATGCATGCCCTCACCCGGGTGGGCGTACAGGAAATCGACACCAGCGCGGTGACCGCCGTGGACCAGGCCGGTCTCGCCCTCTGCCTCACCGCCCAATCGCGCCACGGCGTCACCATGGGCGCCCAGTCCGAGTGCTTCGCCCGCTCGTGGAACGAGGCGATCCGACCACCGGGCAAGCCGGGCGTCGCCGCCTGATCGCTTGACTGACACTCGCGCGCCCGTTGCAGCGGAGGGTGCCTGAAAACGAAACGGCTTCCGGAGGAAAACCTCGGGAAGCCGTTTGAATTCTGGTGGGTCGTGAGTGATTCGAACACTCGACCTACGGATTAAGAGTCCGCTGCTCTACCAACTGAGCTAACGACCCAGAATTTTTCCTGCGACAGCCCAAGGCTGCCATGCTCTGCGGGTGGTGGGTCGGGCGAGATTCGAACTCGCGACCAACGGATTAAAAGTCCGCTGCTCTACCGACTGAGCTACCGACCCAGCAGGGAGGCGCGATTATATTGAGGCCGCCGGAGGCTGTCAAACTGCGGCGGCCCGAGCGCCGTCACCTGGAGCGCGGGGTAAAGGGAGGGCACCCGCCTGTGCTCCCTGGGGGACACCCCCGCCGGACGCTGCGCAAGGCGGGGCCCAAGGCAGTCCTTCAGGCGTTGCCCGCCGTGCGTTCACTGATCTTCAGGGCACAGACGGCCCCGGCGACGATGGCGCCCAGGGTGAGGAAGGAGCCGAGGGCCAGGGTCGATACCCCGCTGATCCCCTGCCCGATGGTGCAGCCCAGGGCCGTGACGCCGCCGAAACCCATCAGCAGGGCACCGAGCAGGTGGCGGGCGGTGTCGGCGGGCCCGGCGAAACCCTCCCAGCGGAAACTGCCTTCGGCCAAGGCCATGACGGCTGCGCCGGCCACCACGCCGGCGCAGGCGGCGACGCCGAAGCTCAATTTGCGGCTGGTGTCGGACCATAGGGTCAGGAGGTCCAGGGTGTGGGCGAAGGGGGCGACAAAGCTCAAGGACTCCGGCCGGCCGGACTGCGTGGTCAGAAAGGCCTCTTGCAGGGTTTCCGGATCTTCGGCGAGATAACCGAAGTGGGCGCTTGCCCACCAGGCGAGCAGCACGGCGAGGCCGATGCCGACCCCGCCCAGCAGCGGGTCGCGCTGGCGGAACTGGGCGTCGGCCAGGGCATAGGCCGCGAGCCCTCCGCCCAGGGTCAGGCTGACGACGGCCAGGGCGACCCCCGGAGCCAGCCCCAGGCCCGCGACCAAGGACGCCAGATCCTGGCCGCCCTCGAAGCGCAGGGTCGGCGGGTCGAGCCAGGCCACACGCCCCACGGCCAGCACTCCGCGCAGGGTCATCGCGGCGCCCAGGCCGACGACCAGGAAGACGACCAGGGATTTCAGGTTGCCCGCGCCGATGCGCACCAGGGTCCGCGCGCCGCAGCCCGAGGCCAGCACCATGCCGACGCCGAAGGCCGCACCGCCAATCAGGTGGGAAAGCCAGGGCAGGGTTGCCCCGCGATAGAGACTTTTCCCCAGGTCTGCCCAGCCACCGGCCTGGAGCCCCCAGGTACCCAGTATGGCGACGGCGATGGCCATGAGCCACATGCGCAGCCGCAGCCGGTCGCCCATCAGCACCAGGTCGGCCAGCGCCCCCATGGTGCAGAAGCGAGTCTTCTGGGAAAGGGCTCCAAAGAGCCCCCCGGCGGCGAAGGCCAGGATGAGGACGGCGGTGGACTGGCTCATGGTTCAGGGCAAGCGCTGGGCGGCGTTGCGGCGCTGCCCCCCTCTCCGTTCGGCCAGGACTTGCGGGGTGGGCGTAGCGCCCGTGCGCGCGGAGGCCTGTCTCCATCCATGGTTCAGGGCGTGTAGCGGGTCGGGTCCGCGAACCCGGCAGCAGCAAAGCCTTCCCGGCGCAGGCGGCAGGAGTCGCAAATGCCGCAGGCCCGTCCGGCCGCATCGGCCTGATAGCAGGACACGGTGAGCCCGTAGTCCACCCCCAGGGCCGCTCCGGTCGCCACGATTTCCGCTTTGGAAAGGTGGATGAGCGGGGCATGCACCGTAAAGGCGGCCCCCTCGGCGCCGGCCTTGGTGGCGAGGTTGGCAAGGCGCTCGAAGGCGGCGATGTACTCGGGGCGGCAATCGGGATAGCCGGAGTAGTCCACCGCGTTGACGCCGACAAAGATGTCGCGGCTGCCCAGGACCTCGGCCCAGGCCAGGGCCAGGGACAGCATGATGGTATTGCGGGCCGGGACGTAGGTGACCGGAATTCCCGGCAGGACCCCGCTGGTGGGAACGGCAATGGCGGCATCGGTCAGCGCCGAGCCGCCGAACTGGGCAAGCCCGAGATTGAGGATGCGATGTTCGGTGGCGCCCAGGGTGCGGGCAAGAGCGGTGGCCGCGTCGAGTTCGGCCCGATGTCGCTGGCCGTAGTCGAAGGAGAGGCAGTAACTGGCAAACCCCTGTTGGCGGGCGATGGCGAGGCAGGTGGCGGAATCGAGGCCGCCGGAGAGGAGAACGACTGCTTTCTTGGTCATGGCCGGCGACTATAGCGCCATTCGTGCATTCTGGGCGACGTCCCGGGGCTTGCGCCGCCCCTGCACGGCTTGGTTCGACTAACCGAGGTTGCCGGGGAGTGCGTGCAGGATCGACGCTGGGGTTGTTTCCAGCAACTCCCGGCGCACCAATTCCTTGAGCCGGGTGTCGCGCAGGTCGAGGGGGTTGAAATCGTCGGTCAGAGGCGTGGCGTTTGTGTGTCGCATCCGAAGGGCAGGGGCGGCCAGCAGGGTCGCTGCGTCGGCGGCCAGGGGATGGATTTGCCTCAAGTCAGGCGTCCGGGCGTATTCTGCTGCCCCGTCGCTGGCCAGAACCACGTAGTTGCCCCAGGCGGCATCGGTCTTGGCGCCGGCAGGCTGGACGCGCACGGTGCGAAATTGCTCGGCGAGGGTCGCGAGGACGGCGGGCAACATGCCTTCTTCGGGATCGGCGCTGCCCATGAGGTTGAAGGCCAGCACCCCACCCGGAGCCAAGCGCGCCTTGGCTGCCCGCAGGGCCTCCCGGGAGAGCAGGTAGCCCGGCGTCGTGTCGCCGTTGAAGACGTCGATGAGCAGATAGTCATAGCGCTTGGTGCCCCGGGCGAGAAAAGTCCGGGCATCCTCGATCGCCACCGGAATCCCTGGAGGGAAATCAAAGTGCCGTACGGCGGCTTCGCGAACCTGGGGATCGAGTTCCACCACTTCGACATCGAGGCCGTGGGCGGCAAGCGCCCGAGCGGCGACGCCCGTGCCGAGGCCGACCATCAGCGCCGTGTGCCCATCGGGACGAAGCGCCAGAGGCAGGCGCTCGAGCAGATAGGCGTATTCGTAGATCGACTGGCCATTTTGGGTGTCGATGCCTCCCTGGATCAGTCCGTCAATGGTCAGTTCCCGGGTTCGGATGCCTTTTCCCTGATACTCGACGATTTTCAGCGCGCCATAAAAGCTGTCTCGGGCCCAGACGATGCGGGCCCGAGTTCCGTCGGCGGTACTTGCTTCCAGGGCTGCGTGAGGTGTCCAGGCCAGCGGCACCAGGCCTGCTGCAAGAAGGAGGGCGTGCCCCGGGCGGGCGCGGACGAAGTAGGCGCAGGCCAGCAGGACGAGAGCGGCGCCGGACAAGCGCAGGGTGGCGATCACGCCGAAACTGCCGAGAAGATAGAAACCGGTGCCGGCGGCGCCGACAAAGCTGCCGGCGGTGGACACCGCATAGAGCAGACCCGCGGTGCGGCCGATTCGGCTCAGATCGAGGGCGGCGAGCCGCAGCAGGAAGGGTGACACGCAGCCGAGCAGGAAAAGCGGGGGGCCAAAGAGCAGCGAGGCAGCGACGAAACAGCCGAGGCGCAGGCCGGCCGGCATGGCTGCCTCGAGGACAGGGGCCTTGAACCCGGGAAGCAGGATGAGCCAGCAGCCGGCAAGTCCGATCAGCCCATAGAGGAGGGCGGCGTGCGGCTGGCGATCGGCAAGCCAGCCGCCGGCGGCGTAACCCAGGGCGAGGGCCAGGAGGGTGACGCTGATCAGGGCGGTCCAGACGTAAAGGCTGACACCGAAGAAGGGTCCGATGATCCGGGCGCCAAGGATCTCGATCACCATGACCAGGGCGCCGGTCAGGCAGGCGGTCACGCAGAGCATCGCTGCTCCGGGCCGGACAGGGTCGGTGGACGAATCGCGGTTCATGGCCGGCGACTATACCGCCATTGGCAGCGGCCCAAAAGGCGCCGCAACGTCAAGGGCCGCCCAGGGGCTCAGAAGAGATCGCGGGTGCCCGGAAATGGCGGATTCGATGCAGGGCCGGTTGCCAGCCAGTGTTCAAGTTCGCCTATCGGCATCGGCCTGCCGAAGAGATAACCCTGGAACAAGGCGCATCCGTGGCTGGCCAGGAACTGGTGCTGGCTGGAGCGTTCGACGCCCTCCGCAACCCCCTGAAGACGCAGGGTGCGCCCCATGCCGATGATGGCGTGGACGATTGCCGCGTGATCCGGGTCCGATTCCAGGTCGCGGATGAAGGACTGGTCCACCTTGAGTTGCTCGAAGGGGAAACGCTTGAGGTAGGCCAGGGACGCGTAGCCGGTACGCTTCGAGATCCCCGAAGCGTCGGGGGATGTTGCGCCGTTCGAGGAGAGCCATGTCTCGGGCACCTCGGGGTGATTAGAATGATTTCATCATATGCCCCCTGGAAGGTCAGGGGTTGGCGGTGATCCCGAGGTGCGCTGGACGGACCCCCTGGAGTTTTCCAAATCGGGAACGCCGCTGGTTTCCTGGGAGCAGTTGTTGCAGGGCGGTGTCAGCGAGTATCCAGGAAAGCTTCGCCTCAGCGGCAAGCCAGGGCTGAACCCGCGCCGCACCCCACCCGATCCAGCCGCGCCCGCAGCGTGGGGCCGTAGGTGTCGGCGAGATGGACGTCGTCGTGGCCGGCGCCTGGCAGGATGACGACTTCGGCGTTTGGCGCCCGGGCCTTGATCAGGGCGCTGTGGGCCGGGGGAATGAGGGTGTCGGCGTCGCCGTGCAGGAGCAGCAGGGGGCCCCGGATCGATCCGGCGGCGCTGCAGCCGTCGAAGGGATAGCGCACGACGAAGCCGGGCAGGAAGGGGTAGGCCGTGGAGGCCAGTTCCCCGAGGCTGCAATAGGGCGAAACCAGGACGGTGAGGGCCGGCTGGACTTCCGCCGCCAGGATGGCCGCCGGGCCGCTGCCCAGGGAGCGGCCGTGGATGATCCTGGGGGTCTCAGGGTAGCGCGCCGCGAGCACCGCCCAGGCGGCCCGCACGTCGGCCAGGAACTGGGCCTCGTCGGCGACCTTGCCGCCGCTCTTGCCGTAGCCGCGGTAGTCGATCATGAAGAGGTCGAGATTGGCCTGGCGGTAGAAGTCGTGGTTGGAGAACCAACTGTCCAGATTGCCGCCGTTGCCGTGCAGGAAGAAGACCACGCCCCGGGGTCGGGGCAGGCGCAGATTGAGGGCCGAGAGCGTGCCCTCGGCCACCGGGATGCTCAACTCCTCCACATCCTTGGGCAGACGGAAATCATGGGCCGCGGGGAGCGGCTCGCCGCGGAAGATGATGTTCTCCTGATTCCACCAGAACCAGGTGACCAGACCGACGTAGGCCAGGAGCAAGATGACGATGGCGCGGCGCAGGATGTTGATCATGGCGCTGAAGCCTTGGGTGGGACTACTGCTTCTCGATCACCTCGGGCAGTACGTCCGGAACTTTGGCCAGGGCCGCCCTGAATTTGCCTTCGCTTGCACGCGCAGCGCGCTCCTTGAGGTAGCTCTCCGTACTCAGGGCGGCAACTTTTTCAGCAACGGCCGTGGCGATGAACTGGTTCATCGAGACGTGATCCTGGCTCGCAGTTTCCTTGGCCAGCTTGTGCAGGGAATCGGGAAGGCGAACGCTAAGGGTACTCATGAGAAGGCTCCAGGGAATCGAGAAATTCGCGGGGGGTCTGAACAACGAAGCCGAAATCAAAGGCAGGTTTGAAGTCACCGACGTTCCAGGTCACGATGCTCGCGCCTGCCTTGACCGCAAGTTCCAGAAGAAAATCGTCGTCGGGATCCTTGAGTACGGGCCGCCAGAGAAAAAAGATGCGGTGAAGAACCGAACGGGCGCAAATAAAGTCGAGCACGTCATCGATCTCCTTCCCTGAAAGCGTCAGCGAGCCCCGCTTCAGGACCGCTTCGTATTCGGCAACCAGCGGCGCGGAGAGGTGCACCGCAAAGGAGGCCGCTACCCCTCACGCCGCCGCTTCTCGCTCTTTTTTTCGAACAGCAGATTGACGTTGCCGCTGGGGAGCTGCTCCTCCAGCCGCACGGTGAAGCCCCACAGGTAGGCCAGATGCTCCAGGACCGCTTCGGTCTCCGGCCCCAGGGGGCGGCGGTCGTGCAGGAAGTGGCGCAGAGTGAGGGAGCGGTCGCCCCGCAGGTCCACGTTCCAGACCTGGATATTGGGTTCGCTGCTGCCCAGGTTGTACTGTTCACCGAGGGTGCGGCGCAGGCCGCGGTAGCCCCGGTCATCGTGGATGGCGGCGATGTGCAGGTTCTTGCGCGTATCGTCGTCGAGGATCGCGAAAAGGCGGAATTCCCGCATCAGCCGCGGCGAGAGGTACTGGGCGACGAAGCTCTCGTCCTTGAAGTTGCTGAGGGCGAAATTGAAGGTCTCGCGCCAGTCGGACCCGGCGACGTCGGGGAACCACTCCCGGTCCTCGTCGTCCGGGGTCTCGCAGATGCGGCGCAAATCCCTCCACATCGCAAAGCCCAGGGCGTAGGGGTTGATGCCCGAATACCAGGGGCTGTTGTAGGGGGGCTGGTAGACGACATTGGTGTGGGACTGGAGGAATTCGATCATGAAGCCGTCCGACAGCCGCCCCTCGTCGTAGAGGGTGTTGAGCAGGGTGTAGTGCCAGTAGGTGGCCCAGCCTTCGTTCATCACCTGGGTCTGGCGCTGGGGATAGAAATACTGGCCGATCTTGCGCACGATGCGCACCACTTCCCGCTGCCAGGGTTCCAGCAGGGGGGCGTTCTTTTCCACGAAATAGAGCAGGTTCTCTTCGGGTTCCTCGGGGAAGCGGCGTTCCTCTTCCTGCATCTCGACCACTTCCTGCTTGGGCAGGGTGCGCCAGAGGTCGTTGATCTGGGCCTGGAGATAGGCTTCCCGCTCCTTCTGACGCAGGGTTTCCTTTTCCAGGGAAAGGCGGGGGGAGCGCTTGTAGCGGTCGACGCCCAGGTTCATGAGGGCGTGGCAGGCATCCACCAGGCGCTCCACGGCTTCCGCGCCATGGCGTTCCTCGCACTGGGCGATGTAGTTCTTGGCGAAGACCAGGTAGTCGATGATGGCGTCGGCGCTGGTCCACTGGCGGAAGAGATGATTGCCCTTGAAGAAGGAGTTGTGGCCGTAGGCGGCGTGGGCGATCACCAGGGCCTGCATGGTGAGGGTGTTCTCCTCCATCAGGTAGGCGATGCAGGGGTCCGAATTGATGACGATCTCGTACGCCAGGCCCATGTGGCCGCGCTTGTAGCGGTTCTCGGTTTCCAGGAAGTGCTTGCCGAAGGACCAGTGGTGGTAATAGACCGGCATGCCGATGGAGGCGTAGGCGTCCATCATCTGCTCCGCAGTGATGATCTCCAGTTGGTGGCGGTAGCAGTCGAGGCCGTAGTTGCGCGCCACGCGGCCGATTTCGGCGTCGTAGCGCTCGATGGCTTCGACGGTCCAGTCGGAGCCTTCGGCGATGGGGCGGATTTTCTTCTTGCTCATGGCGCTCCCGCCGGGATTCCCGCCAGGGGCGGGGCGAAGGGGGGCGGGCGTGAAGGTGTGCCGCTCATGCCAGCCTCTTGTGGAACAGTTCCCGGAAGACGGGGTAGATGTCGGTGACCTCGCCGATACGCTGCAGGGCGAAGCACTCCGGGTGGGTCTCCTGCAGCCGCTCGTATTCCAGCCACAGGTTCTGCGGCGCGCCCTCGGTGATTTCGATGTAGGCGAAGTACTGCACGCAGGGCAGGATGGATTCGCCGAGGATTTGCCGGCACAGGGGCGAGTCGTCGTTCCAGTTGTCACCGTCGGAGGCCTGGGCGCCGTAGATGTTCCACAGACTGGAGCTGTAGCGCTCGGCGATGATCTGCTGCATGAGTTTCAGGGCGCTGGACACGATGGTGCCGCCGGTTTCCCGGGAGTGGAAGAAGTTCTCTTCGTCCACTTCTTCGGCGGCGGTGTGGTGACGGATGAAGACCACCTCGATCTTTTCGTAATTGCGATTGAGAAAGAGGTAGAGCAGCATGAAGAAGCGCTTGGCCATCTGCTTCTTCTGCTCGTCCATGGAGCCCGAAACGTCCATCAGGCAGAACATCACCGCCTGGGTCGAAGGCTGGGGGATGCGGATGCGGTTGCTGAAGCGCAGGTCGAAGGGGTCGATGAAGGGAATGGCCTCGCGGCGCGCCTTGAGGCAGGCGATTTCCCGCTCGATGCGCTCGATGTCCGGGTCGCCCGGCACGTCGCGCTTCAGGCGGTCCAGTTCCTCCTGCAATTCCCGCAGGCGGGCGGCATAGGGGCCGCCCACCGCCACCCGGCGGCCGGCGGCGCCGCGCATGGTGCGCACCAGATTGATGTTGGTCGGCACCCCTGTTTGGGTATAGCCGGCCCGCACCCGCTTGTATTCATCCACCCGGGCGAGCTGGCGCTTGATCAGGTTGGGCAGGGCCAGTTCGTCGAAGAAGATGTCGAGAAACTCGTCCCGGGTGAGGGTAAAGACGAAATCGTCCAGGCCCTCCCCTTCATTGCTTGCCTTGCCTTTGCCCTGGCCGCTGCCACCGCCCAGGGGGCGCTCGACCTGGTCGCCGGTATTGAAGCGGTCGTTGCCGGGGTGGACCATATCCCGCTTGCCCCCCCGGCCGTGGCGGAAATGGGGTTCGGAGATGTCCTTGCCGGGAATGCCGATTTTTTCGCCGTTGTCCAGATCGCGGATGCCCCGCTTGGCGATGGCGTCGGCCACCGATTTGCGAATCTGTCCCTTGAAGCGCTGGATGAACCGGCTCCGGTTGATCGAGCTCTTGTTCTTGCTGTCCTGCCGCCGATCGACGATGCGTACCGTCATTGGGGACTCCCTGTGTCGGGCGCGCGGCACAGGCCTCGCGCCCCCGGCCCATCACGAAGACTTGCGCACCCGCAGATACCACTCGCACAGCAGGCGCACCTGCTTCTCGGTATAGCCCTTGGTGATCATACGATTGACGAAGTCCTGGTGCTTCTTCTGTTCGTCGGCGCTGGCCTTGGTGTTGAAGGAGATGACCGGCAACAGTTCCTCGGTGTTGGAGAACATCTTCTTCTCGATCACCGCCCGCAGCTTCTCGTAGCTGGTCCAGGAGGGATTCTTGCCGTCGTGCTTGGCCCGGGCGCGCAGGACGAAATTCACCACCTCGTTGCGGAAATCCTTGGGATTGCTGATGCCGGCCGGCTTTTCGATTTTCTCCAGCTCGTCGTTCAGGGCCCCCCGGTCGAGGATTTCGCCGGTGTTGGGGTCGCGGAATTCCTGGTCCTGAATCCAGAAGTCGGCGTAGGTGACGTAGCGGTCGAAGATGTTCTGGCCGTATTCGGAATAGCTTTCCAGGTAGGCGGTCTGGATTTCCTTGCCGATGAACTCGGCGTAGCGGGGGGAGAGGTATTCCTTGAGGAAGCGCAGGTAGCGCTCCTCGATTTCCGGCGCGTACTGTTCCTGCTCGATCTGCTGCTCCAGCACGTACATCAGATGCACGGGGTTGGCCGCCACCTCCCGGTGGTCGAAGTTGAAGACCTTGGAGAGAATCTTGAAGGCGAAGCGGGTGGACAGCCCGGTCATGCCCTCGTCCACCCCGGCGTAGTCGCGGTACTCCTGGTAGCTCTTGGCCTTGGGGTCGGTGTCCTTGAGGTTCTCGCCGTCGTAGACCCGCATCTTGCTGTAGATGGAGGAATTGTCCGGCTCCTTGAGGCGCGACAGGGCGGCGAACTGGGCCATCATGCGCAGGGTGTCCGGCGCGCAGGGGGCCTGGGAGAGGGACGAATTGACCAGCAGCTTTTCGTAGATGTGAATCTCGTCCGACACCCGCAGGCAGTAGGGCACCTTGACGATGTAGATGCGATCGAGGAAGGCCTCGTTGTTGCGGTTGTTCTTGAAGGCCTGCCATTCCGCCTCGTTGGAGTGGGCCAGCACGAGGCCGTCGAAGGGGATGGCGCCGAAGCCCTCGGTGCCCTTGTAGTTCTGCTCCTGGGTGGCGGTGAGCAGGGGGTGCAACACCTTGATGGGCGCCTTGAACATCTCGACGAATTCAAGGATGCCCCGGTTGGCCAGACACAGGCCGCCGGAATAGGAATAGGCGTCGGGGTCGTTCTGGGAATAGGTTTCCAGCTTCCTGATGTCGATCTTGCCCACCAAGCTGGAAATGTCCTGGTTGTTCTCGTCGCCCGGTTCGGTCTTGGAGACGGCGATCTGCGAAAGCACCGAGGGGCGAATCTTCACCACCCGGAACTTGGTGATGTCGCCGCCGAATTCGGAGAGGCGCTTCACCGCCCAGGGGCTCATGATGGTGCCCAGGTAGCGGCGTGGAATGCCGTAATCCTCTTCCAGGATGGGGCCGTCCTCATTGACGTTGAACAGGCCCAGGGGCGATTCGTGCACCGGCGAATCCTTGATGGCGTAGAAGGGAACCTTCTCGATGAGCGCCTTGAGGCGTTCGGCCAGGGACGACTTGCCGCCGCCGACGGGGCCCAGGAGGTAGAGGATCTGCTTCTTCTCCTCCAGGCCCTGGGCAGCGTGGCGGAAGTAGGAGACGATGTTCTCGATCACCTCTTCCATGCCGTAGAACTCGCGGAAGGCCGGGTAGAGCTTCATCATCTTGTTGGCGAAGATGCGCGACAGCCGCGGCTCCAGCCGGGTATCGAGGAGTTCCGGCTCGCCGATGGCGATCAGCATGCGCTCGGCGACGCTGGCGTAGGCGGTGGGGTCGGCCTTGCACAGGTCGAGGTATTCCTGGACCGACATCTCCTCCTCTTGCGAGGCTTCGTAGCGACTCTGATAGCGGGCGAAGATCGACATGCTGGGCTCCTTCCTGGTTGTACCGCCGGCTTCTCGCCGTGTGCGGGTTTGAATCCACATTCGGACAACGGTTCAACCGGAAACCCGGTTGATGCGGGCGGTTTCACTTTACGCCGCCCGCGGCTCCCTCCCGGCCAAATCCTTCACGGTCTCGGCCAGGCGGTCAAGTCCCCAATCCAGTTCGCCGCGCTGGAGGGTGAGCGGTGGCGCCAGACGCAGGACCGTGCCGTGGGTGTCCTTGCTCAGGACGCCGTGTTCCAGGAGGCCCAGGGCCAGACGGCGGGCGTCGAGCCGCCGGGGGTCGAGCTCGATGCCGGCGAACAGCCCCCGGCCCCGCACCGCCACGATGGCGGAACACCCGGCAGCCAGGGCGCGCAGGCGCTGCAGCAGAATTTCGCCCAGGGCGGCGGAACGGGCGACCAGATCCTCGTCTTCCAGCACGTCCAGTGCAGCCAGGGCCACGGCGGCGGCCAGGGGGTTGCCGCCGAAGGTCGAGCCGTGGTCGCCAGGCCGGAAGACGCCCATCACCGCCTCGTCGGCCAGGAAGGCGGAGACCGGCAGCAGGCCGCCCCCCAGGGCCTTGCCCAGGATGAGGCCGTCCGGCCGCACGCTCTCGTGCTGGCAGGCCAGCAGGCGGCCGGTGCGTCCCAGGCCGGTCTGGACTTCGTCGGCGATGAGCAGCACCTCGTGGCGGCGGCAGAGCGCCGCGCAGGCGGCGAGATAGCCCGGGGGCGGAACGACGATGCCCCCCTCGCCCTGGATGGGCTCCACCAGGAAGGCGGCCGTATGGGGCGTGATGGCGGCGGCCAGGGCCGCCGGGTCGCCGTAGGGGATGCGCTTCAGGCCGGGAGAGAAGGGACCGAAGCCCCGGCGGTACTGGGGTTCCGAAGACAGGCCGACGGCGGCCAGGGTGCGGCCGTGGAAATTGCCGTCGCAGGCGATGATTTCGGCCTTGTCCGGCGGGACGCCCTTCACTTCGTAGGCCCACTTGCGGGCAGCCTTGAGGGCGGTTTCGACCGCCTCGACGCCGGTGTTCATGGGCAGGGCGCGGTCGTAGCCGGTGAGCAGGGTGAGACGGCGCAGGAAGCGCGGCAGGCGGTCGTTGAAATAGGCCCGGGAGGTGACCGCCAGTCGGCCCGCCTGCTCGGTCAGGGCGGCCAGCAGGCGCGGGTGGCCGTGGCCGAAGCTGGTGGCGGAATAGGCGGACATGAAATCGAGGTAGCGCCGCCCTTCCACGTCTTCCAGCCAGGCGCCCTGGCCCCGGGTCAGGACCACCGGCAGGGGGGCGTAGTTGCGGGCGCCGAAGCCCTCCTCCCAGCGCCGCAGTGTGGCGGCGTCGGGACGGGATGCGGCGTCGACCAGGGCCAGGATGAAGCGGGCCGTGGCGCCCCGGGGGTCCAGGGCCGGGTCGAACTCGACGATCTCCAGGCCGACGCAACTGCGCTCCCGCAGCACGCCGGCCAGTCCCACCAGCAATTCCTCGGCCAGGATGCCGTCGGGGACGGGCGTGGCGACGCCGGGGGCGGCGCCGGGATCCACGGCATCCACGTCCAGGCTGATGCCCCAGGGGCCGGGTCCCAGTTCGCGGCGCGCCGCCGCGAAGACGGCGGCAAAACCCTGCTCCCGGACCTCGGCCATGGGGTGGACGCGCACGCCCAGGCGCGTGAGCCGCTCGGCTTCCGCCGGCTCGAAGCTGCGGGCGCCGATGACCACGACGCGGGCCGGGTCCAGGAGGGGACCGGCAATGGCGGTCAGGGGCGCCTCACCTTCGCCCAACAGGGCGGCGAGGGGCATGCCGTGGGCGTTGCCGCTGGGGCTGCTGGCGGGGGTGTGGGCGTCCAGGTGGGCGTCGATCCAGATCAGGCCGGGGGCGCTGCCCAGGGCGCGGCCGATGCCCTTCCAGGTGGCGGCGGCGAGGGAATGATCGCCCCCCAGCACCAGAGGGCGGTCGGCCCGGGAGACGACCTCGGCACACCGGCTGGCGAGTCGCGCCAAAATGGCGGCCAGGTCGTCCTGCGCCGCCAGTGCCAGGGCCTCCCACTCGGCCCCCAGGCCGTTGGCCCGCAGCCGTGCGACGAGACCGGCCCGGCCCGGAGGGGCCGCATCGGCAAGATGGGGATGGGGACCGCCGAGAAAACTGCCGACCGCGATGCACTGCACCGTCGGGTTCAGGGAGATCAGTTTGCGCATGGGGCGCCTCCTCTCCAGGCCGGGGGGTCTCTACCAGCTTAGACGAGGGTCGCCCGGGGCGGTTCGGCAGCTTTGCCGGACGGTCGAAATCCGCCACCGGGTGGCGTGCGGTGATCGGGGGGTTACCGGCCCTCGGGAGGCTCAGCCCCCGTTTCATCACGCGGGGCACGAAGGGCGAATCTGCCCCCTCAGCGCTTGGGATGCTCGTGCAGCGGTTCGGCGTGGTGCGTCTCTGCCGCCGCGCGGTGATGCAGGGCGGCGTGGAGGTCTTCCTGGTGCGTCGGCCGCCCGATCCACTGGGGCAGGAGGGAGCCGAGGACCATGCCGACGAAGCCCACGGCCAGGCCGATGAGTTGGGGCGGTACCGGACTTTCCTCGATCAGGAACTCGACCAGCAACCAGGAACTGAGTCCTCCGACGATGGACGCCAGCGCCCCCTGGGAAGTGGCGCGCTTCCACAGCGCCCCGGCGAAGAGGGGGACGAAGGCGCCGGCCAGGGTGACCTTGTAGGCGTTTTCCACCATCTTGAAGATGGAGGCGTTGGAGTAGAGGGCAAAGCCGAGCACGACGCAGGCGAAGCCGACGATGGAAATCCGCATCACCCGCAGGAAGGCCCGGTCGCCCATGGCCGGGACCATGGGGCGGACGATGTTTTCGGCGAAGGTGACGGAGGGCGCCAGCAGCGTCGCGGACGAGCAGCTCATGATGGCCGAGAGCACGGCGCCGAAGAAGATCACCTGGGCGAAGAGGGGGGTGTGGTTGATGATCAGCAGCGGCAAGACCTTCTGGAAATCTTCGGGGGCGTCGGAGGCCAGCATGGCGCCGTACTGGGCGGGGTCGATGAGCGTCGCCGAATAGGCGATGAACATGGGCACGAAACAGAAACAGAAATAGATCGACGCCCCCAGGACGGAGCCCCACACGGCCACCTTGGCGCTCTTGGCGGAAGTGATGCGCTGGAAGACGTCCTGTTGCGGGATAGAGCCCAGCATCATGGTCACCCAGGCCCCCAGGAAGGTGATCCACAGCCAGGGATCGGGTTCGGGGAAGAAGTCGAACTTGCCGGCGGCCGCCGCGTGGTCGATGACGATGCCGGCGCCGCCGGTCTTGTCGGCCATCACCGTGGCGATGAAGAAGAGGCCGCCCATGCTCACCGCCATCTGCACGAAGTCGAGCACCGCCACCGACAGCATGCCGCCGAAGGTGGTGTAGGTGAGCACGATGGCGGCGCCCAGGATCATGCCCGCCGTCTGGCTCAGGCCGTCGTTGGTCACCACGTTGAGGATGAGCCCCAGGGCCTTGATCTGGGCCGACACCCAGCCCAGGTAGGAGGCGACGATGCAGAGCGTGGTGATGACTTCCACCGTGCGGTTGTAGCGCATGCGATAGAAGTCGCCCAGGGTGATGATGTTGAGCTTGTACAGGTAGCGGGAGAAGAAGATGCCCGCGATGATGAGGCACATGGAGGAGCCGAAGGGATCGGCCACCACGCCCCCCAGGCCTTCGCGTACGAAGGTCGAGGAGGCGCCGAAGACGGCCTCGGCCCCGAACCAGGTGGCGAAGACGGTGGCGGTGACCACCGGCAGCGGAAGATGGCGGCCGGCGACGGCGAAATCCTTGGAGTTGTGCACCCGGGTGGCGGCGAAGAGGCCGATGCCGATGGACACCAACAGGTAAAGCGCCACGAACCAGACCAGCATGATTCACCACCCCCGGAAAAGATGGCGGCGATTATACGTTTTTGCGGCGCACCAAGGGGGGGCGCACCAGGGGTGCCGGGGTCAGGAAATTCCTCAGGGATTCAACTGCTTGTAGGTGGTTTCGGCGAGGGCAAGAAGCTTCTCCCTGGGCAGTTCGCCGGAGAGGGCGTAGCCCAGTCTGCCGTCCAGCCAGTAGAACACGCCGATCTTGCCCTCTAGGGCATAGCGGAAGGCGGTCTCGCGGTTTTCGGCGGCGTCGCTGCGGATATAGAGGGTGAGGCGCCGCCCGCCGGCGTCCTCGTACATGAACTGGGCTACGGGCCCGCTGTCTCCGGGCAGCAGGCGGCCCCCCACCAGGGCGTAGCCCTCGGCGCCCAGGTGGGGCACCTTGAGAGGGGTGCCCAGGCGCTTGGACAGCCACTGGGCGAGGTGGGCTTCCTGGTCGGCGCCCACTTCCACCGGGTGGCGCACTTCCGGGGTGTAGACCACGTGGGCCAGGGCGGCGCTGCGGGCGATGGGTGGTGGCGATGCCTCGCCGGGGGTTTGGGTGGCCTTGAAGCCGTAGCCGATGAGTGCGCCCAGGGCCAGCCAGCCGGCCGCGGCGGCGTAGGCGAAATACCGGCGGGGAGCACGGGCCGGTGTGCGGGCGGCGGCTTGCAGGAATTCGGGAATGGGTTCGCTGAGGACAGGCTCGTAGGCCGCGCGCAACAGGTGCTTCTGTTCTTCCCAGGCAGCGACGCGCGCGGCCTCGGCGGGATGGGCGGCCAGCCAGGCGGCGACGGCCTCGCGCCGAACGGGGTCGAGCTGTCCATCCACGTAGGCGTGCAGATCCTCTTCGCCAGGGGAAAGCGGAGTGTTCATTTGACGATCCTCAGGCGCGCCGGACCGGTCCCTTCTTCCAGCAGGGCGCGCAGCTTGTCCCGGCCGCGGGCCAGCCGGGACATGACGGTGCCGATGGGCACGCCCAGAAGGTGCGCCGCCTCGGCATAGGAATACTCTTCGAGGGTGACGAGGAGCAGCACTTCGCGCTGCTCGGGGGGCAACTGGGCGAGGGCTGCGTCAATGTCGCGCACCTCCAGGCGGTCGGTCTGGGAAGCGCGGGCCGCCGGTTCGACGTAGAGGTCTTCGAGGGCTTCGGTCGGGGGCGGTCGGCTGCGGTACTGATTGACAAAGACGTTGTGCATGATGGTCAGCAACCAGGCGTCGAGCCGGCTTCCGGGGCGCCACAGGGCAAACTTCGCCCAGCCCCGCTCCAGGGTGTCCTGGACCAGATCGTCGGCCGCGTGGCGGTCTCCGGTCAGGGCCCGGGCGTAGCGCCGCAGGCGGGGCAGGTGGTCGGCGAAGCTTGTCATGGGGATCGGGCGCTACTTTGCCACGTGCCAGACGTTGTTGAAACCTTCTCCGGTGGCATCGCCGGGTTTCTGGTCCTTGATCCAGAAATAGAGCGGCTTGCCCTTGTAGGCCCACTGCTTCTTGCCGTCGTCCCGGGCGATGACGGAAAAGTCGCCGCTGCCCTTGTCGCCGTCGGCGGCGGCCAGGGGGGGCCAGTTCTCGGCGCACTTGCCGTTGCACACGCTCTTGCCGTTGCCGGCCTCGTCCTTGTCGAAGACGTAGAGGGTCATGCCGTTGGGGCCCACCAGAGCGCTGCCCTGCATTTTGGCGGGAGGGTTGGCCAGGGTTGCGCAAGCGGTGAAAGCGAGGGTGAGGGCGAGGGGAACAAGGCGTTGCATGGAAGTCTCCTGTCGAGGTTGAGGGGGCAGGAGGGTGAACACCGGGGAGGGTGGCATATTCCATTCCGCGCACAATTTTCCACGCCAGGCCCTGGAGGGGGACCGTTGCGCCCTGGTCGAGCCCTTGCTATCGTGCCCGGCAGCCGGTGACGCAACTCCGGATCGGCCGGCCCGGGGGGAAACGGGGGAAAACATGAAAGCACTGTGCGGGGATCGCCCGTCCAGGAAAAAGGCGCTGCTCATAGGAGGCGGCGCGCCCAACGCCACGCTGATGGCCGGAGCACTGGTCGCCTTCATCGAAAACGAGGTGGAATTCGACGTGGTCTCCACCGCCGGTGCCGGAGCCCTCCTGGGGCTTCTCTATCGTGCCCCCATCGGCGGCGACGCCCTGCAATCCCTGCAACACACCACCCGTCTGGGAATCGCCGACGCCATCTACGACTGGTTGCCGGTCAATTACAAGGTATTTCTCAAGGGCGGGCCGACGGCGGACGTGTTCCGGGAGTTCCTGGCGCTCAATCCCTTCGCCGCGCACATTCTTGCCCAGGGATGGCATCAGGGGGCCGAGAAGATCCTGGGGGACTGGATGCAGCTCGTCTGGGCTTCCCTCACTCCCGGCGACACCGGTCCGCTCAGCCAGGGGCTCTGCGCCCACGTGCCCTTTGCCGAAGAGGTCATCGATTTCGCTGCCCTCCCGGGGGCGCCGGGGGCGTTCTACATCAACGCCTTCAACGTCAGCCGGGGGAAGATGAGCATCTGGGGCAAGGACGAGATCACCCCGGACCACTTTCGCGCCGCCCTAGCGTTTCCCTTCCTTTACCCGCCCTATCGCCTCGGGGGCGAAGACTACATCGAAGGCGCGGCCATCGACACCATCAACTTCCGTGCCCTGGTCGCCGAGAAACCGGACCCCGACCCCGACGCCGCCCCGCCCGACACTTTCCTCTACCGGGGCGAGGAACGCACCACGGGTCTGCACGAGGATCTCGACACCCTGGTGGTCTTCGACATCCTGGGCAGCGAGAAGCTGATCCGGCGGCCCGAGAATCTCTACGACGCCTGGGTGCGTTCCATCATCACCCCCCTGGTTGCCATCGCCCGGGACGACGTGAAACTCTTCGAGCGCGTCCACAACATCGATCCCCAGACCCATCGCCCCAAGCGTCGGGTGCTCAAGGTCAGGCTGCTGGAGGGCATTGCGGAGGGCGACTGGCCGGATGTCCTCGACTGGTCGGCGTCCAATCTGGAACGCCTCTACGCCATCGGCTACCGCGCCGGCCAGCGTTTTTGCACCGAACACCGAGGCGCCCTGAACCTCTGAGCCCCCTGCCCGCACTGCCGATACCCTGCCGCATTCAAGCCGAGACGCGAAGACAAGCCGAAGACAGTGCTCCCGCACGGCAAGGCGAAGTCGACAAAGTATCGGCTTGAATGCGGCAGGGTATGAAAAGGCGAAAGCCCCTTGTCGGGGGGGGCAAGGGGCTTTCAAGGCGACCCGTCAGGAGGTGGGAGGGGGAGGGCCGCCTAGGCCAACCCGGAGGTCAGCGCATGGGTGCAAGATACCGGTCGGCCTGCCCCGGCTCAAGTAACGGTTTGCAACAGTGTGTAGCGCTGTGTGGGGGGCGTCGCCCTTGACAGGGGGATGCCCTGGGGGCGTATCGTTTGCCGCTGCCGGTCGGTCTTCGCGAGGACTCGCCGGAATAGCCGCATTGCCCCCGGAGACGCCATGACCTCTTCCGCCCCCCTGCCCCTGTGGACGCCCCGCAACCCGGAACGGACGATGCTCGCCGCCTGGATGACGGCCCTGGGGTTGGCGGATTACGAGTCCCTGTGGCGCTGGTCGGTCGAAAAGCCCGCGGACTTCTGGAACCGCGTGTGGGACGAATTCGGCGTGGTGGGCGACAAAGGCGGGACGGTGCTGCTAGACGGTGCGCTCATGCCGGGCGCCCGCTGGTTTCCCGACGCGAGGATCAATTTCGCGGAGAACCTCCTCGCGGCGCCGGGGAACGGGGACGCCCTGGTCTTCTGGGGCGAGGACAAGCTGCGGCAGCGCTGGGACCATGCCCGCCTGCGGGATGCCGTGGGGCGTTGCGCGCGGGTTCTGCGTCGGGCCGGGGTCGGGGTCGGGGATCGGGTGGCGGCCTATTTGCCCAATCTACCGGAAGCGCTGGTGGCCATGCTGGCCACGGCGTCCCTGGGCGCCATCTGGTCGTCGGCCTCGCCGGATTTCGGCGTCCAGGGCGTGCTCGACCGCTTCGGCCAGATCGAGCCCAAGGTGCTGCTCTGCGTCGACGGCTATTGGTACAACGGCAAGGCGGTGGATTGCCGGGGCAAGAACGCCGAAGTCGCCGCGCGGCTCAAGGGTCTGAGTCTCGTCCTGGTCGTGCCCTACCTGGCAGAGAGCCCCGATCTGGGCGCGCTGCCCGGTGCGCAGTCCTGGACCGCCGCGCTGGCATCCGAGGACGAAGGCCCGCCGGAATTCCTGCGGGTGTCCTTTGACCACCCGCTCTTCATCCTCTATTCCAGCGGTACCACCGGGGTGCCCAAGTGCATCGTCCACGGCCATGGGGGCACCCTGCTGCAACACTTGAAGGAGCACCGCCTGCACGGTGACCTGCGCCCCGGCGACCGCCTCTTCTACTACACCACCTGCGGCTGGATGATGTGGAACTGGCTGACGAGCGGCCTCGCCTCCGGCGCCACCCTGCTGCTTTACGACGGCAGCCCGTTTGCCGGGGGCGGCACGGTCCTTTTCGATTACGCCCAGGCCGAGGGCATGACCCACTTCGGCACCTCGGCCAAATTCGTCGACGCCGCCGCCAAGATGGACCTCCACCCGGCCCGGACCCACCGCCTGGATGCCCTGCGGGCGGTGTTCTCCACCGGCAGCCCCCTGTCGCCGGAAGGCTTCGACTGGGTCTATCGGGAAGTGAAGGAGGACATGCTGCTGGCGTCCATTTCCGGAGGGACGGACATCATCTCCTGCTTCGTCCTGGGGAACCCGGCCCTGCCGGTTCACCGGGGCGAGATCCAGTGCCGCGGCCTGGGCATGGCGGTGGAGGTCTTTGACGAGGACGGCCGCCCGGTGCGCGAACAGAAGGGCGAACTGGTGTGCACGCGCCCCTTCCCGTCCATGCCGGTCGGCTTCTGGAACGATCCGGACGGCAGCAAGTATCGCGCCGCCTACTTCGAGCGCTTTCCCGGCGTCTGGTGCCATGGCGACTATTCGGAAATCACGGCCCGCGGCGGCATCGTCATTCATGGCCGTTCCGACGCCACCCTCAATCCTGGCGGCGTGCGCATCGGTACGGCGGAAATCTACCGTCAGGTCGAGCAGCTTCCGGAAATTCTCGAATCCCTGGTGATCGGGCAGGACTGGGAAGGGGACGTGCGGGTGGTCCTGTTCGTCAAACTCGCGGCGGGGACGACCCTTGACGATGCCCTGCGGGACCGTATCAAGTCACAGATCCGCAGCAACACCACGCCGCGTCATGTGCCGGCGAAAATCGCCCAGGTTGAGGACATCCCGCGCACCAAATCGGGAAAGATCGTCGAGTTGGCCGTGCGCAACGTCGTCCATGGGCGGCCGGTGAAGAACGTGGAAGCCCTGGCCAATCCGGAGGCCCTCGACTTCTTTCGCGAAAGGCCTGAACTGGCATCCTGAGCCGGCCACCACCCTCGCCCCGCTCGTCGGGGCAAGGGTGGTCGGTATCTTCACCATGACGTTCGCGATCTGAGAGTGGCCGCGCAGGGGGCAGCCGCGAAGGCGGGAATCCATGTGGCGGATTCCTTGCCAGTGTTTCTCCTTGGCCTGTGGTGGATCAGGCGCTGTGGCGGTTTTTCTCACTCAAGGCGCGGATCACGCCCTCGACGCCCCCATCCTTGGCCCGGGACGAAAACCAGTCTCGATAGTTGGTGACCAGACTGATGTTTTCCACCATCACGTCCACGACCTTCCAGCCGCTTTCGTTTCTGGCCATGCGGTAGTCGACGGCCAGCGGGCGGCGGCCCGGTTCGGTGACGGTCGTCCTCACGGTGGTTTCGTCACTGCTCGCAGGGGGCGAAGCCTGGACCGCCACCTTGGCGGCACCGTGATTGGCGGCACCCAGGGATTGGGTATAACTGCGGACCAGCAGGCGCTGGAATTCGACGACCAGTTGCTCCTGCTGTTCCGGCGTTGCCTGGGTCCAGATGCGGCCGGCGGCCAGTTGGGTCATGCGGCGGAAGTCGAAGTGCGGAACGACCTTTGATTGGGCGATCTGGCGCAGGGCGGCAGGCTCCGGATTGCTGGCAATCGCGGCCAGCACATCCTGAGTCGTCTCCCGGACGACCGCATCGGGCGTCACGTCTGCAGCTCCCGCGGCGCCGGCGATGGCGAGCGCACTCACCACGAGGAACTTGCGGATGTTTCGATTGAATCGCAGATGTCGCTTCTCGGTCATGATGAATCCTCCATGCAAGGCCGGGCAGAGGGCCTGGCCGAAGGCTCACTTTAGTCCCGAGCGGAGGGGGGCCGGGTAATGAACCGTAACAGCAAGTAAGCCACGCCAGGAGCGGGTTCCAGGGCAATCTTCCGGAACCGTCGGTGCTGCGGACGACGGGTGTGTCGCAGCTTCCCGCCGAGGAATCAAGGTTGAATCTGGTGGGAGGCCGGCTCAGTGAGGTCGCTTTTGCGCGCCGAAGGGGCGCGGGGGGCGAGCCGGCCTCGGACGGTGATACCAGGCCGCCGCCAGGAGAACGGGGGCTGTCGCCAGACTGGCCATCCACAGGGGCGCCAGGGTGGCTTGGAGCCCATCGGCAGGCCCACCGGCGACCAAGGCAATCTGATGGGCGAGCCAGAACAGGGAACCTGCAAGGGCGAGGAACATGCCCCAGCCGCCGAAGAGCCGGGCCGAGGACTCCTGCTCGCAGCAGTCGGCTTCCGGCTTCCAGGGCAGGCTTCCCGCCAGGGCGCCGCCCAGGCGCTTGGCCGCCGACCACACCAGACCGACGAGAAGCCCGAACCAGAAGGCGACTTCGAGCAGATGGGGCCAATGGGCCTTCATGAAGCCGTAGCCGTCAGGGTCTTCGGCCCGCCCGGGGAGCAGCGTGATGGCTGCGCCACAGGCCACCGCCACGACGAGGGCCGTGACGACTGCCCCGCGCAGTTGGCCCGTCCAGTAGTGGAATTCCGCCTCCACATCGGTATTGAGCGGCAGTCGGTCGAGGAGCTTGTGCATGGGGACTCCTGGCGCAGAAGAATTCCCGAGAGATGCTTTCGGCCCGCCCGGAGCCTGCCCTGACCCCAGTGCGTGGCAAGGGGGGGCCGGTGCTTCCTGCACGGCGGGAACCCGGTAGACCGGCGATAGCGCCGGGCGTTCGCAGCGCGGGCGGCTGCGCGTCAGCCGCCCTTGCGTCGGGCCCGGGGGTGGGCGGCGTCGTAGACCTTGGCCAGGTGCTGGAAGTCGAGGTGGGTATAGACCTGGGTCGAGGCGATGCTGGCGTGGCCCAGCATTTCCTGCACCGCCCGCAGATCGCCCGACGATTGCAGAACGTGGGAGGCGAAGGAGTGGCGCAGCATGTGGGGATGGACGTGGCGTGGCAGGCCTGCCTGCCGGGCGTGGTGTTCCAGACGTTCCTCGACCACCCGGGGATGGATGCGGCGGCCGCGCCGGCCCACGAACAGGGCGGCCTCGTCCGCGCCCGCCACGGTGTCGCGCAGCATGCGCCAGGCCAGCAGCGCCTCCCGGGCCTGGCGGCCGACCGGGACGATGCGGGTCTTGCCCCGCTTGCCGGTGACGCGGACTTCATCTTCGGCCAGCATGAGCTCCAGGTCGCGCCATTGCAGCCCGACCAGTTCCGCCAGGCGCAGGCCGGAGGAGTAGAAGAGTTCGAACATGGCACGGTCCCGCGCCTGGATGGCCGGGTCGTCGTCCTGCCCCGGTTCTTCGAGGAGCCGGGCAGCTTCGTCGGCCGAAAGCGCCTTGGGCAGCCGCTTGGGCGAGCGCGGCGGCTTGACGCCATCGCAGGGGTTGCCCACGACCTCCCCCCGCCGGCCAAGCCAGGCGAAGAAGCCGCGCCAGGCGGAGAGATGGCGGGCAAGGGAACGCCCGGCCAGACCGGCGCCGTGCAATTGGGCCAGGAACTGCCGCACCTGATGGCCGCCCAGGCGTTGCAGCGGAGTCTCTCCCGCCAGGTTCAGCAGTTTTTCCAGGTCGCGGCGGTAGGCGGCGACGGTGTGGGGCGACTGCCGCCGTTGCTCGGCCAGTTCGGCCAGGTAGGCGGCGACGGCGGCCGTGACGGTCACGGCAGGGGAGCGGCTTCCTGGGGAGCGGCAACCCGGGCCAGGGCGGCGGAAACCAGCTCGCCCAGGCGTTCCAGGTAGAGGGTGCCCATGTCGGCGAAGAAGCGCTGGGGGTCTTCGCTGCCCAGGGCGATAAGGCCGATGGTGCCGCCGCCGTTGCGCAGCGCGACGAGGGCCTGGGAGCGGATGTGGCCGGCGTGGTCGCCGAACCACGCCGCGGTGCCGAAGCCGGCAGTACCCCCGCAGTAGGGCCGGGCCAGCCCCTCGGCGAAGGCCTGGAGTTCCTCCCCCACGGCGGCGAACTCCGGCAGGTCGTCGATGCCTTCCGGCTTGTCCCAGAGGCGCAGGGCCACATGGGGAATGGAGAAGTCGTCGCGCAGATGGAAGTTGAGCAGGTGGATGACCGCCTGGAAGGTCTCGGCAGCGATGAGGGCGACGGCCAGGCGATGCACCTTTTCGCTGATGGCGTCGTTTTCTTCGCCGAAGGCGATCAGCTCGGCCAGCTTGTTCTCCACCTGACGGTTGGTCTCGCGCATCACCAGCATCTGCCGCTCGTTGAGCGAAATGGCCCGGCCCCCGTGGGGATGAGGAACGTAAAGCTGGGCGAGCAACTGGGCGTTCTGGTCGAAGAAGGCCGGGTTGGCCTGGAGGAAGCGCACCACCTCGTCGGCGGAAAGCAGGGAATTCATAGATCGATTTCTCCGGTAAAGACGGGGGTCGCGGGGCCGGTCATCAGCACCGGCTGGCCGGGGCCGCCCCAGGCGATGCAGAGGTCGCCACCCCGCGTGGTGATGCGCACAGGGGAGTCCAGTAAGCCGCGGCGGATGCCGGCCACGGCGGCGGCACAGGCGCCCGTGCCGCAGGCCAGTGTTTCTCCCGAGCCGCGCTCGAAGACGCGCAACCGGGCGCTGTTGCGGTCGAGCACTTGCAGGAAGCCGGCATTGACCCTTTGGGGAAAGCGCGGGTGGCGCTCGATGAGCGGCCCCTCCGCGCCCACGGGGGCGGTATCCACATCCGCCACCACCTGTACGGCATGGGGATTGCCCATGGAGACGACACTGATGTCCACCCTGCGGCCGGCCACGTCCAGGGGCTGGACGACGGCGTCGGAATCGCTCACGAAGGGGATGTCGGCGGGGGCGAAACGGGGGATGCCCATATCGACGGTGACCTCGCCGTTGTCCTCCAGGCGTGGCCCGATGACGCCGTTCCTGGTCTCCACCCGGATTTCCCGCTTGCCGGTCAGGCCTGCGTCGTGGACGAAGCGCACGAAGCAACGGGCGCCGTTGCCACACTGCTCGACTTCGCCGCCGTCGGCGTTGAAGATGCGGTAGCGGAAATCGATCCCGGGAGCGCTGGGGGCTTCCACCAACAGAATCTGGTCGCAGCCCACGCCGAAATGGCGGTCGGCCAGGAAGCGCAATTGCTCGGGCGTCAGGTCGATGCGCTGGCGGACGCCGTCCAGAACGACAAAGTCATTGCCCAGCCCGTGCATCTTGGTGAATTTCAGCTTCACTGCAACCCCACTAACGATTGCAAAAATGATAACAGAGACATGGTGTTATCTCAAATTTCGGAGAAATTGGATGAAATTTTGAAACAGGGCCCGGGCCAGCATCTGTCCTTCACCTCAAAGACGTTTTTCCATCACGTAGTCGTCCATGACGTAACCGCCGCCGATGTCGTCCACCGTGCTGGTGCGCACCTCGAAGCCGTACTTGCGGTAGGAGGCGATGGCCCGGGCGTTGCGCTTATTCACCTGCAGGATGAGGCAGGGGTAGCCCTGATTGCGGGCCCGGGCGGCGACGTGGGTGATGAGCTGCCCGCCCACGCCTTGGCGCTGGGCATCGGGATGGATGTAGAGCTTGTCCAGCTTGAATTCGCCATTGAACAGCTCGCTGAAGGCGAAGCCGACCCGGCGGCCGGCGTGGAAGGCCTGGTCGAGCCACTTGTGGGCGTCTTCCAGATCGTCGTAAAGGCGCTCGTGGCCGTAACGCTGCTCCAGCATGAAGTCGATCTGCTCCTGGGTGATGATTCCGGGATAGCTTGCCTGCCAGATTTCCCGGGCCAGGGCGGCGATGGCCGGCACGTCGGGATAGGTTACCGGCCGGATGTCTACGCTAAGGGCACTCATGATGGTCCTCTGTTCTCCTGCCGGTCTTGTGGTGGCGTGCGCTACCGCCCCGGAAGCGGCCCGGCTTTCCCGCTTCCTGACGTTTCCTCGGCGCTGCAAACCGTCGCCGCGCGCCGCAAAACCCGCGCATTGTCCCATGCTGGCCGCAGTCCTTCGAGCCTCCGGGAGCGGGGCGGCTTATTCCCCGGCTTGCGGCGTTGGGGGCGCTTCGGCCCCCGAGGGCCGCTTGTAGCGGTTGTAGCCCCACAGGTACTGCGCCGGGCACTGCCGAATGAGGTGCTCGATTTCGTGGTTGATGGCCGCAGCCCGCGCCACGGTATCGCCCGCCAGGACCCGTTGCGGGGCGCTGAAGTGGATACGGTAGCCCTGCCCACCGGGCAGGCGCTCGCCCCAGGTCATCAACACCGTGGCCCCCGTTTCGGAAAGGCGCGCCGCCAGCGTCATGGTGTAGGCCGGACGACCGAAGAAATCGAGCCAGACGCCCTCGCCGGTCTTGGGGGCCTGATCGGGCAGGATGCCGACCGACTGCCCCTTGCGCAGGGCCTTGATGAGCGCCCGCACGCCGGAAAGGTCGGCGGGCGCGAGGTGCAGATTGCTGCGCCGCCGGCCGGTCTCGATGAGCTCTTGCAAGGCGGCCTGACGCGGCGGGCGATAGAGCACGGTGATGTCGCCCAGAGACGAAAGGTATTGGGCGGTGATCTCGAAGCAACCCAGGTGGGGGGTAAGGTAGAGCACGCCCTTGCCGGCGGCCATGGCCTCCTGGACCAGGGTCAGGCCCACGACCTCGGTCACCTGGGCGTTGGCTTCCTCCAGGGTGCGCAACCAGATGCGGGAAAGCTCCAGGGCCTGCTTGCCTGCCTCCGCCGCCACCGGCAGCGCGAGGTCGCCGCCCAGCCCGGCCTGGGCGAGATTGGCCTTGAGATGGCGCCGGTAAGTGGGGGAAAGCCAGTAGGTCAGGCGCCCGAGCACGCCCCCGAGGGCATGGACCCACCCGAGGGGCAGCCGGCTCAGGAGGCGAAACAGGAAGATCATGGAACCGGGGTTTGCAACGGGCGGGGAAAAGGCTAGCATTATCGGATCGCCGAGTTAAACAGACAACTTGCGGGGCGATTCAGAAATTCTGCTAAAGCGTCGCCAGCTCGTGGTCCGAAGCCGGTAACGCCGGATAACAGGACCGCTGGAGCTTCAAGTGAGCGAATACTTCTTCACTTCCGAATCCGTTGGCGAAGGGCATCCCGACAAGGTCGCCGACCAGATTTCCGACGCCATCCTGGACGCCATCCTGGCCCAGGACAAGCATTCCCGCGTCGCCGCCGAAACCCTGTGCAACACCGGCCTGGTGGTTCTGGCCGGCGAAATCACCACGGCGGCCAATGTGGATTACATCCAGGTGGCCCGCGACACCATCAAGCGCATCGGCTACGACAATACCGAGTACGGCATCGACTACAAGGGCTGCGCCGTCCTGGTGGCCTACGACAAGCAGAGCCCGGACATCGCCCAGGGCGTGAACAAGGCCTACGACGACAACCTCGGCCAGGGCGCCGGCGACCAGGGCCTCATGTTCGGCTACGCCTGCGACGAAACCCCGGTGCTGATGCCCCTGCCCATCCACCTCTCGCACCGCCTGGTTGAGCGCCAGGCCATGCTGCGCAAGGACGGCCGCCTGCCCTGGGCACGTCCCGACGCCAAGTCCCAGGTCACCATCAAGTACGTCGACGGCAAGCCCCACAGCATCGATACCGTCGTCCTCTCCACCCAGCATTCCCCGGACATCAGCCTGGAAGACCTGCGCGAAGCCACCATCGAGGAAATCATCAAGCCGGTGCTGCCCAAGGAACTGATCAAGGGCGACATCAAATATTTGGTCAACCCCACCGGCCGCTTCGTCGTCGGCGGCCCCCAGGGCGACTGCGGCCTCACCGGGCGCAAGATCATCGTCGACACCTACGGCGGGGCCGCCCCCCACGGCGGCGGCGCCTTCTCCGGCAAGGATCCCTCCAAGGTGGACCGTTCCGCCGCCTACGCCGGCCGCTACGTGGCCAAGAACGTCGTCGCCGCCGGCCTCGCCTCCCGCTGCCTGGTGCAGGTCTCCTACGCCATCGGCGTCGCCGAGCCGACCTCGGTCATGGTGGAAACCTTTGGCACCGGCAAGGTCAGCAACGAAACCCTCACCGCGCTGATCCGCAAGCACTTCGACCTGCGCCCCAAGGGCATCGTCAACATGCTGGACCTGCTCCGCCCCATCTACCAAAAAACCGCCGCCTACGGCCACTTCGGCCGCGACGAACCGGAGTTCAGTTGGGAAGCGACGGATCGCGCGGCGTTGCTACGCAACGACGCCGGGCTGTAAGCAAAGCGTACAGCCCGCCCGCACGCGGCGACCCTTCGCTGGGTGAAGGCTAACCGGTCCGCAGCGCGGGCCGGTTAAGGTGCGCAGCACCGGCCGGAGCCAAAGCACGGATCGCGCGGCGTTGCTGCGCAACGACGCCGGGCGGTAGGCAAGCGTGCGCAGCCGTCGGCGCAGGGCCCCAACTCGCGCCGAATCCAATGGGGAGCCAGCCGGCTCCCCTTTTCGCTAAAATCCCGCCCCATGCTCAAAAAAATCCGTGTCGCCGACCTCAAGCTAGGCATGCACCTGCATGCCTTCTGCGGGGCCTGGCTTGAACATCCTTTCTGGCGCACCAAGTTCGTTCTCAAGGATCCCCGCGACCTCGCGCTGATCCGCGAGAGCACCATCCAGGAACTCTGGATCGATTCGTCCAAAGGCCTGGACGTGGAGCCGGCCAAGACGGTCGAGACCAGCGTGGAAGCGCCGCCGCAGCCGGAACCCGAAGTCCTGCCCGCGAAGGCCAGCTTTCAGGACGAAGTGAAGCGGGCCGCCAAGATTTGCGCCAAATCCAAGGAAGCCGTGGTGTCCATGTTTCAGGAAGTGCGCATGGGCAAGGCCATCGATGCGGATCAGGCCCAGGGACTGGTGGAGGAAATCTCCAATTCCGTCATGCGCAACCCCGGTGCCCTCATCAGCCTGGCTCGTCTCAAGACTGCCGACGACTACACCTACATGCATTCCGTGGCGGTGTGCGCCCTGATGATCGCCCTGGCCCGCCAATTGGGCCTGGACGACCACGACACCCGCCAGGCGGGCATGGCAGGTCTGCTCCACGATCTGGGCAAAGCCCTCATGCCGCCCGAAATCCTCAACAAGCCGGGCAAGCTGACCGACGAGGAATTCGCCATCATCAAGACCCACCCGGCGGAAGGCCACAAGCTGCTGCTGGAGGGCGAAGGGGTGAGCGAAATCATGAAGGACGTCTGCCTGCACCACCACGAGAAAGTGGACGGCAGCGGTTACCCCGAGCGCCTCAATGGCGAAACCATGAGCCTCTTCGCCAAAATGGGCGCCGTGTGCGACGTGTACGACGCGGTGACCTCGAACCGCCCCTACAAGGCAGGCTGGGATCCGGCCGAGTCGATCAAGCGCATGGCCGAGTGGCAGGGGCATTTCGACCCGGCGGTGTTCCAGGCCTTCGTGAAGAGCCTGGGCATCTACCCCATCGGTTCCCTGGTGCGGCTGCATTCGGGCCGGCTGGGCGTTGTCGTCGAACAGAGCGAAAAGTCGCTTCTGGTCCCCAAGGTCAAGGTCTTTTACTCCACCAAATCCCGCGCCTACATCAAGCCCGAACTCCTCGACCTCTCTCGTCCCGGCGCCCTCGACAAGATCGTCGGCCGCGAGAACGCCAGCCCGCTGGGGCCTCAAGGATATCGACCAGTACTGGGTGGGATAGTCCCCCCGGGCCGACTGCGGGCTGTCCATCGCCCCTCGAAGTCCTTATAATCAATCTCCTACCGAGGAGCGCTGCAAGGGCGATTGCCCTCAGGCTCGGTTTTAAACGGCGCTCATTCGACCAACCCGTGCCGGCACGGGAAGGTGGATGAGCTTGGCAGGCCCTCGACGCACCTGCCCCCGCTCCCCCTTTCCCCCCGGCCACCCGTTTGAGGAGTTCCCATGAACACCGTGGCTGAGTTCAACGACTATGTCATCGCCGATCTTTCCCTTGCCGATTGGGGCCGCAAGGAGATCAAGATCGCGGAAACCGAAATGCCGGGCCTGATGGCCATCCGCGAAGAATTCGCCAAGACCCGGCCCTTGAAGGGCGCCCGCATCACCGGCTCCCTGCACATGACCATCCAGACCGCCGTGCTGATCGAGACCCTGACCGCCCTCGGCGCCGAAGTGCGCTGGGCCTCGTGCAACATCTTCTCGACCCAGGACCATGCCGCCGCCGCCATAGCAGCTGCCGGCATCCCGGTCTTCGCCGTCAAGGGCGAATCCCTGCCCGATTACTGGGACTACACCCACCGCATCTTCGAGTGGGCCGACGGCGGCTTCTCCAACATGATCCTCGACGACGGCGGCGACGCCACCCTGCTGCTGCACCTGGGCGCCCGCGCCGAGAAGGATCTGTCGGTCCTCGACAACCCGGACAGCGAAGAAGCCACCGTCCTCTTCGCCAGCATCAAGGCCAAGCTGAAGACCGACCCCACCTGGTACTCGACCCGCCTCGCCCAGATCAAGGGCGTCACCGAGGAAACCACCACCGGCGTCCATCGCCTGTACCAGATGCACGAACGCGGCGAACTCAAGTTCCCGGCCATCAACGTGAACGACTCGGTGACCAAGTCCAAGTTCGACAACCTCTACGGCTGCCGCGAATCCCTGGTGGACGGCATCAAGCGCGCCACCGACGTCATGGTCGCCGGCAAGATCGCCGTCGTCTGCGGCTACGGCGACGTGGGCAAGGGTTCCGCCCAGGCCCTGCGCGCCCTTTCGGCCCAGGTGTGGATCACCGAAATCGACCCCATCTGCGCCCTGCAGGCCGCCATGGAAGGCTACCGCGTGGTGACCATGGACTACGCCGCCGACAAGGCCGACATCTTCGTCACCGCCACCGGCAACTTCCACGTCATCGACCGCCACCACCTAGTGAAGATGAAGCACAACGCCATCGTCTGCAACATCGGCCACTTCGATTCCGAAATCAACGTCGCCTCCATCGAAGGCTACCCCTGGGAAGAGATCAAGCCCCAGGTGGACCACATCACCCTGCCCTCCGGCAACCGCATCATCCTGCTGGCCAAGGGCCGCCTGGTGAACCTCGGTTGCGGCACCGGCCACCCGTCCTACGTGATGAGCTCGTCCTTCGCCAACCAGACCATCGCCCAGATCGAGCTGTTCACCAAGACCGCCGACTATCCGGTGGGGGTCTACACGCTGCCCAAGCACCTCGACGAAAAGGTCGCCCGCCTGCAGCTCAAGACCCTGAACGCCCAACTGACGACGCTGACCGACGCCCAGGCCAAGTACATCGGCGTGCCGCTGAACGGTCCCTACAAGACCGACCACTACCGCTACTGATGCACCCGCCGGCCCCGCCCGGGGCCGGCCCAGCTTTCGAGAGGAGGCCCGCATGTTCAAGCTGCTTGCTGTCTGGGGCATCAACGCCCTGGCGCTGATCGCCCTGCCCTACGTGGTGCCCTCCATCTCGGTGGCAAGCTTCGGCACCGCCCTCTGGGTGGCCCTGGTGCTGGGGCTCATCAACACCCTGCTGCGGCCGCTGCTCATTCTCCTCACCCTGCCGGTGACGCTGCTCACCCTCGGGCTCTTCATCTTCGTCATCAACGCCCTGCTCTTCCAGTTGGTGGGGCATCTGATGGAGGGCTTCCACGTCGGCGGCTTTTGGTCGGCCTTCTTCGGCTCCATCGTCTATAGCCTGATTTCCTGGATACTTTCCACCCTGCTCCTCTCCCGCAAGGACGACTGAGGATGCGCGCCGATCAGCTCCTCGTGGCCAGCGGCCTGGCCGCCTCCCGCACCGCGGCCCAGCGGCTCATCGCCGCCGGCCGCGTGCGCTGGGACGGTCAGGCCGTCAAGCCGGCCCAGGAGCTGCCCTGCGACGACCATCTGGAGGTCATCGCCGACCCCGCCGACAGCTACGTCTCCCGGGGCGGCCTCAAGCTGGCCGGCGCCCTGGCCGCAACCGGGCTCGCCGCGGCCGGCAAGACCTGTCTCGATGTCGGCCAATCCACCGGCGGCTTCACCGACTGCCTGCTCCAGGCCGGCGCCACCCGCGTCGTGGGCGTGGATGTGGGCCACGGACAACTGCACCCCGGCTTGGCGGGCGACCCTCGCGTCACCGCCTTCGAAGGCATCAACTGCCGCGCCCTGGCCGCCGCCGACCTGGGCGATGCCCTGCCGCCGCCCGGCTTCCATCTCATCGTCGGCGACCTTTCCTTCATTTCCCTGACCCTGGTGCTGCCCCAACTGCCGCCCCTTCTTGCCACCGGCGGCGACCTGCTGCTCCTGGTCAAACCCCAGTTCGAGGTCGGTCCCGATGGCCTCGGCAAGGGGGGCATCGTGCGCGACCCGGCGCGCTACGCCGAAGTCGAGTCCAAGCTGCGCCGCGCTGCCGCCGCGCTGGGCCTCACCGTCCGCGCCTGGCTCGACAGTGCCATCCTGGGCGGCGACGGCAATCGCGAATTTTTCATTCATGCCGTGCACAGTGAATCGCGGGGAACCCGTCTCCCCTGACCGACCTCCTTCCCCCTTCTTTCCTCTCCCTTCCCAAGATGCCCAAACTCTCCATCGAATTCTTCCCACCCGGAACCCCAGAGGGTGTCGACAAACTGCGCGTCGTCCGCGCCAGGCTCGCCGAGCTGAAGCCGGCCTTCTTTTCCGTCACCTTCGGCGCCCGCGGCTCGACCCGGGAGCGTACCTTCGCCGTGGTCAAGGAAATCGCCGCCGAGGGCTTCGACGCGGCGCCGCACCTTTCCTGCATCGGCTCCACCCGGGAGAACGTCCGGGAAATCCTGGCCGAGTACAAGGCTGCCGGTATCCGCCGCATCGTCGCCCTGCGCGGCGACCTCCCTTCAGGGATGGCCGAGGCCGGTGAATTCCGCTACGCCAACGAACTGGTGGAATTCATCCGTGCCGAAACCGGCGACCATTTCAGTCTGGAGGTGGCCGCCTACCCGGAATGGCACCCCCAGGCCCGCACGCCCCGGGAAGACCTGCACAATTTCGTGCGCAAGGTCAAAGCGGGCGCCAACTCGGCCATCACCCAATATTTCTACAATGCCGACGCCTACTTCCATTTTGTGGACGAGGTCCGGGCGGCAGGGGTCGATCTCCCCATCGTGCCAGGCATCATGCCCATCGGCAGCTTCTCCAAGCTGGCCCGTTTCTCGGATGCCTGCGGCGCCGAGATCCCCCGCTGGATGCGCCGCAAGTTCGAAAGCTTTGGCGACGACGCCGACTCCATCCGCGCCTTCGGTCTGGACTTGGTCAGCGAGCTATGTGAGCGCTTGCTCACAGGCGGCGCACCCGGCCTGCATTTCTACTGTATGAACCAGTCCGAATTGACTAGGGAAATCTGCCGCCGACTGGCATAGAATAGCCGCATCCCTACCCTCCTTTCGGGGGCTGCTCCCATGTCCGACCCCACCCTTCCCGCTGCGCCCGGGGACCGGGCCTACGCCCCGGCGGGGTGGTTGCGCTTGTTGCCGGGCGCATTTCTCGTTGCCGGCTTGGCGACCACCGGGCTGGTCTGGTGGAACGCACGCAGCGACGGCGGCGCCGCCCTGCATAGGGAATTCGAGGCCCAGGCCACCACGGTGGCGCGGGAACTGGAAGGCCGCCTCCAGGACACCAGTGAGCTTCTGCGCGGCGTCGTCGGACTATTCGCCGCCAGCCCGGAGTTGGATCGCCGGGGCTTCAAGTCCTTCGCCGAGGCTCAGAACGGTGCCCTGCACGCACCGGGGCTCCAGGGCATCGGCTTTGCGGTGCCGCTATCCTCGAGCGACGGGGCCGTCCCCGCCGAAGCCGGCCCCCCATCGGCCGCTCCCGCCGTCGCGGTGTACCCCCCGGGGCAGCGCCCTGCCTATGCGCCCATCACCCACCTGGCCCCCCAGGGTCCGGCCAGCGCGTCCCTGCTGGGCTACGACCTGTTGGTGGAGCCGGCCCTGCAGGAGAGCCTGACTCTGGCGCGGGAGCAAGGCCGCGCGGTCCTGTCGCCCCCCATCACGCTGCGCTTTCAGGCGGGTGGTGGCGACGACATGGGATTCGTTCTCGTAGCACCGGCCTTCCGCAGCGCCGCCGAGGGCGACGCCAGCGGGTCGCGCTTCGTCGGCTGGGCCTTCGTCCGGCTTGCCGCCCGTCCGCTGCTTGTCGACGCCCTCACGCGGGCCTACGGCGACGCAGCACCCCTCCTGCGCATGCGCGTCTTCGACGGCCGCGGCGCCGATGGCGAGCACCTGTTTTTCGACTCCCTCGACGCTGCGCCCGGCCGCACGCTTACTCCCCTGCGCAGCACACGGCTGGTCGAACTTGCCGGCCAGGCCTGGACGGTGGAATTCGAGGCGCTGCCCGGCTTCGCGGCCGGGGTGCAGCATGGGCAGGGCTGGCGCGTCCTGGCCGGCGGCATCCTGCTCAGCGTGGTGCTTGCCATCCTGGCCCGCATTCTGGTCGGCAATCACCGGCGCGTCGCGGCCGCCCTGGCCCAGACGGCCCAGGCCAACCAGGAATTGCACGAGAGCCGGCGGCGCTTCCGCATCCTGGCCAACTCGGTTCCCGTCCTGATCTGGGTTTCGGATGCCACTGGAACACGCAACTGGTTCGGCCAGCAGTGGGTCGACTTCACCGGCTGCGACCCCAACGCCAACGGGCCGTACACCTGGTCCGATTTCATCCACCCGGAGGACCGCGAGGCCATCCTCGCCCGCATTGCCGAGGCCTCGTGCAGCGGAGAGGGCTTCAGCCTCGAATACCGCCTCGCCAACATCGACGGCAGCTTCCACTGGGTGATGGATTCGGCGACCCCCCGCTTCAGCGACCGGGGGGAGCTGGCCGGCTACATCGGTTCCTGCGTCGACATCCACGACCGCAAACTGGCCGAGGCGGGGTTGCACGAGCGCGAGGCGCTGCTGCGCTCCATTTACGACGCCTCCAGCGCCGCCATCTTCCTCGTCGATCTGGCCGGACGCATCACCCACGCCAACCATCGCATGAGCGAGCTGTTCGGCCGTCCCATGGACGATCTGATCGGCAGCGACTACATCAGCCTCATCGCCCCACCGGAAAGGGAAAGCGCCAGCCGCCGCCTGAGCACCCTATTGGGAAGGGAGATGCCCTCGGTCAATCTGGAGCGGGTCTACTACCGGCAGGACAAGAGCCTGTTCTGGGGCCTGCTGACCGGTCGCCCCCTGCGCAACGGCAAGGGAGAGGTCAGCGGGCTGGTGGGCGTCATCGCCGACGTCACCGCCCGCAAGGAAGCCGAAGCCGGCATGGCCCTTGCGGCCCGCGTCTTCGAGGCCTGCCACGAGGGCATCTTCATTGCCGATGCCCAACGCCGCATCATTTCGGTCAACCCCGCGTTCAGCGCCATCTCCGGCTACAGTGCCGAAGAGTCTTTGGGCAGGGACATCGGCTTCCTCGCCTCCAAGCGGCACCCCGAGGCCTTCTTCGAGGCCATGATCCAGACCCTCGACACCATGGACCACTGGGAAGGCGAAGTATGGAACCGCCACCACGAAGGCGCCATCTACCCCGCCTGGCTGGCCATCACCCGCATCGCCGGCAGCGACGGCCAGACCTCCAATTTCGTCGCCATCTTCACCGACATTTCAGAACGCAAGAAGTCCGAGGCCAAAATGCACCACCTGGCCCACTACGACTACCTGACCGACCTGCCCAACCGCGCACTGCTCATCGAGCGCCTCGCCCTCATCCACTCCACGGCGCGCCGCTACGGCAAGGGATTCGCGGTCCTCTTCGCCGACCTCGATCTCTTCAAGCGGGTCAATGACGACTACGGCCACAACGTCGGCGACGCCCTGCTGATCGAAGTCGCTCACCGTTTGAAAGCCATCACCCGGGATTCCGACACCGTCTCCCGCCAGGGCGGCGACGAATTCGTCATCCTGGTCCCCGAGCTCAACGAACCCGTCAAGCTGCTGGAACTGGCCGAAAAGCTGCGCAACGTTATTTCCAGTCCCTACGAGATCCAGGGCCACCGGCTCACGGTGGCGGTAAGCCTGGGGATTGCCATCTACCCGCGGGACGGCGAGACCGTGGACGACATCATGCGCGCCGCCGACTCCGCCATGTACCGCGCCAAGAACGCCGGCCACAACAAGATTCGCTTCGCCAACGGAGATCAAAACGGACAACCCGGCGTCAGCGAACCCGAACCCATCCGCCCCCTCTACGTGGTCTCCCGCGGGCGACAGTAGCAGCGCCCGACAACAGTACTCTGGCATCTACCGGCCGATCCCCGAACGGAACGCGTGGATCAGAAGGCGATTGCGCCTGCGCAACTGGAAACAATGGCGCTGGCCGCGCACGGTGGGGGCCGATTCTCTGCATCCTGATGCTGCAACATGTCCTACCCAAGGGGTTCCGGCGGGCGAGGAACTATGGGTTTCTACAACCGAACAAGAAGCGGCTGATGTTCTACGACGATAAGCACTCATCTGATGAAGACCGCTTTCTGTTGCTGGGCTTGAGCTCGGGCTCAAGATTGCTCCTCGTCGCGCACTGCGAACGGGATGCCGGTCACGTTATCCGGATCATTTCCGCTCGCAAGGCTACCAAACGTGAAAGCGCGTTTTACGGAAAATAGAAGCCATGAAAGACGAATACGACCTCACCAAAATGAAGTCTCGTAGGAACCCCTACGCATCAAAGCTCAAGACACCTGTCACCATGCGGCTTTCCGAAGACGTAGTCGCCTATTTCAAGCGCATGGCAGTCGATGCCGGGGTTCCCTACCAGAGCCTTATCAATCTCTATCTCCGCGACTGTGTTACGCAACATAGGCAGGTACAAATTACCTGGCCTAGCAAGCCCTAACGAGGCTGTAGAAAAACCCATTTTTCCAACCCCTGCCCCGCATTGGCAGGATTTTTTGCAGGCGGGTGGCGGCCGGTTGGAATCCGGGGTGAAGCGGTGGAAATGCTGATCGCGAGCCAGCGGCGGGGCCCGGAAGGCAGTGCTTGGGAGATTGGGGAGAAGTCACGCGGGCCGTTCATCGGCTGATCCTCATCCGGCGTACCCATGGTGGGCCAGCTTTTCGATGTTGTGGACCACGCAGTAGAGCTTCCACTGTCCATCCACCTTGGCGCGCCCCCGCAGGGTAAAAACGATCCATCCGCTTGTTGCCCCGCACGTTGCCGAACACCGGCTCCACGGTGGCGAAACGCCGGCCATAGCGGCGTCGGCCTTCCTCGCTGTCGATGGCCTGCTTCATCCGGTCGGTATGGCTCTCCGTGGCGCCGGGCGCCTTGCCCCGGAAGAAACAGACCTGT
Organism: Betaproteobacteria bacterium; assembly: GCA_016720065.1. NCBI lineage: Bacteria > Pseudomonadati > Pseudomonadota > Betaproteobacteria > Betaproteobacteria bacterium. The sequence continues at coordinate 2,713,926 of JADJXY010000002.1, read as the reverse complement.
CGGACCAGGGTCTTCTCCGGGGTTCTCAGGCATCGCGCCCGCAGTTCGCAGGGCACGCAGTCCCGCTGGGCGCCGGTGAACTTGGTGGCAGGTGGCCGTTGTGGATGCAGTTCGACCCGTTCTGGTAAAGGGCCTTGCCCGCCGGGCAGAGGCAGGTGCCCGCCTCGGGGTCGTAGTCGAAATCGGCCGGCCGGAAGCGCTTGGCTGCTTTCGGCGGCTTGCCCTTGTCGTAGAGCGGATCAGGCTTGGCCCGGTGGCGGCCCTGGTCCTGGAAGCGCTCGTCCCGCTGGCGCATGCCGGCATCGGCGATGAGGGCCGGGACGGCGGCCTCGGCCAAGGCCTTCAGATTGGCCTCGCTGTGATAGCCGGCATCGGCGGTGATGAGCGTCTCCGGCGTACGCAGTGATCGGGTCGCCTCCACCACCGGCAGCAGCAATTCCTGCTCGGAACCGGTGCCGTGGGCCTGAGCATCGACGATGACCTGGGCCTGCGCATCCACCGCCGCCACCCCGGTATAACCCTGGATGACCCCCTTGCCGGTGGCCATCTTGGCGGACTCGTTGTCGGTTTGGTTGGAGAGCCGCACGGCGCCCTTGGCGCCGGTGCGACCCTTGGGGTGGGCAGTGAGCCATTCCCGGTTCTTCTTGGCCTCCGCCTGCAGCCGGGCCAGTTGCCGAGCCTCCCGGTCGGAAGGTCCGCCGTTGCCGCCGGCATCGGCCTCGCGGTGGCGATCCAGCATCTTCTTCGCCGCGGCCTCCATCTTCTCGGCCCGGCGCAGGAAATCCGCCCGGGTGCCGCTCCTCGTCTTGCTCGCGTTGCTGGGGAGCTTCACCCCATCGATGGCGAACATCTCCCGACCGATGAGTCCCTGGCGATCGCAGATGGTCAGCACCTGGGCGAAGAGTTGGGCGGCAGGTCGCCCAGATTGGCGACGAAGGCGGCCAGGGTGGTGAAATGGGGTTGGGAATCACCGGATAGCGCCATGAACACGACGTTCTCCCGGCAGGCCGCTTCGATCCGACGGGAGCCGACGATGCCCCGGCTGTAGGCGAGCAGCACGACCTTGAGGAGTACCGCTGGCGCATAGGCGCTGGCGCCGACTTCGTCGTTGCAATAGCGGGCTTCCAGGGCCGAGAGGTCAAGCTCGTGATCCACCAGGTAGTTCAGGGCATGCTCGAAGGTGCCGGGAACGAGTTGCTGGTCGAAATCGACCGGCAACAGTTTCAGCCCCTTATGCACCGGCTTGAATCGCGCCATTCCCGCCTCCACGAAATGCATTCGACATTGTGCGATTTTGCCAGGACTGGCAGCGGTTTGGGGGTTTTTCTACAGCCTCAACGTGGAGGTGAGGGGCTGCGCGGCATTATGCGCAGTCCCGCTCCAGCGGAGGGTTCGGCCGCATTTTCGCCCGAAGCTAACTGCGGTGAATCAACGTCTTCGCCAAACATGATTCGGTGGCCATCAGGCGTTGTGACCATGAACTCTCGCATTCCCCACGGCTTGCTTTCTGGAGCTGAGAATGACTTCAAGCCACGGTCGAGAAACTCTCTGTGAAGGCCATCAACCCCTTGGACCTCAATATATGCGAAGTACGAGTGGTCGTTGATCTGGCTAGCTGGAATTTCATTGGGGCAATGACCCAACATCAACTGAATTCCATCTCTTGATAGAAAACACCACCCATCGAATTCTGCGTTGATTGCAAACCCAAGATTTTCGCAATAGAAGGCGACAGAGGCCCGTAGATCCCTTACTGCCAACACGCTTCGCGCCTTCTTTAGTTCTGCCATGATTCCTCCTCGCGTATGCGTTGTGCGGCCGAACGTGCTAGCTAACCTGGAGACAACGGCGTGACGCAAAGCCCGCGCCACAGATAATGTATACCTGCACTGTGGCGCGGGCTTTGTGGCATGCCGTTGGCTCTCAGGTTGAGTGAGGGGTTAGGCGTCATCGGCGGTGCTGCTCAAGTGAGGTTGGCAATGATTGCAGCCACTCGGCGCGCGCGGGTGGTGGGCGACTTTCCCGCGTGCACATGCTCGGAGCTGGTGCGTCGGGAGTAGTCGGTGAGTGCGTTCCACTTTGCTTGGAGGACTGGCGAAGCTTGCAGGGCGTGTTCAAGCTCGGCCGGCAGCGCTGTGCTTGCCAACCAGAGCGTTACTTTCAGCTTGTCTCCGACTTCAATGCCGGCCTTCTTGCAAAAGGGCGCAGTGAACTCGACGAACCAGGGTGACCTTTCTTCGGCGTCCCACTTCTTGATGCTTCGTCGGCCAATGAGATTGTCGTTCACGGTCCCTTCGACGATCTCGGTGGCGCAAAGCCGGAGATCCTGTGCCTTGGCGCTTGGCACCACGAAGTAGACCGGAAGCTTTGGGTGCTTGCGTTCCAGTTCGGCGACGAAGGTGATGCGGGGTGAATTCATGACGCCTAACGTTGAAAATCACCGGACGCAGGCAAGCGCAGCTTGCCGGAGGTCCGGCGGATTGGAATGTTAGGCGTGGAGGCAGGACGGAAGCTGCCTTCGATTGAACGGCCTGTCGTGTCATGCAACGAGCGACACGAGCGCGTGAAGTTTGGCATTTGTGCCTATGGCCTAGACAAAGGGAGCAGGTTCATTGCTAGACCTGAGATGAGCATGAGAATAAAGGTGCCCGAGTAGGCTAACCCCCAAAAGCCACCGCGCTTTGCCAGACGAAAAACGACTTGGATGGCCGAACCGGACTCTTTTCTTAGTGCCCCTATGTTGCAAAGGATTACGGTCAAGTGTGCAAGCGCGAAGGTAATGAATGACCAGAAGCTGAATTCCTGCATGAGCGAACGCCTAACGTTCGAGATGAGGGGCTCGCGGAGGCAAGCGAAGCTTGCTGGAGCGAGTCCCTTCGATGGAGGGGTTAGAGCTATGCGCCAAAAGCCCCCCACAACAACACTAAGCTACCAACGATTGCGACTAGGCCAACTAAGAGACGTTGAACGCGCCGCATACCATCCGGCCCAAAGCTATATAACTGAACGATTGCTCGCTGCACTGGGCGAGATGCAAATGCACTTACCAATATAAGCGCGTAACTTGCAATGAAAGCCACGAGAGCCAAAACAGCCAAGATCGTCATGGACAGTAAAGTTGGTGGGCCGAAACCAACACCGGAGCCGCCAAAGATGGGAATACTGAAGCCGGCGGAGGAATCTTTCGCCAGATCAATTAGCCATCTGACGACCAGAAAACCGCAATAAGCAATCGGCAGCGCCGCAGACGGAAGAACTGAGGCAAGAAGTAGCTTTCGAATTGGTTGCGTAATCGTTCCTACGATTAGGCCACAGGCAATCTGCGCGATCAGCCAAACAAGTATTGCCCGATCGAGGCTTACAAAAAGTGCTTTAGGCAAAAGTATTCCTGCAATAAGCGCAACTAGGCACGCTGTTGCGACAGCCTCAATTCTCGTGTCAGGGAACGTGGTGGTCGAATCCATAGCTCTAACGTTATAGGTAAGGGGCGCTGCGCGAAGCTTTATCGCGCAGCGTCCAGCGGAGGCCGAAGGCCGGAGCGGCCTTGACCGCAGTGTTAGGAATCGTTTTTGTCGCGCACATGAATGCGAACCCAATCTTCGTGCTTTGAGATTTCAGTAAGCAGCACTTCGCCCGTTTCTGCCACGGCGGACTCTCTAAGCTCACTGATCTGACGAGTAAAGTGCTCAACGAACACTTCTTTCTCGGTGTACTGTTCGCCAAGAGCAAACTGAGTGAATGACCCGTCGGCGCGCCGGAATGAGATAAAGAGAAAGGGTTTTTGGGTGCCGGCAGACTGATCTCTTTTTGGTTTGACGTAGCGCTCATACGCTGCCCAGATTACCCCGGCGAAAGCGAGCAAATCTGCCGCCGTGCCTAAAATAGCTTGCCAGTCTAGGGCTGCCTTTAAACTGATGCCGGGTCGTGGCTTCGGACGAAACTGAAAGACCGCGAGGTTAGGCGTATCTCGCACAAGCGTTTCGAGAAACTCTTGCATTGGTGCATCGCGTCCGCAGTTTGCTAAAGCGCCGCCAACTATGAGTTCAGAGGGCATTGAGATTCCTAACGCATGAATTCACAGGCGCAGGCCGGCTTTATGGCCTGCGTCCTCGTGGAATGACGGGTTAGCCGTGCGCCCGATGAAGGCACGGCAACTGAAAAGGAAATGAACATGGAACTTCAACCGCACCAACAGCGAGTAGTGGATGAGAAAGCCGAACTTGATAAGAAGGCGCACGCACTCAGCGATTTCATTGGGAACAGCGACATTTTCCCGACGCTCGACGCGGCAGAGCAAGAGCGGCTGAAAGAGCAGAACGATGTGATGTGGCAATACTCCGAGATTCTCGGGGCGCGCATTGCGGCGTTTTGATTTCAGTGGCCGTCATCGGTGCGGACTGGTGACGGCTAACGCTGGCGTAACCAGCCTGCCGCACACGAAAGGAGATTGACACCATGACAACGCCTATTGCGGCAGGTCTGGTTGACGTAACTGTTGTGCGGCTGCGCTGCTGGTGGTTTGGCTGCGAGCCGCACCCGCAAGACCCAGCGCCGCCGGATGAGATTACGTGCATGCACTGCGGCCGGAATGTGCCCTACGGAGACATGGTTGGCGACACGATCCACAACCGGACGATGGACTGGCTGCGCTACTGGATGTGGCGGCGTTGGCTGCCGGAGAAGTGCCCAGCATGCGGAGCTCGATATGGGCACCGTGGCGACTGCGACGGGATACCGTTTTGATGACGCACAACGTGAAGTGAATAGCATATTTGCAGGGTTGTCCTTCCCCCGCGCTGCGTAACCTGGTCGAGACGTCACCGTCGAACCCCCTTGCATTCTGCCCCATGGGCACTATACTGGTGTTATGTACAGCATTAAATCGGCCCCCAAACCCGGCGATGCCTCTGCGCGCCAGCCTTTGCGCTCCGTGAAGCTTCTGGATCAGCTTCGCGAGCGCATCCGCTACAGGCACTACAGCATACGTACCGAAGATGCATATGTCTATTGGGTGCGTGCCTTCATCCGTTTTCATGGGCTTCGCCATCCACGGGATCTGGGCGGTGCGGAAGTCGGAGCGTTTCTTTCCTGGCTTGCCGCAGAGCGCAACGTGGCACCTTCGACTCACAAGCAGGCCCTGTCGGCGATTCTCTTCCTTTACCGTGAAGTTCTGGAAACCGATCTGCCCTGGCTGACGGACTTGGTCCGGCCCAAGGAACGGGTCAAGGTTCCCACTGTCCTGTCGCGTGTCGAAGTGGCGCGTCTTCTCGATGCTCTTGACGGCCCCGCCGCCCTGCTTGCCCGCGTGCTCTATGGAACAGGGATGCGGCTCATGGAGGCGCTTCGGTTGCGCGTCAAGGATGTCGATTTCGACCGCAAGGAAATCATCGTCCGTCAGGGAAAAGGGGGAAAGGACAGGCGCGTCATGCTTCCCCTCTCCCTAGTCACTTCCTTGCGCGATCAGCTGGCCCGGGCACGAATCGTCTGGGAGCAGGACAGGCAACAAGGCCTTCCAGGCGTCGAACTGCCCGACGCGCTGGCACGCAAGATGCCGACCGCGCCCCTCTCTTGGGCCTGGTTCTGGGTCTGGCCGTCGCCCAAACTGGCGGTCGATCCACGCTCCGGGATTCGGCGTCGGCATCATCTGTACGAACAGCGGCTGCAGCGTGCTATCCGTCAGGCCACGCAACTGGCCGGAATCGCCAAGCCGGTCACGGTCCACACCTTGCGCCATTCCTTTGCCACGCACCTGCTTGAAAGCGGTTACGACATCCGCACGGTGCAGGAATTGCTGGGGCATTCGGATGTTTCCACCACCATGATCTACACCCACGTCCTCAACCGCGGCGGACGGGGCGTGGTGAGTCCGGTGGATGGCTTGGAGGCCCGTTGGCCGGTGGCCGCCCGCTCCCTGGCCGGAGCAATGGATCGCTTTGCTGCGTTCCCCCCGGGTTTCATGGCCGAGGGACGCGAGTTCCACGAAGAAAAGGAAGGCGCCGGGTAGCCGATGCACTTCCTGCTCGATACGCATGACGCAACTGTTTTCCGCGCTGACCCGGGGATTCGCCTGGAGAACTGGGTCGCGTCTTCCCCTTAGGGCGGCCCAAAGCCCCCTGCAATTTCTGTACCATCCTCTGGCCCCTGTGCCATAATCCCCCCCACTTTCGAGGTACTCCATGGACGACAACAAGGCCAAGGCGCTGGCGGCAGCGCTGCAACAGATCGAAAAGCAGTTCGGCAAGGGCTCCATCATGAAGATGGGCGAAGCTGAAGTGGAAGCGGGTTTGCAAGTGGTGTCCACCGGTTCTTTGGGGCTCGATATCGCCTTGGGCGTCGGCGGCCTGCCCCGGGGCCGGGTGGTTGAAATCTACGGCCCGGAATCCTCCGGCAAGACGACCCTGTGCTTGCAGGTGGTGGCGGAGATGCAGAAGCTGGGGGCGTCGCGGCCTTCATCGACGCCGAGCACGCCCTGGATCCGCAGTACGCCCAGAAGCTGGGCGTCAATGTGGGCGATCTGCTCATCTCCCAGCCGGATACCGGCGAGCAGGCGCTTGAGATTTCCGACATGCTGGTGCGCTCCGGCTCCGTCGATATCATCGTCATCGACTCGGTGGCCGCCCTCACCCCCCGGGCCGAAATCGAGGGCGAGATGGGTGACCAGATGGTCGGCCTGCACGCCCGCCTGATGAGCCAGGCGCTCAGGAAGCTCACCGCCAATATCAAGAAGACCAACACCCTGGTCATCTTCATCAACCAGATCCGCATGAAGATCGGCGTCATGTTCGGCAACCCGGAAACCACTACCGGCGGCAATGCCCTCAAGTTCTACGCCTCCGTGCGCCTGGACATCCGTCGCATCGGCTCGATCAAGAAAGGCGACGAGGTCATCGGCAACGAGACCAAGGTCAAGGTGGTCAAGAACAAGGTATCGCCTCCCTTCCGCGAGGCCATTTTCGACATTCTCTACGGCGAAGGCATCTCCCGCGAGGGCGAGATCATCGAAATGGGCGTCAATCACAAGCTGGTGGATAAATCCGGCGCCTGGTACGCCTACAAGGGCGAAAAGATCGGCCAGGGCAAGGACAACGCCCGGGAATTTCTCAAGTCCCACCCGGATACGGCGCGGGAAATCGAAGCCCGCATCCGCGAGGCCGCCGCCGGCACCGTGCTCAAGCCGACCCGCTCGGCCGCCGAGGATGCCTGAGCCGGAGGCCCGGGCCCTGCGGCTCCTCGCCCGCCGCGACCACAGCCGGGCGGAGCTGAGGGCCAAGCTGGCCCCTCTGGCGGAATCGGCCGAAAGGCTCGATGCCCTGCTGGATGATCTGGAAGCCCGCCAACTCCTTTCCGACCGCCGCTACGCCAGTCTGCGGGTGGCGTCCCGCTCCCCCCGCCTGGGCAACACCCGCCTGCGCCAGGAATTGAAGTCCCGCGGGGTGGATGACGCGACCATCGCGGCCACCCTGCCCGAAGCCGGGGAGGAACTCGGGCGCTGCCGCGCCGTGCGCGAGAGAAAATTTGGCGATTTGCCGGGCAGCGCCGAGGAGCGCGCGCGCCAGTACCGTTTTCTGCACACCCGGGGGTTCTCCCCGGATGCCATCCGCCGTGCCCTGGCCGGCGGCGAGGATTGATCCCATGGACGCCGTGGCGCCTTCCACTCTTTCCGCCCACAACCTCAAGAAGCGCTACAAGACCCGCACCGTGGTGCACGACGTGTCCTTCGAAGTCAAAAGCGGCGAAGTGGTCGGCCTGCTGGGGCCCAACGGGGCCGGCAAGACTACCTGCTTCTACATGATCGTCGGCCTGGTGCCGGCTGACGGAGGCGATGTCTACATCGACGACGCCAAGCTCTCCCACCTGCCCATGCACGCGCGGGCGCGCCAGGGTCTGTCCTATCTGCCCCAGGAAGCGTCGGTCTTCAGGAAGCTCAACGTCGAGGACAATATCCGCGCCGTCCTCGAATTGCAGGACATGTCCGGCCCGGAAGTTTCCGAGCGCCTGGAAATGCTGCTCTCGGAACTGCACATCGGCCACGTGCGGGAAGTGAATGCCGCGGCCCTTTCCGGCGGCGAGCGGCGCCGGGTGGAAATCGCCCGGGCCCTGGCCACACGGCCCCGCTTCATCCTCCTGGACGAGCCCTTCGCCGGGGTCGATCCCATCGCCGTGCTGGAAATCCAGAAGATCATCCGCTTCCTGAAGGAACGCAACATCGGCGTCCTCATCACCGACCACAACGTGCGCGAAACCCTCGGCATCTGCGACCACGCCTACATCATCAACGCCGGCGAAGTCCTGGCCGCTGGACGGCCGGCGGAAATCGTGGACAATGAAAGCGTGCGTAAAGTCTATCTGGGCGAGAACTTCCGACTCTGACCGGAACCGCTCTCATGAAGCCCGCCCTCCAGCTCAAACTCTCCCAGCACCTGGCGCTGACGCCCCAGTTGCAGCACTCCATCAAGCTGTTGCAGCTCTCCACCCTGGAGATGAACCAGGAAATCGAGCGCTATCTGCTGGAAAACCCTCTCCTGGAACGGGAAGACGAAGGCGAATCCTGGCGCGCCGCCGCGACGGCCGGCGAGGGTTCCCGCGGCGATGGCCAGAGCGACTCCCACGAGACGCCCGCCGAGCGCGAGGCCGGCGACGGCGAACGGGAGCGGGAGCGCGACTCCGCCACCGAAGCCCCCGAACCGCCCGCCGGCAGCGATGACGACCGCTGGTCCTCCGACGCCGGCACCTTCACCGGCGCCGGCCGCGACGAAGACGACGATTCCGACGGCCACGACGTGCATGCCGGCACCACCAGCCTGCGCGACCACCTGTGTGGCAACTGGGCATGACCCAGCTCTCGCAGCGGGACCGCAGCCTGGCCCGCTTCCTGATCGAAGCCCTGGACGACGACGGCTACCTGACCACGCCCCTGGAGGAGCTGTGGCAGACCCTGCCGCCGGAGTACGAGATCGAGATCGAAGAACTGGAAATCGCCCTGCGCCAGGTGCAGCACTTCGACCCCACCGGCGTTGCTGCCCGCAATCCGCGGGAGTGCCTGATGATCCAGTTGAAGGCCCAGGAGCCGGGCTACGACCGGGACATGGCCCTGACCATCGTCGATCGCCACCTGGAACTGCTCGCCGCGCGGGATTTCGTCAAGCTGCGCCGCCTGATGGGCGTGGACGACGAAGACATCAAGGCCGCCCAGGCCCTCATCGTCAGTCTCGACCCCCGTCCCGGCGCCCGCTTCTCCCCCCTGGAGGCGCGCTACATCGTGCCCGACGTGCTGGTGAAGAAGCTGAAGGGCAAATGGACGGCCTACATCAACCCCGACGCCTACCCGCGGCTGCGGGTCAATCGCCTGTATGCCGAAATCCTGGCCAAGCAGCGCCGCGGCAACGGCAATCTGTCCGGCCAGTTGCAGGAGGCCCGCTGGCTCATCAAGAATGTGCAGCAGCGCTTCGAGACCATCCAGCGCGTCACCCAGACCATCGTGGACCGCCAGCGCCAGTTTTTCGAACACGGCGAAGTCGCCATGCGGCCCCTGGTCTTGCGCGAAATCGCCGACATCCTGGGCTTGCACGAATCCACCGTCTCCCGCGTCACCAGCCAGAAATACATGGCCACGCCGCGGGGCATCTTCGAGCTGAAGTACTTCTTCGGCAGCCACGTCTCCACCGATACCGGAGGCGCCTGTTCCGCCACGGCCATCCGCGCCCTCATCAAGCAATTGATCGGCAACGAGGATGGCAGGAAGCCCTTGTCGGATAGTCAAATATCCGAAATACTAGGCCAGCAGGGAATCGTTGTGGCGCGCCGCACGGTCGCCAAATACCGCGAGGCCCTCAACATCCCGCCGGTCAATCTAAGAAAGACTCTGTAAGAAGGAGAAACCATGAATCTGCAGATCAGCGGTCATCACGTCGAAGTTACCCCGGCCCTGCGCGAATACGTCGAAAGCAAACTCGACCCTGTGGTTCGCCATTTCGACCGCGTCACCGGCGTCAACGTGATCCTTTCCGTCGAAAAGCTGAAGCAGCGCGCCGAAGTGACGGTCCATGTTCCCGGCAAGGACATCTTTGTCGAGAACGCCGGCGATGATCTCTATGCCTCCATCGACGTGCTGTTCGACAAGCTCGACCGCCAGGTCCAGAAGTACAAGCAGAAGGTCCAGGACCATCACCGCGGCGACAAGGCCGCCCACCACGTGGCCGAATAGGCCCCACCGCTGCCGCGGCGCTCCACCGGGCCGCCGCGGCGCGACCCTCCCCCCGCCATGAATCCCTTCGTCAAACTCCTGCCGGCCGCCCACGTCCTTCTCGACCTCGAGGCAGGCAGCAAGAAGCGGGTCTTCGAACAGGCCGGCCTGCTCTTCGAAAACAACGTCGGCATCGCCTGCTCCCTGGTATTCGAAAGCCTTTTCGCCCGCGAAAAACTGGGTTCCACCGGCCTCGGCCAGGGCATCGCCATTCCCCATGGCCGCATCAAGGGCTTGAAGCAGGCCACCGGCGCCTTCCTGCGCCTCACCCAGCCCGTCCCCTTCGATTCTCCCGACGGGCGTCCCGTGAGTCAGCTATTCGTCCTCCTGGTCCCCGAGCAGGCCACCGAGGAACACCTCCAGATCCTTTCCGAACTCGCCCAGCGCTTCGCCGACCGGTCGTTCCGCGAAGCCCTCGCCGCAGCGCCCGACGCTGCCGCCGTGGTCGCCCAGTTTCAGAAGTAGGCGGTGCGGCGGTGCGGCACATCAGTCTCGACCAGCTCTACGACGACAACCGGGACAAGCTGCTGCTCAACTGGGTCGTGGCCCACGGCGCCGAGCGCCGCATCGAACTCAAGACCTCCAACAATTACGGCGCCGACGTGGTCGGCCACATCAACGTCATCCACCCGGAGCGCCTCCAGGTCATGGGCCTGGCCGAGTACGACTGGGTGCAGCGCATCGGCGAGGCCAAGTTCCGCCACCAGTTCCAGGAATTGCTCGCGGCCCAGTCCCCGGCCATCATCGTCGCCGAAGGCCTGGCGCCGCCGGAAGCCCTGTTCCTCGCCTGTGAGGCCAGCGGCACCCCGCTCCTCACCACACCCAAGCCCTGCTCGGCGGTCATCGACCTGCTGCGCATCTACCTGTCCCGGCGCCTCGCCGACACCACCAGCCTGCACGGCGTGTTCATGGACGTGCTGGGCATGGGGGTTCTGGTGACCGGGGATTCCGGCGTGGGCAAGTCGGAACTCGCCCTGGAACTCATTTCCCGTGGTCACGGCCTGGTGGCCGACGACGTGGTGGAAATGGCCCGCATCGCCCCCGCCACCATAGAAGGCCGCTGTCCGGGGATGCTGCGCGACTTCCTGGAAGTGCGCGGCCTGGGGCTGCTCAACATCCGCACCATCTTTGGCGAGACCGCCTCGCGCCGCAAGATGAAGCTCAAGCTCATCGTCCATCTGCAACGGCCGGCCCAGGGCATGGAAGCGCCCCGCCTGCCCCTGGACGCCCAGAGCCAGGAAGTCCTGGGCGTCCCCATCCGCAAGGTGGTCATCCCGGTGGCCGCCGGCCGCAACCTGGCCGTCCTGCTGGAGGCCGCGGTACGCAATACCATCCTGCAACTGCGAGGCATCGACAGCATGCAGGATTTCATCGAAAGACAGCAGCGCATCATGCTTGACGAGGATGCCTGATTGCCTGATATTGCAGCGGCATTCCAACCCTACTACCCGCAAGGAGATACCATGAAGACCCTCGTCGCCCTCGTAGCAATGACCCTCGCCTTCGCCGCCGGCACCGCCCAGGCCGCCACCGCCCAGCAGAACAAGATGAAGGAGTGCAATGCCTCCGCCGGTGACAAGAAAGGCGACGAACGCAAGGCCTACATGAAGGAATGCCTGTCGGCCAAACCCGCCGATGACGCCAAGCCCGCCAGCAACGCCAAGACCGCCCAGCAGGAAAAGATGAAGTCCTGCAACAAGGAAGCCGGTGAGAAGGGCCTGAAAGGCGCCGAGCGCAAGAGCTTCATGTCCGGCTGCCTCAAGGGTTAAGCGACGCCGCCGTCCTGGCCGGCCCGCCCGGGCCGGCCTTCCCGCCACCCCCTCCTGCCCCCCCTGCGGACCATGAAGACAGCGCTCCTCTCCTTCGCCCTCCTCGCCTCCCTGATCGGTGACGCCAACGCTTTCAGCTTTTCCGAAGAAGAACAGAAGGAAAAGGCTGCCTCCGATGCCGCCCGCCAGCGCCATGCGGCCCTCCTCTCCACGCCCTGCCAGCAGGCCGTCAAGGACAAGCGCATCATGGTCATCGTTGGCCAGCGCACGGCCAAGGGCATGCTTTCCGACCAGGGTGCCTTTTCCGCCCACTTCCAGGCCATCGACAAGCGCCTGAAGCGCCTGGGGCTCAATTCCATTTCCCAGGAGGAAATGAAGGCCAAGGTCGCCCAGGCGGAAATCGACGCCTACCTGAACAACGACATGGAGGCCGCCCTCAACGCCTCCAAGAAGATGACCTCCGACTTCATCCTGCGCGGCGTCATCTCCAGCCGCACGGGCTACAACCAGTTGGTTCGCCTGCCCGAGGTCTATGTCAGCATGAGCTTCACCCTCACCGGCGCCGACGGCCGCATGATCTCGGAAGCCAGTGGGGCCGCCGAGTCCTACTCCAACAGCGACGTGGGCGGCATGGCGGTGACCCTCATCAACGAGCAGGCGGAGAGCGTCGTCGCCCGCCTGTACAGCGAGTACTGCCGCAAGACTGGCATCGGCGGCAAAACCAAGAAGTAAGCTTCCCAGAGGTCCACCATGAAACTCCGTTCCCTCGCCGCCTGCTGCCTGTGGGCTCTCTTCGGCTCCGCCTACGGCCAGCCGGTGTTCGACAACCCTTCGCCCACCGCCGGCAGCAGCACTTCGCAGCAGGCCAACGAGATGGCGAACAAGGGCATGTACAAGCCCATCGAATACCAGAACGCCGGCAAGCCCGGCCCGGCCATCGTCGTCATCCCCGGCGAGATCAAGAGCGCCAACGCCTCCTTCACCCAGAAATTCGGCCCCAACAACATCGCCGACTACGCCGAACTGGAACTGAGCAAGGCCAATTTCAAGATTCTTGAGCGGGCCGACCTGGGGCCGCTGCTCAACGAATTCACCCTCGCCTACACCATGGGTGACCCTGATGCCGCGCGCAAGATTCTGCAGAAGGGCAAGTTCAAGACCACCAAGTACGTGGTCAAATTCGACATCCTCAAGGCCGAACCGGTGGCCCAGGCGCAACAGGGCTTCGACGGCCGGGCCGTGGGCTCGCTCATCGGCATCCTGGGGGGCAGCCGCGGCTCGGCCGCCGCCGGCGCCGCCGTGGGTTCGGTTCAGACGGGCGAATCCACCGGCGTGTGGATCATCGGCATGCGCTACAAGATCATCGACGCCAACACCACCGAGCAGGTCGCCACCGGCTACAGCGAGGAGAAAATGGAACTGGGGGCCAAGGGCACTTCGGTCCTGGGCTTCTCCAGCGGCTCCTCCGGCGGACTCACGCTAGATACCCTGGTGCAGCGTCTGGTGCAGAAGAACGTCTGGGAAATCGATTCCAAACACAAATGAGTGACGCCCGGGGAGGGCACGATGGCTGAAATTCCGCAAAAACTGGGTAAGTACGAGGTCCGGCGCGAGCTTGGCCGGGGCGCCATGGGGATCGTCTACGAAGGCTGGGACCCCATGATCGACCGCCGCGTGGCCCTGAAGACGGTCAAGAAGGACCAGCTCGACCGCACGGAAGTCGACGAAATCCTCTCCCGCTTCAAGCGCGAGGCCCAGGCTGCCGGCCGCCTCAACCACCCCAATGTGGTGGCGGTCTATGAATACGGCGAAGACGCCGACGGCGTCGCCTTCATCGCCATGGAGTACGTCGAAGGGCGCGAACTCAAGGACTATTTCGACAAGCAGGAACGCTTTTCCCTGAGCGAAATCGTCCGCCTCATGGGCGAATTGCTCAACGCCCTCGCCCACGCCCACGAGCACGGCATCATCCACCGCGACATCAAGCCGGCCAACATCTTCCTGCTGAAGAACGGCCAGGCCAAGGTGGGTGACTTCGGCATCGCCCGCATCGAGTCGTCCAACCTGACCCAGGCCGGTTCCGTCCTCGGCACCCCCGCCTACATGTCGCCGGAACAGTTCATGGGGCAGCGGGTCGACGGACGCTCCGACCTCTTCTCGGCCGGCGTCATCCTCTATCAGTTCCTCACCGGGGAGAAGCCTTTTGCGGGGCAACTCACCACCATCATGCACAAGGTGCTGAAGGAGGACCCCATCGCACCGTCGGAACTCAACGTCCAGGTGCCCTCGGTCTTCGACGGCGTGATCCGCAAGGCCCTGGCCAAGCGCCCCGAGGAGCGCTACCAGTCGGCCAAGGAATTCGCCGCCACCCTTGCCGCGGCGCTCAACGGCAAGGCCGCCGCCCACGAGGATGCCACCGTGGTGAACGGGGGAGCCTCGGAGGATTCCACCGAGGTTTTCAACGAATCCACCGTCGCCTACCAGCCCACGGCCACCCCGGTCGCGCCCGTCTACGCGCCCCCCGCCGCCTCCGCCCGCTGCTGCGGCGCAGGTTTACCAGGCGCCTCCCCACCGCCGGCTTCCCGGCCGGCTGCCGCGAGCCCCGCCGCCGGCAAGCGGCCCCTGCCGATGTGGGCCATGGCCGCCGGCGTGGGGCCGTGGTCGTCATCGGCGGCGCCGTCGCCCTGTTGGGCAAGTCGGACGGCGGGGCTCCGTCCGCGCCGGCCAACGGCACGGCCCCCTGCCGCGGCCTCCAGCGCCGCCCCGGCGCCGGTCGCCTCGTCCGGCGGCGGTGACTCTCCTCGCCTGCTGACCATCTCCGCCGTGGGTTTCGCCGACACCAGCGACCCGCGCTTCGCCTCCGATTCCAACGCCCTGCGCGCCGCCCTGCGCGAGGAGACCCGCCGCGACCTGGTGGAGAAAGCCGTCGCCCTTTACGTCCAGTCCAATTCCCTGGCCCAGAATTACGGCGTGCTGCGGGAAAAGCTCCTGGGGCGCGGCAACGACTTCATCGAGGCCGTGGTCCAGGGAAGACTCGCCCCAGGCGGGCAAGGACGGTCTGGTTTCCATGACCGCCAAGGCCACGGTGCGCATCCGCGACGTGCAGAAATCCCTCAATCAGATGTCCAAGGACGAACGGGTCGATTTCATCCGCAACAACGGTGATCCCCGCATCGCGGTGCAGATCAGCACCCTGAGCGCTGCGGAAGGGGCGGCGTCCAAGCGCTCCCAGATCGTCGAGAACGCCCTCAAGGAAAAGATCCAGTCCTTCGGCTTCCGGACCTGGAGCGAGGACGGTGGTGACAAGAAGGCCGATTTCCTGGTGGTCGGCGAGGCCAAGTTCAAGAAGCTGTCGGTGCGCCTGGAGGCTTCGGGACTGGTCATCGACCGGGCCGCCATCACCTCCTGGACCATCAAGTGCGTCGATAAGAAGACCGGCGAGGAACTCTATTACAACACCGCCGTTCCCCAGCGCATGACCTGGAACAGCGAGGACGAGGCCATGGCGGACATCGGCCGCCTCATCGGCGAGGAATTCTCCAAGGGCTTCTTCCTGCAGCACTTCCACTTTGCCGCCCAGAAGGTGAAACTCAACCTCTCCGGCCTGCCCGACGACACCATGGCCAAGCGCCTGCTGACGGAAATTGCCGGCCTGCGCAACATCCTTGGGGTGACGGCGGGCAAGCTGGGCAGCGACAGCCGCTATGAACTGGATCTCGCCGGTGGGGGAAGCAATCTCGCCGATCTGGTCTCGGCGAGCGTCGCAGTACCCCTCAACCAGAAATTTGGCCGCAATTGCTTCAATGTCTCGGGCAGCAACGGCGACGAGGTCAGCATGAACTTCGAGCCCGCCTGCAAGGAGCCCGGCGTCGTCGGCCGCCTCGACTCCACACCCCCGGCCGCCCTTTTCGAAGCCCCGGCCGCCAAGCGGGAGGCCATCGTCAAGAATCCGGAAGTGCTGAAGAAGCTGAACATCTGATCGAGACAGGCAGCCCCAGATAGGTAAGCGGTAACCCTATGGCGTTCTTCCCGTCGCGCACGCGGTGCGGAGAATGGTTCCCGTACTAGTAGTCAGTCACATAGGTTCAGCTATGTTCGGCACGCCCCGCATCCCCGCTCGCTTTGTCGCTCATCCTCGCCATAGCTTCGGCTATGGCTGCGGTTCGCTTCGCGCGATCCGGGCGCGGAGGCGCGCCTCGGCATTCACGCAAACCTATGTGACTGACTACTAGTTCACCACGGGAGCGAGGTTCATGACGAAGGCAGTGAAGGCGAGACGGGCGCGTCGCAGCGAGGGGCAATGGAGGGCGCTGCTGGCCCTTCGACCTCGACCTCAAGCGCTGCGGAAACCGCCGCAGCGCCCCTACTGCCTTTGCTATTCCTGCGATCCACATTGTGGACTCGCTCTTGCTCCGCTTGACGACGCGCACCGCGCGGAAGGCTGCAACCCCCACAGTCAGGCTAAGCCCCGCGTCGGGCGCGGTGCATGACTCAGATCAAGCGAAACGGCCCCCGCTCAGCCGGCGCTCAGTCGGTTCAGTTCCCGGTGCAGGAGCCCCTCGTCGCCCAGATTCAGTTCCACCAGGCGGCGCAGGTGGGTGATGCTGTCCAGGTCGATTTCGCGGCAGTACAGGCCGTAGTAGCCGCCCTCGCGATGGACGACGGTGGTTTCCATGCGGATGGTGGTGCCCAGCTCGTCCAGGCGCAGGCGCAGGGTGCAGGGGTGCCCAGGGGCGCATAGACCTCGGGCGGCGCTGCGACCAAGGCCCCGCGCAGGGAGAGGTCCACGATCTCGACGTCGGTTTCCTGGCCGGGAAGATAGAGGCGGGCGTCGGTACGAAAGCGGATGCGCGAATACTGGCGGCGATTGGCTGACATGGCGGTTCCTCGGTTACTTGCCCCGCATGTTACCCCAAAGAATCTTGTGCAGTTGGAGCTGAAAGCGCACCGGCAGGCCGTCTTCGAGAATCCATCCGGCCAGGGCCGCCGGGTCGATGAGATCCTGGGCCGGGGAAACGAGCACCGGGCAGAGCCGGGCGAGTTCGTGGTCGGCGAGGGCTGAGCGCAGCCAGGCGTAGTCTTCCCGGGAGGCGACGATGACCTTGATTTCGTCCGTGGCGCGCAGATGGGCGAGATTCGTCCACAGGTTGCGCCCGCACTCGCCCGATGCGGGTGCCTTGAGGTCCATGACCCGAGCGACGCGCGCGTCGACGGGGGCAATGTCCAGGGCACCGGAAGTCTCCAGGGAAACCTCGTAGCCCGCGTCGCACAGGGCGGCCAGCAGCCCCAGGCAGGCCTTCTGGGCCAGGGGCTCACCTCCCGTGACGCACACCCGGCGCGTCGGGTGGCGGGAAAGCTCGGCCAGGACGGCCTCCAGTTTCATGGACGTGCCACCGCTGAAGGCATGGGCGGTATCGCACCAGACGCAGCGCAGGGGGCAACCGGTGAGGCGCACGAAAACCGTCGGCAGCCCGACCCGGGAGCTTTCACCCTGGAGGAAAAAGATTTCGCTGACGCGGACGGTGCTCATGGACGGGAAGCGGAAAGGGCTGCCCTTGCGGAGGGCAGCCCGACAAGGCGGAGATCAGAGCCCGGGCAATTTTCGGGCGCGCCCGAGCGGCGTGCACGGGGTTGCACGATCCAGGCGCAAAGCACGGCCATGGCGTGGGCCATGGCCCGCATTGGCAACGCGGAGCGCGTGCAGCCGGGCATGAGGAGCGGGGGCGAGGGACATGTTCACAGACTCAGCCCTTGCCGCCCGGCTTCTTCAACTTTTGCCGGGCACTTTCCGCCACCGGTGCGCTGGGATACTTGCTCACCAGGGTCTCCAGGGTACGGCGGGCGGCGGCCGGGTTGCCCATTTCCTGCTGGCAGGTGGCGATGCCCAGCAGGGCCTCCGGAGCCTTGGCGCTTTCCGGCCACTTGGCGACGACGCCGCTGTGCGCTTCGATGGCCTTCCTGCAATCCCGCTGGGCGAACCACGCATTACCGAGCCAGAACTGGGCGTTGGGCGCCAGGTCGCTCTCCGGATGCTTGTTCAGGAAGGTGGCGAAGGCGGCGGCGGATTCCTTGAAGCGGTTGGCCTTGAAGTGGTTGAGAGCGGCCTCGTACTCTCGGCCTTCGGCCGCCGGATCGGCGGCGGGCTTGGCTGCAGCCCCCGGCGGGGTCGCTGTGCCCGCCAGTGCTCCCGGGGGTTCGGGGGCCACTGCGGCGCCGGGCTGGGGCTCCAGCTTGCGCAGACGGGTGTCCAGGTCGAGGTAGAAGTCCTGCTGCCGCTTCTTGGCGGTTTCAAGCTCGTAGTGCAGCGTTTCGATCTGGCCCCGCAGGCGGGCGATTTCCTCGCTCTGCTTCTGGATCTGGCCCGCGAGATCGAGCTGGGCCCGGGCCTGCTGGTCGAAGCGGGCCTCGTAGCCCGCCTTCATGTCGGCGATCTGGCGGCGGGCCTCGTCGTCGTCGAAGAGGCCCGCCTGGGCGGGTCCGGCGTTGGCCAGTGTCAGGAACGCGACGAGAATCGCCCCGCGACACCCCGATGCAGGAAAGCCCAACGCTGCCATGCTCAGAACTCACCCTTGCCGGTGGGGCCCTTGTAGAGGATGTCGGCCCGACGGTTCTTGGCCCAGCAGTCCTCGGTGGAATCGGTGCAGGAAGGCTTCTCCTTGCCCAGGCTCACGGATTCGACCTGCTCTTCCTTGACGCCCAGGAGGGTGAGGGATTTCTTCACGGCGTCGGCGCGCTTCTGGCCCAGGGAGAGGTTGTACTCGCTGCTGCCGCGCTCGTCGGTATTGCCCTGGAGCAGAACCTTGAAGCCGCGATTGGCGTTGAGGAACTTGGCGTGGGCAGCCACCAGATCCTTGTATTCGTCCTTCACGTCGTACTTGTCCAGGTCGAAGTAGATGCTGCGCCGGGACAGGACGCTCTTGGGATCGGTCAATTCCCGCGGCAGGCCGCTGCCATCGACGCTTTCGGGTGTGACCTTGGCCACGGTGGTGTCGCCGCCGCGGGTTTCAACCTGGGCAGAGGGTCCCTGGTCCGAGATCGGGTTCGAAGTGCAGCCGGCCAGCAGCGCCGCGGCGGCAAAGAGGGAAACGAGCAGTTTGTTCATGGTGAAGCTCCGAGTGAATGAAAAGGGTCAACGAAGGAAGGGGCCCCAGGCCGGTTCGCGCACGTCGCCGGCGGAAATGCTGAGGCGTTGCTTGATGCGCCCGTCGGAGGACACTGCCGACAGCACGCCCCGGCCGCCCATTTCCGTGGCGATGAGGATCATGCGGCCGTTGGGCGCGAAACTGGGGATTCATCCTTGTGGGAGTCGGTCAGCACCTGGGTCTGGCGGCTGGCCAGGTCCATGACCGCGAGCTGGAAGCGGCCTTCGCGGCGGGTGATGAAGGCGAGGCTGCGACCATCCGGGGAGGGGCGGGGGGAGACGTTGTAGCTGCCGTCGAAGGTGACGCGCTGGGCGCCGCTGCCGTCCGTGGCCGCCCGGTAGATTTGCGGGCTGCCGCCCCGGTCCGACGTGTAGTAGAGGGCGGACCCGTCGGCCGACCAGCGGGGTTCGGTGTCGATGGCCGAAGAGGACGACAGGCGTTGCACCCCGCTGCCGTCGGCGGCGACGGTGTAAATCTGGGAATTGCCGTCCTTGGTCAGCACCACGGCCAGCCGGCTGCCATCGGGCGACCAGGCGGGAGCGGAATTGGATCCCTTGAAATTGGCCACCACCTGGCGCTTTCCAGTGGCCAGGGAGTGGACGAATACGATGGGCTTCTTGTTCTCGAAGGAAACGTAGGCGACCCGGCTGCCGTCGGGGGACCAGGTGGGGGAGATGATCGGTTCCTTGGACACCAGGGCGGGCTGGGCATTCTGGCCATCGGCATCAGCGATCTGCAACTCGAAGCGGCCGCCGGACTTCACCACATAGGCGATGCGGGTGGAAAAGATACCCTTCTCGCCGGTGAGTTTTTCGTAGATGGCGTCGGCGATACGGTGGGCCGCGGCGCGCAACTGGGCGCTGGAGGTCACGTAGGCGGCCCCCCCCAGGCTGATCTGCTTGGTCACGTCATGCAGGCGGAAGCGGGCCTCCAGACGGCCGTCGGGCGCCGTCCCCAGGCTGCCGGCGGCGATGGCGTCGGCGCCGCGGTTCTTCCAGTCGGCAAAATCGATGGCCGAAGCCTCGTTGAGGGTGACGCCGGCGGGATCGACGAGGCGGAACAGGCCGCTCTTCTCGAGATCGGCCCGGATGACCGAGGTGAGGGCACGGGAGAGGGCCGCGTCGCCGGAAAAATCGGCGATGGCAACCGGAATGCGATTGGCGCCGGCCCCGGTGATTTCGATGGAAAGCTGGGCACAGGCCGAGCCGGCGCACAGCAGCGCGAGGGCGAGAAAGAGGCGGCGGGAAAGGGCGGTCATGAGTGGCAAGGACTTGAAAATTTTCGGGATTCTACTCTTCGAAGGGCTTGTACCGAATTTCCAGTTCGCGCTGGAAGACGGCCGGATCTTCGGGTTTGGGCAGGGGCGATGATTTCAGGATGGCGCGCTCGATGGCGGCGTCCAGGGCTGCGTTGCCGCTCGATTTCACCAGACGCACCGGCTGCAGCACCTCGCCGGAAGGCAGCAGGGTCAGCTTGAATACGGCCTGGGGATTGCCCTGGATGCTCTGGGGCAGGACCATGTTGCCGCGAATCTTGCCGGTGATGCGGCCCACCCAGTCGGCGAGGCCCCGACGACTGGCGGCGGCCCTCTGCTCGGCGTCTGCTGCCGCTTTCATTTCGCTTTCGCGCTGGGCCTGGGCGGTGAGGGTGCGCTGCTGCTGTTCCCGTTTCTCCCGCTCCAGCATTTCCTTGAAGGGATCGGCCTTGGGCACGGGTTCGGGCTTGGGCTCCGGCTTGGGAAGCTTCTTTTCTTCCTTGAGGGCGATGTCCGGCCTGGGTGGCGGCTTGACCTCAGGTTTGGGTTCGGGCCTGGGCTCCGGTTTGGGTTCCGGCTTAGGCTGGGGCCTGGGCTCCGGCCGCGGCGGAGGTGGGGCGGTGGCCGGGACGGGGCGCGAGGACCACAACTCGACTTCGACGCTCTCCGGCGCCTGGCGCTTCCACTGCACGCCGAAGAAGAGCACGGCGACCAGCAGCCCATGCATCAGCAGCGTCAGCGCCAATGCGGGTTTCTTGCCCGGTTCGTCGTCGTCCAGGGGGATCATCCGGGGTCACTTCCCCTGCGGTTGCACGAGAAGGCCGGCGCGCTTGACCTGGGCGCGCTGCAATTCGTCCATCACCCGCAGCACCGCCTCGTACTTGACGTTCTTGTCGCCGGCGATGAGGACCGGCTGCTCGGGATTTTTTTCCTGGGCGGCCAGGACGGCATCCTTCAGTTCGCTGCGGGAAACGCTGCGCTCGACCCCTTTGCCGGAGCGGTCGGTGAGGGTGAGGCTCTCGTCGGCCTTGATGGCAACTTCCAGCGGCGCCGTCGGCGCCTGGGGCGCCTTGCCCACCGAGGGCAGGTCGATGCTGCCGGTGGTCATCATCGGCGCCGCCACCATGAAGATGACCAGCAGCACCAGCATGACGTCGATGTAGGGGACGACGTTGATCTCGTTTTTCAGGCGGCGCGGGCGCATCCCTTACCTCATCTGCCGCTGCAGGATATTGGAGAACTCCTCCATGAAGCTCTCGAAGCGGGTCGCCAGGCGGTCGATGTCGTGGGCGAAGCGGTTGTAGGCCAGCACCGCGGGAATGGCGGCGAAGAGGCCGATGGCCGTGGCCACCAGGGCCTCGGCGATGCCGGGCGCCACGGCGGACAGGGTGGCCTGGCCGACATTGGACAGCCCGCGGAAGGCGTGCATGATGCCCCACACGGTGCCGAAGAGGCCGATGTAGGGGCGACACCGATCCCACGGAAGCCAGAAAGGCCAGGTGGGACTCCAGGCGGTCCATCTCCCGCTGATGGGTGGCGCGCATGGCGCGGCGGGAGCCATCCACCACGTCCTTGGGGTCCAGGTTCTTCTGGCCCTTGAGTTTGGTGAATTCCCGGAAGCCGGCTTCGAAGATGCGTTCCATGGAGCCTGCGTGGTGGCGGTCATTCACGGCGCTGGTGAACAGGCTGTTGAGGTCGCCGCCGGACCAGAAATCCCGCTCGAAGGCCTCGGTCTGGCTGCGGGACTGGCGCACCGCGAACCACTTCATGAAGATGTAATACCAGGACATGAAGGAGACGCCGATGAGGATCGCCATCACCCCCTGCACCACCGCGCTGGCGTTGAGGATGAGATGGAGGATGGAAAGGTCTTGGGTGACGTTCATTGCAGCGCTTCCAGTTTGACTCGCAGGAATTCGGGGATGGGGGCGGATTTCATTTTGTCCACATTGACGCAGACGATCTGCACCGTGCCGCTGACCAGTTCCTCGTCGCCGCGCCGCACGTGCTGGCGGAAGACCACCTGGGCGCGGCCGAGTTTTTCCACCTCCAGGCCCACGCTGAGGGCGTCGTCGAGGCGGGCGGGCTTGAGATATTCGCAGGAAACCGCGCGCACCACGAAAGCGATGCCGGCTTCGGCGGCCAGGGCGGACTGATCGTGGCCGATCCGGCGCATCCATTCGGTGCGGCAGCGTTCGAAGTACTTGAGGTAATTGGCGTAATAGACGACGCCGGCGGCGTCGGTATCCTCGTAATAGATGCGTACGGGGATGGCGAAGGCATTGGCCTTTTGGTCATATTTCATGGGCCGCCATTCTACCTCAGGAGCTTCAAGTTCCCTGTAACGGAGTGTTGCTATCCCATTGATATTTCTTGTAAGGCCAGAGGAAATCCCAGAGCGGAACGAGGGGGGCCAGGAGCAGCAGCGCCCACAGGGGACCGTTCGGTCTGTAGAGCAGAAATTGCCACGCCGCGGCCATGGCTGCCACCAGGGTGACATGCAGGCAGCGGGCGACGCGGTGATCGGGCAATGTCATGGGATCCGAGATCATGAAGAAGGCGAAGAGCAGCAGGGCGCCGTTCGAGGCCTGGTGGCAGAGGATTTCCCAGCCCCGCTCCCAGGAATGGCCGAGCAGCAGCAGGCGCAGGGCGGCGATGCCGAGAAAGACGGCGAGAAACAGCCAGGCCGCGTCGTCCCGCCGGGAGCGGGTGGCGACCGTGGACCCCAGGGCCACCAGCAGCACGGCCAGCCCCAGGTCGTTACCCCACTGCCCGGGGGAAACCCAGGCCCCCGGCAGAAAGAGCAAGGCCACGCCGACCCCGAAATTGGCGGGATTGAAGACGTGCTTGCCGCGCACTCGCAGCAGGAACTTGCCGCTGACGGCGAGGCAGGCCACCAGGGGATGCAGCCACAGGGTATCGGCCCGCAGCAGCAGCGAGAGGCCGAAGCCGGTGATCACCGGGCTCAGGTAGCCGACACCCTTGAGGCGCAGCGCCCGCAGCCAGAAGGCCTGGGTCGCGGCGGCGGCGGCGATGCACAGCGCCATCTGCGCCGGCAGCAGGCTGAAATCCCGCAGCAGCACGCCGACCGTCAGCAGGGTCGCCTGGAAGGCCAACTGGAACAGACGGGGATCGATCTTCACTCTCCTCTCCCACTTTGGGGGGCGGGGAGGGAGCTTGCGCCCCTGGCCCCGGGGCCGCTCATTTCCACAGACCTTCCCACCAGGGCTTCTGCGCCGCTGTCGGCGGCAGGGCGAGTTTCTTGCGAATGGCGTCGATGTCGCCCCCGGTCAAGGAGGCCAGTTGCCGGGCTTCCTGCTCCTGGCGACGGGCGACGCCTTCCAGGTAGCTCTTTGCCTCGGGGCAGGCCTCCGGCGCCACCTTGGCGGGGTGGCGCAGGACGTAGCGGGTCTGGAAATTCTGGCGGTCCTTGGTCTCCTGGAACATGAGGTCTTCCGGAAAGGTTTCCGGGGTGTAGCGCAGGTGCAGACGGGTGAGCATCACCGGCTGGGCACCGCCGGGCAGCGGTCGACGCGGCAGGATTCCCGGCGGCGGCGCAGCGGGTGCGCCGGACGGCGCGGCGATGGGCGGTTCCGCCGGCGCCAGCCAGAAGACGCCGGCCTGGCGCAGCTCCTGCGGCGAGAGGGGGTCGGCGGCGCAAGGATCGCACCAGCTCATGTCCCAGAAGTACTCGGTGAAGGCCACGCGGTAGCCCTCCCTCTTCGCCTGTTCGTCGAACAGGGCCTTGTAGAAATTGCGGAACTCGTCGCCCTGCTTGAGGAAGACCGGCAGATCCATGTTGGCGGGCAGCTTGACGGTGCGGTAATTGCTCGTCTCCACCCGGCCATTCCTGGTCAGCATGAAGGCGATGAGGTCCTGGGGACCGTTGGCGTTGGCCATGCCCAGGCGGATGGGCAGCATGAACTTTTCCGATTCGTAGGCGAACTGCAGGGGGCGCAGCATCTGGAAACCGGCTTTCGCTTGTTCGGCCAGGTTCACCTTGGCGACGAAGAACTTCATGTTCTGACGGATGTAAGGGGCCAGGGCCTGGGCGGAGTTTCTGGGGATACGGTAACCGGACTGGGTGAGCCAGGTCTCCAGGCCATCCGACTGGGTGGCCGAAAGAATCACGATGTCGTACTCGCCCACGGAAAAGCTGGCTTCCACCGTCACGCCCAGGGCCTTGGCGCTGGCGGGGGCCGGCGCGGCGGCCGGGGCGGCGGTCATGGCCATGTCTCTGCGGGCCAGTTCGTAGAGGCGGCGGTCGCAGGGATTGGGATCGTAGTACTCGGCCAGGCGCGGAGCGGAATAGGCATCGAGGCGCTCGAAGAGCTTCTTGTCTCCCACGTGGACCTGGCCCTTTTGCAGGACGGTGGGCACCGGCACGACGACGGCAAATTCCTTGAGGTCGCCCTTGTAGTCGTTGAGCATGCTGACCACCGTCCTCTCGCCGTCGCGCACGACGATGACCTGGGAAGCTTCGTTGAACAGCCTGGCATCGGCCTTGCCGACGTAGAACCCGCAGAAGGCCTGGGCGGCAAGGGGCGACAGCAAGAGGAGGGCAGCAAGGGTGGCGCGTGGCATGGACGGTCTCCGGGGGGGTGGAAGGAGTGACCCCCCTTTAAACGTCGGCAGTACCCCAGTGGGGTTACCGCCCGCGCGAAAAATTTTTCGCCGCCCTCACGCTACCTGGGCGATCAGCCAGTAACGCAGGAACTTTCCCGCCGCCATGAAGAGGCAGCAGGGCAGCCAGTGCAGGCGCCACCAGCCGGCGGCTAGGCAGAGGGCGTCGCCGAGCAGGGGAGCCCAGGCCAGCAGCAGGATCGGGCTGCCCCAACGGGTGATCCGGTCCTTGTGGGGAAGGTCGTCCAGGCTCTGCCAGCGGGGCAGGAAGCGACCGCAGGCCCAGGTGCTCATGCCACCGGCAGTATTGCCCAGGGTGGCGACGGCCAGGGCGGTTGCCAGGCGATCCGGGTGAAGCTGGAGAAAGCCCCACAGCAGGGCCTCGGACCCCCCGGGCAGGAGCGTCGCCGCAAGAAAACTGCCCAGAAACAGCCCGGCCAGCCCGGTTTCCGCCGTGACGTTGAGCCACTCCACCCGTAGAATCTCCTCTTTGCGAAGGGGGACGGGAGCGAGGGGAAGGGAAACCCGGCTCCCAAGGGCCTCCTTCTCCCTTCCCTCTTCTCCCCGCTCAGCCCGTCATGCACCCGGATTATCTCGAAAAAGTTCTCAACGCACAGGTTTACGATGTCGCCATCGAGTCTCCCCTGGAGTTGGCCGGCAACCTGTCGAGCCGGGTGGGCAACCGCATCCTGCTGAAGCGCGAGGACATGCAGCCGGTGTTCTCCTTCAAGCTGCGGGGCGCCTACAACAAGATCGCCGGCCTTTCGCCGGAAAAGCTCAAGCGTGGGGTCATCTGCGCTTCGGCCGGAAACCACGCCCAGGGCGTCGCCCTCTCCGCAGCCCGGATCGGCTGCCGGGCGGTGATCGTCATGCCCACCACCACGCCGCACATCAAGGTCGAGGCCGTGCGTCGCCGCGGCGGCGAAGTGGTGCTCTTTGGCGAGTCCTACGACGAGGCCTACCACCATGCGATGGAACTGGAGAAGAGCGAGAAGCTCAGCTTCGTCCATCCCTTCGACGACCCCGAGGTCATCGCCGGCCAGGGCACCATCGGCATGGAGATCCTGCGCCAGCACAGCAAGCCCATCCACGCCGTGTTCTGCGCCATCGGCGGCGGCGGGCTGATCGCTGGAGTGGGCGCTTACATCAAGCGCCTGCGGCCGGAGGTGAAGATCATCGGCGTCGAGACCTTCGACGCCGACGCCATGGCCCGGTCGCTCGCCAAGGGCCACCGGGTGCGCCTCGACCAGGTCGGCCTCTTCGCCGACGGCACGGCGGTGAAATTCGTCGGCGAGGAGACCTTTCGCGTCTGCAAGGAGGTGGTGGATGAGGTCATCCTGGTGGACACCGACGCCATCTGCGCCGCCATCAAGGATGTCTTCGAGGACACCCGCTCCATCCTGGAGCCCTCCGGAGCGCTCGCCATCGCCGGCGCCAAGGCCTACGCCGCCCAGCACAAGCTCAAGGACAAGACCCTGGTGGCGGTGGCCTCCGGCGCCAACACCAATTTCGACCGCCTGCGCTTCGTCGCCGAGCGGGCGGAGATCGGCGAGCAGCGCGAGGCCGTCCTGGCCGTGACCCTGCCCGAGAAGCCCGGCGCCTACAAGAAATTCCTCTCCCTCATCGGCAAGCGCAGCATCACCGAATTCAACTACCGCTACCACACCGCCAGCGAGGCCCACGTCTTCGTCGGCATCTCGGTGGCCAACCGAGGTGAATCCACCAGGCTCGTCGAGCAGCTCCAGAAGCACGGCTACGCCACCCTGGACCTCACCGACGACGAAATGGCCAAGAACCACATCCGCCATCTGGTCGGCGGCCATTCGCCTCAGGTCTGCGAAAAGGGCCTGCACGAACTGCTCTACCGCTTCGAATTCCCCGAACGCCCGGGCGCCCTCATGAACTTCCTCAACCACATGAGCGCCGGCTGGAACATCAGCCTCTTCCACTACCGCAACCACGGCGCCGACTACGGCCGCGTGCTGGTCGGCATGCAGGTGCCGCCGGGGGAAATGGGCCAGTTCAAGGAATTCCTCAAAAACCTCGGCTACGCCCACTGGGACGAGAGCAAGAACCCTGCGTACAGGCTGTTCCTGGGCTGAAGGGTAGCTGGCGGTCTCCATTGCACTCGCATCGCAATTGATGCAGACTGGCATCACAATGGATGCCCGGAGCCCCCCATGAGAACCACCGTAACCCTTGACGATGCCCTCTACGAACGGGCGCTGGAAGTCGCCGACCCGACCATGGACAAGGCCGATCTCTTCCGCGAGGCGGTCAAGACCTTCGTTCGGGTCCAGGCCGCCAAGCGCCTGGCCGCCCTGGGCGCGACCCAGCCGGAAATGCCGGAAATTCCCCGCCGCCGCGAGGCTACCCGGGGATGAACGCTGTCCTGGTCGACACTTCGGTCTGGGTCGATCATTTCCGCAGTGGCAACGAACGCCTGGTCGACCTGTTGAGCCGCGACCTCGTCATGACGCACCCCCTGATTCTGGGTGAAATCGCCTGCGGAACGCCGCCCAACCGGGCGCAGACCCTGGACGACCTGGGCAGCCTGCAGCGCATCCGGCAGGCCAGCGTGGATGAGGCCATAGCCTTCGTCGAGGGCGAAGGACTGTTTGGCCTGGGTTGTGGCCTGATCGACATACTCGTGCTGGCCTCGGCCCTGATGACGCCGGGGGTCGACCTGTGGACGCTGGACAAACGCCTGGCGGCCTTGGCCGAACGCTTCGGCATCCCGCATCGCCCCGGACCGCACTGATCCCCCGGTGGCCCGCCAGCCGCCGCCCATTCCCCAATCCCGCCGGCATCGCTAGCTACCTCAATTGTTGCGAAGCATCGACTGTTTGTCTGGAAAGCTGCCGCTGTCCTTCCAAGTCACGCAGTCAGTGTCATCGCGCATTCCGACGACACCACCTTCGGCATCCTGCACTCCCGCTTCCACGAACTCTGGTCGCTGCGCCTCTGCACTTGGCTTGGCGTTGGTAACGACCCCCGCTACACCCCGACCACCACCTTCGAAACCTTCCCCTTCCCCGAGGGCATGACCCCGCGCGATACCGCTCCTGCACTCCCTCCCCTTCAAGGGGAGGGCAGGGGTGGGGATGGGGCAATTGGCGCTCCAGAGACCCCTCCCCCTCCCAGCCTCCCCCTTGAAGGGGGAGGGGAAAGAGCGTGCATCGCCGCCGCTGCCCGCCGCCTGAACGAACTGCGCGAGGCCTGGCTGAACCCGCCGGAATGGGTCGATTGGGTGATCACCCTGGAAGAAGAAAAGGCCGGCTTCCCCCGCCGCCCGGTCGCCAAACCCGGCCATGAGGCCGACCTCAAGAAACGCACCCTGACCAACCGCTACAACGCCCGCCCGGCCGGGCTGGACCTCGCCCATAAAGCCCTCGACCAGGCCGTCGCCGCCGCCTACGGCTGGCCCGACTACACCCCGGAAACCCCCGACGAAGAAATCCTCCGCCGCCTGCTGGCGCTGAATCTGGCGCGGGCCGCGGGGTGAGGCGATTATCAAAATATTTTGATAATTTATCCAAGTAGTTAGATAATCAAGCCATGAAACCGCTGCGCTTCGTTGGCTCCAGCCTCGACGACATGAAGGATTTCCCTGCCGAGGCGAGGCGGGCGGCCGGTTTCGAGCTTCATGCCGTGCAGTGCGGCCTGATGCCTTCGGACTTCAAGCCGATGCTCAATGTCGGGCCGGGGGCGTATGAGATTCGCCTGCATGTGATGGGTGAATGGCGGGTCATCTACGTCGCCAAGTTCGAGGATGGCATTTACGTTTTGCATGCCTTCCGGAAAAAAACGCCGAAGACCCGCGCCGAGGACATCGAACTGGCGGCGCGCCGATATCGGCAGATTGGAGTTTGAGCGATGGAAACGATCACTGAATCTTCCGGCAACGTGTTTGCCGACCTGGGTTTTTCGGCCGAGGAATCGGCCCTGCTGGCGATGCGCGCCGAGTTGATGGCGCGTCTGCGTGAAACCATCACCGAGCGCGGCTGGACGCAGACGGAAGCCGCCAGCCAGCTGGGCATCGGGCAATCCCGCGTTTCCGACCTGATGCGCGGCAAGTGGGAGAAATTCAGCCTCGACATGCTGGTCACGCTGGCCACCCGCGCCGGCCGCAAGGTGGCGGTGGCAGTGGCTTGATGCCGTCGCCTTCTTCGCTCAAGTAATGAAAGGGCCGCGATGAAACTGGAGTACGACCTAGCCGCCGACGCTCTTTACATTGACCTGAACGACCAGCCGATCATCAATTCCGAGCCGATCAAGCCCGGCATCATTTTCGATTGCGACAACGCGGGCAAGGTCGGTGGTATCGAAGTGCTGAGCGCCAGTAAATACGAAGACGCGCCGTCGATCAGGCAGCCCGATCCGGCAATCCCGACAGATCTCGCGCTCCTCGACGCCGCCCACGCCGCCGACGACGGTTTCCGCATTCCCGCCGCCGTGGCCAATGCGATTCTGGGCGGCGAGCAGCCGGTCAAGGTGTGGCGCGAGCGGCGCGGACTGACGCAGGAGGCGCTGGCCGCAAAGGCCGGAATCAGCAAGGCTTGCCTGTGCCAGATCGAAACCCGAAAACGGGTCGGGGCGCTGAAGACCCTGCAGGTTCGGGCCTATGCCCTGAGCGTGAAACTGGACGACTTGCGGGAAGGGTGACCGACCACCCGCCGGCCTGCGAACAGCAAACCCGGAACCGCCGCGCCGACGCCCGGTCGAACCCTCGGACATTACATTAACATTGGCGACACCGCCCGTTGCCGCCGCTCACCAAGGAGAAATCATGGCTGCCAACCCCATTGTCTGGTTTGAAATCTACGTTCAGGACATGCCCCGCGCCAAGGCCTTCTACGAGGCCGTCTTCCAGTGCCCCCTCAGCCCCCTGGGCAATCCGGACGGAGAGGCCTTCCCCGGCATGGAGATGCTGGCCTTCCCGTCTTCCATGGAGGCCTACGGGGCGACCGGTACCCTGGTGAAGATGCCGGGCTGCCCTTCCGGCGGCGCCGGCACCCTGGTCTATTTCGGCTGCACCGACTGCGGCGTCGAGGCCGCCCGGGCGGCGGCCAACGGTGGCAGCATCTTCCGCGAAAAGTGGTCCATCGCTCCCCACGGCTTCATCGCCCTGGTCCATGACACCGAAGGCAACATGATCGGGCTGCATTCGATGGCGTAGTCACCGACACCCTGGCTCCACGACCGGGGCGGAGTCCCCTACAATGCCCCATCCCATTCCGGAGTCCGCCATGAAAATCGCCAACAACGTCACCGAACTGGTGGGCAATACCCCGCTGGTCAAGCTCAATCGTGTCACCGCTGGCTGCGGCGCTACCGTCGTTGCCAAGCTGGAGTTCTTCAATCCCGGCCACAGCGTCAAGGACCGCATCGCGGTGTCCATGCTCGACGCCGCCCAGGCCGCCGGCAAGATTGGTCCCGACACCGTGGTGCTGGAGCCGACCTCCGGCAATACCGGCATCGGCCTGGCCATGGTCTGCGCCTCCCGCGGCATCAAGTGCGCCTTCGTCATGCCGGAAACCATGAGCCGCGAGCGCAAGCTGCTGTTGAAGGCCTACGGCGCCGAGCTGATCCTCACCCCGGGCCCCGAGGGTATGGGCGGCGCCATCGGCAAGGCCAAGGCCCTGGCCGAGGGCGACCCGAAATACTTCATTCCGCAGCAGTTCGAGAACCCGGCCAACCCGGAGGTGCACCGCAACACCACCGCCGAGGAAGTGTGGCGGGATACCGACGGCCTGGTGGATATCTTCGTGTCCGGCGTCGGCACCGGCGGCACGGTGACCGGGGTTGGCGAGGTGCTCAAGGCCCGCAAGCCGGGTGTGCAAGTCGTCGCCATCGAACCCGACGCCTCGCCAGTGCTCTCCGGCGGTCAGAAGGGGCCGCACCCCATTCAGGGCATCGGCGCCGGCTTCGTCCCCGCCGTGCTCAATACGGCCATCTACGACGAGGTGATGCGCGTCAAGAACGACGACGCCTTCGCCACCGCCCGCCGCATGGCGACGGAAGAAGGCCTGCTGGTGGGCATTTCCTCCGGCGCCGCCGTGTGGGCCGCCCTGGAACTGGCCAAGCGGCCGGAGAACGCCGGCAAGCTGATCGTGGTGATCATTCCTTCCTTCGGCGAACGCTACCTGTCCACGGCGCTCTTCCAGCACATCGAAGTTTGAGCCTCTTCGACCAGGCGCCCGACCGGCGCGGCAGCGACTCCGTCAAATGGGCGCGCTACGCCGGCCGCGACGTCCTGCCCCTGTGGGTGG
The DNA here is from genome assembly GCA_016720065.1 of Betaproteobacteria bacterium. Lineage (NCBI taxonomy): Bacteria > Pseudomonadati > Pseudomonadota > Betaproteobacteria > Betaproteobacteria bacterium. The sequence continues at coordinate 2,682,622 of JADJXY010000002.1, read as the reverse complement.
CGGACATGGACTTCGCCGCCCCGCCGGCGGTGATCGAGGCCCTGCGCCAGCGGGTCGAGCACGGCGTCTTCGGCTATCCCCGACCCTGGCCCTCGCTCACGGAGTCAGTGCTCGCTTACCTTGAAGAGCGCTACGGATGGTCGATCGAGGCCGAATGGCTGATTTGGTTGCCCGGGCTGGTGACAGGGCTCAACCTGGCCTGCCGGGCGGCGGCCGGCGGTATCCTGACGGCGACCCCGGTCTACCCGCCCTTCCTCAGCGCCCCCGCCAACGCCGGGCTGCCCCTGGCCCGCGTGGACCTGGTCCTCGAAGACGGCCGCTGGACCTGGGATTGGGCGGCCCTCGAGGCCGCCTGCCGACCCGAAACCCGCCTCCTGCTCCTGTGCCATCCCCACAATCCGGTGGGCCGCTGCTGGGACGTCGACGAACTGCAAGCCCTGGCGGAATTCGCCGCCCGACGCGACCTCCTGGTATGTTCGGACGAAATCCACTGCGACCTCATCCTCGACGGTCGCCGCCACCGACCTTTCGCCACCCTGGGGCCCGGGTGCGCCGCCCGCAGCATCACCCTCATGGCACCCTCCAAGACCTACAACATCCCCGGGCTGGGTTGTGCCTTCGCGGTGATCCCCGACGCCGGCCTGCGCCGGACCTTCCGCCGGGCCATGGATGGCATCGTCCCCCATGTCAATCTCTTCGGCCTGGCGGCCTGTGAAGCCGCTTTGCGTCACGGAGAGGACTGGCACCGGGAACTCATCGCCTACCTGGTCGGCAATCGAGACCGGGTGCAAGCCGCAGTGAAAGCGCTGCCCGGCCTGGAGATGCGTCCTGTGGAAGCGACCTACCTGGCCTGGATCGACGCTCGGGGGCTGGGTGAGGCTCGCCCGGCGGCTTACCTGGAACGCTTCGGGATTGGCCTTTCCGAAGGCGCCGAGTTCGGCGCACCCGGCTGGGTGCGTCTCAATTTCGGCTGCTCCCGCGCCACCCTGGACATGGCCCTCGCCCGTCTGGCCGAGGGCTGCGGCCCATGAACCCCTACGACGCCACGCTATTCGCCCTGGTCGCGGCCCTGGCCGGACAGGCCCTTGCCGCAGGAATCGCGTTCGAGCGCGGCCTGGGGCGCCCCCGACATAGAGCTTGGTTGGCGCTGGCGGTGGGATCGCTGTTGCTTGCCCTGCACCACGGCTACACCCTGGAACTTGCCCTGCGCGCGGGCCTCTACGACCTGCGCCAAGCCATTCTGGCCGCCCTCGCCGGGGCGCTTTACGGCGGCGCGGTGCTCTTGCTCAGGCGCGAGTTCAACCCGGACTGACCCGCCAGGCCCCCGCCTCGGTCACGATCCAGTCGAGGCGCTGGTCATGGGCTTGCGGACGAATGCTGGCCACCCGGTTGCACTCGAATCCCACGCCGACAGCCAGGGGGCGCGGATCGAGCGTCGCCAGGGTACGGTCGAAAAAACCGCCGCCATAGCCGAGACGATAACCGTCGGCGTCAAAGGCGTTGAGGGGCAACAGAACGAGGGTGGGCTGGCATTCCACACCCGCCGCCGGGGTGGGAATACCGTAGCGGTCGGGGACCAGGGATTCTCCCGGGGACCAGGTGCGAAAGGCCAGGGGTTCGCCCGGCGCCACGACCACCGGCAGGGCGGTCAGGCTGCCCCGGGCGCGCCAGTGATCCAACGCGACGGCAAGGTCCGGCTCGTTGCGGATGGGCCAGCAATGGCCCACGATGCCCAGGCGATGGGCAGGCAGTGCGGCAATCAGATGCCCGGAGAGGGCCGCCGACCAATCACGACGGCACTCCGGCGTCAGGGCTTCGCGCCGGGCGGCCATTTCCGCCCGCAACGCGCGCCGCCAGGCCGTGCTATCCTCGCTCGATGTCGTCGTAATCGGTTCCACCCCGCCAATCTAGCATGAAGCACCGTTTCGCCCTGTCGGCCGTCCTGGCCATCGCCCTGACCGCCGTCCCCGTCTTCGCCCAGGAAGGCAAGGACGCCGCCTTTCTCTCCGCCCGGGAAGCCTTCCGCACCGGAGACGCCCTCCGCCTCGAAAAGGCCGCCGCCGCCCTGGGCAGCAGCCACGATCTGGCCCCCTACGTCGAGTACTTCCAGCAGCGCATGCGTCTGGAGCAGTCCGACGCCGCTGCCGTCACCGCTTTTGCCGAGCGTTACCCGGGCAGCTACGTCGCCGAACGCCTGCGCGGCGACTGGCTGCGCCTCATGGCCAAAAAGCAGCAGTGGGCCGAAGTCGAAACCGCCTACGCCGCTCTGGGCAATCCGGAGCAGGAGACCACCTGCCTCGCCCTGCAGGGGCGGTTGGCCCGCAAGGACACCAAGGCCCTGGAAGAGGCGCAGGGCCTTTGGCTCAGTCTCATCGAGCCGCCGGAGGGCTGTGTTCCCGTCCTGGAAGCGCTGATCTGGGAGAAGAAGGTTCTCGCCGATGACGTGTGGGGCCGGGTCCGCCGCCAGTTCGAGGGCAATCGAACGGCCTGGGCCAAGGCCAGCATGCACTACCTGCCGGAATCCCAGACGCCGGACATGAAGCAGGTCGATGCCCTCATCGACCAGGCCATGGGCTACCTGGTCAAAATGCCCTCCTCCTGGGCCGCCACCCGCTCGGGCCGGGAGCTTGTCGCGCTAGCCGTGCAGCGCGTCGCCACCAACGACCCACGGGTTGCTGCCGAGCAACTGGAAAAGCTCCAGGGCCGCATGCAGGACAGCGAGAAGCAGTGGGCCTGGGGCCAGATCGGCCTCAACGCCGCCAAACGGCACATGAGCGATGCCCTGGGCTGGTATGCCCGGGCCGGCAAGGCCCCCCTGTCCGACGAAGGCTACGCCTGGAAAGTGCGCGCCGCCCTGCGGGCTCAGGAGTGGGGGGTCGTGCATGGCACCATCGAAGCCATGCCCCCGGCGCTTGCGGCCCTGCCCGAGTGGACCTACTGGCTGGGCCGCGCCCACAAGGCCGGCGGCCGCACCAGCGACGCCGACGCCCTGTTCAGGCGCGTCGCCGGCCAGCCCAATTTCTACGGCAATCTGGCCGACGAGGAACTGGGCAGGTCCATCGCGCCGCCCCCTGCGGCATCGGCCCTCACCCGCGAGGAGGAGCGCGCCGCCCAGGGCAATGCGGGCCTGCGCCGGGCCCTGGCGCTCTTTCGCCTCGACCTGCGCACCGAGGCCGTACGCGAGTGGAACTGGACCCTGCGCGGCATGGACGACCGGCAACTGCTGGCCGCCGCCGATCTCGCCCACCGCCAGGGCATCTACGACCGGGCCATCAACACCGCCGACAAGACCCGAAACGAGCACGACTACCGCCTGCGTTACCTTGCGCCCTATGGCGACCAGGTGAGGCCCGCGGCCCGCAACCAATCCCTCGACGACGCCTGGGTCTATGGCCTGATGCGCCAGGAGAGCCGCTTCATCACCAACGCCAAATCCACGGTCGGCGCTTCCGGGCTCATGCAACTCATGCCCGCCACCGCCAAGTGGGTCGCGCGGAAGATCGGCCTCAAGGATTACAACCACAGCCGGGTCAACGACACCGAAACCAACGTACTGCTCGGCACCAGCTACATGCGCATGGTGCTGGAAAATCTCGACAACCATCCGGTCCTGGCCTCCGCCGCCTACAACGCCGGTCCCGGCCGGGCGCGCAAATGGCGCGCCGACGTGCCGCTCGAAGGCGCCATCTACGCCGAAACCATCCCCTTCAACGAGACGCGTGATTACGTCAAGAAGGTGATGAGCAATGCCGTCTATTACTCGGCCCTGTTCAACGGCAAGCCCGATTCCCTCAAGGCACGCCTGGGGGTCGTCGGCCCCCGGGTGGCGGATGGCCCCAAGGATGCCGACCTGCCCTGACCCCCACCGCCCCTGGCCCAGGAGACCCCCATGAGCGAACAGCGCCTTACCCTGCCCGATCTGTCGGCCGGCGTGGATGCCTACGAGGTGGTCCAGTCCTGTCGCCTCGCCTTCCTGCGCCACTTCGCCCAGGCGCTGCGCGAATCCGGGGCGCTCAGCGGGGGTGAGGTCGAAGCCGCCTGTCTCGGCGCCGGCCGTTATTTCGACGAGGCGATCACCGCCAAACGGGCGGGGTTCGAGCAGGCGGACGGACTGACCGCCTCCAAGATTTCCCTGGTGGGCGACGACCAGCTGGAACTGGAAATCGCCCTCGGCGACCTGGCCCGACGGGTGGGCGAAGCCACCGGCCAGGCCTCGCGCCGCCTCTACCTGCGTTTTGCCACCCTGCTCTGCCGTCCGGCCCTGCTGCCGGCCGACCTGCCCTTCGCCCCGGAGGCCCTGGGCCAGGGCCTGGGTGAAATGCTGGCTGCCGGTGGCAAGGGGCCGGCTGCAGCCCTCGCCCTGCTGGAAAAAGTGGAGCCCCTGCTCACCGAGCGCCTCACCCTGGCCTACGGCGAAATGGACGAACTCCTCGCCCGCCAGGGGGTGGAGCCGGCGCAACTGCTCAATCAAGCGGCCCCCGGAGGCGGCGCCCCCCGCGACTCCGGTCCCCGGGCGCAAGCCTCCTCACCCTCCGCCGGGGCTCCTGCGACAGCGGGCGCGGACCCCGCCCAGGCGCTGCAGGCCGCGATTCTAGGGCGGCAGGCGGCCGCGCAGGTGGCCTATGCGCCCAGCGGCGGCGCAGCCGGGCCCACCACGGTAATTCCCCTGGAACTGCTCAACCAGTTGGTCGCTCGCCTCGACGCCCTGGAACGTCACGAGAACAGCGATGCCCAGCCCGCCGTCGCAACGGCGCTCCGGCCCAGCGAACTCGGCATCGCGCCGGGGCGCCCGGAAGGCGCGGCCCTCGACGCCCTGGCCCTCATCTTTGAAGCCATCTTTGCCGATGCCGAGTTGCCCGAAGCGGTGAAAGCCGCCATCGCCAGCCTGCAAATCCCCATCCTCAAGACCGCCCTGGCCGACCCCGGTCTGTTTACGGTGCAGGATCATCCCGTCCGCCGTCTCATCGACCGCATGGCCGCAGCCGCCTGCGGCCTGCCGCGCGACACCGCCGCCGACCATCCCGTGTGCGAACGCCTGCAGGAAATGGCCGCCTACGTGCGAGGCAATTTCGATGGCTCGGCCGCCCTGTTCGAATCCTCGGTGGCCAAGGTGGATTGGATCATCGCCCGCCGCAACGAAGACGCCGAGGCCGCCGCCGCCCCCTGGCTGGCGCTGGCAGAAGCCTGGAGCCGCCGCCGCAGCGCCGCCCGCCGCGCCCGGGAGGCCCTGGCCGCGCTGGCCACGCCGGAGGTGCCGGGCCCCATCGCCGACTTTCTCCTCGGTCCCTGGCTACGCTACCTGGAGAGCCTGTGGGGGGAGGAGGGCAGCAGCCCTGCCGCCCGGGAGGCCCTGCAACTGGCCGGCGACCTCGTGTGGAGCGTGCGTCCCAAAGAGGCCCCGGATGAGCGTCGCCGCCTGGCCCAGGGCGTCCCGGTCCTGCTCAAGGGCATCAACCAGGGCCTCGACGCCATCGGCGTGAGCGCCGAAGAACGGTCGCCCTTCCTCGACGCCTGCTTCGCCCTGCAAACCGCGGCCATCCGCGCCACCCCGGGCGCGGCTTCGGAAGAGGCGGACACCCCCCTGCAAGCGCCACGGAGCCTCGCCGGCGAAGCGGTGCGCCCGCGCCTGGAACGCTTCGAGGAAGACGGCCGCAGCCTCAGGATCCTCGATCTCCCCGGCCGGATGCCCGGCGCCACGCTGCTCGCCGCGCCGCCCTGGCAAAAGGGCGACTGGATCGACCTGCGCCTGCCTGAAGGCGAAGCCGCCGGCGGCCACCTCAGCGCCCTCACCCCGGAGGGGTGGCCCCTCTTCACGCGCCCCGGGCAGGATGACGCCCTCCTGGTCTCCCCCCTGATTCTCGATCGCCAGTTGCGCAACGGCGAAGCCCAGCGCCACAACACGCGTTCGCTCTTTGCCACGGCGGCCGCGGCGGCCCTGGGGCAAACCGCCAGCCCGAACTGAGGAGGAATTGCCCTCCCGGGGCCAGGCGTGCAGCATCTGGCGGCAGCGGCTCTCCAGAGCCCTCGCCAGGGGGTGAACCCTTTCTTGCACCGCTTTGCCGCCGGCCCTCGTCGCCCCTCGATCGGACCGTGAGTGGCTCCCAAGCTGTCCCCCGCTTACTTGTGAATTCCCGACCGGCCCGCTCCGGGTGCCGGGCTCACCAGACTGACTCCGGAGAAATATGTGGAGTACCGCTGCGTGTCCCGGGTCAACACGGTGTAGCCCGCCACGGCGGCATGCGCGCCGATGAAGAAATCGGCAAGCACATTGTTCTTCTGTCCACCTTGACGGCGATAGCGCACGAAAGCCTTGCCGGCCAGGAACAACGCCGGCCGAGGAATCTCGATCATCGTCAGGCCCAGTTCATCGATGGTGCGATCCAGGGCTTCGACCGTCGAGAAGGTCAGCGACAACTCCGCATAGATGACCGGATTGATGGCCAGGCGATGAATCCTGGACTGCGCGCGGAGCTGCCCGATAGACCAGTCCGCCCATTCTGGATCGTCCTCCAGAACGTCGACCAGCACATTGGTATCAACCAGCAGCATCAGGCCTCGCAGTCAGTCAGACAGGTTCGGCTTTGTTCGGCACGCCCCGCACCCCCGCTTGAATTGTCGCTCATCCTCGGTTCGGCTATGGCTGCGATTCGCTTCGCGCGAGCGGGGCGAGGATGCGCGCCTCGGCGTCGGCGCAAACCTATCTGACTGGCTACTCGCCGCGTAGCAGGGCCATCAGTTCGTCGGTGCGCCACCTCACGTCGGCCTTGCCACGGGCGGCCTCGAATCGGTCTGGCTGTTGGTCAGGCAGTGCGCCGACCCTGTGAATCACGACCTCGCCTGCGTCATTGACCGCGAAATCGACGGAACACCCTGGGTCCAGATTCAGTGCGTCGCGAATCCGCTTCGGTATCGTGACCTGCCCTTTGCTGGTGAGTGTGGTTGCCATTCGCGAACTCCGAAAGTATTACGGCGGACACGATTGTAATACCCCCTGGGCTCGACGGCAATTTCGCGCCCCGTTCACTGCGCCCGGCAGTCAGGCACCCAGATTCAGCTCTGTTCCACCCGCTACGCGTCCCGGCTCGCTGCCCTTCCCCGCCAAGGCCTCGGCCGAAGCTGCGCTTCGCACCGCTCGATCGGCGTGCGTTGTGCCTCGGTGCTCACGCATACTCAGCGCAGGGAAAAATCCACCCGGCTCGGGCTGGCCTTGGCGTCGGCGCCAACCTTGGGAGGCAGGAGGAAGACCCGCTCCATGGGAATCTTGCCCTGTTCCACCAGCCAGGCCTGGACCACTTCGCCCCGGCGCTGGGCCAGTTGGCGCACGTCCTCGTCGGCGGTGGCCAGATTGGCGAGGAGGAGCTTCTCCATCTCTTCCACCGGCAGATCCTTCTGCATGCCGATGAGGTTGCGCGGTTTGGGGAATTTGGCTTCCTTGTATACCCGGCGCAGGAGGTCGGCGTATTCCTCGGGTTTCACGTCGACGCCCTCGGCCGATCCGCCCTCGACGCCGCGCCGGGCCTGCTCGCGCAGCTTCTCCGCACGCACGGCGCGGTCCAGGGCGGCCCGCTTCATGCCGTCCCGCTCGGTTTCCGGGTCGGCCCGGCCGGTGATTTCCAGGTTGAGGGCCGGGCGGTCGGCCATGGCCTTGGCCAGAGCTTCCAGGCGCTTGACGGCGGGGGCTCCCAGGGCCGTGCGGCCGGGGTCGAAGTCGATCATCGACAGTTCCTCGCCGCCGCCGAAGAGGGAAGCGATGAGGGTGAAGGGCGAGGTGACCGCCTTGACGAAGAGATTGACGATGACCCGCACGATGATGCCGCCCAGGGAAAACTGCGGGTCTTCCAGAGAGCCGGAGATGGGCAGGTTGATGTCGATCTCGCCGCGGCCGTTCTTCAGGAGCGCCACGGCCAGCTTCACCGGCAGGCCGGTGGCGTCGGGGCTGTCCACCTTGTCGCCGAAGGTGAGCTGGTCGAGGAAGATGCGGTTTTCGGCGCTGAGCTGGCGGTCGGCCAGCTTGTAGCTGACGTAGAGGGAGAGCTTGCCCTTGTCGATGGCGTAGCCGGCGTACTTGCCGGCGTAGGTGGACAAGGTGGTGAGATCGACGCCGCGGATTTCGCCCTTGAGGTCCAGGTAGGCCTTGGCGGCCAGGGGGTTCAGCTTGGCGCTGATATCCACCGGGGCGGCGTTGCCGTAGCTGCCGTGCAGTTCCAGGTCCGCTACGGTGTCGGCCTGGGACGAGAGCCCCGTCACCCGGCCGGAAAGGCGGGTCACATTCACCGTGTAATTGGGCTTGACGAAATAGTCGGAAAAATTGACCGTTCCGTTGGAGAGGCTGGCCTTGGCGATGCGGATGGGAGCCACCTCCCGCACGGGTGCTGGCACCGGAGCGGCGGCGGGGGGCGGCGACGCCTTCCCCTCAGCGGCCGGGGAGGGCGCCGCCGCCACGGCGGCAGGGGGTGCCCCGGCGGCCGTCTCGCCTTCGGGCTGGCGGACGATCTGCATCAGGTTGAGCTGGCCCTCGGGGGTGACGATCATGCGGGCGTAAAAATCCGCCAGGGCCACCTCCCGCACATTGAGGGCGAAGGGCTGCAGGGCCACGTCGATGCCGCCCAGGAAGAGGGACTTCCACTTGAGGAAGTCGGCGCCGCTCAGGTTGTCGATGCTGTGCAGTTCACCCAGGGTGAGGTCGCCCTTGAAGCCGCCGCTCGGGCGATCCTTGTCGAGACTGAAGGCCAGCTTGCCGCGGCTGGAGATCTGGCCACGCACCAGGGTGACGTTGAGCTTGTCCTCGAAATAGGGCTGGATGGGCAGGAGGGGAAAGCCGCTGATATCGGTGTCCAGAGCGATGGCCAGGGGACTGGCCTGGACGTCGCCGGCCACCGTGAGGCTGCCCTTTTCGTTGATGCGGGCGGCGACCTGCAGGGCGGCCTTCTTGCCGGGGGCGGTGGAAAAGTTTTCCAGGCTGAGTTGGAGTCCCTCCAGGGTCTGGGCCTTGCGGTCGCGGTGGCCCTCCTCCCGGTAGCGCACGCCACCGTCGACCAGGGCGATGCGGCGGGCGGCCACCGTCCACGGGGTGCCGGTGCTGTCTCCGCCACCCGCCTTGAGCAGCGGCCCCTGGGGCAGGTCGAGGGTCTTGTTGCGGTCCCGCAGCACGTCGAGGCGGGGGGCGGTGAGGGTGAGCGCGCCCAGATCGGCCAGGCGCTGGGTGAGGTCGATGCGCGCGCCCTTGATTTCGCCCCGCCCGAGGCGGAATTGGGAGCCGGCCTCCAGGGTCCAGGCGGCGTCCACCTCCAGGGGCTTCTCCAGGCTGCTGTCCAGTTGGCGCAGGCTGACGGCCACGTCGCCCAGGGTGGCGAGGAAGGGCTTGGCGCGGGTTTCGTCCCGCCAGCGCAGCGTGGCGCCCTCGACGACCACTTCGCCCACGGACCAGCCGAGCTTGCCCGGCGCGGAGGAGGCGCTGCCTTTGGCGTCCCCGCCGCCCAGAGCCGCGGCGATGTCCTGCCAGTTGAGGCGGCCCTGGGGGGTCGCCCGCAGGCCCAGATCGAGCCCGCTCAGACGGAGCCGGTCGATGGCGAGGTGCTGCCGGGTCAGATCGGCCTCGCCGACCTCGATGTCGAGACGCTTCCAGGCCAGCAGGGGCGCATCGCCGGGTTCGCGCAGGGCCACGTCGCTCAGGTGGGCCGCCCCCAGGAGTCTGACCGAGGCCGGCGCGTCCTTGTCCTGACGAAAGACCAGGCGCAGTTCCGTGTCGAGCTGCGCGCCCGCCACCGTAAAGGGCAGCTTCACCGGCGAATAGGGGAGGTAGCGCAGGAGGTCCACCCGATCCAGGTCGAGGCGCAATTCGCTTTCGTGGGAATCGGCAAAGGGCTTGCTGCGGCCTTCCAGAACCAGGGGGGCTCCATTGATGAGGGCGGAAAAGTGCGGGTCCACCTCGACTTCCGCATGCACCGGCAGGCTGGAGACGAAGGGTAGGATGAGGGCCAGCTCGCTCACCGTGTGGGTAAGGCCGGTGGGCCGGTCGTTGAGGACGACGCGCCCGCCGCTGATGCGGATGTTATTGACCGCGAAGCGGGGGGTGGGCTCGTCGGAAGGCTTGCTCCACGCGTCGATCAGGTCGGAGACGTCGTAGCGATTGCCCTCCAGCCGGGTCACGGCCAGGCGGGGGCCGTCGATCTGCAATTCCCGGATCACCGGCCCGCCGCGCAACAGGGAGGCGGCTTCCAGATTGACGTAGAGCCGGTCGAACCCTGCCACCTCGTCGCCGGATTCGCCCCGCACCGAGAGGCCGGTCAGTTCGGCGGAAAGGGCGTAGGGATTGATGTCCAGCCCGCCCAGGCTGACCTTGCGGTGCAGGGCCTCGCCGGCCTTCTGCTCGATGAGCGACTTCACCAGGGGCGGCGCCGCGAAAAAACCCAGGACACCGAAAGCCGCGACGGTACCGACGCTCCAGGCCAGAATCTTGCGCAGGCGCGCCGGAGAAGTCAGGGCGCCGAGGCGTCCGGAGGAGGGGGTGGTCATGAGAAAACCTCGCGGAATGAAAGTGTGGGCATCGCCGTGCAGGGAGGGCCGATGCCGGGCGGAAATTGTAGCCCAGGCGCCGCCCGGCACCGGCGGAGCAGGCCGACAAAACCCGGCTGAAGGGAGTAAAATTCGGGCCTTTCGACTTCCAGTTCCGGGGCACCCCATGGCGATCAAGAAAGTTCTCATTCTGGGCGGTAGCGGCTTTGTCGGCACCTACATCACCAACCGGCTGGCCGAGCGCGGCGTCGAGGTCACCATTCCCACCCGCCGGCGGGAGCGCACCAAGGCCCTCATCATGCAGCCCAACGTGGAGATGCTCGAAGCCAACATCCACTGCGACAAGACCCTGGCCGAACTGGTGCAGGGCAAGGATGCGGTCATCAACCTGGTGGGCATCCTGCACAGCCGCGACGTCAAGCTGCCCTACAGCAGCGATTTCGCCCAGGCCCATGTGGAACTGCCCAAGCGCATCATCGCCGCCTGCAAGGCCGCCGGCGTGCGCCGCCTGGTGCACATGAGCGCCCTGGGGGCCGACCCCAAGGGACCGTCGGAATACCTCTGCTCCAAGGGCGACGGCGAGGCCGCCGTGCTGGGCGCCCAGGGCGACCTGGACGTTACCGTCTTCCGTCCCTCGGTCATCTTCGGTCTGGGCGATTCCTTCATGTCCCTGTTCGCCGCCATGCTGACCAAACTGCCCTTCTTCCCCCTGGGTTTCGGTCATGCCCGCTTCCAGCCCGTCTGGGTCGCCGATGTGGCCGACGCCTTCGTGGATTCCCTGGGCGACGCCTCCACCTATGGCCAGGCCTACGACTGCTGCGGCCCCACCGTCTACACCCTGCGCGAGATGGTGGACCTCACCCGGGAATGGTGCGGCAGTCAGGCCCGCGTCATCGCCCTTTCCGAAGGCTGGGCCTACCTCCAGGCCGGCCTCATGTGGCTGGCCCCCAATCCCATGATGTCCCCCGACAATCTGCGTTCCATGCAGGTGGATAGCGTCGCCGGCGAAGGCTATCGCCCCCCCGCCGGCTGGCGCCCGGCGGCCCTGGAAGCGGTGGCCCCCACCTACGTGGGCAGGGTGCTGCCCAAGCGCAAGCTGGACTCCTTCCGTTACCGCGCCGGCCGCTGATCGCCCCATCCGTGACCTTGTCGACATCGCTCTGCCGTGCAGTTCGCCCTGTCTGCGGCTCGTCTTCCCGTCACGCATGATGCGGCACTGACGTCAGGCCGCCGATGAAAACCTACATCGTCGGCGGCGCCGTCCGTGACGCGCTGCTCGGCCGGCCGGTGATGGACCGGGACTGGGTGGTGGTCGGGGCGACCCCGGAGGAACTGCTGGCCCGGGGCTTTCTTCCCGTAGGGCGTGACTTTCCCGTCTTTCTGCATCCCGAGACCCGGGAGGAGTACGCCCTGGCGCGGACCGAAAGAAAGACGGCCCCCGGCTATCACGGCTTCGTCTTCCACGCGGCCCCCGAAGTCACCCTGGAGGAAGACCTCGCCCGCCGCGACCTGACCCTCAACGCCATGGCTCAGGCCGAAGACGGCACCCTGGTGGATCCCTACGGCGGCCGGGCCGACCTCGCAGCCCGGGTCCTGCGCCATGTGGGGCCGGCCTTTGCCGAAGACCCGGTGCGCATCCTGCGGCTGGCCCGCTTTGCCGCCCGCTACGCCGATTTCAGCGTGGCCCTGGAAACCCTGGCCCTGGCCCGCAGCATGGTCGATGCCGGCGAGGTGGACCATCTGGTCCCCGAGCGGGTGTGGCAGGAAATCGCCAAGGGACTCCAGGAAGACCGCCCGGCACGCATGCTGGAAGTGCTGCGCCAGTGCGGCGCCCTGGCCCGCCTGCTGCCCGAGGTCGATGCCCTGTTCGGCGTACCGCAGCGGGCCGATTTCCACCCCGAGGTGGACTGTGGCGTCCATACCCTGATGGTCATCGACGCCGCCGCGCGCCTGGGGCACGGTCTCGCCGTGCGCTTCGCCGCCCTCACCCACGACCTGGGCAAGGCCGCCACGCCGGCCGAACTGTTGCCGAAGCACCACGGCCACGAAGCCCGCAGTGTCGACCGGGTGTGCACGCTCTGCCAGCGCCTGAAGGTGCCCAACGACTGCCGCGATCTGGCCTTGCTCGCCGCCCGCTGGCACGGCGACATCCACCGCGGCGAAACCCTGCGGCCGGCCACCGTGGTGCGCCTGCTGGAGCAGACCGATGCCCTGCGAAGGCCCGGCCGCTTCGAGGAACTCCTTGCCGTGTGCCACGCCGATTTCATCGGGCGCCTGGGACACGAGAACGCCCCCTACACCCCGCCCACCCTGTTCCGCGCCGCCCTGGCGGCGGCCAGTCAGGTGGATGGCGGGGCCATCGCCGGCAAGTGCGCGGAACCCGCGCGCATTGCGGAACTCATCCACGCCGCCCGGGTGGCGGCGGTCAAGCACGCCCTTTTTCCCGGCGAGAAAGACCCGTCATGATCCTAGAAACCTCAGTTGGACGAGCCCGGATACGCCACCGGGCTCGTAGCGATGCCGCCCGAGGGGTGGGCGGTTCGGAGTGGCGTAGAGGTCCAGTGCACAGGGCATTCCGGGTATCAACAAGCGGTCAACTGAGGTTTCTAGGATGATCCAAACCCAGCGCGTCACCGGCCTGGAAGTGCATTCCTGCCATCCGTCCCGGCCCCGCAAGGGGGCGCCGCCCCTGGTCTTCATCCACGGCGCCTTTGCCGGCGGCTGGATGTGGATCGACACCCTGCTTCCGGCCCTGGCCGAGGCGGGCTACGCCGGCCATGCCGTCTCCCTGCGCGGCCACGGCGGCAGCGAGGGGCACGACGCCATCGACTGGCACTCCGTCGCCGACTACGTGGAGGACGTCGAGACCATCGTTGATGGACTGGGCGGCGACGCCGTCCTCATCGGTCATTCCATGGGGGGATTCGTGGCCCAGAAATATCTGGAGCGGCGTTCGGCAGCCGGGGTGGCCCTGGTCTGCTCGGTGCCGCCCCAGGGCCTGGTGGCGGCGCAGTTCCACCTGTGCCTCTCCAAGCCCGACCTGTTCATGGAACTCAATCGCATCCTGGGCGGCAACCACACCGACACCCTCGTCCTGCGCGAGGCCCTGTTCGCCGGGGAGGTGGCCGACGACATGCTGCTCAACTGGCTGGGCAAGATGCAGCGGGAGTCTCACCGGGCGCTGTGGGACATGTCCATGTTCAACCTGCCCAGCCTATCCACCATGGCGCGCCCGCCCATGCTCATCCTGGGGGCGGAAAAAGACGTCCTGGTGCCGGCCTTTCTGGTGCAGAGCACGGCGCACACCTACCAATTGCCGTGCCACATTTTCCGCGGCATGGGCCACGCCGTGACCCACGAAAAAGAATGGCCGCTGGTGGCGGCCGCGCTGAAGACCTGGCTCGATACGCTCAAGCCTTGACGTCGACGGCATTCCCCAAGTGCGCCGGGTTGTTGGGTGCGGCGGGCTCCGGCAAGGCCTCGATCAACTGCTGCGCGGTGCGCTCCTGAAGCTCCAGGGTTTTCTTGAGGGTTGCGAGGGCCACGCCGTCGCCGTCTCGGGTGGCCGAGAGCGCGGTACTCAGACTGCCTATGCCGGAGAGGTCCATGGTGAGCTTGATTGCCTGGAGAAACGCGGATACCGTTAGTGTAGTTCACGACCTTGGGAAAGCAATGGCAGGCCCGCAAGACAAGTCCAGCCTCGAAGCCGCCATCGGCGAGGCGATCCGATTGAAGCGCGACGGTCACACCCGGGATCAGGCCGAATGGGAGGCCATGGCCGAAGACTTGCTGCGCGACATCGATTCCTTCGACCTCGATCTGGCGGAGCGCAAGCTGCGCAGCGAGGAGCGCCCCGTCAAACCGGCGGGGCTCATCGAGACCGGCGTGGTTTTTCCCAAGCTGGCACCGGAAGAGGCCGAGCGGCCGCAGTCGGTTCCCCGGCCCCGGGGATCGTCGCACCAGGCACGGGGGGATTCCGGCGTCGTGGCCCGCAGCGGCTTTTTGCAGGAATTGCGTGTGCAGGCCCGCGAACGCCAGCAGCAGCAAAGCCAGGAGGCAGTCGAGCGCAATCAGGCCAATGAACTGCTCGACAAGCGCCTGCGCCAGGTCTTCCTCTATCTCCACGAACTGGTGCAGCAACTCAACATCCTGCGTCCCACCCTGGAACGATCCTATGAAATCTCCCCCCGGGTGGTCATGAAGAATCTGGTCTGGCAGGAAGGCTTTGCCGATTACCGCACCCAGTCCCAGAGCGCCGGCGCCCTCATCGAAATGGTCAGCTTTTCCTTCCAGGTGGCCTCGCCCCGGCGTTTGTCCGTCCAGTTCGACGCGGCGGCCGCCGACCGCTTCCGCAAGCAGATTTTCGATTTCGGCCTGCGCTTCCGCATGAACGAACGCCACAACCAGCGTCGCCAGCTTTTGTTTGCCGATTTCGACATCGATTCCGAATTCAGCGTCAGCGCTCGTTGGCGGGCCGACTACGAGGCGGCAGCCATCCGCCTGGAGTGCCGCAACCTGGAGCGTCTGGGGAACTACACCTATCGCGTCGATCCGGCCAGCATCGATCAGGAACTCATGGACGAATTCGGCCACCTGGTGCTCGGCCAGCCCAGCCGTTTTCCGCTGCTCTGTCGGCGCTGAGCAGCTTTGAACCTAGAAACCTCAGTTGACCGCTTGTCGAACGCCGGAATGCATTGTGTCCTGGATCTCCGCGCCCCACCGAATCACACACCCGTTGGGCGGCATTGCCACGAGCGCCGCTGGCGCATCCGGGCGGGCACCTGGCTTTGTCTCTCCTCCTTGCAGGCATCAGCCTGCCGCGTCGTCGCTTCGCGCCAGACACCCGCCCGAACGCACCAACGGACTCGTCCAACTGAGGTTTCTAGGTTGAAAATTTCGGGCGCGCCCGAAATTCACCGGCTCTGATCGCGGCCTGCCCGCAGCACGGGGGGCGGGGAGAAAGGGTGTTGCGGCGCCCCTGCCTTACAGGCGGTGGCTCTGGTCACCGCGGCGAAAGCCCAGGAGCCCGGGGCCGTCGCCGCGGCCAAAGGCGATGACCTTGAAGAGTTCGCCCATTTCGTGGGGCAGGATGAGTTTATTGACCGCCCCGGCCCCCCGGATGTAATCGGCCGATGTGGCCGGCAGGCAGGCGAGCTGGTCCAGGATGCCGCAATTGAGAAGGAACTGCCCCTGGCTGGTGTAGCCCTGCAGTTCCAGTCCGGCACCATGGGCGGCCGCGGCCACGGCGGTGAATTCGACATGGGCGGTGATGTCCTGCAAGCCCGGTAGCCAGAAGGGATCGCCGTGGGCGTGGTGGCGGTAGTGGCACATGAGGGTGCCGCCGCCGCGCTGCGGGTGGTAGAACTCGCGGCGCGGGAAACCGTAATCGATGAGCAGGACGGTGCCTGACTCAAGAATGTCGCCCCAGGCAGCGGCCCAGGCCTGCGCGGCAAGGCCGACTTCGGCCAGATAGCCGTCCCTGGGGGCGAAGTCCCGCTCCAGCGCACCGGCAGCAGCGGTCAAGCACGCCGGCAGGGGGCGGTTCGCCCAGGCGAAGCCTTCGCCTTCCCGCCGCACGCCCTGCTCCAGGGCCTCGCCGCCCTGCCAGACCAGCAGATGAACCGGCATGGCATCGAGCAATTCATTGCCCAGGACGAGCCCCGCAAAGCGCTCGGGCAGACGATCCAGCCATTCCACCCGGGGCAGCAGGGCGGGGCAGGAGGCGGCCAGGGTCTGGCGCTGCCGTTCCCGCAGGTCGGCCGACAGGTCGAGGATGGCGTAGCGCTCGGGCAGCGTGTCCCTTGCGGCGAGGGCGAGAAGGAGGTCCGCCGCCAGACGCCCGGAGCCGGCGCCGACTTCCAGGATGGCAGGGGCGCTGGCCGCCATCACCTGGGTCGCCTGGGCGGCGAGGGCGCGGCCGAAGAGGGGGGTCATCTCCGGCGCGGTGACGAAGTCCCCCGCCGCGCCGAACTTACGCGCGCCGGCGGCGTAGTAGCCCAAGCCGGGCGCGTAGAGGGCGGTCGCCATGAATTCGGCGAAGGAGATCCAGCCGCCGGCCGCGGCGATGCGTTCCCACAGGTGGTCGCGCAGGCGCCGGCTGTGGGCCAGGGCGTCTTCGGAGGGAGCAGGGAGGGCCATGGCGGGAGGCGAAAACGCGGGATTCTACCCCCCGCCCCGATCCTCGGGCGACCCGGCCGGCCGCGCTTGTGCTATTTTTCCACCGGACGCTGGAGGCCGGGTTCCCGAGGCCCCCTGCTGGAGGGAATTTCCATGCACATCGTACAGACCGTCGCGCGCACGCCCGCGGGTGCCGCCGCTGCCATCGCCGAACTGCAGTCGGTCCGGCCCGATTTGATTCTCGTTTTCGGTGCGGCCGAGTATTTCGACCAGACCGATCTGGGAGGCAAGCTCGCGCTTGCCTTCCCGGAGGCCGCCTGCCTGGGATGCTCGACGGCCGGGGAAATCACCGCAAAAGGCGTGGACGATGGCAGTTGCAGCTTTACCGGCCTGCGGCTGGAGAAAACACGTCTGACCCGGGGGCGGACGGAGTTGCGGGGCATGGAGGATTCCTTCGCCGCCGGGGAGCGCCTGGCCCGCCAGTTGCTGGATCCGGAGCTGAAGGCGGTCCTCGTCTTCGGCCCCGGGGTTCAGGTCAATGGCAGCGCCCTGGTGGATGGCATGAGCAGCCTTCTCGGCGGCGGTCTTCCCATCACCGGCGGTCTGGCCGGGGACGGCGGGGCCTTCCGCCAGACCTTCGTCCTGGGGGAAGGGGGGGTCGGACCCCGGGCGGTGGTTGCCGTGGGCCTGTGCGGCGAGGGTCTGCGCTTCGCCCACGGCTCCTTCGGCGGCTGGGAAGCCTTCGGCCCGCCGCGCAAGGTGACGCGGGCGGTCGGCAACGTGCTCTACGAACTGGACGGAGAACCGGCCCTGGAGGTCTACCGGCGCTACCTGGGTGCCCATGCGCGGGATCTGCCGGCCTCCGGGCTTCTTTTTCCCTTTGCCATGCTGGGCGCCAATCACGACGCGGTGGGGCTCATCCGCACCATCCTGGGCATCGACGAGGCAGCCGGGAGCCTCACCCTGGCCGGCGAAATCGACCCCGCGGGTTATCTGAAACTGATGCACGCCACCACCGATAAGCTGGTGGGCGGTGCCGAGGCCGCGGCCGAGGCGGCCCACGACATGCTCACCGCCAACGGTGCCGGTCTCGCCATCCTGGTGAGTTGCGTGGGCCGCAAGCTGGTCATGGGCAGCCGGGTGGACGAGGAAGTCGAGGCGGTCAGCGCGGTCTTCGGCCACCAGGCCGTGCTGTCGGGCTTCTATTCCTATGGCGAGATCAGTCCCTTCACCCCGGGTTCCTCGTGCAAGCTACACAACCAGACCATGACCATCACCTACCTGGGCGAACGCTGAGTGGGCACTGACTTCGCTTCTTCGATCGGCATTTCGGGAACCCGGCGCCCCCTCTGCTGCGCCGGGCGAACGGACGCCGTGCGTCGCTGGCACTGATGCACAAGGGGCTGTTCGCTCAGTTGCGGCGATCCTTCGGCGTGTCCGACGCGACGGAGGTCGAGGCCCTTTGCGCCGCGGCGCGGGCGGGCGGCGACGCGGTTCCGGAACTGGCTCCCCTGTTGCGGGGGTTCCCGGATTTTCTGGCCCGGGTCGAGGCGGCCTTCGAGCAATTCGACCGGGACCTGGATCTGCGCTCCCGCAGCCTGGAGCTTTCCTCGACCGAATTGACCGAGGCCAACAATCGCCTGCGGGAGGAGTTGGCGAGCCGGGAGCGGGCCCTGGCGGCCCTGCGCGAACTGGTGGCCGGCCTGATGCCGGCCGGAACCGCCCAGAGCCAGGTGGGCCAGACCGATCTGGAGGAAATCTCGACGCTGCTCTCCTGGCTGGTGGCCGACCGGGAGGCCGATCGGCGCGCCCTGGACAATCAGAAATTCGCCCTGGACCAGCACGCCATCGTCAGCATCACCGACACCCGGGGAACCATCCTCTACGCCAACGACAAGTTTTGTGAGATCAGCGGCTATGCTCGTGGGGAACTGCTGGGCCAGAACCATCGCATGGTCAAGTCGGCCATCCATCCGCCGGCTTTCTTCGCCGAGTTGTGGGAGACCATCCGCCGCGGCGAGGTCTGGCACGGCGAAGTGTGCAACCGGGCCAAGGACGGCCATCTGTACTGGGTCAATGCCACCATCGCGCCGCTGCTCGGGGCCGACGGCCGCCCGGAACAGTACATCGCCATCCGTACCGACATCACGGCGCGCAAGGTGGCCGAGCAGCGCGTGGGCGAGCAGTTGCACCTCATGGAGGAAATGCTGGAGGCCATTCCGCTGCCCGTCTACATCAAGGACCGTGAGGGGCGCTACCTGCGGCTCAACCGGGCCTTCGAGGCCTTCTTCCATGTGCAGCGCGAGGAGTACGTCGGCCGCACCCTGCACGATCTGCTGCCGCCCGAGGACGCCCGTGTCCACGCCGAACGGGACGAGGCCTTGTTCTCCCATCCCGGCACCCAGACCTACGAGGCCTCGGTCCACTCCCGCGACGGCGGGCGCCACGACACCATCTACCGCAAGGCGACCCTCACCCGCCCGGATGGCAGCGTCTTCGGCTTGCTGGGCGCCATCATCGACATCACCGAGCGCAAGGCGGGCGAGATCGCCCTGAAGGAGGCCAAGGAGTCGGCCGAGTCGGCCAATCGGGCCAAGAGCCAGTTTCTCGCCAACATGAGCCACGAAATCCGCACGCCCATGAACGGCATCATCGGCATGACCGACCTGGCCCTGGATACCGCCCTGGATGACGAGCAACGGGAGTATCTCGGCATCGTGCGCAGTTCGGCCGATGCGCTGCTGGCGCTCATCAACGACATCCTCGATTTTTCCAAGATCGAGGCGGGCAAGCTGCTCATCGAAACCATTCCCTTCGACCTCCATCAGGTCACGCGCGAGACCCTGAAGCCCCTCGCCGTGAGGGCCCTGGAGAAGAAGCTCGAACTCATCTGCGACATCGCCGCCGACGTGCCCCAGCACGTCCTGGGAGACCCGGGACGGCTGCGTCAGGTCCTGGTCAATCTGGTGGGCAACGCCATCAAGTTCACCGCCCAGGGCGAAATTGCAGTGGAACTGCGGCGCAGCGTCGAAGGGCTCATCCACCTGGCGGTGCGGGACACCGGCATCGGCATCCCGCAGGAGAAGCAGGGGCAGATTTTCGAGGCCTTCACCCAGGAAGACTCGTCCACCACCCGACGTTACGGCGGCACCGGGCTTGGGCTCTCCATTTGCAGCCGGCTGGCGGAATTGATGGGTGGCCGCCTGTGGCTTGAGAGCGCGGTCGGTAGCGGCAGCACCTTCCATTTCGCCCTCGCCCTGGCGGAAAACCCCGAGGGGCCGCCGCCGCTCGCCCCCCCGGCAGTCCTGCGCGGTCGCCGGGCCTTGCTGGTGGACGACAATGCCACCAACCGGCGGGTACTCGGGACGCTCCTGGGGCGTTGGGGCCTGCACTGCACCCCGGCCCACGACGGCCGGGAGGCGCTCGCCCTGATCGCGGCGCCGGAAACCTTCGACGTCCTGATCGTCGACGCCCACATGCCGGAAATGGACGGCTACGCCCTGGCCCTGGCGGTCCACGAGCGTTTCTCGGTGGCGGCGCCGCCCGTTCTGCTCCTCACCTCCGGCGCCAGCCGGGGTGACGCCCAGCGCTGCCGGGAGTGCGGCGTGGCCGCCTATTTCCCCAAACCCGTGGCGCCGGCAGATCTGGCCGGCGCCCTCGCGCGGGTTCTGGCGGCCCAGGCCGCCGCCGCGCCCCGGGAACCCGCCCTGGTCACCCGCCACTCCCTGCGGGAAGGCGGACGGCCGCTGGACATCCTGCTGGTCGAGGACCACCCCATCAATCAGAAACTCGCCACCAGCCTCCTGGAGAAGTGGGGCCATCGGGTCACGGTCGCCGGCCACGGGGGGGAGGCGCTGGCCATGATCGAGACGGGCCGTCGCTTCGATCTGGTCCTCATGGACATGCAGATGCCGGTCATGGGCGGCCTGGAAGCAACCGAGCGCATCCGCTGCATGGAAACGGAGCGGGGCCTGCCGCGGGTGCCCATCGTCGCCATGACGGCCAATGCCATGCAGTCGGATCGTGACGCCTGCATCGCAGCCGGGATGGACGACTACATCGCCAAGCCCGTCCGCGCCACCGATCTCGCCGCCATGCTGGCCACCCGCGGGGGCCTGGCGCCGGAGTAGGAGGGAGGTGTTCCTCGCGGTGCGCCCCGCCGGGGCGCCCTTGGCGGTACACTGCGGCCCCATGGGAAATCTTTCCGGACGGGTCATTCTCATCACCGGCGCGGCGCGACGCGTGGGGGCCGCCATCGCGCGCCGCCTGCACGGAGCGGGGGCGCAGGTGGCGGTGCACTACCGTTCGGCGGCGGGGGAGGCCGAGGCCCTGGTGGCCGAACTGAACGCCCTGCGGGCCGATTCCGCGGCCGCTTTCGCGGCCGACCTGGCGAGGACCGCCCTGTTGCCGGGACTCGTCGCTGCCGTGGCGGCCCGTTTCGGGCGCCTCGACGCCCTGGTGAATAACGCCTCCAGCTTTTTTCCCACACCCCTGGGCAGCATCGACGAAGCGGCCTGGGACGACCTGGTGGGCAGCAACTTCAAGGCCCCCCTCTTTCTCTCCCAGGCGGCGGCGCCCCATTTGGCGGCAGCCGGCGGCGCCATCGTCAATATCACCGATATCCACGCCGAGCGTCCCCTGGCGGGCTACCCCCTTTACTGCGCGGCCAAGGGGGCGCTCCTGGCGCTGACCCGGGCGCTGGCCATCGAACTGGCCCCGGTGCGGGTCAATGCCGTGTCGCCGGGCGCCATCCTGTGGCCGGAGGACGGGCAGTTCCTGGGGGTGGAGCAGGCTGCCATCGTCGGCCACACCCTGCTCAAGCGGGCCGGGGGGCCGGAGGACATCGCCGCCGCGGTCCACTTTCTCCTGGCCGAGGCCCCCTACGTCACGGGTCAGATTCTCAACGTCGATGGCGGCCGTACCGCCCATCTGTCAGCATGAACGCTTCCCATACCCTCCAGAAACTGGGCCGCTTCCTCGAAAGCCGCAGCGGCAAGGCCATCGGCGACTACGCCATGATCGCCGACGGCGACACCGTCCTGGTCTGCGTCTCCGGCGGCAAGGACTCCTACACCCTGCTCCACGTGCTCATGGCCCTGCAGAAGCGGGCGCCGATCAAGTTCCGTCTCGTGGCCATGAACCTGGACCAGAAGCAGCCCGGCTTTCCCGCCGAGGTGCTGCCGCGCTATTTCGCTTCCATCGGCGTCGAGTACCGCATCGTCGAGGCCGACACCTACTCCGTGGTGCGGGAGAAGATTCCCGAGGGCAAGACCACCTGCTCCCTCTGCTCCCGCCTGCGCCGGGGCATCATCTACCGCACCGCCAAGGAACTGGGCGCCAACAAGATCGCCCTGGGCCACCATCGGGACGACATGGTCCATACCCTCTTTCTCAACATGCTCTTCGGCGGCAAGCTCAAGGCCATGCCGCCCAAACTGGTGACCGACGACGGGGCCCATGTGGTGATCCGGCCCCTGGCCTACTGTTCCGAGGCCGACATCGCCAAGTTCGCCCGCGGCATGGAATTCCCCATCATTCCCTGCAATCTGTGCGGCTCCCAGGACAATCTGCAGCGCCAGAAGGTGCGCGAGATGATGCAGGATTGGGACCGCCGCTACCCGGGGCGTACCGAGTCCGTCTTCACGGCCATGCAGAATGTGGTGCCTTCGCACCTTGCGGACAGCGATCTGTTCGATTTCGTCGGCCTGGCGGTGGGGGATGCGGTCGCGGAGGGCGACATCGTCTTCGATCGGGAGGAACTGCCCATGAGCGGCACCATCCCCCTGATGGCGTCGCTATGACAGTGGAACTGCCGATTTTGGTATCATTGGTCCCAGATTAATCAGCGTGGTGGAACAGGGGCGATCATGGGGGGCGTAGAACGCAGGCTTGCAGTGCTTTTTGCCGATGTTTCCGGCAGCACCAAGCTGTACGAGCGGTTGGGGGACAGCGAGGCCCTGCGGGCGGTGGACCGCTGCATCAAACGCATGGAACGCGCCATCGACGGCTTCCAGGGCCGTCTGGTCAAGACCATAGGCGACGAGGTCATGGCCACCTTCGCCACCGCCGAGGCCGCCTTCCAGGCAGCCGTCGAAATGCAGCAGCGGGTCAGCGACCTGCCCCCGGTTTCCGGCGTCAAGCTCACCATCCGGGTCGGTTTCCACTTCGGCGCCGCCATCGAGGATAACAACGACATCTTCGGCGACACCGTCAATACGGCGGCCCGCATCGTCGGCCTGGCCAAGGCCGAGCAGATTCTCACCAGCGCCCAGACCATCGCTGAACTTCCTCCCCTGCTGCGGGAGTCGACCCGTGACCTCGAACAACTCTCGGTCAAGGGCAAGGCGGAAGGCGTGCACGTCTACGAGGTGCTGTGGCACGAGACCGAGGAACTGACCATGAAGGCCAGTTCCCTCCGCGTGTCCAACGTGCTGAACACCAAGCTTTGCGTGCGCTACCGGGGGCGCGCCTACCTGCTGGACGACAAGAACCCCGCCCTGACCCTGGGGCGGGACCAGAGCTGCGACCTCATCATCGAGGACCGCAAATCGTCCCGCCAGCACGCGCGCATCGAGCGGCGCGGTGACAAGTATTTCTACGTCGATCAGAGCACCAATGGCAGCTACGTCGCCATCGCCGGTGAAAGGGAAACCCTGCTGCGGCGGGAAGAAATGCTCCTGCGCGGCACGGGCAAGATTTCCTTTGGTTCCTCCTGCGGCGACCCCAACGCCGATCTGGCCGAATTCGAGCATCTGTAGGCCCGGCACCCGGGCCCCCGAGAAGCAGAAGGCCATCCCGCGGGATGGCCTTCTTTCTGGGTAACCGGCAAGTGCCGGGCGTCCTTGACTGCGCTTGTCGCGTGAGCAAAGCGGAGCGGATGGGATTGCTTGCGAAGAGCGTTTTCCAGAGCCGGGGGGTGAGTTCGTGGACGCGGTTGGCGGGGTGCTCAGCGACACGCTGCAGGACGTCGACCAGATAATCGCAGGGATCGTTCTGGTGCCGGCCGAGGAGACGGAACCCTTCTGAGCGCCGCCGCGCCGGGAATTCCGTTCCGGGCTACGCCCTCCACGGCTTTCCCGGCACAACCCTGCCTCGCCGATGAACGCCGGGCCACCATCACACTTCAGGAAAGGAGGAAATCCGGGATAGACTTATCCACAGCCGCGTCAATGACAAGCGGCTATCAGGCCTGGTCAAAATTCAACCGGTACACCTGGTCAAAATTCAGACGGTACGGACAGGCTCCTCGAAATTCATGGGTAGCTACCGCTCTAGCTAACCATCCAGCTACCCAAAAGTTGATGGCTTCAGTTATACGAGGATCACCTTGGATCAACAGGAGAAACAACAACATACTGATTAATAACGATAATTTTCACACAGCATGATCGCGGATCAGCGAAAATTATGCTACATCAGAACAATGTCGAACTGTTCCGGCGAGTAGCTGCTTTCTGCCTGGAGCGAGATGGGCTTGCCGATGAAATCGGACAGCAGGGCGAGGGACTGGGATTCTTCGTCGTGGAAGAGGTCGATGACCGGGGGGCCGGCGATGACGCGGTACTCCCGGGCGTTGAACTGGCGGGCTTCGCGCAGCAGTTCCCGCAGGATTTCGTAGGCCATGGTGCGGGCCGTCTTGACCTCGCCGCGGCCGTCGCAGGTGGGGCAGGTCTGGCAGAGCACGTGGGCCAGGGATTCCCGCGTGCGCTTGCGCGTCATTTCCACCAGGCCCAGGTTGGTGAAACCGTTGAGGGTCAGGCGGGTATGGTCGCGGGAGAGGGCTTTCTGGAATTCCGCCAGCACGGCTCCCCGGTGCTCTTCGCTTTCCATGTCGATGAAATCGACGATGATGATGCCACCGAGGTTTCTCAGGCGCAGTTGGCGGGCGATGGTCTGGGCGGCTTCCAGGTTGGTCTTGAAAATGGTGTCGTCGAAATTGCGCACCCCCACGAAGCCGCCGGTATTGACGTCGATGGTGGTCATGGCCTCGGTCTGGTCCATGATGAGGTAGCCGCCGGATTTGAGGTCGACCCGCCGGGCGAGGGCCTTTTCGATTTCCTCCTCGACGCCGTGCAGGTCGAAGAGGGGGCGCTCGCCGGTGTAGTGCTCCAGGAGGGGCCGCACGGCCGGGGTGTAGATTTCGGCGAAGGCGTGCAGGCGCTGGAAATTCTCCCGGGAGTCGATGACGATGCGGCTCACCTCGGGATCGACGAAATCCCGCAGTACCCGCTGGCCCAGGGAAAGCTCCTGGTAGAGGAGGGCGGGGGGGCCGGAAACCTTCACTTTCTCGCGGATTTCTCCCCAGGCCTTCTTGAGGTAGGCGATATCGGTGGCGAATTCGGCGTCGGTGGCGCCTTCGGCCATGGTGCGGACAATGAAGCCGCCGGTTTCCGCCTCGGGCACCAGGCGCACCAGCCGTTCCCGCAGGGCCTCGCGCTCCGATTCGGGCTCGATGCGCTGGGAGACCCCGATGTGTTTTTCCTGGGGCAGATAGACCAGCATGCGGCCGGCGATGGAAATCTGGGTGGAGAGTCGGGCGCCCTTGGTGCCGATGGGGTCCTTCACCACCTGCACCACCAGGCTCTGCCCCTCGGACAGGAGGCGCTCGATGGGCCGGTCGCTGGCCTCGTCGCGGGGCTGCCAGATGTCGGCCACGTGGAGGAAGGCAGTGCGCTCCAGGCCCACGTCCACGAAGGCGGACTGCATGCCGGGCAGGATGCGGCATATCCGCCCCAGGTAGACATTGCCCACCAGTCCGCGACTGGCGTTGCGCTCGATATGGAGTTCCTGGACCACGCCTTGCTGCATGACGGCGACCCGGGTTTCCTGGGGGGTGAAATTGATGAGGATTTCTTCGGACATGGGGCAGGTAAAATTGGCGGTCTCCCCGGATTCTACTATGGCCGCCGCATCCCGCTTCCCTTCTGGCTCCGCGCCCCGCGCCGCCCCCGAACTTCTTGCCCCTGCCGGTTCCCTGGCCATGCTGCGCACCGCCTTCGCCTTCGGGGCCGACGCGGTCTATGCCGGCCAGCCCCGCTACTCCCTGCGCGTGCGCAACAACGAATTCGGCAGCCGGGAGGTCCTGGCCACCGGCATCCGGGAAGCCCACGCCCAAGGCAAGGCCTTCTACGTGGTGAGCAACATTTTTCCGCGCAACGCCAAACTCGCCACCTACCGGGCCGACATGGCGCCGGTGGTGGCGCTGGCTCCCGACGCCTTCATCATGTCCGACCCCGGCCTCATCGCCCTGGCGCGGGAAGCCTGGCCGGAACTGACCATCCACCTCTCGGTGCAGGCCAATACGGTCAATTGGGCGGCGGTGAAGTTCTGGCAGTCCCTGGGTATCCGCCGGGTCATCCTCTCCCGCGAACTGTCCCTGGAGGAAATCGCCGAAATCCGCCAGCGCTGCCCGGACATGGAACTGGAAGTCTTCGTGCACGGCGCCCTGTGCATCGCCTACTCCGGCCGCTGCCTGCTTTCCGGCTACTTCAACCACCGCGACCCCAACCAGGGCACCTGCACCAATTCCTGCCGCTGGGATTACAAGGTGCACCCGGCGGGCGAGAATGCGGCGGGGGACGTGCACCTGCTGGAAGAACGCCAGCGCCCGGGCGAACTGATGCCCATCGAGGAGGACGAGCACGGCACCTACATCCTGAACTCCAAGGATCTGCGCGCCATCGAGCATGTGCAACGCCTGACGCAACTCGGCATCGATTCCCTCAAGATCGAGGGCCGCACCAAGAGCCCCTACTACGCCGCCCGCACCTGCCAGAGCTACCGCCAGGCCATCGACGATGCCATCGCCGGCCGACCGCTGGATCCGCGCCTCCTCGCCGATCTGGAAAGTCTTGCCAATCGCGGCTATACCGATGGCTTTTACCAGCGTCACCATGAGGCGGATTATCAGGGCTACCTGCGCGGCCACTCCGAATCGGCGCGCAGCCTGTACGTCGGCGACGCTCTGGCCTGGGATGCCGGCCGCGGATTGATGGAAATCGCGGTCAAGAATCGCTTCTCCCTGGGGGACCGCCTGGAATGTGTCCACCCCGATGGAAACCTGCGGTGGATTCCGGAACGCATGGAAACCGCAGAGGGGAGGCTCACGAAGGTCGCCCCCGGAGACGGCCATCGCGTCTGGATCGACATGCCGGAAAACAGGGTGGGGGCCTTCGTAACCCGCTTCCTGTCAGATCACCGCGCCGATCAACCCGGTCCGCTCTGAGCCTGGAACGCGGATTCGCGTTCGAGTTCGGGTGAGGATCACGTTGCGAGATGTTCCCTCGGGGCCGTGGGGTTCGTTGAATCTTGGGCTTGGCTCCTGAGGGTGTCTGACTTTTTCCGGGTTGAATTGTTATTCGTCATGGGGCAGGATTCCGCGTGACTGCGGCTCGTGGGGCGGCGGGCGATTGCCCGGCGTGGTGGCCGCACCGTTTCTTGCCTCGAGGTCAGCCCGTGACAGTCCTGCATATTCCCGTTTCCGCCCAAGGCGCATGCTGACCCCGGCCGCGCAGCGGGTGCTGCGGCACCCCCTGGAATTCGTGCAGCGCGTCCTGGCGGGATTCTTCCGTAACCAGGGCCTGCTGCTGGCCGGCGCCATCGCCTACTACGCGCTGCTTTCCGCCGTACCCCTGCTGATTCTGGTGGTCATCGCCTTTTCCCGCGTGGTCGAGCCCCAGGAACTGCTGGCCCTCCTGGCCCGCTATCTGGAATGGCTCGTGCCCAGCCAGTCCCGCGCCGTTCTGGCCGATGTGGAGGGCGTGCTGCATGAGCGCGCAGCCCTCGGTGCCCTCCTCGTCGCCACCATGCTGTTCTTCAGCTCCCTGGCCTTTTCTGTCCTGGAAAAAGCCATGGGGGTCATTTTTTCCCATCGGGGGGCGGCCCAGGCCCGTCATGCCCTGGTGTCCTTTCTTCTTCCCTACTGCCTGGTACTCGTTCTCGGGCTCGCCCTCCTGGCGCTGAGCGCTGCGGCCGCAGCCTTCGAGGCGCTGGCCGAGGGTTGGCTGTGGGTTCCGGGGGGACAGTGGTCCCTGGCCGGAGTCTCCGCAGCGCTCCTTTACCTGCTCGGCTTCGTTTTCGAGGCGGCCCTGTTCGCCGGGCTCTACCGCGTGCTGCCGGCGGGTGGGGTCAAGCCGTCCCATGCCCTGGTGGGGGGCGTGGCCGCCGCGCTGCTGTGGGAATTCCTGCGCCGCGGTCTGGCATGGTATTTTTCCCACGTATCCAAGGTGGGTGTGGTGTACGGCTCCCTCACCACTGCGGTGGTCGTCCTGCTCAGCCTGGAAATCGCTGCGACCGTCCTGCTCCTGGGCGCCCAGGTGATTGCCGAATACGAAAAGCTGGCGCCACCCCCTGAAGGTCCGCTCTCCGGAGAAGCAGCATGAGCATCGCATTCGTCCTTTTCTGCCTCGTCCTGGCGGCCCTGCTGCTCTTCGTCTGGCGCCGGGCGGCAGCGGCCCAGCGCGCCGAGTACATTCGGCACTTTGCGCTGCCCAAGGGGCTGTACGAGCGCCTGCGCAGCCGGCGGCCGGATTTTGGCCCCAAGGAATGTCAACTCGTCGCCCAGGGGCTGCGGCAGTTTTTTCTCGCCTACCTGAAGGGCGGGCGCAAGTTCGTCGCCATGCCCTCCCAGGCGGTCGACGACCTCTGGCACGAGTTCATTCTCTACACCCGGGAATACGAGACCTTCTGCCGCAAGGCATTTGGGCACTTCCTGCATCACACACCGGCGGTGGTCCTCAGTTCGGCAGGGGACGCCAATGCCGGCCTGCGGCGCTGCTGGTGGCATACCTGCCGGGAAGAGAACATCAACCCCCGCCAACCCACCCGCCTCCCTCTCCTCTTCGCCCTCGACGCCAAACTCGGCATCGCCGACGGCTTCCACTACGTTCCCGACTGCGGCTCGGTGCGCAACCGTCGCGATGCAGGATCCGGAACGCCTTACTGTGGCGGCGATTTTTCCAGCACGTATTTCGATGGGGGGACCGAAGGGTTTGGGGATTCAAGCGATTCCGGCGCGAGCGGAGGTTCGGTCAGCAGTGGGGAGAGTGGCGGGGGCGATAGTGGGGGCGGAAGCAGTTGCGGCGGGGGAGGATGTGGCGGCGGAGGGGGTGGCGATTGACCCTGGAGCGCTCCGCAGGCCCTGGGCACAAGGCATTTCGGGCATCGACAAACGGTCGGCCGAGGTCTCCGCATTGAACCTTCAGGCCAGTTTCCCGCGACCCAGTGCACCGTGCGGCTTGGCGCAAAGCGAAAAATCCCTCTACGAAGCGACCACCGATCTGCGGGCCGCCCTTCTGCGGGGAGGCTTCACCGTGGTGGGAACGCGGGAACTGGGGGCCTCCGGTGGCGGTTTCGCGGCCGAGTGCGACGAGGATTGCACCCTGCTCACCGTCGACCACCCCGGCTACGTGCGCCGTCTTCTCGAACTGGACATGCGCCTTGTCCTCGCTCTGCCGTGGCGCCTCGCCGTCTTCACCCAGGCGGGGGCCACCCGCATCGGCTTTCTGCGGCCGGGCGCGGTGATCGAGGGCCTGTCTCCGGAGGCCCTTGTCCTGGCGACAGAAGTGGAAGAGAAGCTGGCGCGCATCGTCGACGCCGCGCGCTGAACCCTTGGTCGGCGCTCTGAGCCTTGGCGCAGGGTTTCCCCGCGCAATCGAGTGCTGCGGGAGGCTCGTCGGGCAGCGCACGACCGCAGGGGCCGCGGGGTAGAATGCCCGCCTTCCCCAAATGTCCTTGTCGCCCGGGAGCCCCCATGCGTCGCCCGCTCTGCCTTGCTCTCCTTGCCCTTGTCGCTGCCGCCCCGTCCCGGGCCGACGACGTCGCCGATGCCCGCAGCTTCATCACCGACCTTTACCGGGCATACGAGAGCGCGGGGGAGCGTCCCCGCCGCGGCGATCCCCGCTGGTACGACGAATCCCTCGCCCGGCTGTTGACGGAGAACCAGCAAGCGAATGCGGGCGGCGTGCCCCTGCTCAGTGGCGATCCCCTGTGCAATTGCATGGACGCCACCGGCATGCGTCTGGAGGAGGTGGTGGCCGCCGCGCTGCCGGAGGGCCGCGTCGGCGGCGAAGCCCGGCTTGCCCTGGGGGCGGAGCGGCGGGAACGCATCCGCCTGATCCTGGTCAGGACCGGCGCCGGCCTGCGGGTGTGGGACGTGGGGGACGAGCAGACCCCCAGCCTGCGCCAGGCCCTGGAGGACGATACGGCCTCGGCCCAGCGTGACAAGGTGGAGTCCGGCCGCAAGTAGGGGCGGCGCGGCCCGGGGGCTGGTCAGGAGGGGCGCTGCCTCTGCCGCACACTATTCCCGTGCCCGGGGCAGGCTGAGGACGAAGCTCACGCCATCCGCCTCGTTGCGGGCGACGAGGGTGCCCCCCATCTTGGCCATGTAGGTCCTGGCGACGAACAGTCCCTGGCCGCGGCTACCGTTGGCGCCGGCGCCGGGCTGGTCGGATACCCCGTACTCGAAGATGCGCTCCAGCAGCGCTTCCGCGAT
This sequence comes from Betaproteobacteria bacterium, assembly GCA_016720065.1. Taxonomy (NCBI): domain Bacteria; kingdom Pseudomonadati; phylum Pseudomonadota; class Betaproteobacteria; species Betaproteobacteria bacterium. The sequence continues at coordinate 2,652,498 of JADJXY010000002.1, read as the reverse complement.
GGCGGGGCCGTGGTTGTGGACCGTCACGCTGGCGCCCGTGTCGCCGGTTTCGAGGGTCAGGGTGATGGCGGTGCCGGGCCGGCGGTGGCGGTCGGCGTTCTTGAGCAGGTGGGAGAAGACATCCTCCAGGGCGTACTCGTCGGCCCTTACCCGCACCGGTGTCTCCGGCGCCCGGCAGTCCAGGTCGGCGATGCCGGCATTGGCCGCCACGTGGCGCAGAAAGTCGGCCATATCCACTGCCGCCAGGTGCAGGCTGGACGACTGGAAGGCTTCGCTGGGGCTGGCGCTGCCGTAGAGCACCCGCACCGCCTGCTGCATGCGGCTGATGTAGCGGTGGCTGGGGTCGGCGGGGTCGCCATGCAGGGCGAGGAGGCTTTGCAGGGGGGACATGATCTCGTGGCCCACGGCGTGCCACTGGTCCTTTTCCTGCTCGGCGCGGATGCGCTCCCGCTCGGCGTCTTCCCGCACGCGGCCCAGCAATCCGTCCAGGCCGGCGGCGAGCAGTCCCAGTTCGTCGCCTCCCTTGAGGTCGGCCAGATCGTAGCGCTCCAGGCCGCTTTCCGCCTGCACGCTGCGCGCAAGGCCGCGGGTGCGGCGGGTGAGGGTGGCGATGCGCCGGATGAGGCCGACTTCGATCACCAGCCAGGCCAGGCCGATGGCTCCCAGCATGGCCCCCACGAACCAGGACAACCGGGTGGCGACGGCGGCGAGACTGCGGTTCACGCTGCGGGCGTCGCCCTTGAGATGCAGATGGTAGGTGCCCAGGGGCGTGGTGATTTCATCGCTGCGCTCGATCTGTGGCGCGTCCAGGCTTTCCACCGGCAGCACGCGGATCAGGCGGGTGAGCAGCGGCGAGGTTTGCTGCGGCGACTCGTCGCGGCCGGCCAGGCGGGCGACCTCCCGCCCGGGGCCGGGCCCCGCCTTCTCGATGCTGAGGGATTCCCCCGGCTGGAGGAGCTCGGCGAGATCGCCCAGGACGAAAGCCGGTGCCGCGCCAGGCCGCCCGCTGTCGAACAGGGCCGGCGCCTCCCCCGGGGGCAGCACTTCCACCCGCACCTTGAAGTCGTCCAGGTCGGGGGGCGGCCAGACCGGCTTCTCCCGGGCGAAAAGCGCCTCCCGCAGTGCCTCCACCGGCAGGCGCAGGGAGAAGAAGGCCGAACGCGGACAGTCCGGCGCCGCCTCGGGCCGGCCATCCAGGCAGCGCGCCGCCTGCCAGACCCAGCCGCGGAACTCCCGCACCGGCCGGGCGCCGGTGTAGTCGCGGCCCTCCAGGGCGAGATAGCCGGTGAAGCGGCCGCGCACGCCTTCACCGGCGGCGCCGGGGGGCAGGGGTTCGAAAGGGGCGATCCAGCGCCAGGTCTGCCCGCGCAGGGCCACAGTCACCCGCAGGCGGTGGGCGCCGTCGAGGAATTCGTCGCCGATGCGGTGGGCCTCCAGGGCGCCGCTCTGAAAACTCCCGGCGGCGTAGATGAAGCCCCCGGCCCAGGGGTTGTTGCCGATGGCCACGCACAGGCTGCCCTGATCCGGGTAGCGCACCAGGCAGCCGCTCATCTCCACCCCGTTGCGCACCTTGTGCTGGTCGTCGAAATCCAGGGACGCAAAGGGCAGCACCACCGGGCGGCCCGCCGAAGCCAGGGCGGCGTTCCAGCCCGGGTTGAGGAGCGCGAGCTGGCCGGCCGGGTGGCGCAGGCGGCCGGCGATCTGGGCCTGGGTCTTGGCGAAGCCGGCCGCGTAGTGATCCACGCTGCGCTGCTTCTCCCCCTGCAGGAGCGCGACGGCCATGGCCAGGACCGCCAGGGCCAGGGCCAGGAAGGCGGTGCGGAAGAGGATGCGCAGCCGGAACGAGGCCAGCCAGGCCAGAACCCCCTTCATGCGCGCGGCAGGATTTGGTCGGACCAGCGGAAGCCGCGCATGGGCACGTTCTCGATGCGCTCGAAGGACTCGTCCAGTTCCCGGAAGGCCTCGCGGATGGTGCTGATGTGCTTCCGGATGTTGTCCCGGTTGCGCCCGCTTTTCACCACGGCGAACAGTTCGTCGTAGGACACCACCTCGCCGCGCCGTGCATGGAGCGCGGCCAGGATGCGCTGGGCGGTCAGGGGCAGGTTGACCCGCTGGCCCCGCCACAGGGGCGCCGCCTGGCGCAGGGGATCGAGGGAAAGCTCGGCGTCGGGCGCGGGGGTCTCCTTGGCGCCGGGGCGGTCCCGGGCGGCGCGCAGGATTTCCAGAAAAGTTTCGATGAAGTCCGCTTCGGCAAAGCTGGTTTTCTGGAGATAGTCCCAGGCGTCCAGGGCCTTCATGATGCTGCGGTACAGCGCTGCCGGCATGGCCGATACCACCAGCACCGGCGTGCCGCGGCCGGTCTTGTTGATGGCGTTGATGATGGCGACCCCCGCGTGGCGCTCCCGGCCCAGCTCGATGTCCAGGGTGACCAGGGCGTAATCCTCCCGGGCAATGGCCGCCTCGGCGGCGTCCCGGTCGAACCACTGATCGACGACCAGCCCCGGCCGGGCGGCGAGAATCCAGTCGCGCAACTGATTGCTGGTGGGAACGTCGTCCTCGATGACGGCGACCTTGGTCATGGGGGGCTCCGGAAGAAGGCTGGCGAGAGTATGACGCCATTTTCCGCCCTCGGTGCAGAGCGGGCGTGAGCGTTCGTTCACAGCCCGGAATTCCCCTTCCCCACCCCTTACCGAAGTCGCCCCACCGCGGCATGGAGTCCTCCGCCCCTGCCGCGCCACCATGGCAGCCATGGAAAGCCGGCGGGCGCCTCGATCTTCCCGCCCCCGGCTCCGTTCGGGAAGATCGACTCATTGGAGGAAAACATCATGTCTGAACGTATCCGTAACCTGGCTGAAAACCTGCGCCACTCCCTGGGCCGCGGCGCCGGTCGCCTGGGCGGGCAGGTGGCCGAACGCCAGCGCAGCCTGATCGCCCTGGCCGTCGCCGGCCTCGGTGTCTGGAGTCTTTACACCCATCCGCCGGTGCAGGGTGTCGAGCGCGGCGAGGTGGGGCTGCGCATCAACCAGCTGACCGGGGCGACGGTCGAATTTCAGGAAGGCGCGGTGTTCGCCCTGCCCGGCATCCACGAGTTGCGTCGCTACGCCCTGCGCGACCAGACCTACCGCCCGGCCGGGGCCGAGAGTGCCGCCGGGCGCGCGCCCTTCCAGACCGTCGAGGGCCTGTCCATCGGCCTGGACATCGCCGTGCGCTACGCCCTCGACCCGGCCCGCATCGGCAGCACGGCCCGCGCCCTGCCCGAGGACATCGGCGGCGAAGTGGTCGATCCGGCGGTCCAGGGCGTGGTGTACAAGATTCTGGCCCGCTACACGGTACGGGAAATTTTCTCCACCAAGCGCCAGGAAATCCGCGACGCCATCGAAGCCGAACTGAAGCCCCTGCTCGAACGGGACGGCATCCGCCTGAAGCAGGTTCTGGTGGGCAAGGTGGATCTGCCCGCCGACTACCGGGCCGGCATGGAGAGGCTGCTGGCCGAGGAACTGGCCAGCGAAAAGATGCGCTACACCCTGGAGCTGAAGGAAAAGCAGGTCAAGCAGACCGAACTGGAAGCCCTGGCCGACAAGACCCGGCGTGAGACCGCCGCGGCGGCCGCGGGGGAGGAGCAGATCATTGCCGCCAAGGCCCAGGCGGAATCGATGAAGCACATCCTGCCCTTCAAGCAGAAGCAGATCGAGCAGCGGGGCTTCGAGGCGGAGGCGGAAAAGATCGCCCGCATCAAGAGCGCCGAAGGGTCCGCCCAGGCGCGTCAGATCGAGGCCCAGGGCGAAGCCGAGTCGCGCCGCAAGCTGGCCGACGCCGAGGCCTATCGCCAGGATCGCCTAGGCAGGATCAGCAGCGAACAACTGGCCCGGGACGGCGCCCTCATCCAGAAGAACCCGCTCCTCATCCAGAAGGCCATGGCCGACAAGCTGTCGGACAAGATCCAGGTCATCATCGCCCCGCCCCCCGGGGATGGGGGATTCATCGGCGCCGCGCTCCTGGGCGGCAAGGGCGGCCGTCCGCAGGCGGCGGTCCAGGCTGACTTGCCCTCCGACGACGGCGAGGGGGAATGAGCATGCTGGCCAGCGCACTCACCGTCGTCGCCCTGGTGGCCGCGGACCAGACCGCCCTGCGGGCCGCTCCCCGCGATTCGGCCCCCCAGCAGGCCGTCCTGTGGCAGGGGGACAGCCTGGAAATCCGCGGCGAGAAGGGCGATTTTCTCCAGGTGTACGACCACCGCCGCGAACGGGCCGGCTACATCCGGGCCAGCCAGGTGCGGGTGCAGTCCCTCAAGCCGGAAGCGGCGCCGGAACTGCTCGCCGTGGTGCGTTTTCTGAAGGAGACCCCGGGGTCCGAAGCCCTGGGCATCGCCTACGCCGCCGCCTACCTGCGGGCGGCGCCGGCGGAAGCCATTGGTGCCGAGGTCTTCGACGCCCTGGGGCAGATGGCCGATCGCCTGGCCCGCCGGGCGAGCACCGGCCAGGCCGGACGCGCCGGCGAGGTCAATGCGGCCCATCTGGAAGTGGCGGCCGCCTACGGCGTGACCATGACGGCCTTCGAGCGCGACGGCCAGATCCAGCTCTGCGCCGGCGGCGAGGCCCAGCGCCGCGTGCTGGCTCTGCCCGCCAGTGCCGTGCAGAAAGCGCTGGCCGCCCTGGCGCTCACCCGCCACGAGTGCATTTCGCCGGCCCTGACGCCGGTGGAGCGCTACGCCCTGGACAACTGGCGGGCGGACGTCCTGGAACGAGTCGAACTCGGCGCACTGCCGGAAGTGCTCAAGAACCGTATCCGCCTGCGCCAGGCCGGGGTGTGGGCCAGCCTGGCCTACCAGCGGGCGCGCCGGCCGGAAGTCGGCGCCGCGCCGGTGCAGGAAGCCGCCACCCGGGCCGTCGACGCACTCGCCGCCATCAACAAGGCGGAACTCATGGAAACCGACGCGGCCGCCTACAGCGACGCCGCCATCCGGGTGGGCGCCTCACGCTGGGCGGCGGCCCCCGGAGCGTCTGCCCGATCGGGCAAGCTGAGCGTGGTCGCCAGTGCCGGCGAGCCGGGCCAAACCTGCATTGCCCTGGTGGAGGCCCGCCAGGAGCGCAGGGCGCCCCTCGTCACCCGCTGCACCTACGGCATCGTATGGACCGCCTCGGCCACCGCCAACGCGGACGGCAGCGCCTTGTCTCTGGCGGTGCAGAGCAGCGACACCTGGCGGGAATTGTGGGTGTTCAGGAAGGACGGTGAATCCTGGTCGGTGGATGTCCTCCCCCCGGGGGTCGAAACGCCGACCCTGGGCTACGTGGAATTTGCGGGCTGGGTGCCCGGCGGCCGCGAAGTGCTGGCAGCACGGGAAGTGAAAGTCGCAGGCCGCTACCGCCGCAGCTTCGAAGTCCTGGGCCTCACCCATCTGGACACCCGCAAGCGGGCCGAAAGGCCGGAAGACCTCAGCACTTTCTACCGCTGGCAAAGCGCGCTGTGGAAGGCGGGAACGGTGGCGCTGCGGTGAGGCGTGCGGCGGCACGCCGGGGGGCCGGTGACCATGGCTCTTGCCCTTGCCCGTGGTCCCGGTCCCGCGGGGCTATGCGTGAGAAGTACAATCTCGCTCTCCCTGCCTCCCTCGCAGTCATGACCCAGCCGTTTTCTGCCGACACCGGCCCCGCCCCGGACCACTTCTACCCCGGCGCCCACTGCGGCCTGCGTTCGTCGCGCCGCATGCTGCGGCTGGCGGGCGTGCTCATCGCCGGGGTTTGCCTGCTGCTCCTGCTGCGGGCGCCGCTGGAAGGGGCGGTGGGGCTGGCGCTTTGTGCCGCGGGCCTCGCCTGGGCGGAATGGAAATTCCGGCATCGTCTCGATCCCGCTCGCCCCGCGGTGAGTCTGGACGGGCAGGGCATCGCCTCGGAATCCTTTGCCGGCGGGCAGAAACGCCTGCTCTGGGAGGAAGTGGCTGGAGTCGACTTTGGCCTGGGCGCCGGGGGGGCCGGGCTCTCCTTTGCGCTGGAGGGGGGCGGGAAGGCGGTGGCGCTGCCCCTGTCCGCCCTGGACGGGGCTGACCAGGAACGGCTTCTGGCGGCGGCCGTCGCCCGGCTCAATGCCTGCCGGGCCGCGAGCGGCAAGGCGCTGCTGCGGGATCCCCTGGTCGAGGAGCGGGAATTCCACGATCGGCTCTACGCCCTGGCCCCCGTCACCTGGGTCGTCTGGACCCTGGTTCTGACCAACGGCGCCGTCTGGCTCTGGGGCCTGGGCCACGGGGGAACTCTCCTGCACAACAGCGCCGACTTGCTTCTCGCCTGGGGCGGCAACGCCGCTTCCGAAGTGCAGCGGGGCGAAGTCTGGCGCCTGCTGAGTGCCGCCTTCCTGCACGGCGGGCTGCTCCATCTGGCCATGAACATGGTGGGTCTGGCCAGCGCCGGAGCGGTGGTCGAACGCATCTACGGCCATCGTCTCTTTCTCCTCCTCTACCTTGGCTCCGCCCTCCTGGGCAGCGCCTTCAGCCTGCATTTCGGTGCCCAGAAGGTCGTCGCCGTGGGGGCTTCCGGCGCCGTGTTCGGCATTACCGGGGCGCTGCTCGTCGCGCTGCTGCAGCACCGCAGCAGCCTGCCCAAGGCCTTCGGCAAGCAGCAGATCGGCTCCCTGCTCTTCTTCATCGGCTACGCCCTCATCTTCGGATTTGTCCAGGAGGGCATCGACAATGCCGCCCACGTCGGCGGGCTCGTCGGCGGCTGTCTCCTGGCCTTGGTGCTGCCCGAGCGCTTCGATCTCGAGCACTTCGCTGCCACTTGGCGCTTCCGGGCCGCGGTGGCGGGCGTCGCCACGGCGGCGACGGTGGCCGCGGTCGTGGCTCTGGCGCCACCGGCCCAGGTGGACGTGGCGGGGGTGCACGACGGCAACGCCCGCTTCCCGCGGGCCATGGCGGAATTCGACGCCGCCATCAAGGCCCTGCAGCACGAGTTCAAGGAGAAGGAGGCTGGGCGCGTGAGCGAGCGCCAACTCGACGACTGGGGCCGCCAGAACCTTCTGCCCCGGCTGCAGCGGGTGCAGCAGGAATTGGGCGCGACCTATCTGAGCCCCACCGATCCCCGCCGCCCCTTCCTGGCCGAGACGCGCCACATGGTCGATCTGCTCGTCGAGGCCACCCGCATGCAGACCCACTATCCGGAAGGCGGTGGAGAAGGCGTCGCCGCGGACCCGGAACGCGCCCGGGCGCTGGAGGCGGAGATCAAGGCCAGCGGCGAGCGGATCGCCCGGCTGGTCAAGGGGGGTGGCCGAGGGGCTACCCGCGAGTAAGCGCCCGCGTGCCCCCGCTCCACGCCCGCTTCCAAGCGACGGGCGAGGGGGGTGGGCCGGCCCGGGCGCCAGCGAGCGCGCGCCCCGCCGTGGTCAGCTCGCGGGGGGTGGCTCGGGCCTGATTTCTTGTCGCACGGACTCGACCAAGCCGCCCAGGCTGCCCCCTTCATGCCGATTTCGGCCAGGAGCGCGTCAAGGATGGGTTGCTGGGCGCGATAGGCGAGGGCTGCGCTGACAGCCTGTTCGGCCAGATTGCCGCTGGCCGGCCCAGTGCCTTCGGCTTGGGCGCCTGCGCCGCCACGGCCCAGACCGTCCACCGGGATGATCTTGATGCTCAGGGGCGTAGGCGAAAAACCGGGAAATCCCGACCGTAGCGCAGGATCAGGGGGGTCTGGCGGTGGCCGGCATCGCGGGCAAGGTCGAGGACGCGGCGGCGCCCGAAGTCGCCCCACTCCGAGACCGCGAGGTGCCCATCATCGTTCGCGTCGGCATCGGGGGCCTTGAGTCCGGAGAGCAGCGCCGAGGTCAGCAATCCATTGCCGCCGACATCGTCCAGGGCCTCCTCCAGGCTTCCCGAGGAAGCGAAGACGTGCAGCCCGGCGTTTCGGGCAAACACGGTGATCCGGGCATCGTAGAGGCCGTCGAGGTTCGGGTTCATGCCGCCGGCGTGGCAGGTGTCCAGGATGAGCAGTTGACGCTGGGCGGGGACGCGCTTCAGCAGGTCGATGATTTCGCCGGCGCCGAGGATGCCGTGAGGGCTCTCCGGCCCCTCGAAGTCGTGGGTGAGCAGGAAGTAGCCCGCCTCATCCAGCAGGCCATGGGTGGCCACGAAGAGCACCAGCGCATCCTGGGGTCCGGCGCGGCGCGCCACGGACTCCAGCGCGGCGGTGATGCCCGCCTTGGTGGCGCGGCGGTCGAGCAAGGCAATGACGTCGGTCAGCTTCCCCAGTTCGATCCTGGCGGCCCGGGCGGCCAGGAAGGTGGCCAGTTCCCTGGCGTCCTTGGCGGCGTATTTGAGGCTGTCGCGCTCCCCGGAGCGGAAGCGGTCGACGCCCACCGCGACCAGGAAGGTGCGGGGGGGTGGCGCGGAGCGCCGGGAGACGAAATTCGCGGTGACGATGCGGCTGTGGACGGTGTTGTTGCGATTGAATGCGAGCGCGGCGATCTCGTTGTCGCCGGCGACGGGGGTGACCTCCAGGGTCTCGGAGAATGATTCGCCCTTGCCGGGGCGCTCGAGATGCGACAGCGTCGGGCGCAGGATACTCGCCAGGCCGCGGGTACGCCGCGGCGATGGGGCGGCGGCAGAGATCGGTGCCGCAAGCGCCAAGCGTTGGGCCGGCGTATCGGAACGGACCAGCTTGCCGTTGTGAAAGACCCGCACTTCCCCGATACCGCCGCCGGTGGCGCGCACGGTGAGGTGCAGTGTGCGGGCAGGGGCTCCCATGGCCCCAGGTGCCGTACGCAGCTCGACATCGGGCGGCGGCTGGGTGATGGCCTGCTCGATGCGGTCGCTGCCCAGGTGCGCGAAGGGTTCTCCGGCGAGGCGGCGACGCACCAGGTCGGGGCGATAGAACAGGTCGTAGAACTGATTCAGGTGGTACAGACGGTTGCCGAGGCGAAACCCGACCAATTCCGCTCCTCCCGGCGATGCAGCGAAATACCCCTGCGGGGTGAGGGCAGCCCAGTCCCCGGGCTCCCCCGCAAAGGCGGCGAAGGTGAGCATTTCCTCGCGCCCGGCAAGGTCCCACATCTTGATCTGGTGGTCGTCGCCGGCCGAGAGTACGCGCTTGCCCGCGGCCAGGAAGCTGAGGGACCTGATGGTCCCGGCGTGGCCGGCCAGACGGGCGAGGAGTTCGCCGCTCGCGACATCCCAGGCGAGCAGCTGCGCGTCATGGCCGCCACCGACCAGCACCTGACCGTCGGGAGAAAAGGCCAGGGCGGCGAGGCGCTTTTGCGCCCCGCCCAGCGTCCGGAATTCCTGACCCGAGCGGGGGTCGAAGGCGGCCAGCCGGTGCCCCGTGACGACGGCAGCGTGGCTGCCGTCAGGGCTCGCTGCAATGAGCTCCGGGGCTCCATGGCGCGAATAGTCCCTGGACCAGAGTTCGGCACCGTCCGCCACCCGGTAGGCCGACAGGCGGGTCTCCCGGGGGGCATCGACTTCCGCCCTGAGCGCCTGGCTGCTGCCCAGAAACAGGGTGCCCGCGTCGGGACTGAGGCTCAGCGCCGAGATTTCCCCCGCGATGAGGCCGGGTAGAAAGCCCAGCAGGCGCTCTTCGCCCACATCCCAGACCGCAACGCGCGAATAGAACGTGAAGAGATTGCCTGGGGCAAAGTATTTGACCGCCAGGTAAACCCGGGTTCCCTGGGCGGCGAGCGCTGCCCGTGCAAGCAGCGGGAAGACCCGGCGCTTCGCCCCCTCGCCGGGCGCCCCGAGTTGCTGCGCGGCCTCCGGCGAATGCCATGCCTCGCCGTCGGCCCTGATCACCGTGGCCGCGACCGCGCCGCTCGCAGCGATGCGCCGAACCAGGATGGCGTCCACGCCATCGTGGGCAACGCTGACCATCTGGCCCGACCCGTTCGCCACGACGCCCTGAAGTGAAAACGGGCGTCCCTGCAGCGCCTCGGGAAGCGGCGCACGGATGCGGCGCACGCGCTCGCCGGTGCTGCCATCCCAGACACTGAGGTCTCCCTCCGGCGCGGCGCTTGCAAAACCTCCTTCGACGGCGAAAACCGCTGCCGGGCTCTCGCTCCTCGCGGCCAGACGTTCCTGCGCACCGTCGGCGGGGCTCCACGCCCGCAGCGATCCGTCCCAGGAAGCAGAATAGAGCTGGTCGCCCTGGGGATTCAGCGCCAAGCCGGCCACGCTGCCTCCATGGCCTGCCAGGGAGCGGGCGATGACCCTGCGCTCCAGATCCCAGGCCTGAATGCGAAAATCGCTGACGAACATTGCGGCGAGCGTCTTTGCGCCCCCATCGACGCGCTGGAAGGGGCCGCTGTAGAGCGTCTTCTCGTCGGGGCTCAGCGCGAGGCTCTGACTGCCCCCAAGCGAACCGGTCAGCGCGTAGTCTTCCCGGCCGGAGTCGAGATGGTAAATGCGCAGGGTGGTTTCCTTGCCGTGGAACAGAAAGCCGAAACTTACCGCCACCTGCGGCGAGTTCCTGAAGAGCACCAGGTCGGACACCAGATCGGGGACGGGAAAGGCGCCCAGGCGACGTCCGTCCTTCCAGGAGAAGCGCTGAATCCTGCCCGCCCCCCCGGCGACGATGGCCGCTCCGTCCGGAGTCGTGGCCAGGGCCCGGATGCCGTCACCGCCCGCGTCGATGAGGCGGCGAAGGGATCCGTCGTCCACCGAAAATACCGCCAGGTCACCGTCCAGGTTGCCGCACGCCACTTCGCTACCGTCACGGCTGACGGCGATGGCCCGCACTTCCTTCAGGCGCCCCGAAGTTGCGCAAGACGACTCGCGGATCTGTTCGAGGCGTTGCGCGTCGAGCCACAGCAGGCGCCCGTCGGCCGTACTCGCGAAGAGGTGCCGGCCGTCCGGCGCCCAGGCCAGCCGCAAGACAGGCATCGAAACCTTGGGGAAACTGCCGATCTCCTTGTGGCTTCCCGCCTTCCAGAGCTTGGTCACGCCGGAGAAATCGGCTGAGGCGATGAAGGCACCATCGGGCGAAACCGCAACGGCCTGGATGAGTCCGGCGTGACCCAGTTGCAGAAAGACCTCGGGCTGCGGCGTGGAATCGGCAAGACTTGCAGCCGACTGCCACAGGGCCAGCGAAAGGGTGATGGCCAACACGGCTCTCACGATGCTCCTCCGGGGCGGTGGGGCGTCGCTTGTCCGGGCCGGGCGGCCTGGTGCGCCTGCCGCCGCAAGCCCTTCCCCGCAGACGACTCAGCCGATGGCATGCAGGAACTGGTGGCGCAGGGATTCCGAATCCACGAAGGCGCCGGAAAAGGCCTGGGTCACCACCCGTTCGTCGCCCCGGCGGTCCTCGCCCAGGAGCAGGCAGAGCTGTTCCGCTTCGATGACGCAGGCGGCGCCGGCGGCTTGGCCGTAGCGCACCAGGGCGTCGGCGATGTCGCGGGTCATCCATTCCTGGTAGGTGAAGCGGTGGCCGATGGCATCCACCAGGCGGGCGATGCGGCCGAAGCCGTGCAGACGGCCGCCGGGCAGGTAGGCGACGTGGGCGACGCCGCGGAAGGGCACCAGATGGTGGGGACACACGCCGTGGACGGCGATGCCGCGCACCACGACCAGGTCGGAACGGGCGTCCTCGAAGCCCTCGCCCAGGGCCGTGGCGGGGTCCAGGTCGTAGCCCCCCAGCAGCCGCTTCTGCCATAACTCCCGTACCCGCTGGGCGGTGCGGCCCATGTGGGGGGTATCGGGGGCGATGCCGCAGGCCTTGAGCAGGTCGGTGACCGCCTGCTCGAAGGCGGCGGGGTCGAAGGTTCCCGGACGGGGAATGCCGACGCCGGTGGCGGCGGGGGAGGGGATAGGGTCGGGCATGGCGGGCTCCGGTCGGATACTCCCACAGGGTAGCGCCGGCGGGAGCCGCTGCCAAATGTCGCCGCTGCCAGGTGTCTTCGCGACCGTGTCGCGGTGACCGCCTTTCCGCGTATTCCGGGTTGCCGCCGTGCCGCCGTGCAGCGGGCGACGGGGCGGGCGGGTGCGCCATGGCGGCTTTGGCCGGCGTATCATGAGCTTGCCCCGCCCCCTCCCCGGGGGCGCGCCCCTGCCCCGGACGCATGCCATGACCTTCCCGGACGCCCCCCAGCGCAAGACCTCCAACCCGCTCCGCCACCGGGTGCGCATCGTCACGGCGGCGGCGCTGTTCGACGGTCACGACGCCGCCATCAACCTGATGCGCCGCCTCATGCAGGCGGCGGGGGCCGAGGTCATTCACCTGGGCCACAACCGCTCGGTGCGGGAAGTCGTCGCCGCGGCCCTGCAGGAGGACGTGCAGGGGGTGGCGATCACCTCCTACCAAGGGGGGCACCTGGAATTCTTCCGCTATCTGGTCGATCGCTTGCGGGCCGAGGGGGGAGAGGGAATCAAGGTCTTCGGTGGGGGCGGCGGGGTCATCCTGCCGCAGGAAATCGCCGCCTTGCAGGCCTATGGTGTCACCCGTCTCTACTCGCCGGAAGACGGCGCCCGCCTCGGTTTGCAGGGCATGATCGACGAGGTGCTGGCCGCCTGCGACTTCGATCCGGCGGCGGGGTACACGGGCGAAGCGGCGCTGCAGGGGTTGCGGAGCGGGGATCGCCGCTTCCTGGCGCGCCTCGTCACCGCTCTGGAGAACGGCGCCCTGCCGGAGTTGGGGGCGGAACTGGTCGCGGCGGCGTCCGGCCTGCCGGTGCCCGTTCTGGGTATCACTGGCACGGGCGGCGCGGGCAAGTCCTCCCTGGCCGATGAACTGGTGCGCCGCCTGCGCCTCGATCAGGAGGATCGCCTGTCCATCGCCATCCTTTCCGTCGATCCCACCCGGCGGCGCAGCGGCGGGGCCTTGCTGGGCGACCGCATCCGCATGAACGCCATCGATCACGCAGGAATCTTCATGCGCTCCCTGGCTACGCGGGGGGCGGGCAGCGAAGTGTCCGCGGCCCTGCCGGCGGCGGTGGCCGCCTGCAAGCTGGCGGGGTTCGACCTGGTGCTGGTGGAGACCGCCGGCATCGGCCAGGGGGACGCCGCCATCGCCGCCCTGGCCGACGTGGCCCTCTACGTCATGACCCCCGAGTTCGGCGCCGCCTCGCAACTGGAAAAGATCGACATGCTCGATTTCGCCCACTGTGTGGCGGTGAACAAGTTCGACCGCCCCGGCGCCGAAGATGCCCTGCGCGACGTGCAGAAACAGGTGCAGCGCAACCGCGCCCGCTTCGCCGAGGCGCCGGCGGCCATGCCCGTCTTCGGCACCCAGGCCGCCCGCTTCAACGACGATGGTGTGACCGCCCTCTACCAGGCCCTGGTGCCGCTCCTGAGGGAGAAGGGCCTCACGCTCGGCCCGGGGCGCCTGGCGCCCGTGGCGGGCCGTCACGCCGGCGCTGCCCCGGCCATCGTGCCGGCCGCCCGCAGGCGCCATCTGGCCGAAGTCGCCGACACGGTCCGCGGCTACCACGCCCGGGTCGAAGCCCAGGCGCGCATCGCCCACGAGCGCCAGGCCCTGGCCACCGCCCGTGAGCTGCTGCGCGCCGTGGGGCAGGCGCCGGAACTGCCGGCCCTGGAAGCCGCCCTGGCGGCCCGCGAGGCGGCCTTGGACCCGGATGCCCGGCGTCTGCTGGAGTCCTGGCCCGCCCTGGCTGCGGCTTACGGCGGCGAGGAACATAGCAGCGCCGTGCGTGGCCGGGAGATGCGCACCCGTCTGCGGCGGGAAACCCTTTCCGGCACCTCGCTGCCCAAGGTCAGCCTGCCCCGCTACGCCGATGCCGGCGACCTCCTTCGCTTCCTGCAGCGGGAGAACCTGCCCGGCTATTTTCCCTTCACCGCCGGGGTCTTCCCCTTCAAGCGCGAGACCGAGGACGCGACGCGCATGTTCGCCGGCGAGGGCGATCCGGCCCGCACCAACCGCCGCTTCCATGCCCTTTCCGCCGGCATGCCCGCCCGGCGCCTGTCCACCGCCTTCGATTCGGTGACGCTGTACGGCTGCGACCCCGACGAGCGCCCGGACATCTACGGCAAGATCGGCAACGCCGGCGTCTCCGTCGCCACCCTGGACGACATGCAGGCGCTCTACGCCGGCTTCGATCTCTGCGACCCGGCCACCTCGGTGTCGATGACCATCAACGGTCCGGCTCCCATCCTGCTGGCCATGTACTTCAACACCGCCCTCGACCAGCAGCGGGCCCGCTTTCGCGCCGAGCACGGCCGTCCGCCGCAGGCGCAGGAAGAAGAAGCCCTCCTGGCCTGCACTCTGGCCGCCGTGCGCGGCACCGTCCAGGCCGACATCCTCAAGGAGGATCAGGGCCAGAACACCTGCATTTTCTCCACCGAGTTCGCCTTGAAACTGATGGGCGACGTCCAGGAGTATTTCGTCGCCCACCGGGTGCGCAACTTCTACTCCGTGTCCATTTCCGGCTACCACATCGCCGAAGCGGGGGCCAATCCCATCAGCCAGCTCGCCTTCACCCTGGCCAATGGCTTTACCTACGTGGAGGCCTATCTGGCCCGGGGCATGGCCATCGACGACTTTGCCCCCAACCTGTCCTTCTTCTTTTCCAACGGCATGGAGCCGGAATACGCCGTCCTCGGTCGCGTGGCTCGGCGCATCTGGGCCATCGCCCTGAAGCACCGTTACGGCGCCGGGGAACGCAGCCAGAAATTGAAGTACCACATCCAGACCAGCGGTCGCTCGCTCCACGCCCAGGAAATCGATTTCAACGACATCCGCACCACCCTGCAGGCCCTCATCGCCGTCTACGACCACTGCAACAGCCTGCACACCAACGCCTACGACGAGGCCATCACCACGCCCACCGACGCTTCGGTGCGGCGGGCTCTGGCCATCCAGCTCATCATCAATCGCGAATGGGGTCTCGCCCGCTGCGAAAATCCCAACCAGGGCGCCTTCGTCGTCGAGGAGCTGACCGACCTGGTGGAAGAAGCGGTGCTCAGGGAATTCGACGCCCTGGCCGCCCGGGGCGGCGTCCTGGGCGCCATGGAAAGCGGCTACCAGCGTGGCCGCATCCAGGAAGAATCCTTGCTCTACGAAAGGAAGAAGCACGACGGCAGCTACCCCATCGTCGGCGTCAATACCTTCGTTGCGCCCGTGGCGGCAAGCGCCCCCGCCATCGCCCCGGCCCGTTCCAGCGAGGAGGAAAAGCGCGCCCAGATCCGTCGCCTGCGGGAATTTCAAACCCGCCACTCCGACACCGCCCCGGGGCAACTGGCCCGCCTCAAGGCTGTTGCCCTGGCGGGCGGCAACGTCTTCGCCGCCCTCATGGAAACCGTGCGCTGCTGTTCCCTGGGCCAGATCACCGCCGCCCTCTACGAGGTGGGCGGGCAGTATCGACGCAATATGTAGGGGCCGGCGGCCCCCTACACGATCAGGAAATCCGTACTGTCCAGCGTCGGCGCCCCATCCAGGATGGCGATCAGGGTCGGTGCCCCGGCCCCATCGGCGTTGCAATAGAGGCCACCGGTGCTGACGTCGATTCGTGCTTGACGGTGTGCAACCATTGCACAATAATCGCCCGGTGCCGACTCTCCACCGCTTGCCCACCATGACCATCCGGGTCAACGTTCCCGATCATCGCCCGCCCCATGTGCACGTGGTCTTGGCGGATCGCCGCGACGCGATGGTGTTCCTGGATTCGCTGGAAGTGGTCAGTCGGACGGTGCGGTCTTCCGAAATCCGGGAGGCCCTGGCCTGGATCGCCACCCACCGCGATGCCGCCCGGTCTTGTTTCGAGGAGTGCAACCCATGATCCACGATCCGCAACATTCCCTGACCCAGGTTGAAGTGACCGGCCCGGCGCAGCTACGTCTGAGCTTTGCCGATGGCGCCGAACATTCCCTCGACCTCGCACCCGTGATCCGGGCCTACCCTGCGCTGGCGCCCCTGGCCGATGCGGTGCTGTTTGCCGCGGTGCGGCTGGATGCCCGCGGCGGCTATCTGGTCTGGAGAGAAGATGAACTGGAGATGGCCGCCGACACCCTGCGCCATCTGGCGGTGGAACAGGCCGGTGGTATCGGACATGAACGCCTGCTCAACTGGCTGCACGACAACGGCCTGACTCAGCAGGCAGCGGCCCAGGCCATAGGCGTCAGTCGCCGGATGCTGAACTACTACCTCTCAGGCCGGAAGCCGATCCCGAAAACCGTGTGGCTGGCCTGCTTGGGCTGGGAGGTCGAACAGGGCTTGCGCAAGGCCGCCTGAGACGGGTCGCCCCCGCAGGCCGATGCCCGGCGGCCCCCTACACGATCAGGAAATCCGTACTGTCCAGCGTCGGCGCCCCATCCAGGATGGCGATCAGGGTCGGTGCCCCGGCCCCTGCGCCATCGGCGTTGTCATACAGCCCGCCGGTAGTCGTGTTGTACAGGATGTGACGGGCATCGTTGTTGGCGAAGTGCGGACTCTTGCGATCAGGGTGCCCTTGATCAACCCCCCATGCCAGGCGGAATCGGTACCTGGGCAGCCGATCAGGGCGAACGGACCACTCACCGGGAGGGTGCATCCACGAATTTTCACTGGCTTTCAGGACAGACTTGTCGAAGGAAGAGTGGACTTTCGGTGCCCAAGCGAAATTCCAGGGTCAAGACATGAGCACTTCAAGCGCCCGCCTCACCCGCTCGACGACGCTCTCCCAATCCCCGTAGGCCGGCTGCCGGAAGAGTCGCGCCGCGGCATACCAGGGGGTGCTGTCGGGGGCGCTGTCGAGCCAGCGCCAGTCGGGGTGGAAGGGGACGAGAATCCAGGTGGGGACGCCCAGGGCTGCGGCCAGGTGCGCGACCGAGGTGTCCACCGCGATGACCAGATCCAGATTGGCAATGAGGGCGGCGGAGTCGGCGTAGTCCCCCAGATCGGCGCTGAAGTCCGCCAGGGGCAGGCCGCTGGCGGCTGCCTGGGCCGCATCGGGGCCCACTTGCAGGCTGACGAAGCTGACCCCGGGTTGCGCGAAGAGCGGCGCGAAGCGCTCCAGGGGCAGGGAGCGGCGGGCGTCGTTCTGGTGGGTGGGGCTGCCCGCCCAGACCAGGCCCACGCGGCGGCCGGCCAGGCCGGCGAGGCGCTCCTTCCAGGCCGCGGTCTGGGCGGCGTCGGCCGTCAGGTAGGGGCGGCCGTCACCGAAGGCGGCCAGGCTGCGGCGACGAAAGCGGGCGAGGGAGAGCAGGGGGGCCTGCCGGGTTGCCGTCGCCGTGGCCGGGTCGGCCGGGGTGGCTTCGGTCACCCAGGTGTAAGCGGGGAAATTGGCCGCCAGCAGGCGCAGCAGGCGGGCGTCGGTTTCCACCACCAAGGCGGCGGCTTCGGCGGCCACCTCGGGCAGCAGGCGGGCGGCCATGATCTTGTCGCCGGCACCCTGCTCGCCCCAGACCAGCAGGCGTTGGCCCGCCAGGGAATCCCCTTGCCAGAGGGGCTGCGCAAAGCGGCGGGGACGCACGGGATTCTTGGGGCGGTGGAAGCGCTGTTCGTAGAGATCCCAGCCGTCGCCGAACTGGCCGGTGAGCAGGAGGAGGAGGGAGAGATTCACCTGCACATCGACGTGATCGGGCTTGCGGGCCAGGGCCTCGCGGAAGGCGGCGATGGCCTCCGGGACCCGGCCCGATTCCTTGAGGGTGTTGCCCAGGCCGAACCAGGTGTCGGGGTTGCCCGGGTCGCTCTCCAGGGCGCGCCGGAAGCAGGCCAGGGATTCGTCGAAGCGGCCCAGATCGCGCAGGGCGCTGCCCAGGTTGGTGGTGGCGGCGGCGTTGCGGGGCTCGACGGCCAGGGCGCGGCGGTAGGTGGCCACCGCTTCTTCCAGGCGGCCGTCTTCTTTCTGCAGCACGCCAAGGTTGTTGAGGATGCCGGGGGAACGGGGTGAGAGCTCGGCGGCGCGCTGGATGGCGGCCAGGGCCTCGGGCAAGTCCTTTCCCTCGCGCAGGGCGTTGGCCAGGTGGAGCCAGGCTTCGCCACTGTTGTCGTCCAGGCTGAGGGCCTGGCGGGCGGCGTCGATGGCTTCCTCGGCCCGGTGCAACTGGCGGGCGAGGTCACTGCGCAGCAGCCAGGCGTAGGCGAGTTTCGGCTGGTGGCCGGTGAGGGGACGCAGGAGGGCGAGGGCGGCTTTCTTCTTGTCGAGGCGCACCAGCAGCCGGGCCAGCATGAGGGCGGCCTCGGGATGGCTGCGGCCGCGGTGGAACACGGGCAGCAGGCGTTTGGGGTCGGCGCTCTTGGGCGCCAACTGGGCCAGACGGACGAGGCTGGGGCGGTGCAGGGGGTCTGCGGCCAGGCGCCGCAGGCAGGTGGCTTCGTCGGCGGTGGCAGGGTCGGGGACAAGGACGCCGCGGGGCTCGGCCTTCTTCTGCTTCCGGCCTGGAGCGGAGGGGGCAGCGGGAAATTGCGCTTCCAGGGCGCTCACCAGCCTGGCGACCACCGGGCCCCAATCGCCGGGCGCCGCCTGGCGAAAGAGGCGGGCCGTGGGATACCACAGGGTCGCCTCGCCCCGGGCGTCGCCCCAGCGCCAGTCGGGCACGGCGGGGACCATAATCCACACCGGCTTGCCCAGGGCGCCGGCCAGGTGCGCCACGGCGCTGTCCACGGTGACGACCAGATCCAGTTCGGCGACGAGGCCGGCGCTGTCGTAAAAATCGGCGATCTGGCCGGACCAGTCCACGCAGGGTAGCCCGGAACCCGCCCCTTCGGCGGCGCGACCGCCCACCTGGAGGGTGTGGAAGTCGCAGCGCTCCGCCAGGGCGAAGAGGGGGGCCAGGGCGGCGAGGCCCACCGAACGGGCCGCGTCGTTGGGGTGTTGCGGATTGCCGGCCCAGGCCAGGCCCACCCGGGGGCGCTGGCGGGGGCCGAGGCGCTGCTGCCAGGGCGCCCGGACAGCAGCGCCGAGTGTGCCGTAGGCCGGGCCGCCGGCCAGGGCAGCGTCGCCGCAGGCGTCGAGAATGCGGGGCAGGGATGCCAGGCATTGCTGCCGACTGCCGGGGTCGGGCGGCGTCTTGCCCGCTTCGCCGACCGGGAGGCCGGGGAAAAGGGCGGCGAACAATCGGACGAGAGGCGCGTCCACCTCCAGCCGCAGGCGGGGGCAGCGGGCCTGCACCTGGGGGATGAAGCGGGCGAACTGGATCTGGTCTCCCAGGCCCTGGTCACCCCAGAGGAGCAGGGAATTTTCGGCCAGGGCTTCGCCTTCCCAGGCGGGCAGGTCCGCGTGGCGGCGGGGGACGGGGCGATCCCGCTTGCAGAAGCGTGCTTCGGCCAGAAGCCAGCCTCGGCGCCAGTCTTCCCGGCGCAGCGCCAGGGCGGCGAGGTGCCAGGCGAGGTCGGGGCTCTGGCGCGCCAGAGCGGCCAGCCAGTGGGCCTCGGCCTGCTCCAGGCGACCGGCGGCATAGGCGTTCAGGCCCAGGTGGAAATGGGCTTCGCTGCGCTCCGGGGCGGCGGCGAGGTCCGCCAGGAATGCGACTTCGGCGCCAGCGAAGTTTCCGGCGGCCATCAGGGCGAGGCCGGTGCAGGCCGAGGTGTCGTGGGTCGGGGTGGCGGGCGGGGGACTGCGGTTTGTCATGGGTGCGGGAGGGCCATGCTATGATCGCTGACTATCACGGTTCGTTGATATTTCCGGCGCATTTTAGGGGGGTTTATGGCTATTTTTATCACCAATTACGATTTTGATATTGTCGATTCCGGGGGCACCCTGGTGTGGGCGGTGGAAACCAGCGTCATCCCTCCCCTGGTGGTGATGGGGACTGCCGGAGACGATGCCTTCATTTCCCTGGCCGCGGGGGCGGACCGCTCCCACCAGGGAGACTATGTCGCTGCCGTGGGGGGCGTCTATGCCGATCCCGATGACGCCAAGATTGCCAATCTGATGATGGGTGGCCTGGGCAACGACCTCTACCAAGTGGACCATGCTGGCGACACCGTCGTCGAAAATGCCGGTGAAGGCAGCGATACGGTGGCCACGGTCCTCGATGGCTATAGTCTGGGCGCCAATGTCGAAAACCTGCAAATCTGGGTCAACTTCGTGCACGCGGCCAACGCAGGGTTGGGCGATGACGGGGATCCCGGCGCGGCCCTTCACCGAACGGCGACGGGCAACGCCCTCAACAACATCATCACGGCCATCACCGACTTCGATCTGCTGGGGGGTGACAACGCCCTGGCCCGCAGCCAGATTTCCTTCACCCTCGATGGGGGTGCCGGCAACGACAGCCTGGTGGGCGGAGACGGCAATGACCATCTGGTGGGCGGCACCGGCGTCGATGCCATGGCCGGAGGCAAGGGCGACGACACCTACGCGGTGGACGCCGCCACCGACCTCATCGTCGAAGGACTCGATGCCGGCTACGACACGGTGCTGGCCGCGGCAAGCTATTCCCTGGCGGCCAATGTCGAGGCGGGCGTCCTGGTCGAAGGGACCGCCGCCATCGCCTTGACCGGCAATGCCCTGGGCAACGACCTGGAAGGCAACAGCGGCAACAACACCCTCATCGGGGGTCTGGGAGACGACGAACTGCGCGGCCTGTGGGGCAATGACAACCTGCAGGGGGGTGAAGGGGCCGATATCCTGGTGGGCAACGGACTCGAAGCCGAGCCGGGCTTCAGCCTCCCCGGGAGCTTCAGCGACAACGACATCCTCGACGGAGGCGTCGGCAACGACCTGCTCGTCGCCCTGGGACTGGGCAGCGATTCCCTCCTGGGTGGCCTGGGCAACGACGTGCTCGCCCTGGCGCCCCTCGACCCGGATATCGCGGCGGGGGCAGGGCTGTACCCCTCGGCATCCGGCAACACGGCCAATTTCACCCTCAACGGCGGCGCCGGGGACGACGTGTATCTTCTGCACGTCGCCGCTCTGGTGAGCAACAACGGCTACACCAACCCCATGCCCCGCATCGTCGAAGCGGCGGGCGGCGGCAACGACACGGTCTATCTGGTGGAGGACCTGTCCCGCCCCGTGGCCGACCTGACCGAACAGCAGGAAGAGTCCCTCGAATTCCTGCAGGACGCCCTGGACGATGTGGGCTTCGACGCCCCCGGCGTGGTCCGCCTGGGTAACCTGGCGGCGGAAGTGGAAAATCTGGTGGCCGACGGCCTGCATGGGACGGCGATCGAAGTGGTGGGCAACGGCAGCGCCAACCTCCTGGTGGGCAGCAATGGCGAGATCGGCGACTACCTGGCCGGCGGAGCGGGCAACGACACCCTGGACGGGCGCATGGGGGCCGACATCCTGATCGGCGGTGACGGCAACGACACCTATGTGGTGGACGACAGCGGCGATTCCATCATCGAGTCGGCCACCGCCCTGGCCAGTACCGCCGACACGGTCTATTCCTCGGTGAGCTACGCGCTGAGCCGCAATGTGGAAAACCTCACCCTGGCGGGCATCGACGCCATCAACGGGGTTGGCAACGAGAGCGCCAACCTGATCATCGGCAACGCCGCGGCCAACGGCCTCTTTGGCAACGACGGCAACGACCGTCTCTTCGGCCTGGGGGGGAACGACCGCCTCTACGGCCAGATCGGCAACGACACCCTGGACGGCGGTGCGGGCAACGACACGATGTACGGTGGGCAGGACAACGACGTCTATGTCGTCGATTCCGCCACCGACCATGTTTACGAATGGTCCGGCCAGGGGAGCGACACGGTGAGCGCCGCGGTGAGCTACAACCTGGTGGGCAAGGGGTATGTCGAAACCCTGGTCGGCACCAGCACCGCGGGCCTGACCCTGACCGGCAACGGCGCCACCAATACCATCATCGGCAACAGCGGCAACGACGTGCTCAACGACGACGGCCGCACCGCCGGGGCGGGGACCAATGGGGTCACGATGATCGGCGGCGCCGGCAACGACACCTACATCCTCCACAACATTCTCGACAAGCTGGTCGAAGGGGCCGCGGCGGGCACCGATACCCTGGACGACCGCATCGCCGGCGCTCATTCGCTCAACCTCACCAATGCGCTCTTCGCCAATGTCGAGAACGTTACGGTGACCACCACCGTCGGCGTCAACGTCACCGGTACCACCGGGGCCAATGCCTTCGTCAGCGGGGCCGGGACGGACGTTTTCATCGGCGCCGGCGGCAACGACAGCTACTTCGTGCAGGAAACCGACACGGTGACCGAGGCTGCCGCCGGGGGCAGCGATACGATCTACGCCCAGGATTTCAGCCTCACCCTGGGGGCCGGCAACGGTGCCAACGTGGAAAACGGCTACATGCGCGCCTCCACGGCCGCCCACACCCTGACCGGGGACGCCAACGCCAACCTCCTGGGGGACGATGTCGCCAATACCACCTTCGCCGCCACCCTGGCCGGCGCCGGCGGCAACGATACCTACGAACTGCGCGCCGCCAACACGGTGGTCACCGAGGGGTCAGGCGCGGGGACCGACCTGGTCCATACCTATCTGGCGGCGACCCATATGGAGCAGGGGGAATTCACCCTGGCGGCCAACGTGGAACAACTCACCGTCCATGGCATCGCTGCGGGCACCCATTTTGCCACCGGCAACGCGCTGGCCAACATCCTTCAGGGTACGACCGAAAGCGGGGTTTCCGCTGCGGGGGTGAGCTTCATTCTTGATGGCGGCGCCGCGAGCGACACCGTGGGCGGAGGGTTGGGGAACGATTTTCTCATCGGCGGAAGCGGTGCCGACGTGCTGCGGGGGTTTGAGGGCAACGATGAACTGATCTCCGGTAGTTACGATTTCATCCTTGAGTCCACCTCATTCGACCTGAGCACCGTCGATACCCTCTTCGGCGGCAAGGGCAACGACTGGTATCAGGTGCGCAATGGCGACGCGGTGACCGAAGTGGCGGGCGAGGGTTTCGACACCGTCAGCCTCAACCTCGCCCTGTCGGTCATGGCCTCCACCACCGTGGCCGGCGTGCAGACCTATTCCTATGCGCTGCCGGCCAACGTGGAAGCCCTGCAACTGGCATCGCTCCTCAATCACGGCAGCGCCGGGGCGGCGACCAGCCGGGTTGTCGCGGTGACCGGCTCCGCCAACGCGGATCGCCTGACCGCCCTGGGCGAGATATGGGACGACGGTGCCGGCGGCCTGCCCGACCTCAATGTCCGCCTGGACGGTGGCGCCAATGCCGACATCCTGGAAGCCTTTGCCAGCACGGCCTTCGGAGGCAGCGGCATGGCCACCCTGGTCGGCGGCCTGGGCGACGACGTCTTCCTCCTGAGCGGCGACGCCATTACCACGGTGGAAGCGGTGGGGGGCGGCACCGACACGGCGGTGCTCCTGCAGGGGGGCGGATCCCTGGATGTGGACCTCGTCACCTACACCCTGGACGCCAATGTGGACAATCTCCTGGTGGGCAACGACGACCACCTGATCGTCTTCGGCAGCCAGGGCGGCGCCTATCTGGCCGACACGCGCTTCGACCTGAGCGGCAACGCCCTCGCCAATCTGATCGTCGGCGGCGGCGACAACGATACCCTGGACGGCGGTGCCAGCGCCGACACCCTGGTGGGCGGCGCCGGTGACGATCTCTACGGGGTCGACAACCTCCTCGACCGCCTCGTCGAGGACGGCGCGGGCGGCGGCATCGATTCCATTCTGGTTTCGATCTCCGGCTACAACATGGCGGTCAACGCCTGGAATGTGGAAAACGCCACCTACGACAACGGCGGCGGCAACCTGGACGATGCCCTCAACGTAACTCTCATCGGCAACAACCTGGACAACACCCTGACCGGCGGGCAGAACGGGGGCGAACTTCTGGGTGTGGGCGGCGACGACGTGCTCATCGGAGGCGCTGGCGACGACACCCTGCGCGGCGGTAACGGCGACGATACCCTCGAAGGGGGTACAGGCGAGGACCATCTTTACGGGGGCTTCGGCGCCGACACCTTCATCCTCGACGACACCAGCGTCGATACGGTGCACAGCTTTGATTCCACGGCCGATGTCCTCGTCGTACGCAGCGCCAGCTTCACGCCCGGGACCGTCTATTTCGACGACTTCGGCAATTTCGTCGAAGGCGCCGGAGACCTGGCCACCCAGCAGGCGGCAGCCCTGGGGGCGGGGGATACCTGGTTCTGGCACTACGACGACACCATCCAGGTGGCCGATTCCTACTACCACGACGGAGCGTCCTGGGTGCTCGCCACCCACTTCGACTTCGACAACAAGCCGGGCATCACCGAAATGCCCAATGTCCACGTGGCGGCCTTCGAGATCATCGCCGCCCCCTGAGGCCCTCCTTCCCCGGCGCCCCCCCCGGTCCCCGGGGAGGGCGTTCCGGGGGGGGCGCCGCAGTCGTTCCGGCTTGACCCTTGCGGTATCATCCGGGACGTTCCCGGCCCCCGGCGGGACATTCTTTTGAGCGCCGATCGGCCATGCAGGAACTCCTTCGCACTTATCGCCACGTCCTGGTTCACGCCGGGGTGATGAGCTTTTTTCTCAACCTGCTGCTGCTGGCCCCCACCCTGTACATGCTGCAGGTGTTCGACCGGGTGTTCACCAGCCGCAGCGACGAGACCCTGTTCTGGCTCACCGCCATTACCGTCGGTCTCCTGGCGCTCTACCTCGTCATCGACTGGATGCGGGGCCGCCTGCTGGCCGGGGTCAGCGCCCTGGTGGACCGGCTTCTGGGCGAGACCGTGATGCTGCGGGTGCTGGAAGACGCCGCTTCGCCCACCCCCGGCCGCCTGGCCTTCCTGGCCCGGGATGCGGGCATCCTGCGCAGCTTCTTTGGCGGGCCGGGCATCGTGGCGCTGCTGGAGGCGCCCTGGCTGCCCTTCTTCATTGTCGTCATCTATCTGTTTCATCCCCTCCTCGGCACCCTGGCGGTCCTCTCCGCCCTGGCCCTGGTCGGGCTGGCGGTGCTCAATTTTCGCCTCACCCAGAAACCCCTGGAGTCGATCCAGGACGCCACCCGCAAGGCCGGCCGCTTCATCGACGTCGGCAGCCGCAATGCCGAAGTGGTCAAGGCCCTGGGCATGTACCGCGACGTGGTCGAACGCTGGGGGCGCCACAATCGCGAGGCCCTGCGCCAGCAGAACGACGTGGCCCGCGCCACCTCCTGGCTATCCGGCGGCACCCGCTTTGCGCGGCAACTGATCCAGGTGCTCATGCTGGCCGCAGGGGCCTATCTGGTCATCGACCAGCACGTCACGCCGGGGGTGATGATGGCCACCACCCTCATCCTGGGCCGTGCCCTGGCCCCGGTGGAGCAGCTGATCGCGCAATGGAAGCTCATCGGCGAAGCCCGGGTGGCCTACCGGCGCCTCGACGCAGCCTTTACCAGTCGGGCGGAAAAACCCAAGCCCCTGCAACTGCCGCCCCTCAAGGGCGAGGTGGTCGCGGATCGGGTGTCCTTCGGTATCCGCCCGGGGCAGCCGGCCATCCTCAAGGGGGTCAGTTTCAACCTGGCGGCGGGGGAGTTTCTCGGGGTCATCGGACCCAGCGGCTCAGGCAAATCGACCCTGGTCCGCCTGCTGACCGGCGTGTGGTCCCCCCAGGCCGGGGCGATACGCCTCGACGGCGCCGAGGTCGGGCATTGGGACGCCGAGGCCCTGGGGCGCCAGATCGGCTACCTGCCCCAGGATATCGAGCTGTTTCCCGGCACCGTGGCGGAGAACATCGCCCGCATGGGGCCGGTGGATGACGCCGCGGTGATCGAAGCCGCCCAGGCGGCCGGCGTCCACAGCCTGATCCTCGGGCTGCCCGAAGGCTACGCCACCGAAATCGGCATCAATGGCGAAAACCTTTCCGGCGGCCAGCGGCAGCGGGTGGCCCTGGCCCGCGCCCTCTACGGCCGGCCCCAACTGGTCGTCCTCGACGAGCCCAACGCCAACCTGGACGCCGACGGCGATCAGGCGCTGCTGGCAAGCCTGGACCGCCTCAAGCAGGCCGGCGTCACCGCGGTCATGGTGTGCCACAAGCCCAGCCTGCTGGCCCGGGCCGACCGGCTGCTCATCCTGAAGGAGGGGGCGGTGGCGGCCTTCGGTCCGCGGGAGGAAATCCTGGCCAAGCTGGCCCCGGTGACGTCCATGCCACAGGGGGATAAACGTGGGCGCGCTTAGGTCCTGGCTCGCCGGCCAGGGGCCGGCAGGGGAAGAGCCGGCGGAGGCGCGCGAGGTGCGCAAATGGGGCCGTCGGGGCGCCGCGGCGGCCCTGGGCAGTCTGGTCCTGCTCCTCCTGTGGGGCGTCGCAGCACCTCTGGACAGCGCGGTGATCGGCCACGGCCAGCTCAAGGTCGAGAGTTATCGCCAGGTGGTGCAGCACCAGGAAGGCGGCATCGTCAAAGCCATCCAGGTGAGGAACGGCGACGAAGTGCGCCAGGGCCAGACCCTGATCGTCCTGGAGGACGTGCGGGTGAGCGCTTCCCTCGACCTCCTCGACCAGCAGTATTTTTCCGAGGCAGCCAAGAATGGGCGCCTGCGGGCGGAGCGCGAAATGGCTCCCCGGGTGGTCTGGCCGGCGGATCTGGAAGCTGCCACCAAACGGCCGGAGGTGGCGGAGATCCGCCATAAGGAGGCCGACATCTTCCAGCAGCGTCGGGCCATCCTCAACCAGCAGGTCGACATCCTCGGGCGCCAGGCCCGGGACGCCGCTGACGAGGCGGCCGCCACCGAGCGCCAGGTGCAGGCCGACCACGCCGGAATCCGTACCATGCGCGACGAGGCCCGGGCCAACCGGGCGCTGCTCGACAAGGGCTACATTTCCCCCACCCGCATGCTCGCCTTCGACCGGGCCGAGGCGGATTACGCCTCCCGACTGGCCGAGCACGAGGCCGATCTGGCCCGGGCAAAACAGAAGCAGAGCGACCTGCTCTTCCGCATCGAGGGCCTGCGCAACACCTACCGCGAGACGGCGGCTTCGGAGCTCAAGGAATCCAACGACCGCCTGAACGAATTGCAGCAGCGCGTGAAGCCCGCCCTGGATGCCAGCGAACGCCAGAAGATCACCGCCCCGGCGGACGGTGTGGTGGTCGAACTCAAGGTCCATACCCTGGGGGCCGTGGTCGGCCCGCGGGAAACGCTGATGGAAATCGTGCCGCGGGACCGGGCCCTGGTGGCGGAGCTCAAGCTGCCCACCGAAGCGGTGAGCGATCTGACCCTGGGCATGACCGCCGAAGTGCGCCTGACGGCCTTCGAGCAGCGCACCACGCCCCTGGTGCAGGGCCGCCTGGAATACGTCTCGGCCGACGCCCTCAGCGACCCGGGGGCGCAACAGCCTCCCTACTATCTGGCCCGGGTGGCGCTGGACGAGCAGTCCCTCAAGGATGCCCGCGTCGGCCCCCTGCAGGCGGGCATGCCGGTGGAAGCCTACCTGCGGGTGCGCAGCCGTACGGCCATCGGCTACCTCCTCGACCCGGTGACCCAATCCCTGGGGCGCGCCTTCCGCGAACGCTGATGCCCCGTCCCGGACGGGGCGGAATCAGAGGCTGTGAAGAAATCGTAGCGAACGGCCCGAGTGCGAGGCGGACGGAGCGCAGCGAGGAGACATTGCACGGAGAAAGGCGAGGAGCGTGCGCAGCCCAACGAAGCAATCGGGCCGCGCAGTACCTTCATTCACAGCCGCTCAGGCGACGATGAAGTCGCTGGCGGCGAGGTGTGGCGGCGCGTTGCCGTTGGCCAGATGGAGCACGGCGAAGAGGGTGGCGGCGCTGCCACCGGCGCCGTCGGCGTCGTAATAGAGGGCGCCGCTGCCGGTGTCGTAGAGGAGGTGCTGGCTGGCGGTCGTGGCCGCCGAAAGCCCGGCCCCACTGGCCAGATGGGCCGCCGTGACCCCGCCCGCCAGGGCAGCGAAAATGGCGTCGTCCAGCACCAGGCGATCCCCGGCGGCGAAATCGAGCACCTGGTCCACGTTGCTGACGCCGTTCAAGGCGCTGTCGAAAACGAACTGATCGGCGCCGGCGCCTCCACGCAAGGCGTCGTTGCCCGCGCCGCCCGCCAGCCGGTCGGCACCCCGGCGGCCGTCGAGGACATCGTCCCCCGCCCCGCCCAGCAGGCTGTCGTTGCGGTAGTTGCCGGTCAAGCGGTTGTCGAGGTCGTTGCCCACCAGGGTGAACGCCACCGGGGCGGTGAGGACGGCGTCCTCGACATTGTCGGCCAGGGTGAGACTGCCTCCGCGGGTGCGGATGCCCACCCGCAGCAGGTCGTGGCCGGCGTCGGAGGCCTCGACGACGCTGTCGCCCAGGGCGTCGATGACATAGACGTCGTCCCCCTCGCCTCCCGCCAGGAGATCGGCGCCGCCCTTGCCGTCCAGCACGTCGTCGCCGTCGCCGCCGCTCAGGGTGTTGTCCAGGGTGTTGCCGCGCAGGAGGTTGTCGAGATCATTGCCGCTGAGGGCCCAATCGACGCCGTCCAGAAGGACGCCGTTTTCGACGTTGTCGGCCAGGGTGGTGCTGCCGCTCCCGGCCAGGGCCAGCCGAGCGGTGTCGCTGCCCTGTCCCTCGCTTTCGGCGATCTGGTCGCCGAGGTCGTCGATCACGTAGGTGTCGTCGCCGACCCCGCCAATCAACGTGTCCGCCCCGGCCTTGCCGTCCAGGATGTCGTCGCCGCCGTAACCGTAGAGCGTATCGACGCCGCTGGTGCCCTCGATGAAGTCGCCGCCGGAAAACAGGCGGCCGAGGAAAGTGCTGACGTCATCGGCGTCGTCGAAGGGGCGTTCGACCGGAATGGAGATGCCGGACACGGAAAATACCGTCCCGAAACCGTAGCCCGAACCGAAGCTGTCACGGCTCAAGGTCATGGCGGTCACCGTGCCGGAGATGTCGCCAAAATCGTTATCCGTCAATTGGCCTGTCAGGGTGAGGCGCCACAACTCCGAACCGCTGCCGGGAAGGGTGAGTTCGATGGACGAATACGCGGAGGTTCCCGTGGTGACGGGAACCCGCCCCCGGAACACGACGGAGGTGTACCCGGACTGGATGGAGGCTTCGGCCACGTATCCCCCCAGGCCGTTGAGGGAAACCGAGACGCCGCCGCCCATGTGAATCGCGATGGGGTGCCCGCCATGATGTCCCGACAGGTCGAGGGAAGTGGCCACTGCACGGCCGCCATTGGCGACCGCCGCGAAGCCGCTGCCGAGGATGGTCCCGTAGCCATCATTGAAGCCGTAATTCCAACCCAGGTTGATCTGGGTGTTGTCGGCGTAGCTGATGTAGAACCCCATGGTCAGATCGGTCAGCATCCCGGCCGTCAGGGTCTGCAATTCGAAGACCTGTGCTTCGAAGTCGCCGAGAAGCTCTTCCATGTGTGCCGTCAGGCTGGGAATGCTGTTGGAGCGGGTGACGATGTGGGCCATGGCGGGGGCGTGAAACAGGGGCAGTCTCAGGACCTGCGAATATACCACGATGCTTGGCGCCGCTGGCGGTCATGGGCAAACCTATTGATCTTAATCATGTTTTTGATTACCTTGACTCGGGGTTTCGGCAGGGCGCCGCTCAGGTCGGCGCGGTGACGCGAGGCACGGCTGCGGGCCGACGGGGATGGCAAGTCTTCGAACAAAGGTTGAGGCATGGGCCGCGCAGGCCGCTTGGCCTATACTTCGCCGCAAAACGTCGCAGCCACAATCCGGAGGGGGTCATGAAAAATCCGATTCAACCCACGAATCAGGAGAAGGTCATGCGGGAGAACGATTTCATCGTCTCCAAGACCGACACCAAGGGGCGCATCACTTACGGCAACGAGATTTTCATCGAGTTTTCGGGCTATTCCGAAAAGGAACTGCTCGGCGCCCAGCACAACATCATCCGTCACCCGGACATGCCGCGGGGGGTGTTCAAGTTTCTCTGGGACAACATTGCCGCCGGCAGCGAGGTTTTCGCCTACGTGAAGAACATGGCCAAGGACGGCAGCTTCTACTGGGTTTTCGCCCATGTGACGCCGGATTACGACGGGGCCGGCAACATCAGCGGTTACCTCTCGGTGCGCCGGGCCCCCAAGCGCAGCGCCCTGCCGGTGATCGAGGGCCTTTACCGGGCCATGCTGGAAGCCGAGACCAAGGCGGGGGCGCGGGACGCCTGCGATGCTTCCCTGGCGCTCCTGGTGGGCGTGTTGAAGGATAAAGGCATGAGTTATGAGGAGCTGAT
This sequence comes from Betaproteobacteria bacterium, assembly GCA_016720065.1. NCBI lineage: Bacteria > Pseudomonadati > Pseudomonadota > Betaproteobacteria > Betaproteobacteria bacterium. Next base: position 2,622,539 of record JADJXY010000002.1, on the reverse strand, counting down.
CCATGCACTCTAAGGCTCAGGGGTACATCCTGGTTGCGCTGCTGGCCGTGGCGGCGCTGTGGACCTCCTTGCGGCACGGCTTCGACTGGCTGACCGCCGTGCTTTTCCTGGCCGGGCTGGTGCTCCTTTTCTTCCCGCGACGGGACGGACGGGGCTCCGGGGCCACGAACGACGTGCGTCTCGACCACCTGCGCCTTCTGGTCGGCGAGGTGGCGGCAGGCAAGATCACCGGTCGCATGGTCAATATCGGGTCCAAGGACGCCGTGGGCGAACTGTGCTGGGGCATCAACAACATGCTCGATCAGTTGGAGCCCTGTTTCCGCGAGCAGCAGGCCGTGCTGCGCATGGCGGGCGAAGGCAAGTATTTCCGCAAGGCCCAGCCGGTGGGGCTGCACGGTGTCTTCCGCGATGCGCTTCAGGGCAGCAATCAGTCCCTTTCCGTCCTGGAGGGGCAGGCCCGTCAGGAAGCCGCCCAGCGGGAGGAGACCCGTCTGGCCCAGGAGGAGGTCGGCGTGCTGATCGCCGCCGCCGCCCGGGGGGACTTCAGCCAGCGCCTGGCGGAGGCCGGACGCAATGGATTCTTCCTCACCCTGGCGCGGGATTTGAATACGCTTTCCACCACCACCGAGCAGGGTTTGCAGGAAGTGGCCGGGGTGCTGCGCGCCATCGCCGAGGGGGATCTGTCCCGTCGCGTCGAAGCCGACTATCAGGGCATTTTCGGCCAGTTGAAGGACGACGCCAACGCGACGGTGGACCAGTTGCGCGACGTGGTGAGCCGGATCCAGCTGGCGGCCGACACGATCAATACCGCGGCGCGGGAAATCGCCATGGGCAATACGGATCTGTCGGCGCGCACGGAAGAGCAGGCCTCCAGTCTGGAGGAAACCTCGTCGAGCATGGAGCAATTCAACGCCACGGTGCGCCAGAATGCCGAACACGCCCAACAGGCCGCAGCCCTGGCGGCCGAGGCCAACGCTGTCGCCCAGAAGGCGGGGGGGCTGGTGGGGTCGGTGGTGGAGACCATGGCGGAGATCGACGCGAGTTCGCGCAAGATCGCCGACATCATTGGGGTCATCGACTCCATCGCCTTCCAGACCAATATCCTCGCCCTCAATGCGGCGGTCGAGGCCGCCCGGGCGGGCGAGCAGGGACGCGGCTTTGCCGTGGTGGCCAGCGAAGTGCGCAATCTGGCCCAGCGCAGCGCGGGCGCGGCCAAGGAGATCAAGACCCTCATCGGCGGGTCCGTCGATACGGTCAAGAATGGCACCCGCCGGGTCCAGGATGCAGGGGAAACCATGACCGAGGTGGTCGAGAGCTTCCGCAAGGTCGCCGCCTTGATCGGAGAGATCAGCCACGCCAGCCGCGAGCAGAGCGCGGGGATAGAGCAGGTTACCCAGGCGGTGGGCCAGATGGACGACGTGACGCAGCAGAACGCCGCCCTGGTGGAAGAAGCCGCGGCGGCCGCCGAAAGCCTGGAGGAGCAGGCCGGCGCCCTGGTCGAGGCGGTCAGCCTCTTCCGCCTGGAAAGCCGCTCCCGCGCCCGCCTGGGGCGGTCAGCGCGTTAGCAGGCTGGCGCCGAAACTCCGGGCGGACGACCCCGGGTTCGAGGTCGTGGCTTAGGGGGGGCTGCGGCGGCGGGGGTGCCGCGAGCGGGCGGCGGAAAGGCTCTCAGGTGCTCAGGCGCGCAGCCGCAAGGGCATCGCGGCGGGGCGCGGGCGGGGCAGGGCGTGGGCCGCGTTCAAGCGTTCGGCGAAAGGCATGTCGTGTTCGAGAATGTGGCGCTCGAACCAGCACTCCAGATAGCGCAGCAGGCAGAAGACATCCAGCCCCCCCTGGCGCACGCGATGGATGGTGCGGTCCAGGGCGACCAGACTTTCCCGATGCACGCTCTCGTGGGCGCCGAAGTAGATGCCGGCCGCCCGGGCGAGGCGCTCTTCGGTGGCGAAGTGACCACACAGCAAATCCACGAGCAGGGCGAGGGGAGCGGCGGGAACGTCATCCCGGCCCAGGCAGGCCTCCTTGAGCGCTTCGATCTGGGCGAAGATCGCCTCGTGTTGCGCGTCGAGTTCCGGCACGTCGACGATCAGGGCTTCGGGAAGCAGTGTCAGGGAAAGGTCGTCCATGCCGTGTCTCCTTGTGGGTTTCGCGGGGGCGGGCCGGTGGGCGGGGAGTCGTCCCAGGGTGTGGGGCGGGTCCGGGCCGGCTTTCGCAATGTCCTCGGGGGCGGAGCCAGAGACGCTGCGCATCCCTCACTCCGGGGCCTAAGGTTTCACTATAGGCCTGGAGAGCAAATTGTCTACGAAATAATTCATTTTATAAAACAATCGGTTACGCCGCATCTTGCGGGGATCGTCGCTCTGCTGGCGAGTTTCGTCGGCCCTGTTCCCGCTTCCCCCGCAGGGGCTACAATGGCGCCATCGACCCTCTGGCAATCCCGGTTTTTGCGGGGCTCCAAAAAGAGGGCGTAAGGAGACTCCATGGTGGATGCGGCACCCGGCGACGTGTCGGCGGGAGAGGCGACTTTTCCGCGGCTCTTGCTGCGCCACGCCCGCGTGCGGGGGGGGGCGCCGGCCCTGCGCGAAAAGCATCTGGGCATCTGGCAGACCTGGACTTGGGCCGCGGTGGCCGAGCGGGTCCGCGCCTTGGCCGCCGCCCTCGCCGCCCTGGGGTTCCGGCGCGGCGAGTGTCTCGCCATCATCGGCGACAACCGGCCCCACCTGTACATGATGATGACGGCCGCCCAAAGCCTGGGCGGCATTCCGGTGCCCCTCTACCAGGATGCCGTCGCCGATGAGGTGCGTTTCGTCCTGGAAGATGCTGCGATCCGCTTCGTCGCCGCCGAGGACCAGGAGCAGGTGGACAAGTTGCTGGAAGTCCGCACCCACTGGCCGGCGCTGGAATACATCATTTACGACGACCCGCGGGGCCTGCGTCATTACGAGCAGCCGGGCCTGCACGATTTCCACCACCTGCTCGAACTCGGCCGGCAGTACGAGGCGGCCCATGGAGGGTTTTTCGAGCAGGAAGTTGCCGCCGCCGACCCCGGTGACGTGGCGGTCATCCTCTATACCTCGGGGACTACCGGCCGCCCCAAGGGCGTCGCCCAGACCCACGGCGCCCTCATTGCAGCCGCCCGGGGAGGGATCAGTGTCGACGACCTGGGGCCCGACGATGCGCTGCTGTCCTATCTGCCCATGGCCTGGGTCGGCGACCATCTTTTTTCCTACGCCCAGGCCCTGGTGGCCGGGTTTACCGTCAACTGCCCCGAGTCGGCCGAAACGGTGCTCAACGACCTGCGGGAGATCGGGCCCACTTTCTATTTCGCGCCGCCGCGGGTGTTCGAGGGATTGCTCACCCAGGTGAGCATTCGCATGGAGGACGCCGGTGCCCTGAAGCGCTGGATGTACGGGCGTGCCATGGCCCTCGCCCGGGATTGCGGGGCGGACATCCTGGACGGCCGGCCGGTAGGTCTTGCCAAGCGCCTCGCCTACGCGCTGGGGGAATGCGTCATCTACGGGCCCCTCAAGAACGTCCTCGGTTTTTCCCGTCTGCGGGCGGCCTACACGGCGGGGGCCGCCATCGGTCCGGACCTCTTCCGCTTCTATCGCTCCATCGGCGTCAACCTCAAGCAGCTCTACGGCCAGACGGAAACCTGTGCCTACGTCTGCCTGCAACGCAATGGCGCCGTGCGTGACGATACGGTCGGGGCACCGGCGCCGGGGGTGGAACTGCGCATTTCGGCAGGGGGCGAAGTGCTGGTGCGGGGTCCGATGCTGCTGCGGGAATACCACCGGCGACCCGAGGCCACCGCCGAGGCCGTGGACGCCGAGGGCTTCTTCCATACCGGTGATGCCGGATTTCTCGACGACGATGGCCAGCTCAAGATCATCGATCGGGCGCAGGACGTGGGCCGCCTTGCCGGCGGCGCCCTCTTCGCGCCCAATTACATCGAGAACAAGCTCAAGTTCTACCCCTACATCAAGGAGGCCGTGTGCTTCGGCAGCGGCCGCCCCCGGGTCTGTGCCTTCCTCAATATCGACCTGGGCGCCGTGGGCAACTGGGCGGAAAGGCGGGGGCTCTCCTACGCCGGTTATGCCGATCTGGCCGGTCGGGCCGAGGTGCGGGAACTGCTCCGGCAATGCGTCGAGGACGTCAATGCGGGTTTGGCCCGGGATGTCTTCATGGCCGAGGCCCAAATTCAACGCTTCCTGGTCCTGCACAAGGAACTCGACCCCGACGATGACGAACTGACGCGCACCCGCAAGGTCCGGCGGGGTTTCGTCGCCGAGAAATACGCTGTGCTGGTCGAGGCGCTGTACGGGGGTAAGGCCAGCCAGTACGTGGAGACCGAGGTCAAGTTCGAGGACGGGCGGCGCGGCAGGGTGGCCGCCGATGTCGTCCTGGTCGAGGCGCGTGTTTTTCCCACCGTGCGCAAGGTGGCCTGAAATGACTTTGCCCGGACTCAACCCGTTCGCCCCATGACCCAATCTTCCGTCCGTGACCGCCGCATCGGCGAGGTGATCCTCGATTTGCGCCATATTTCCCTCGCTTTTGGGGGGGTGCGGGCCTTGAGCGACATTTCCTTCGACGTGCGGGAGGGCGAGATTCGCGCCATCATCGGCCCCAACGGTGCGGGCAAGAGTTCCATGCTGAACGTGATCAACGGCGTCTATCACCCCCAGGAAGGCAGCATCGTCTTTCGCGGCGAGGAGCGGCGGCGCATCGAGCCCCACGACGCCGCCAGCCACCACATCGCCCGTACCTTCCAGAACATCGCCCTGTTCCGCGGCATGACGGTCCTGGACAACATCATGACCGGCCGCATCACCCGCATGAAGGCCACCTTCCTGGAGCATGCCCTGTGGATCGGCCGGGCGTGGCGGGAAGAAATGGAGCACCGCCGCCGGGTCGAGGAAATCATCGATTTCCTGGAGATCCAGGCCATCCGCAAAACCCCCGTGGGCCGTCTGCCCTACGGCCTGCAAAAGCGGGTCGAGTTGGGGCGCGCCCTCGCGGCGGAACCGGAACTGCTGCTCCTGGACGAACCCATGGCCGGCATGAACGTGGAAGAAAAACAGGACATGTGCCGTTTCATCCTCGACGTGAACGACGAGTTCGGCACCACCATCGTCCTCATCGAGCACGACATGGGCGTGGTGATGGACATCTCAGACCGGGTGGTGGTCCTGGACTACGGCCGCAAGATCGGCGACGGCACGCCCGATGCCGTGCGGGCCGACGAAGAGGTCATTCGCGCCTATCTGGGCGTGCCGCACTGAAGGATTCCCAACCATGCAATTCTTCTTTGAAATCCTCATTGGCGGCCTCCTTTCCGGGGTCATGTACGCCTTGGTCGCCCTGGGCTTCGTGCTTATTTTCAAGGCGTCCGGCGTGTTCAACTTCGCCCAGGGGGCCATGGTCTATCTGGCCGCCCTGACGGTGGTCGGTGGACTGGAGAAAGGCGCTCCGCTGTGGCTCGCCATCATCCTCGCCTTTGTCCTGATGACGGCTTTCGGCATTGCCACCGAGCGCTTCGTGCTGCGGCGTCTGGTCAATCAGCCGCCCATTGCCCTCTTCATGGCCACCATCGGTCTGGCCTTCTTCATCGAGGGCCTCGCCCCACTGCTCTTCGGCAACGCGCCTCGACCCCTAGACCTGGGCATCGTGGACGAACCCATCGAGGCTATCCTGGAGGCGACGGGCATGGTGGTGTCGCGCTTCGACCTGGTGGCGGCGGGGGTTGCGGCGGTGCTGGTGACGGCCCTGGCCCTGCTCTTCCAATACACCCGCATCGGCCGTGCCCTGAGGGCCGTGGCCGACGACCATCAGGCGGCCTTGTCCATTGGCATTCCCCTGCAACACATCTGGGCCATCGTATGGGGCGTTGCCGGCTTCGTCGCCCTGGTGGCGGGCCTGCTCTGGGGGGCGCGCAACGGCGTGCAGTTCGCCCTCACCTTCACCGCCCTCAAGGCCCTGCCGGTGTTGATTCTGGGGGGGTTTACCTCAGTGCCCGGGGCCATCGTCGGCGGCCTCATCATCGGGGCCTCGGAGAAACTGGCGGAAATTTACATCCCACCCCTGTTGCAGGACGTATTTGGCGGCAACTTCGGCGGCATCGAGGGGTGGTTCCCGTACGTTCTGGCCCTGCTCTTTCTGCTGATCAGACCCGAGGGACTGTTCGTGGAAAAGCACATTGACAGGGTCTGAAGAGAGGTGAGGCGCGATGTTCTATCGTGAGACGGGGCAGTTCAAGACCAGTTACGCAGCGGATCAACAACTCTTTCCGCTGCGCCAGGAGCGGGTGGGGATGGGGCTCTTGCTGCTGCTCGCTTTTGTCGGGGTGCCCTGGGTTGCGAGTGAGTACTGGCTTTCGGCCATACTCGTGCCTTTTCTGGTTTTTTCCCTGGCAGCCCTGGGGCTCAATCTGCTTACGGGCTACGCGGGGCAGCTTTCCCTGGGGTCGGCGGCCTTCATGGCCGTGGGGGCCTATGCCGCCTATAACTTCCAATTGCGCGTCGAGGGGATTCCCATCCTGCTCAGCTTTGCCCTTGCCGGACTCACCGCCGCCGGGGTGGGCGTTCTGTTCGGGCTGCCCAGCTTGCGCATCAAGGGCTTCTATCTGGCGGTGGCCACGCTGGCTGCCCAGTTTTTCATCGTCTGGTGCCTGACCAAGTTTCCCTGGCTATCCAATCATTCGTCCTCCGGGGTCATATCCGCCCAGAAGGTGGTCATCCTGGGGCATGCTTTCGAGACGCCGCGGGAGAAGTACCTGCTGGTGCTGAGCATCGTCGTCCTCATGGCCCTGGCGGCAAAAAATCTGGTGCGCTCCGCAACCGGCCGTGCCTGGATGGCGGTGCGCGATATGGACGTGGCAGCCGCCGTCATCGGCATCCGGCTCATGCCTGCCAAGCTGCTGGCCTTCGCCATCAGTTCCTTCTACTGCGGCGTGGCGGGTGCCCTCTACGCCTTCTGCTACCTGGGGTCGGTGGAGCCGGACGGCTTTTCCCTCGACCTGTCCTTCCGCATCCTCTTCATGATCATCATTGGCGGCGTCGGGTCGATTCTGGGCAGTTTCCTGGGGGCAGCGTTCATCCTGCTTCTGCCCATCGCCCTCGATCTCAGCTTGCCGGCGGCTGCGGCCTTTTTGGGGCTGCCCTTTTCCAGTGCCACGGTGTCCCACGTCCAGATCCTTCTCTTCGGGGCGCTCATCATGTTTTTCCTCATCGTCGAACCCCACGGCCTGGCCCGTTTGTGGCAGATTGCCAAGGAAAAGCTGCGTTTGTGGCCCTTCCCCCACTGAAGCGCCAGTTTTCGTCTATAAAGCAAAGGTGTCTTCGTCCGTGACACCCCCTGGAGATGTTCCATGACCCGCTCGACCAAACCTCTTCTCGCCGCCCTTCTCGCCAGTCTTGCCCTTGCCGCCGGAGCCGCCGAGGAGCAGTTCTTTCCCATCACCTCCTATCGGGTCGGACCTTACGGGGCCAACGGCATGGCGCTCTTCGGCGGCTTCATCGACTACCTCAACTACGTCAACCTGAAAGAGGGTGGGGTGAACGGCGTGAAAATGGTGTGGGAGGAGTGCGAAACCGAGTACAACAACGCCAAGGGCGTCGAGTGCTACTAGCGGCTGAAGTCCCGCGCCAAGACTTCCGCAGGGCCGATCCATCCGCTGTCCACCGGGATTTCCTACGCCCTCATTGACAAGACGGCGGCGGACCGCATTCCCCTCGCCATGGTCGGCTCTGGTCGTACCGATGCCACTGACGGATCGGTCTTCCCCTATGCTTTTCCCCTGGTGACCACCTACCAGATGCAGGCTTCGGCCATCGTGAAATTCCTGCGCGACAAGGAGAAGGGCACTCTGGCCGGCAAGAAGATCGTCTATCTCTACCATGACTCGGCCTACGGCAAGGAGGCCATCCTGGCCCTGGAGGCCGAGTCGCGCCTGGGCAAGTTCGATCTGGTGCAGATCCCCGTCGCCCACCCGGGCAACGAGCAGGGGGCACAGTGGCTCAAGATTCGCCAGGAGAAGCCGGATTACGTCATTTTCTGGGGCTGGGGGGTCATGAATCAGACGGCCCTCAAGGCTGCCCAGAAGGTGGGCTTCCCCCGAGACCGCATCATCGGTTCCTGGTGGGCGGGATCGGAGGAGGATACGGTGCCGGCCGGCGACGCCGCCAAGGGCTATCTTTCGGCGACCTTCAACGTGGCAGGCAAGACGGTGCCGCTCATCGCCGACATCGAGAAGACGGTCTACGGCGCCGGCAAGGGCAATCTCTCCGACCCGGGCAAGATTGGAACCATCCTCTACAACCGGGGGGTTTCCAGCGCCATCCTGTCCGTGGAGGCCATCCGCAGGGCCCAGGAAAAGTACGGCAAGGGCAAGGCCATGAGCGGGGAGCAGGTGCGCTGGGGCATGGAAAACCTCAACATCACCGAAGCCCGCCTCAAGACCCTGGGCGCGACGGGGCTGCTGCCGGAAGTCCGCACTTCCTGCGCCAATCACGAAGGTTCCGGCAAGGTGAAAATCCAGCAGTGGGACGGCACGCGCTGGGTCGTGATCTCTGACTGGCTGGAGGGCAACAAGGCCCTCATCCACCCCCTCTTCCAGGCCACTGCGCGCCAGTACGCCAAGGAAAAAGGCATCACGCCCCGGGATTGCGCGAAGGAGAGCTAGGGGTGGCAAGAGGGAAGGGAGAAGGGGGACGGAGGGGAACGCATTCCCCGGGGGAGAGGGCATGACGCCGAATGGCGAGGCCTACCTTGCGATCAACAACATCGAGGTCATCTACGACCATGTGATCCTGGTGTTGAAGGGCGTTTCCCTCCGCGTGCCGCGGGGAGGCATCGTTGCGCTCCTGGGGGCCAACGGCGCCGGCAAGACGACGACCCTGAAGGCGGTGAGCAATCTTCTGCGGGCGGAACGTGGCGATGTCACCAAAGGCAGCATCGAATTCAAGGGGGCGCGCATCGACCGCCTCAGCCCGAGCGAACTGGTGCAGCAGGGGGTCATCCAGGTCATGGAGGGCAGGCACTGCTTCGCCCATCTGAGCATCGAGGAAAATCTCCTCACCGGGGCTTACAGCCGCAAGGTTTCCCGGGCGGAATTACGCCAGGGCCTGGAGCGGGTCTACCACTACTTCCCGCGCCTGAAGGAGCGCCGCGGTTCCCAGGCAGGCTATACCTCGGGTGGCGAGCAGCAGATGTGCGCCATCGGCCGCGCCCTCATGGCTCAGCCGGAAATGATCCTCCTCGACGAACCTTCCATGGGGCTGGCGCCCCAGATCGTCGCGGAGATTTTTTCCATCGTGAAGGATCTCAACACGCGGGAAAAAGTGAGTTTCCTGCTGGCCGAGCAGAACACACTCGTCGCCCTGGCCCACGCGGATTTTGGCTACATCCTGGAGAGCGGTCGGGTGGTCATGGAGGGGGCTGCCGCGGAGTTGCGCGATAACGAGGACGTGAAGGAGTTCTACCTCGGGCTTTCAGCGGAGGGGAGAACTTCGTTTCGCAACGCGAAGCACTACCGCCGCCGCAAACGTTGGCTCTAGCGGGTCGCAGGGCGCCCCCGCCAGCGTCGTTGTCGCGGGGCTTGTGGGCAGGGAGCCCACGGCGCCCCGCTCCGCCTAGCTGGCGGGGGCTACTTTGCGACCCGCGGTGGGGGGTGGGGGGCGGGCGGTTTAGAATGGGGGGCCGCTTGCTTCGCTGCTGGGGGGGCGACGGCAGCAAGCGACGGAGTGACGATCTGCCGCTTCGCTTGGGGGGCGGTGTTGTTCTGTGGGATGTTCCGATTCTTGAGGGGGGATCGCATGCGGTTCGGGGGTCTTGTTCTGGCGCTCTTGTCGGGCGTGTTGTTTGCCGACGAGCCGGCCTTGCGGGCTTCGGCGCGTATGGTGTTTGCGCAGCCGGAATTGCAGCGGCCGGGGGCTTGCGTGGCTTATCGCGAGGGCGGGGCGGGTTGGATCGTCACCGATCCGGTCTTTTGGCTCAAGGGGACGGTACTGGCGGCGGAGATTCGGCCGCGGCGGCTCGAGGTCTGTCCCGATGCGGGCAAATCCGTGGAGCGACTCAGCCGGGAGGAATTCATCCGCCTGGCTCGGGCGCGACCCTGCGTCAGTCGGCCGGAAGCCGCACGCGAAGAGCAGGTCGGTCTGGTACGCCTGCGGGTTCAGTCCTGGGAGACGCCTTGGGCGCGCCGGGCGGCCAATGCCTACCGCCTTTACCAGGGCCATTTTCTCGATCAGGCCCTGCGCGAGGGGATCGAACTGGAGATCGAGGCCGACCTGCTGGCCGCCTGCGAAACCGCGGGTTGATCCTAGTAGTCAGTCACATAGGTTCAGCTATGTTCGGCACGCCCCGCATCCCCGCTCGCTTTGTCGCTCATCCTCGCCATAGCTTCGGCTATGGCTGCGGTTCGCTTCGCGCGATCGGGGCGCGGATGCGCGCCTCGGCATCGACGCAAACCTATCTGACTGACCACTAGGTTGAATGCTGACCTGACACTCCGGTTACCGGCCTGGCCTGCGGATGTCCACAATGGTGAGTACCTCCGGGCTGGCTAAAATCCGGGCATGAATACCGCGCTCCTGCTCGCCCCCGATTTTGCCCTCATCCTTCTGGGGACGCTGTTGCGGCGCTTCATGCATCTGGGCGACGTCTTCTGGGGCGGGGTCGAGAAGCTGGTCTATTTCGTCCTTTTTCCGGCCCTGCTCATCCATGCCATCGTCCGCACCCGCCTCGACCTCGCGGCGGCGGCGCCCCTGCTGGCCACCGCCTTTGCCACCATGGGGGTGGGCATGGTGCTGGGCTGGCTGCCGCGGCTCGTCTCTTCGCCGCCGGCCCTGGGCTTTGCGTCCATCTATCAGTGCGCCTATCGCTTCAATTCCTACATTGCGCTGGCCGTGGCTGGCATGCTCTACGGGGCTCCGGGAATCGCCACCATGGGGCTGGTGGTGGGGGCGGCCGTCCCGTTGGCCAACCTGGTTTCGGTCTGGGTTCTGGCCCGCCACGGCGACTCGGGTCTTGTGCGGGAAATCATCCGCAATCCGTTGATCTGGGGCACCGCCACCGGCTTTCTGCTCAACCTGGCCGGCTGGACGCCTCCGCTGCCGGTGGCGTCCTTTCTTGGGCGTCTGGCCGATGCGGCGGTGGCTCTGGGGCTGATCGCGGTCGGGGCGGCGTTGCGCCTCGAGGGGGGTGGCGCCCTGCGTGGAGCGGCGCTGTGGATCGGCCTGGTGAAACTGGTTGCCCTGCCGGCGTGTGCCTGGGTCATCGGTCGCGCCCTGGGGCTTGAAGGGCTTGGTTTTCAGGTGGCGGTCCTGTTTGCCGCGCTGCCGACGGCGTCGTCGGCCTATATCCTCGCTACCCGCATGGGCGGGGACGGCAGGAGTGTCGCCTGGCTCATTTCCGTGACCACCCTGGGTTCCATGCTGACCCTGCCATTCTGGGCAGCCTGGGTTTCCTGAGAGCCGGTGAAAATTTCACTCACCCCCGCTCGTCATGCCCAGCCGCGCCCGAAAATTTCACAGGCGCTGAGCCGCCAGCCCGAGGGGGTGGCCGGTCAGGCCTTGGGGCTGCGCCGCGGACGCGGTTTTTTCGGGGCCGGGGCCGGGGCGGCGGTCTTGATGGCGTCCGCCTGATTCTGCAAATGCTCCTGCATCTGCTGCATCATGGTCCAGGGCCAGAGGGCCGCCTGGGATGCCGCGTCATCTTGCGGTGCCGGGGCACTGCCGGCTTCAGGGGTGCCAGCGTGCATGGCATTGCTGGCCATGGTTCCGACGGCCTTGACCGCGGTGATGGTGGTCTTTTGCATCTCCAGGCCCTGAATGGTCATTTGCAGCATGGAGAGATTCATGCGCAACCAGCCTTCTACCGTCTTGAGGTCGCTGATGCGCTGTTCCAGTTCTTCTTCGTCGAAAGTCGGGGCCACCATGCCGGGCAGGGAGAATCCCATGTTGCCCCACATGCCGCGCACGAAATTGAGGGGGTCGTTGGTGTTGTTCTGATCATGGGCCATGGTGTCGTCTCCGTTGATGTTCAGTGAGAAATCTTAAACTACTTGACTGACGGCGCGGCGCGTAAAATGCTAGATTAACAAAAACGGGGTCGGGACAATGACATGCTGAAGTTGCTCGTGGTGGAGGACCACGCGCTGGTGCGCGAAGGGCTGGCACGGTTGCTTGCGGGGCTGGAGGAAGGCGTCGCGGTGGTCGAACGGGCGGATTTCGAGTCAGCACTCCAGCTTCTCGACGCCGAGCAGGATTTCGATCTGGTTCTGCTGGACCTTGCCTTGCCCGGGATCGACGGTTTTTCCGGCCTGGATATTTTGCGCAAGCGTCATCCGGCCATTCCCGTGGCGGTGGTTTCCGCCTTCGACGACGTTCCCACGGTGACCCGGGTCATGAACCACGGGGCCTCGGGCTTCATTCCCAAGGCTTACACCGGGGAGGCCCTGCTGGGTGCCGTTCGGGAGGTGCTGGCGGGCAACATCGTGCGTCCCGATGCCCCCGGGCAAACCCCCAAGCTCGACGATGCCCAGCCCCTGCCGCCACCCAAGAAGGGCGGTGTGCGTCCCGAGGAAATCGGCCTGACCGATCGCCAGGCACAGGTTCTGGCGCTCATGGTGCGAGGCCATTCCAATCGGGATATTGCCGACCAGCTCGATCTTTCCGAAGGTACGGTGAAGATTCATGCCACCGCCGTGTTCAAGGCCCTGGGCGTCACCAGCCGCACCCAGGCCCTGGTGGCGGTGGCCCGTTACGGAGTCGACTTCGACTCGGTTTTCTGAAGCTGTTCCAGGAGCGCCCGCAGTTTTGCCGGGCGGATCGGAGCGGCCAGGACGTAACTCCCCACCGGCGCGGGTTCGTGGCCGTCGGTGACGGCGATCAGGCGGCGAAAGTCGGGAAAGCGGTCGGCGAAGAGGGTGGCCGCGGCCCGGTCGGCGATGACCACCGCAGGGTTCTGGAAGAGATCGTCCTGTCCGGAAAGCGGATCGCCCTGGACCGGTTCCCAGCCCCAAGTGGTCGCCAGCCGCAAGGCACCGTCGAGGGCCTCGCTGCGGCCAAAGACGAAGAGCCGCGGGCGGCGCTCGGGAGGGGACTCCGGCTGCTCGGGGGCCAGACCGGGGGCGCACAGCGGGAGGGCCACGCCGAAGGTTGTCCCCGCGCCGGGTTCGGAGCGCAGGTAGATCGGCGCCTCCAGGGCGTGGGCCAGGCGGTCGACGATGGAAAGGCCCAGGCCCAGCCCCTTGTTCTGCTCCCGGGCCAGGTTGCCGACCTGGTAGAACTCGGCGAAGATCGCCGCCTGGTGCTCGGGTGCGATGCCAATGCCGTTGTCGCGTACTTCGATGCGCAGGGTGTCGCCCTGAAAGCGCGCTGCCACCAGAACGCGCCCGCCTTCCGGCGTGTAGCGGATGGCGTTGGAAATCAGGTTGGCCAGGAGCCGCTCCACCAGGGTCATGTCCGACAGCACGAAGCGGCGACAGGGACGGAACTTCAGCGCGAGCCGCTTGGCCTGGGCCGGCCGGCGGTAGGAGGCCGCGAGGCGGTCGAAGACCGCCTGGACGGCGAAGGGGGTGATCTCGGTCTTGATCCCTGCGACGTCGAGCCGGGAAACGTCGAGCAGGGAATCCAGCAGTTCCCCCAGCACGCTGGTGCTGGTGGCGATCTGGTCTGAAACCCGCTCCAGGCCCCCCGTGCTGCCGCTGCGGACTTGCCGCTGAAGGTCCGCCGCAAAGAGGGACAGGGCGTGCAGGGGCTGGCGCAAGTCGTGGCTCGCGGCGGCGAGGAAGCGGCTCTTTGCCGTGCTGGCGCGCTCCGCCTCTTCCTTCTTGAAGGCCAGTTCGGCCGTCGCTTCCTGAATGCGTTCCTCGAGATGGCGCCGGTTCTCGTCCAGGGCTGCAGTCAACTGGGACATTTCCCGTACCTGACGCCGAACGAGCCAACCGCCTGCCAGGAGGACGGCGACGACCAGGCCGGCAAAGAGCCCGAACTCCCAGGCGCGGCGCGTCCAGGGCGCGAGGATGGCGCTGCGGGGGAGGAGGACCACGACGCGCAGGTCGCTGTAATTGGGGACGGCGACGGAGACCAGTTCGAATCCCGCCACCGAGCCCGAGCCGGACTCAGGCCAGGCCTCGCGCAGCGCGCCGCCGCCCAGAAGGGTGGCGGCATCCGCGCCCAGGATGGACGCCTGCTCGGCCGCATCCGCGGGGCGGCAGGAGGCGACCACCAGACGCCTGGCGTTGATGAGGACGGCCTCGAATTCCTCCGCCATGCGGTTGGCCCAGCAGAAATCGGGAAAATAGGCGGGTTCGATGTGGGCTGCCACCGCGCCGGCGAAGCCGCCGCTGCCGTCGGTCAGGCGGCGCGCCAGACCATAGGTGTAGCGGCCCGAGGTGCGTGCCATGAAGGGACCGAAAGTGACCGCCGCGCTGCCCCCCAACAGGGCCTGGAAAAACGGGCGTTCGCGCTCGTTGAGGGCAGGGGCGGGGAAAACCCCCGACAGGAGGCGCTGCTGCCCCGTTTCGTCGAACAGGGCGACTTCCCGCAATTGCGGCAAGGACTGGAGGTGATGCTGCGACAGAAAGGACCAGGCCCGGTCGGCGTCCCAGTCCTGCCAGTTGTTCCGGCTGCCGGCCAGATCCTGGGACAGATCCTTGAGCAGCATGTCGACGGCGTCCAGGCTGCGGGCCGAGTGGTCGGCGACGACGGTGGCCACATGCTGCAAACGCTGGCGCGAGGTTTCCAGCTCCCGCTCCCGCGAAAAGCCCAGGTTCACCACGAAGGCGGCCAGGACTACCCCCGACCCCAGCAGGGCCACCAGGAGGGCTAGGGTTTCCGGGCGTTTCACCGCGCAGGTTCCGGGATGGGGTAGCAGTAGAGGCGGCGGGGTGAATGGGGAACCTCGATGACCTGCGCGGCTTCCACCTCAGGGACGGGAAAGCTGTTGCTTACGAAGAGGCTGCCGGGCCGCATTTCACGACGGACCTTTTCCCAGAGCTCGGCCATGGGGGCCGGCGAAAGGAAGGCGTAGGCGAGATCGACATCGTCGAGGGGGGCCTGCCAGAGGTTGCCCCAGCGCCAATCGATGTTTGTCCTGCCGCGGCAGCGCAGGCGGCCGACGAGCCAGGTGACGGGGGCATTTTCGCAGCCCCGGAATTGCCAGGCGGGGAAGGCGCGGGCCAGCGGCAGCAGCGTGCTTCCCAGTCCGGCTCCCAGGTCGACGAAGCGTCCCGCCGGACGGGCGGATAGCACGTCGGCCAGCACGGCGACGGTGTCGCGGCCGCTCAGGTAGAGCGGCACCTGCTCGGTGACGGCCCCCCGATAGACGAGGAGCAGGAGCATGAAGGCCGCGAGAAACACCAGGGGGTCGAGGGCGAGGCCGTACACGGCCCAGGCCAGGGGCATGAAGGCCGTATGGATGGCGCACCACCACCAGGCCTGGCGTGACAGGAGGGCAAGCAGCCCGGCGACGCCACCGATGCAAAGGCTGGTTCCAAGCCAGGGCATGGTCTCGGCGCGCAGGCCGAAATAGGGCCAGGCCAGCGAGAGCACGACGATGGCCGCGGCGGCCTGGAGGGCCAGTTGGCGCGAAGGGGAGGAGGACAAGGGGAGGGGGCGGCGCAAAAGGCGAATTCTATATCGGGGGGGGCGGAGGCGCCGCGGAGCGCGTGCCCGGCCTCAACTGCCCAGGCGCGCTCGGGCGGCCGCGCGGCGGGCGGCGGCCGGGGCGAGCGTCGCTTCCTTGACGGGGCCGAAACCGCGCACGCTTGCGGGCCAGTTGGCAAGTTCGAAGCGGGTGGCGGCGTCGGCCTCCGCAGAGGTGGCCAGGAGGTCGAGGTCGGCTTCGTAATCCGCAATCAGTTGCCGCTCCCGGCGTCGTTCGGCACTCCTGCCGAAGAGGTCGAAAAACGTTCCGCGCAGTCCGCGCAGTCGGGCGAGTCCCCGCAGGAGCGGGAGCATCCAGGGTCCAAAGCGCAGTTTGCGGGGGCGCCCGTCCGGCCCAAGGCGTGCGAGGAACGGCGGTGCAAAGTGGAAGCTGAGGCGGTAGGGCCCCTCGAAGTTCGCATCGAGCCGGGCAAGAAAGTCCGTTTCCGCGTACAGGCGTGCGACTTCGTATTCATCCTTCACCGCCAGGAGGCGGGCGTACTGGACGGCAGCGGCACGGGCGAGGGCGGCGTCGCCCAGGGCGACGAGCGGCGCCAGTCCTTCGCGGAAGCGGCGGGCCAGGGCTTCGTTCTGGTAGGCCGCCAGGAAGCGTGCCCTCTCGTCGATGAGCGCCGCGAGTTCGGGCTCCGGCGTTGAGGCATCGTCCAGGGAGCCCGCCAGGCGACGCACCGATTCCGGGTCCGCCGCCACGCGACGGCCCCAGGCGAAAGCCCGCAAGTTGGCCTCCACGGTGGCGCCGTTCAATTCGATGGCGCGCCTCAGGGCCGGGTAGGAGACCGGGACCAGACCCCTCTGCCAGGCATGGCCGAGGAGCAGCATATGAGTGTAGAGGGCGTCGCCCATCAGCGTGGTGGCCAGGTGCCGGGCGTCGATAAAATCGGCCCGGCCCGGTCCGAGCGCTTCGACAATGCGCTGGCGCATGCCGTCCAGGGGAAAGGCCCAGTCCGGGTCGCGAGTGAATTCGGCGGTGGGTGTCTCGCTGCAACTGACCACCGCCAGGGTCTGGCCGGCAAGCATCTTGGCCAGGGATTCGCTGCCGGCGGTGACCACCAGATCGCCCCCCAGGATGGCATGGGCCTCCCCGGTGGCAATGCGGGCGGCGTGGATGTCCTCGGGCCGGTCGGCGATGCGCAGATGGGAGAACACGGCCCCATATTTCTGGGCCAGCCCGGTCATGTCGAGGACCGAGACGCCCTTGCCGTCCAGGTGGGCGGCCATGCCGACGAGGGCGCCCAGGGTGATGACCCCCATGCCGCCCACGCCGGTGATCAGGAGGTTGTAGGGCTCCTGCGTGGTGGGTGGAGTGGGGGGCGGGAGGGGCGGAAGCTGGTCCTCGGCCGCATCCAGGGCGCGGCCGTGGCGGGGGCGGGCGCCTTGCAGGGTGACGAAACTTGGGCAGAAGCCCTTGAGGCAGGACAGATCCAGGTTGCACGCGGATTGATCGATGGCCCGCTTGCGTCCCAGAGGCGTTTCCAGGGGCACGACGGCGAGGCAGTTGGAAATGCTGGAGCAGTCGCCACAGCCTTCGCAGACGTCGGCGTTGATGAACACCCGCGCGGTGAGCGGCGGCATGCGGCCCCGCTTGCGTCGCCGGCGGGCCTCGGTGGCGCAGGTCTGGTCGTAGATCAGGGCGGAAACGCCGGAGACTTCCCGCAATTCGAGTTGCACCTGATCGAAATCGTCCCGGTGGCGGACGGGAACGCCCGGGGCGAGATCATGCACCCCAGCGTATTTTTCCGGGTCGTCGCTCACCACGACGATGCGGCCGACGCCCTCGGCCTGCAACTGCCGCGTCAGGCGCCCCACCGACAGTTGGCCGTCCACTGCCTGGCCGCCGGTCATGGCCACCGCGTCGTTGTAGAGAATCTTGTAGGTGATCGATACCCCGGCTGCCACTGCCTGGCGGATGGCGAGCAGCCCGGAATGGAAATAGGTGCCGTCCCCCAGGTTGGCAAAAATGTGGCGCGTGCTGGTGAAGGGCGCCTGTCCTACCCAGGGCACGCCCTCGCCGCCCATGTGGGTGAAGGTGGCGGTGCGGCGGTCCATCCAGGTGGCCATGTAGTGACAGCCGATGCCGGCCACGGCGCGGGAGCCTTCCGGAACACGGGTCGAGGTGTTGTGGGGGCAGCCGGAGCAGAAGTGGGGCTTGCGCTCGGCCAGTGTGAGGGCTTGAGGTCCGCTCTTCTGTTTGCCGGCGATGAGGGCCAGGCGCGCCTCGATGGTCGGGGAGGTGAAGAAGCGCCCGATGCGCGCGGCGATCACCCGGGCGATGGTGGCCACCGGAAGTTCGCCCGAGGCCGGCAGGAGCCAGTCGCCGTGCAGCAGGTGGCCGCAGCCATCGGGCATCAGGGCCCACTCGCCCTTTTCGTCGAACTTGCCGATGACGCGGGGGCGCACGTCCTCGCGCCAGTTGTAGAGTTCTTCCTTCAACTGGTATTCGAGCAGTTGCCGCTTTTCCTCCACCACCAGGATTTCTTCCAGGCCCTCGGCGAAGCGCCGCACGCCGTCGGGTTCAAGCGGCCAGACCATGCCGACCTTGTAGAGGCGAAGACCGATGGCGGCGGCCAGGGCATCGTCGATGCCCAGTTCGTCCAGGGCCTGGCGCACGTCCAGATAGGACTTGCCGGCAGTGAGGATGCCCAGGCGGGGACGGGGGCTGTCGATGACCAGGCGGTTCAGGCCGTTGGCCCGGGCGTAGGCGAGGGCTGCGTAAAGCTTGACGTTGAGCAGCCGCGCCTCCTGGACCAGGGGCGGGTCAGGCCAGCGGATATTGAGGCCATCGGGCGGCAGTTCGAAGTCGGTGGGCTCGACGATGCTGAGCGCCAGGGGATCCACCTGGACCGAAGCCGAGGTCTCCACCGTATCTGCCAGGGCCTTGAAAGCCACCCAGCAACCGGAGTAGCGGCTCATGGCCCAGCCGTGCAGACCGAAATCCAGGTACTCCTGCACATTGGCCGGATAGAGCACCGGCATCATCACCGCCTTGAAGATGTGTTCGGTCTGGTGGGGCAGGGTCGAGGACTTGGCGGCATGGTCGTCGCCCGCCACCACCAATACCCCGCCATGGCGCGCGCTTCCGGCGGCATTGGCGTGGCGGAAAACATCGCCGCAGCGGTCCACTCCGGGGCCTTTGCCGTACCACAGAGCGAATACTCCTGCGTGCCGGGCGCCGGGAAAAAGGCCCACCTGCTGCGTGCCCCAGACGGCGGTGGCGGCGAGATCCTCGTTGATGCCCGGCTGGAAAACGATGCGGTGCGCGGCGAGGTGTTCCTGCGCCCGGCCCAGGGCCAGGTCGAGGCCCCCCAGGGGGCTGCCGCGGTAGCCGGAAACGAAGCCCGCGGTATCGAGGCCGGCGGCCTCGTCCCGCAAGCGTTGCAGCATGGGCAGGCGGACCAGGGCCTGTATTCCGGTGAGAAAGGCTCGGCCCCCCAGGGTGGTGTATCGGTCGTCGAGGGAGCCGGTCGTCCCGGGGCGGGCCAGGAGGGAAGCCAGGGATGGATCGCTCATGCCAGTCTCCAAAGGCTGCGGCCCGGCGGTGCAAGGGCTTGTTCTCGGCGCCGAGGCCGGGGCGGGGGTTCTACCGGCTTGGAGTGTTCCGACGGGGGGGCGTTCAGCCCCGCAGGAAGGCGGTGGCGTTGTCCATGTCGTTATGGGTGACGCCGGCGTAGAGGGCGCTGACGAACTTGCGCCAGATGAGGTCGGGTTCGCCGAGCTTGAAGCCGAAAAATCCATTGCCCCGGTCGCGTACCGCCATGCACTGGATGACCGAGATTTCGTCACGCCCCAGATGGATGGTGGCCTCGCCCCAGACATCGAGGGCCAGAACGTCCTGGGTGCGCGCCTGGAACCCGTAGTTGGAGACCTGGACGACCTCGAGATTCACCTTCTCCATCCGGCCATCGTCGTGCACCAGGCTGAAGCGTCCCGGGCAGCGCACGGAAAAGCGCTCGTGGCGCCGGATATCCTTGCCGTCGTCGCGCAGGGGCGAATTGGGCAGGACGGCGCGATATTCCGGGATGTCGTAGATCGAATGCATGAGCGCCTTTTTGCGGTCGCTCAGGGAGGCGAAGACCCGGGTGCGCTGGTTGAAGAAGTAGTCCAGCAGTGCGGGCGTCAGCACCGGGTCGTTGGTGGTGTAGAAGCGCCGGTGGGGCATCTGGATGTTGGGAAGCTTGTTCTCGATGAAGTAAGCGTAAAGATTGCGCCGGCCCGGCTTCTTGCTATAGGCCCGCCGCAGGGTTTCCGGCGCCGTCTTCAGATCCAGGGCCGCCCCCACCGCCGGGGCACCGTTCACGAAGTCGTAATTCTCGACCACGTTGGCCGTGAGGCGCTGGAAGAAGAGCAGGGACTCGTACATCTCGATGTGGCGCGGATTCACCGCGATGACCAGATGCCGGGTGTCGAAGAAGGTCGTGCAGTATTCGTACATGAACTTCATCAGGGGAAAGAGGATGCTTCCCCCGGTGCGGCGGAACTTGGGGTGCACCGCCAGGGCGGAAACCTCGGCGATATTGCCTTCCTTGGCCCGTACGCCCGTCAGGTCGAAAATGCGCTGCAAAGGGAAACCCAGGGCGCTCTCGCGGATGAGCGAGATGGTACCTACGACCCGGTCGTCGATCTTGGCGCACAGCGTGGTGGTGGTGGGCAGGGCGTGGTAGATGGTGACGCGCATGCCCGACGGGTCGGGCGTCATGAAGCCGCTGTTGACGTAGGCGTCGTGCAGGAGGGAGAAGCAGGCTTCCAGTTCTTCCTGGGTGTCGGCGATCTTGAGCACCAGGCGCTCGCTGGGCGCCGGATCGCAATCGACCATGGAACGGAAGACCTCGAAGCGGCGCTTGCGCGGCAGAATGGCGATCAGCCGGCGGCTGAGCACGTAGAAAAACTTGCGCACGCGCGAAACGAGTTTTCGCATCATTCAGTGTCCCCTCAGGCCAACTTCCCCGACAGCATATTCGGGGGATACTACCACTCTTCCACCCCGCCGGAACACGGCCTCCGGGACGCGGGCGGCGATTGACAGTCGCCGGGCCCGCCGCGAGAATCGTCGGCTTGTTCAAAGCCCCTGTCAGGAGTGGTCATGATTCCCAGCAAGCTGTCGGCGGTCGCCGCCGTTGTTGCCTCTTGTTTCGTCCTGGCCGCCTGCGGCCAGAAAGAGGAGCCCAAGCCGGTCGCGCCGGCACCTGCGCCTGCTCCGGTCGCCAAGCCGGAGGTGACGGTGAAGATCGGCCATGTGGCGCCGATGACGGGCCCCCAGGCCCACCTGGGCAAGGACAACGAAAACGGCGCGCGTCAGGCCATCGACGAGCTCAACGCCAAGGGTCTGGAAATCGGCGGCGCCAAGGTCAAGTTCGAACTCCTGGCCGAGGACGACCAGGCCGATCCCAAGCAGGGCACCCTCGTCGCCCAGAAGCTGATCGACGCCAAGGTCAATGGGGTCATCGGTCACCTCAATTCGGGCACCACCATCCCGGCCTCCAAGCTGTATTTCGACGCCGGCATTCCCCAGATTTCCGGTTCCGCCACCAATCCCAAATACACTCAGCAGGGTTTTGCCACCGCTTTCCGGGTCATGGCGAATGATGTCCAGCAGGGCAAGGCCCTGGGCGAATTCGCCGCCAAGCAGGGCGTCAAGACCGTAGCCATCGTCGATGACCGCACCGCGTACGGCCAGGGGCTGGCCGACGAATTCCGCAAAGCCGTCGAAGGCGCGGGCATCAAGATCGTGGCCACTGAATACACCAACGACAAGGCCACCGACTTCAAGGCCATCCTCACCAAGATCAAGTCCACCAAGGCGGAACTGGTTTTCTACGGCGGCATGGATGCTCAGGGCGGTCCCCTGGTCAAGCAGATGAAGGAACTGGGCCTCAAGGCCAAATTCCTGGGCGGCGATGGCGTGTGCACGCCGGAATTCATGAAGCTGGGCGGCCCGGCCAGCGAGGGCAACCACTGTTCCCTGCCCGGCATGCCCCTGGAAAAACTCGCCCAGGGTCCGGCCTTCCGCGACGCCTACGGCAAGAAGTTCAATGCCGAAATCCAGCTCTACGCCCCCTACGTCTACGATGCGGTCATGGTCATGGTCAGTGCCATGCAGCGGGCCAATTCCGTCGAGCCCGGCAAGTATCTGGCGGAAGTGGGCAAGACCAGCCAGGAGGGCGTCACGGCCAAGATCGAATTCGACGACAAGGGCGACCTGAAGAGCGGCGCCATTTCCATGTACCAGTTCAAGGAAGGCAAGCTCGAATACGTCGAGACCCTGGGGGGCAGCCCGGTCGAGGCAGCCAAGGCAGAAGTGAAGGAAGCCGTCGCCGAAGTGAAGGAAGCCGCCAAGGCCGTGGGTGAGGCGGCCAAGGATATGGCCAAGGAAGGCGTCAAGGCCGGGGCAGACGCCGTCAAGGCCGGTGCCGAGGCCGCCAAGGCCGCGGTGGACAAGAAGTAAGCGGATCCCGGGAGGGGCGAAGGCGCCGCCGGCTGGACGTCGCCCTCGCCGCCCCCGTCCGTTGTGGAAATCCTTCTTCAGCAACTCGTCAATGGCCTGGTCCAGGGCAGCATCTACGCCCTGGTCGCCCTGGGCTACACCATGGTGTACGGCATCATGGGGCTCATCAACTTCGCCCACGGGGAAGTGGTGATGATCGGTACCCTGGTCACCCTGACGGTGGCCGGGCTTCTGCTTCAGGCCGGCGTGCCAGCGGCGGCGGCCGGCTTGGGGGGGCTTCTTGCGGCGATCCTGGTGTGCATGGCCCTGGGTTGGGGCCTGGAGCGGGTGGCCTACCGGCCCCTGCGCCATGCGCCACGCCTTACGCCGCTGATCACGGCCATCGGCATGTCCATCGTGCTGCAGAACGTCGCCATGCTGGTGTGGGGGCGCAATTACCTCACTTTCCCGGCGGTGGCGCCCAAGGCCCAGTTCGAGCTGGCGGGAGCCCATTTCACTGCCGTCCAGGTGATGATCGTGGCCGTGTCGGCCCTCACCATGGTCGGTTTGCTCTTCCTCGTCTATCGCACCCGCCTGGGCCTCGCCATGCGTGCCACGGCCCAGAACCCTGCCGTGGCCGGCCTCATGGGGGTGCCGGTGGATCGGGTCATCGCCGCCGCCTTCGTCATCGGGTCCGCCCTGGGGGCGGTGGCGGGCATGCTGGTGGGCGCCTATTACGAAATCGCCCATTACCAGATGGGCTTCATGCTCGGCCTCAAGGCCTTCACCGCCGCCGTCCTGGGCGGCATCGGCAATCTGGGCGGCGCCATGGCCGGCGGGGTGCTGCTGGGCATCATCGAGGCCCTGGCGGCGGGCTATATCGGTGACCTGACCGGAGGCTTCCTGGGCAGTCACTACCAGGACATCTTCGCCTTCCTGGTCCTCATCGGCGTCCTCATGTTCCGTCCCGCCGGCTTGTTCGGCGAAAAGACCGGGGAACGGGCCTGATGGGCAAGTCCTGGCTGGCGCCGCGGCCCCTGATGGGGCTGGTGCTGGTGGCGATCGCCCTGGCGGCGCTGCCCTTCGTCGCCGCCCTGGGCGGGCAGGCCTGGGTGCGCATCGTCAATTTCGCCATCCTCTACGTCTTTCTGGCCCTGGGGCTCAACATCGTGGTCGGCTTTGCCGGCCTGCTCGATCTGGGCTACATCGCCTTTTACGCCGTCGGCGCCTATCTCTATGCCCTGCTCGCCAGTCCCCACTTCGGCCTGCATCTGCCCTTCTGGGCCATCCTTCCCCTGGGGGCCGTGCTGGCCTGCGGTTTCGGCGTCGCCCTGGGGGCGCCTACCCTCAAGCTGCGCGGCGATTATCTGGCCATCGTTACCCTGGGCTTCGGCGAGATCATCCGCATCTTCCTCAACAACCTCAACGCTCCGGTCAATATCACCAACGGCGCCCAAGGCATCACCCTCATCGATCCCCTGACCCTGGGCGGGTTCCGCTTCAGCGGCAACAGTGAAATCCTGGGCATCGTCCTGAGCGGGCCGCAGAAACTCTATTTCCTCCTGGTCGTCCTGGCCCTGGGGGTCATCGTGGTCAATCTGCGCCTGCAACATTCGCGCATCGGGCGCGCTTGGCAGGCCATCCGGGAGGACGAGGTGGCCGCCCGGGCTGTCGGCATCAACACCCGCAATGTGAAATTGCTCGCCTTTGCCATGGGGGCGAGCTTCGGCGGCATCGCCGGGGGCATCTTCGCCGCCATGCAGGGCTTCGTTTCGCCCGAGAGCTTTTCCCTCATCGAATCGGTCATGGTCCTGGCCATGGTCGTGCTGGGGGGCATGGGCCACATCCCCGGCGTGATCCTGGGGGCTGTGTTGCTCACCGTGCTGCCCGAAGTCTTGCGCTACGGCGTCGGACCGCTGCAGCAGGCCTTGTTCGGCAAGGTGCTGATCGATCCGGAAAGCCTGCGCATGCTCATCTTCGGCCTCGCCCTGGTTCTCGTCATGCGCCTCAAGCCCGCCGGCCTGTGGCCTTCTCCGGAGCGGCGGCGCGAACTGGCGGAACAGGATTCCTGATGGCCGCGAAGCTCCTCGCTGCCCGGGGGGTGGGCAAGCGCTTCGGCGGGGTCAAGGCCCTCGACGACGTTTCCCTCACCATCCACGCAGGGGAAATCTATGGGCTCATCGGCCCCAACGGCGCCGGCAAGACCACTTTTTTCAACTGTCTCACCGGGCTTTACGTGCCCGACGCCGGGGGCTTCGACTTTTGCGGCACGGCCCTGGCCGCCAATGCCCCCCACCGGGCCGCCGAGCGTGGCATTGCCCGCACCTTCCAGAACATCCGCCTCTTCGCCAACATGAGCGCCCGGGAGAATGTCATGGTGGGCCGCCATGTGCGCACTCAGGCAGGGGTCTTCGGGGCGATCCTGCGCACCCGGGCGACGCGCCAGGAAGAGGATGCCATCTGCCGCCGGGCCGAAGAGTTGCTCCACTACGTGGGCATCGCCGACCGGGCCGACGACCTGGCCAAGAATCTTGCCTACGGCGACCAGAGGCGCCTGGAAATCGCCCGTGCCCTGGCTACCGACCCGCGCCTGCTCTGCCTGGACGAGCCGGCAGCGGGCATGAACGCCACCGAGACCGAGGAATTGCGACTCCTCATCGAGGGCATCCGCCGGGATGGGACCACGGTGCTGCTCATCGAGCACGACGTCAAACTGGTCATGGGCCTGTGCGACCGGGTCGCGGTGCTGGACTACGGCCGTCTGCTGTGCGAGGACGAGCCGGCGGTGGTGCAGAAGAACCCGGCGGTCATCGAGGCCTACCTGGGAGGCAGCCTTGCTTGAGGTGACGGGCCTGTCGGTCGCCTACGGCGGTATCCGGGCCGTGCGCAGCATCACCTTCCACGTCGCCGCCGGCGAGACCGTCGCGCTGATCGGCGCCAACGGCGCCGGCAAGACCAGTACCCTCAAGGCCCTGGCGCGTCTCCTGGACCCGGCCGGGGGGAGCGTCCGCTTCCTGGGCGAGGATCTGACGCGGCTGCCAGCGCACCGCCTGGTGGAAAAGGGAATCGCCCTGGTCCCCGAGGGGCGCGGCGTCTTTCCCCGCCTGAGCGTGGCCGAGAACCTGTCCATGGGCGCCTTCGTGCGCCGCGACCGCGCCGCCGTCGCGGAGGACAGCGAGCGTATCTACGACCTCTTTCCCCGCCTGCGGGAGCGCGCCGGACAACTGGCCGGCACGCTCTCTGGTGGCGAGCAGCAGATGCTGGCCATCGGCAGGGCGCTGATGAGCCGGCCGCGCCTCCTGCTCCTCGACGAGCCCTCCATGGGCCTGGCGCCCCTCATGGTGCAGAAGATCTTCGAAGTCGTCCGGGCCGTCGCCCAGGAAGGCATGACCATCCTGCTGGTGGAGCAGAATGCCAAACTGGCGCTCGAAACGAGCAGCCGCGGCTACGTCCTGGAAAGCGGCGAGATCACCCTGAATGGCCCGGCCGGCGATCTCCTGGCTGACAGCCGGGTGCGTGCCGCCTACCTGGGCGAGTGAAACCCGACCCGGGTCAAGGAAGCGTCCCCGCTTTCGCTCCACAATTCCCCGTTGTCCTTACCGATTGCACGCCATGGCCCGCTTCCTGATTTCGTCGCTTGTTCTTGCCCTTCTTCCCCTGTCTGCCCTGGCGGCGGAACCGCCTCCCTCCGGCCCCAAGCTGGCCTCGGGTCTGCTCATGAAACAGGAAGGCAAGCTGGTCTTCGCCCCCTGCCGCGACCGCAGCTACGCCCTGGTGGACGACATTTCCCCCGGCGCGACGGTCACCGCGGCCCTGGAGAGCGTCGGTCTGGGGGCGGGCAAGAAGCTCTACGTCGAACTCTGGGGCACCCTGGAAGGCATCGCCCTCAAGGTGACCGGCCTCAACCTGGCCCGGGCCGACGGGCGCTGCCAGCCCTCGGGTGGGCCAGACGAGGCCTGGCGTGCGGCGGGTTCAGAGCCTGCTGCCTGGACCCTGGCGGCAGGCGGTGACGCGCTCCTGCTCAAGCGTCCCGGGCGTCCGGAACAGCGGCTGGGTTATAAAGGTTCCCGCGATACCGCGCAGTTGAGCGTTTATGAAGGCACGGGAGAACCCCCCATTGCCTGGCGCTTCGAGCAGAAATCCTGCCGCGACCGCGGCAGCGACGCAGTCTTCGGCTGGACCGCCAGCCTCACCGTCGCCGGCGAAATCCTGCGCGGCTGCGCCTGGCAGCGCTGACGGGCGCAGGACACAGGGTGGCTCGGCTTTGTGCAGATTAACGCCCTGTTCGGAGGCTTTAACTCACATAAACGTCCTGTTGGGAACGTTTATGTGCAAATCCCCAGGGCTTCTATACAATCTCCCTCATAGAGATTCTTACGCTCCTTGACCCTTCTCAAGGGATTGCTGGAAATGGACTTCCCGATTCCGTTGCCCATCGAACGGGCCATCCGGAAGTTCGGCACGGATATCTCCCTGGCGCGTCGCCGGCGCCACATCTCTCAGGCCTCCCTGGCCGAGCGCATGGGCGCGTCCCTGTCTACCGTGCGGCGCATGGAGAAAGGCGATGGGCGGGTGCCAATCCACTTTTTTGCCCGCGCGCTGCATGTCTTTGGCGAAATCCAGGCCCTGGAGAACCTCCTGGACACCGCCAGTGACGACATCGGTCTGGCGCTGATGGACGAGCGCCTGCCCAAGCGCGTGCGGCGCAAGCCGGCGCCTTCGGGGGCGCTGTGAGAGCGGGCGACGCCGCGATCCGGCGTCAGACGCGTCTCCATCGGCAGGGCTGGTCTGCCGCTCGGTTCGCTCGTGTATTTCCGCCAGGGACGGCGCGAGCACACGGTCTATTCCTATGACCCGGGCTGGTTGGATGGCCGGGAGCGCTTCAACGTGTCGGCGGACCTGCAACTGTTGCCGGGACACCAGCCACACAAGGCGGCCGCCCCGCAGGACTTGCGACAGCTCTGGCGCCGACTGGCGTTCAACCTGTTGATCACCAATGTAGACGATCACCTGCAGAACCACGGCTTCCTGCATGTGGCCCATGGCCAGTGGCGCCTGGCACCCGCTTTCGACATCAATCCCTTTCCGGAGAAGGATCGTGAATCCAAGACCTGGCTTTCCGAGGAGGATGGGCCGATCACGGATGTGGCGATGCTGCTGGCGCGGGCTGCGACTTTCGGCCTGGACGAAACCCGGGCTTTGGCCGTACTGGGAGAAGTGCATGGGGCCGTGGCGCGCTGGCGGACGATAGCTCTCAGTGGCGAAGTGGGCGTGCTCCCCGCGGAACTGGATGACTTTGCCCCGGCCTTCGAACACGGGCAGATGGATGCAGTCGCCCGCCTGCTCGGGCGGTAACGCCCACTTTCTGCCTGACTACGAGGCGTTCGCGAAAGGCGGGAAAACAGCCTGCCTCGAGGGTGTCAGAAACGGGGCAGGGGTGAGGCAACCGGGTGGGGAAGCGCCTTTCGCCAGGCGGAAGGTATTGCCGACCATGCTTGTCAGGTGGAGAAGGTGAAGGCGTCGGAAAAGAACGCTTCTTCCGGCAGGCGGCAGCGTGCGGTGAAATCCCGGCGGGCGGCGTCGATCATGGCGGGGGCGCCGCAGGCGTAGACTTCGTGGCCCGAGAGGTCGGGGAAGTCGGTCATCACGGCCTGATGGACGAGGCCAGTGCGGCCGGCCCAGGCGTCTTCCGGTTGCGGCTCCGAGAGCACCGGGACGTAGCGGAAGTGCGGGTGCTCCGCCGCCCAGCGCCGGGGAAGATCGGCGAGATAAAGATCGACGACTGCCCGGGCACCCCAGTAGAGCACCATGGGGCGTTGGCAAGCTTCGTGAAGCGCGTGTTCGATCAGGCTCTTCAAGGGGGCGAAGCCGGTGCCACCGGCCAGCAGGATCATCGGCTTGTCCGATTCTTCCCGCAGGGTGAAGCTGCCGTGGGGGCCGTTGAGGCGCAGGATGTCCCGCGCCTTGAGCGTCGAGAAGACCTGGTCGGTGAATAGGCCGCCGGGCACGTGGCGGATGTGCAATTGCAGGAAGGCGTCGTCGTGGGGCGCGTTGGCCATGGAGAAGCTGCGCCGCTTGCCGTCCTTGAGCAGGATGTCGACGTACTGCCCGGCGAGGAATTGCAGACGTTCGCTGGCTGGCAGGCGCAGGTGCAGTTCGATCACGTCGGGGGCCAGACGCTCCAGCTTTTCGATGCGGGCGGGCAGGGT
Source organism: Betaproteobacteria bacterium (assembly GCA_016720065.1). NCBI lineage: Bacteria > Pseudomonadati > Pseudomonadota > Betaproteobacteria > Betaproteobacteria bacterium. The sequence goes on along the minus strand of JADJXY010000002.1, from coordinate 2,594,247 downwards.
CTTGACCGGGATGTCGCTCGCCGTCCGCAGTGTGGCGCATTCGATGACCAGGTCCGATTGGGGGCGGGCGCAGCAGAACAGGGTGAGGCCGGCGGCCCGATCGGCCTCGGTCAGGGCCTGGGACTGAGCCTTGCCGTCTTCCACCCTGCCGGAAACCAGCCTGCCCTTGCAGGAGCCGCAGGCCCCGTCGCGGCAGCCGTAGGGCAGCAGCAAGCCCTGGCGCAGGGCGGCCGCCAGCACGGTTTCGTCGTCGTCGGCTGCGAAACTCTTGCCGCTGGGCTGGACGGTGATGCGGTAGCTCATCTGTTCTCCTGTCGGCTAGAATGCCGCGGTGCAAAAAGTCCTGATCGTGGGCAGCGGGGACGTGGCCCGCCGCGCCCTTCCCTGGCTGATCGGCCGCTACCGGGTCTTCGCCCTGGTGCGGGATCCGGCCTCAGCCACCGCCTGGCGCGCGGCCGGGGCGATTCCCGTGCTGGGAGACCTGGACTGCAGAGCGAGTCTCGATCGCCTGAGCGGTCTGGCCGACTACGTCATCCACCTGGCGCCCCCGCCCTCCGAGGGCAGCAGAGATGCCCGCAGCCGCCATCTGGCGGCGGTTCTCGCAAGGGGCAGGAGTCTACCACGGGCCCTGGTTTACGTAAGCACCACAGGGGTTTACGGCGATTGCGGGGGGGCGCCCATCGATGAAACCCGGCCCATCGCCCCCCGTAACGCCCGGGCCCAGCGGCGGGCCGATGCGGAAAGCGTCTGGCGCGCCTTCGGTCGGCACAGCGGTGTGCGGGTCGCCCTCCTGCGCGCCCCGGGGATTTATGCGGCGGAACGCTTGCCGGCCGATCGCCTGCGGGCGGGAAGCCCTGCTCTGGCGCCGGCGGAGGATGTCCATACCAATCACATCCACGCCGACGACCTGGCTCGGGCCTGCTGCGCCGCCCTGGGGCGGGGGCGGGCCAATCGGATCTATAACGTGGTCGACGATACCGACCTGCCCATGGGCGACTTCCTCGACCGGGTCGCCGATGCGCTCCGACTGCCTCGGCCGCCCCGGGTCAGCCGCGCCCAGGCAGAGCAGGTGCTTACTCCGGTGCAGATGTCCTTTCTGCGGGAGTCGCGCCGCATCGGCAACCGCCGCCTCAAGGCCGAGCTGGGACTGCGTCTGGCCTCGCCCACGGTCGATAGCGTGTTGAGGAGCCTGCCCTGATGCTGGTCGTCAAAGCCCTGCACATTGCCCTGGTGGTAGCCTGGTTCGCCGGCCTGTTCTACCTGCCGCGCATCTACGTCAATCTCGCCCTGGTGCCGGCGGAGAGCGTCGCCGAGCGGGAGCGCCTGCTCCTCATGGCTGGCAAGCTCTACCGCTTCATGACGCCTCTGGGAGTTCTGGCCCTGATCTTCGGGCTGTGGCTCTGGCTGGGTTACGGCATCGGCGGCGGCTGGATGCACGCCAAGCTGGCCCTGGTCGCCTTGCTGATCGGCTACCACGCCCACTGTGGCGTGCTGCTCAAGGCTTTTCGGGCCGGACGTGAGGGTCGCAGTCACGTGTGGTTTCGCTTTTACAACGAAATGCCGGTCCTGGTGCTCTTTGCCGTCGTTTTTCTCGTCGTTCTCAAACCCTTCTGATGAACCGCTACTTCGCCACCAGCCCCCGGGGTCTGGAAAACCTTCTGGCCGAGGAACTGGCCGCCCTCGGGGCTTTGCAGGTCAAGGCCGCGGCCGGGGGGGTCGAATTCGCCGGGGATTGGCCGGTCTGCTACCGCGCCAACCTGGAATCGCGCCTCGCTACCCGCATCCTGTGCTTCGTTGCCCGGGCGCCCTACACGCGGGAAGAGGACATTTACCGCCTCGCCCTGGCCCAGCGCTGGCCCGCGTATTTTCCTGTCACCCGGACGATCCGGGTGGTGACCACCGCCACGCGCTCGCCCCTCAAATCCATCGATTTCGTTACCCTGCGCGTCAAGGACGCCGTGTGCGACCGCTTCCGCACCCAGGGTGGCGAGCGGCCCAGCGTCGAGACGCGGGAGCCGGATGTCCGTATTCATGCCTATCTGACCGAAAGCGAGTGCTCGCTATATCTGGATACCTCCGGGGCGCCGCTCTGGCAGCGGGGGCTGCGGCAGGCTTCGGTGGAGGCGCCCCTGAAGGAGAATCTGGCGGCCGGAATTCTCAAGCTGGCCGGCTGGCAGCCGGGAACACCCCTGGTGGACCCGATGTGCGGCAGTGGCACCTTTCTCCTCGAAGCCGCCCAGATGGCCCTCGATCGTGCTCCCGGTCTGGGCAGGTCCTTTGCCTTCGAGAAGCTGACTTCCTTCGATGCCCTGGCCTGGAGCACCTTGCGCAGTGCGGCCGAGGCGCGCTGCCTGCCCGTCCGGCCCATGCCTCTATGGGGCAGCGACTGTGACGAGCGCGCCGTCCGCGCCAGCAAGCGAAATCTGCTGGAAGCGGGTCTGGGCAACGGGGTCCAGGTCGCCGGCGCCGACCTCCTGAACCTGGAAAAACCTGCCGAAACGGGCATTCTCGTCGCCAACCCGCCCTACGGCGAGCGCATCGGCGAACAGGAGGAGCTGGCCGCCTTCTACCCCCGGCTGGGCAGTGCGCTGAAAAAGCACTGGTCCGGCTGGAACTGCTTCTTCTTCACCGCCGACACGCGGCTCCCCAAGGGGGTCGGCTTGAAGCCCAGCCGCAAGACCCCCCTCTACAACGGCGCCCTGGAATGCCGGTTGTACGAAATCCGCATGGTGGCGGGGAGCAACCGCAAGCCGAAAGCGGGAAGTGACGACAGTGCCGGCCCATAGGCGAAATCAGCGGTAGGCAGCACGTGGTGCAGCGGCGAGACCGTAGCGGAGCTACGGTGAGGAGTGCGGTGCGTGGCCCACGACGTATTGGCGAGCCCGTGCGCAGGGATCAGACGATATCCAGGTGCCCGATGCCCGTGGTCAAGTCCCTGTCCTTGGACTCCTTGCCATGCAGCTTGATCTGGAGCCGCAGGTCGTTGAGGGAGTCGGCATTGCGCAGGGCATCCTCGTAGCTGATGCGGCCGGCTTCGAAGAGGTCGAAGAGGGCCTGGTCGAAAGTCTGCATGCCCAGTTCCCGCGACTTCTTCATGATCTCCTTGATCTCGTGGATCTCGCCCTTGAAGATGAGGTCGGAGATCAACGGCGAATTGAGCATGATCTCGATGGCCGGCACTCGGCCCTTGCCATCTTTTTTCGGGAGCAGACGCTGGGAGATCATAGCTCGCATGTTGAGGGACAGATCCATGAGAAGTTGCTGCCGTCGCTCCTCCGGGAAGAAGTTGATGATGCGGTCGATGGCCTGGTTGGAACTGTTGGCGTGCAGGGTGGCGAGGCAGAGGTGGCCGGTTTCGGCGAAGGCAACGGCGTAATCCATGGTGTTGCGGTCGCGGATTTCGCCCATGAGGATGACGTCCGGCGCCTGGCGCAGGGTGTTCTTCAGGGCCGGGCCCCAGTCGTCCGTATCGACGCCTACCTCGCGCTGGGTGACGATGCAGTTCTTGTGGTCGTGGATGTACTCGATGGGGTCTTCGATGGTGATGATGTGGCCGTAACTGTTTTCGTTACGGTAATTGACCAGAGCCGCCAGCGACGTGGTCTTGCCCGTGCCGGTGCCGCCGACGAAGATGACCAGACCGCGCTTGGTCATGGCCACATCCTTGAGGATGGGGGGGAGCCCCAGGTCGTCGAGGGTGGGGATGGTCATGTTGATGGTGCGGCAGACGACGCCGACCCGGGCCTGCTGCACGAAGGCATTGACCCGGAAGCGGCCGATGCCCGAGGGCGATATGGCGAAATTGCATTCCTTGGTGGCCTCGAATTCTGCGGACTGACGGTCGTTCATGATGGAACGTGCCAGTTCCGTCGTGTGCTGGGGTGAAAGCACCTGATTCGACACCGGGGTGATCTTGCCGTCGATCTTGATGGCCGGCGGAAATCCCGCCGTGATGAACAGGTCCGACCCCTTCTTCTGCGACATGAGACGCAGGAGGTCGTGCATGAATTTCATTGCCTGATCGCGTTCCATAATCCGTCCTCGCTCAATGATGCGGTCTTGGCCGCGCCAGCGGCCAGCCTTCCCTGCTTAAGTCCTGTCGGCGCCGGCCTCGACCTTGCCTCGTGACCCGGGCGCTCTACCCCGGGAAGGCATCCTTGTTGGCGGCCTTGGTGCGGGCTTCGGCCGAGGACACCACGTTGCGCCGCACCAGGTCGGTGAGATTCTGGTCCAGGGTCTGCATGCCCAGGGACTGACCGGTCTGGATGGCGGAGTACATCTGCGCCACCTTGGCTTCGCGGATGAGGTTACGGATGGCCGGGGTGCCGATCATGATTTCGTGGGCGGCGACCCGGCCGCCGCCGTCCTTGGTCTTCAGGAGCGTCTGGGAGATGACGGCGCGCAGCGATTCGGACAGCATGGCGCGCACCATTTCCTTTTCCGCTGCAGGGAAGACGTCGATGATGCGGTCCACCGTCTTGGCGGCGGACGAGGTGTGCAGGGTGCCGAAAACCAGGTGGCCGGTTTCGGCAGCGGTGAGGGCGAGGCGAATGGTTTCCAGGTCGCGCATTTCGCCCACCAGGATCACGTCCGGGTCTTCCCGCAGCGCCGAACGCAGGGCGTTGTTGAAGGACAGGGTGTGAGGGCCGACTTCGCGCTGGTTGATGAGGCACTTCTTGGCCTCATGGACGAATTCGATGGGATCCTCGACCGTGAGGATGTGGCTGTACTCGTTTTCATTGACGTGGTTGACCATCGCCGCCAGCGTGGTGGACTTGCCTGAACCCGTGGGGCCGGTCACCAGAACGATGCCGCGCGGGAACTCGGAGATTTCCTTGAAAATCTTGGGAGCGTTCAAGTCCTCCAGGGTCAGCACCTTGGAGGGAATGGTCCGGAAGACCGCGCCGGCGCCCCGGTGCTGCACGAAGGCATTGACCCGGAAGCGCGCCAGATTGGGAATCTCGAAAGAGAAGTCGCATTCCAGCGTCTCTTCATAGGTCTTGCGCTGGCCGTCGTTCATGATGTCGTACACCATGGCGTGGACGTCCTTGTGTTCCATGGGCGGCAGGTTGATGCGCCGCACGTCGCCGTGAACCCGGATCATGGGCGGCAGGCCGGAAGACAGGTGGAGGTCGGAAGCCTTGTTCTTGACGCCGAAAGCCAGGAGTTCGGTAATGTCCATGGAAAGATGTCCTCGGGGCGCGTGTATACTGCTCTGGGGGCCGAATTCCAAAGGATTATGAGCGACATCGCTACCAACCTGCAAGCTGTCCGGGAGCGGGTCGCCGCGGCCGCCCGGGCGGCCGGGCGCGATCCGGCCGAGATTTCCCTCCTGGCGGTGAGCAAGACCTGGCCCGCTGCGCGGGTGCGGGAAGCAGCCCTCGCCGGACAGCGGGCCTTCGGCGAAAACTATGTGCAGGAGGCGGTGGAGAAAATCGATGCCCTCGCTTCCCTCGACCTGGAGTGGCACTTCATCGGGCCGCTCCAGGCCAACAAGACGCGGCCCGTGGCCGAGCGTTGCGCCTGGGTTCATTCCATCGACCGCCTGCGGGTGGCGGAGCGGCTCTCCGCCCAGCGGCCCGCGTCCCTGCTGGCGCTCCAGGCCTGCGTCCAGGTCAATGTCTCCGGCGAGGCCAGCAAGAGCGGCTGTGCGCCGGAGGAGGCCGAGGTCCTCTGTCGCCGCGTGGCTGCCCTGCCCGGACTCCGCCTGCGGGGCCTGATGGCCATTCCGGAGCCCAGCGACGATGGGGTCCGGCAGCGGGCGCAATTTGCCGTTCTCAGAGGCCTCTTCGCCACGCTGCGCGAGCGGGGCCTGGAACTGGATACCCTGTCCATGGGCATGTCCCAGGATCTGGAAGCGGCCGTGGCCGAAGGCGCCACCCTGGTACGCATCGGCACGGCGATTTTCGGCCAAAGAAATTGATGATCCACGCCTGCGCCCTGGGGTCTCGTGCCTGGCGCTCCCCCGCCGGGGGGGGCGCAGCGGGGCCATCCAACCGGAGATTTGAACCATGAAGATCACTTTCCTGGGCGGCGGCAATATGGCCAATGCCCTCATCGGCGGCATGCTGGACCAGGGCTTTGCCGCCGAAGACATCCGGGTCGTCGAGCTCAATGCCGACAACCGCGAGGCCTTGCGTCGCAACTACGGAGTGAGCTGTCTTGGCGAAGCGGAGCCCCGGACCTGGGCGGCGGACCTCGTCGTCCTGGCCGTCAAGCCGCAGCAGATGCGGGAGGCCATCCAGCCGTTGAAGCGGCATCTGCACGAACAACTGGTGCTCAGCATCGCTGCCGGCCTGCGCCTGGAGACCCTTTCGCGCTGGTTGGGAGGCTACCGGCGGCTGGTGCGGACCATGCCCAACACCCCGGCGCTAATCGGCGCCGGCGTCACGGGGCTGGTTGCCCTGCCCGAGGTGGATGAAGTCGGCCGTCTGGCGGCGGAGCGCGTCATGAAGAGCGTCGGCAGCACCCTGTGGGTGGACGACGAGGCGCGCATGGACGGCGTCACCGCCGTTTCCGGCAGCGGACCGGCCTACGTTTTTCTCTTCATCGAAGCCCTGCAGGAGGCGGCGCGGGAGCAAGGCTTCGACGCGGACGATGCCGCGCGTCTGGCCATCGAAACCGTTCTGGGGGCGGCGCGGCTCGCGGCCCAATCCGACGTTTCGGCAGCGACCCTGCGCGAGCGCGTGACCTCCAAGGGCGGCACCACCGAAGCGGCCCTGCGCGTCATGGCGGAGGCCGGCGTCAAGGCCGGCATTTTGGCGGGTGCGCGGGCTGCTGCTGCCCGGGGGCGGGAGCTCGGCGACCTTCTGGGGGCGGAATGAACCTCGCCGCCCAGATTCTTGTCTTTTTGGCCGATGCCCTGGCGGGCTTCTTTGGGGCACTCTTTCTTCTGCGCTTCGCCATGCAGGCCTTCCGGGTGAGCTTCTCCGGCCCCGTGGGCCATTTCGTCGTCACCCTCACCGATTGGGCGGTGCGTCCCCTGCGCCGGGTGATTCCAGGCCTCTTCGGGCTGGATCTGGCCAGTCTGGTCGCCGCCCTGGCGCTCCAGGCCCTGGTTGCCGGTCTCCTCTTCGGGCTCCTGGGTCGCGTGCTGCCCGGCGACGGCCTGGATCTCGTCCTCGCCATTCTGTGGGCGGCGCTGCGCGGCACCTTGCGGCTCGCCGTCTATCTGCTCATCGGCGTCCTCATCGTCCAGGCCGTCCTGTCCTGGGTCAATCCCTATTCGCCCCTGGCCGGCCCCGCCAATCAACTGACGCGACCCTTCCTGGCGCCCATCCGCAAAGTGCTGCCGACCTTCTCCGGGATAGACCTCTCCCCCCTGGTGGCGATTCTGCTCGCGCAAGTCGTGCTGATGCTCCTGTGACCAGGCGTCCGCCCGACCCCGTGCCCGCCGCCAGGATTCCCGCCTGGCTCCAGGCCGATGGTGCGGCGGTGGTGCTGCGCCTGCACGTGCAACCGGGTGCGAAAAAGACCGAAATCGTCGGTGAACACGGCGAGGCACTCAAGGTTCGCCTTGCCGCCCCGCCGGTGGACGGCAAGGCGAACGCGGAACTCCTGGCCTACCTTGCGGAGCGGCTGGGCCTGCCCCGGACTGCCTTGACGCTGAAGAGCGGCGAATCCTCACGCCAGAAGCGGGTGGCGGTGATACTTCCCGGTGCGCTCATCCTGGAACGTCTTCTGGGTACGGAACCGGGTCGGTGACCCCGTTCGCGGTGGGGAGCGCTCAGCGTAGCGCGCCGTCCACCAGGGTGGTTCGCACCCGGCCTTGTACCTCGTAGCCCAGGAAAGGCGTGTTCTTGCCCTTGCTCCTGAGGTTCTGGGGCTGGACCTGCCACACGGCGTCGGGATCGAATATGCACACGTCGGCCGGGGCGCCGATGGCCAGGTGGCCGCGGTCGCTGCCCAGCACGGCCGCCGGATCGGTGGTGATGCGGGCCAGGGCGGTGGCGAGATCGACGCCGGCCCGGGCGGCCCACTTGAGGGTGAGGGGCAGCAGGAGTTCGAGACCGGTGGCGCCGGGTTTCGCCTCCCCGAAGGGCAGCAACTTGTCGTCGGCGCCCACCGGCGTGTGGTCGGAGCAAATGGCGACCACCCCGCGGGCGGCAGCGGCGGAAAGGGCCTCGCGGTCGGCCTGGGTGCGCAGCGGCGGGTCGAAGCGGGCCTGGCTGTCAAAGTAGCCGATATCGTTTTCCGTCAGGTGCAGGTGATGCACGCCGACGTCGGCGGTGACGGCCAGGCCCTCTGCCCGGGCCGCCTCGACCTGACGCACGCCGGCCCCCGACGAGAGGCGGGTCAGGTGGAGCCGCACCCCGGTGTCCCGGGCCAGTTGCACCAGGGTGGCGATGGCGATGGTTTCCGCGCTGACCGGGATGCCCGCCAGGCCCAGGCGGCTGGCCACTTCGCCGGCGTGGGCGTTGCCGTTGCGGGACAACCAATGATCCTGGGGCCGCAGCCAGACGGCGTAGCCGAAGGTGGCCGCGTACTCCAGGGCGCGCAACAGGGCCTCGGTGTCGACCACCGGCCGGTTGGCCTGGGAGAAGGCGACGCAGCCGGCCCGGGCAAGCCCGGCGAGTTCCGCCAGGCGCTCGCCGTCGAGGCCCAGGGTGAGGGCACCCAGGGGGAGTACCCGGGCCTTGCCGATGTCGGCGGCGCGGTGCACCAGGCGGTCGGCGAGTTCGGGTTCGTCTAGGGGTGGGTCGGCGTCCGGGGGGACGACCACCGAAGTCACGCCCCCGGCGACGGCGGCGGCGAGTTCCGCCTCGATGCTGTTCAGCCGGGCGCCGAGGTCGATGAAGCCGGGACAGACGACGGCTCCGGCCGCGTCGATCACCCGGTCGGCGCTGAAATCCGCCGGGGCGGTGCCGACGGCGACCACGCGTCCCGCGGCGAGGTAGAGGCTGGCCGGCCGGTCGATGCCGTTGCGGGGATCGATGAGGCGGCCGTTGGTGATGGCGATGCGTTCCATGTCAATTCCCTGCGACGATGCTCATGACCGCCATGCGCACGGCGATGCCGAAGGTCACCTGGGGCAGGATGACCGCCTGGGGCCCGTCGGCGACGACGGAGTGGATTTCCACGCCCCGGTTCATGGGCCCCGGGTGCATGACGATGGCGTCATCCTTGGCCCGGGCCAGCTTGTCCGGGGTGAGGCCGTAGAGGCGGAAGTACTCCCCCGCGGAAGGCAGGAGGGCGCCGTTCATGCGTTCATTCTGGAGACGCAGCATGATGACCACGTCACAGCCCTTGAGGCCTTCGGCCATGTCGTGAAAGACATGCACGCCCATGCGGTCCAGGTGGCCCGGGAGCAGCGTCTGGGGGCCGATGGCGCGCACTTCGGGCACCCCCAGGGTGGTGAGGGCGTGGATGTCGGAACGGGCCACCCGGGAGTGCAGGATGTCGCCCACGATGGCCACCGTCAGATTGCTGAAATCCTTCTTGTAGTGGCGGATGGTGTACATGTCGAGCAGGCCCTGGGTGGGGTGGGCGTGGCGCCCGTCGCCGGCATTGACGACGTGGATGTCCTCGCGACCCACCCGGGTCAGGTGCTCGGCGATGAGATAGGGGGCGCCGCTGGCGCTGTGGCGCACGACGAACAGGTTGGCGTGCATGGCGCACAGGTTGTCGATGGTGTCGAGCAGCGTCTCGCCCTTGGCCGTCGAGGAGCGGCCGATGTCCAGGTTGATGACGTCGGCCGACAGGCGCTTGGCCGCGATTTCGAAGGTGGTGCGGGTGCGGGTCGAGTTCTCGAAAAACAGGTTGAAGACGCTCTTTCCGCGCAGCAGGGGAACCTTCTTCACCTCCCGCTCGGAAACCTCCATGAACGAGGCTGCGGTGTCGAGGATGTGGGTCACCACCTCCCGCGGGAGGCCCTCGATGGAGAGGAGGTGGGTCAGTTCGCCGTTGGCGTTGAGCTGGGGATTACGCATGCTCCAGCCTCCAGAAGAGGCGGCCGGTATCGTCCTGGGCCAGGGTGAGGCTTTCTCCGGCGGCCAGGCTGAGGGTCCAGGGGCAGTAGGTGGGGGCGATGGGCAGTTCCCGCTCGCCCCGGTCGGCCAGGACGGCGAGTTCCACCGAGGCCGGGCGGCCGTAGTCGAACAACTCGTTGAGGGCGGCCCGGGTGGTGCGGCCGGTGTAGAGCACGTCGTCCACCAGGATGAGGTGGCGATTCTCAACGTCGAAGGGGATGTCCGTCGGACGCACCTGCGGATGGAGCCCCTTGGCGGCAAAATCGTCGCGGTAGAAAGAGACGTCGATGAGGCCGATGCCCTCGCCGATGCCCAGGATTTCCCGCAGCCTCTCGGCGATCCAGGCGCCGCCACTGTGGATGCCCACCAGGGCGGGATTGCAGGCCAGGCGCGGGCGCAGGGCCTCGGCCAGGAGGCGGCATTGGGCCTCGGCGTCAGGCAGGGGAAGAGAGATCATTGGCGTGGCACTCGAACCAGGTTTGCAGAATCAATTGGGCGGCGACGGCGTCGAGCACGCCCTTGGCGGACCGGGCGTTGCGTCCCGTCTCCCGCAGGCGCGATTGCGCGTCCAAAGAAGACAGGCGCTCGTCGGCGAAATCCACCGGCAGGGCATGGCGTCGGCGCAGGCTGTCGCCAAAGCGGCGGCACCTCTCGGTCATGGCGTGGGCCGTGCCGTCGACGTGAGTGGGCAGGCCGACCACCAGACGGACGGGCTGCCACTCGGCCACCAGGGCTGCAATGGCCTGCCAGCGCCGCTCCCGGTCGCCCGTCGCGATCACGGTAAGGGGATGGGCCTGGGCCAGGAGAGTCTCCCCCACCGCGACGCCGATGCGCTTCTCCCCAAAATCGAAAGCCAGCACGGTGGGCACTAGCCGCCTGCACCGCAGCTTGCGGAACAATAGGGAAGCGGGGGATGCGCTCGCCTGGCCAGACGCGCACCGCAGCCATAGCCGAAACCATGGCGAGGGTGAGCGACAAAGCGAGCGGGGATGCGGGGCTTGCCAAACATAACTGAACCCATCTGACTCACAGCTAGGCGTGACCCGCGACGTCGGAAAGCTGCGAGAAGCTGACGCCCAGGTTCTGCATGGCCGCCGGCAGGCGTTCCTCGGGGGGCAGGTCGAAAAGAATGGATGAACGGGCGGCTACCGTCAGCCAGGCGTTCTTGGCCAGTTCGTCCTCAAGCTGGCCGGCGCCCCAACCGGCGTAGCCCAGGGTGACGATGATTTCCCGCGGCTGACCGGCGTTGCCCACATGGGCCAGGATGTCACGGGAACTGGTGAGCCCTACTTCCTCATTGACGGCCAGGGTCGATTGCCAACTCCCCAGGGGCCGGTGCAGGACGAAGCCGCGGTCGAGCTGGACCGGCCCGCCGAAGTACACCGGTGAGTCCCCCAGGTCGTCCGGCCCGAAGGGAAGGTCGATTTTCTCGAACAGCCCGGCCAGGGTCATGTCGATGGGCCGATTGACGATAATGCCCAGGGCGCCGTTGGCGTTGTGCTCGCAGATATAAACGAGGCTGTGGGCAAAGTAGCGATCCTCCATCGCCGGCATGGCGATGAGGAAATTGTCGGTCAGATTGACGCTATCCATGGCGGGAATTCTAATCCGGGATTGTTCATTCGGGCACGAGATCATGGCGAAATGCTGGTTCCAGGGAGGCTTTGGCGGACTTGAGCTGCGGGGTGGCGAGAGGGGCGGGCGGTGAAGCCTGAGACTTTGACATCGGTTCTGGTCTGGTTCCGCCGTGACCTGCGCGACTACGACCACGCAGCCCTGGCGGCCGCGACCGGGGCCGGGCAGGTTCATTGCGCCTTCGTGTTCGACCGGGACATCCTCGATGCCCTGCCTTCACGCACCGACCGGCGCGTGCATTACCTGCGCGACTCCCTGGTGGAACTCGATGCCGCGTTGCGCGCTCGGGGCGGTGGCCTCATCGTGCGCCAGGGGCGGGCGCAGGAGGAAATTCCCCTTCTGGCGCGGGAACTGGGTGTGGCGGCCGTGTTCGCCAACCGGGACTACGAGCCCGCGGCCAAGGCTCGCGATGCTGCGGTGGCAGCGGAGTTGTGCCGCTCCGGCATCGCCTTCCGCGACTTCAAGGATCAGGTGCTCTTCGACGGCGACGAGATTCTCAGCCAGGCCGGGCGGCCCTACACGGTCTTCACGCCCTACGGACGGGTCTGGCGGGCACGCCTGGCCCAAGAAGGCCTTGCACTCTGCGGGGGCGAGCCCAGGCTGGTGAGGAGCGCCGCGGCAGCAGGAATCCCCGGGCTGGCCGAACTCGGATTCGTGACCACCGATCTGGCGGCCCTGGGCATCCGTTGCGGCATGTCCGGCGCCCGGGCGGCCTGGGAGGACTTTCGTCCGCGCCTGGCGCGCTACGCCGAGGCGCGGGACTTTCCCGCCGTAAAGGGAGTCTCCTATCTGTCGGTCCATCTGCGCTTTGGCACGCTCTCGCTACGCGAGGTGGCCACCGCTGCCCTCGGCGCGGGCGGCGGGGGGGCGGAAACCTGGCTGCGGGAACTGGCCTGGCGGGATTTCTTCTTCATGATCCTCGACCATTTTCCCCACGCCGCGCGTGGCGCCTTCCGGCCCGAATTCGACCGTCTGGTCTGGGACGACTGGCCGCAGGGGTTCGAGGCGTGGAAGGCGGGTCGCACCGGCTACCCCCTGGTGGACGCCGGCATGCGGCAGTTGGCTCGCAGCGGCTACCAGCACAACCGCCTGCGCATGGTGACGGCTTCCTTTCTATGCAAGACCCTGGGACTCGACTGGCGCCTGGGTGAGGCGCACTTCGCCGCCAGCCTGAACGACTTCGATCTGGCCGCCAACAACGGCGGCTGGCAGTGGGCGGCGTCCACGGGCTGCGACGCGCAGCCCTGGTTCCGCATCTTCAATCCGGTGACCCAGTCGCAGCGCTTCGACCCCGAGGGACGTTTCATCCGCCGTTACGTGCCGGAACTAGAGCGGGTGCCCCTGCGCCATCTGCACGCGCCTTGGCGCATGTCGCCTGCGGAGCAGGCAGCCGCCGGGGTGACCATCGGGCGGGATTACCCGCTCCCCCTGGTGGACCACGCGGCTGCCCGCCTGCGCACCCTGGCCCGCTACCAGGGCGTCTGAACGCCTGAGAATCAGCGCGGGGCGCGGGTGTAGCGGGCGATGAGGCCGAGCAGTTCCTCTTCGTCGTAGGGCTTGCCCAGGTAGTGGTCAGCGCCAATCTCCTGGGCGTAGTTGCGGTGTTTGTCTGCCGTGCGGGAGGTGATCATGATGATGGGCACCGTCTTCCACTGGGCGTCGGCGCGAATGTTGCGCACCAGTTCGAAGCCATCCATGCGGGGCATTTCGATATCTGACAGGATCACGTCCGGCACGATCTCCTGCAGTTGCTCAAGGGCATCGACGCCATCCTTGGCGGTGACCACCTGATAGCCCTCGCGGGCCAGCAGGCGGCCGGTGATCTTGCGCACGGTGAGGGAATCGTCGACTACCAGCACGGTAGGCAGGGTGGTCGGTGCCGCGGCGACGGGGGCTGCGGAGACCGGGGTTCCTGCCGGGAGGCTGAGACTCAGGGCGCGGTTGGCCAGGGCTACCGGATTGAGAATGAGCACCACCTGACCGTCACCCAACACCGTGGCCCCGTCGATGCCGACCACCCGGGCGAGTTGGGCGCCGATGTGCTTGACCACGACTTCCTGGTTGCCCTTCAACTCGTCCACCTGTACGGCGGCACGCTGGGCGCCGGAGCGGGTCAGGATGACCCAGTAGCGGCGATGGCTTTCCGGCAGGGCGCCGGATTCGCCCAGCAGATGGGGCAGGAAATGGAAGGGGTAGCGGTTGCCATGCCACTCGGCCTCACCCTTGTCGCGCAGGGCGGCCAGATCCTTTTCCTTCATTTCCAGAACCTGCTCGATCATGGTCGAGGGCACGGCGTAGAGGCTGCTGCCTGTGCGTACCAGCAGGGTCTGAGTTACCGCCAGGGTGAGGGGCAGGTAGAGACGGAAGGTCGTCCCCTGGCCCGGTGTCGTGGCAATTTCGATGCGGCCGCCCAGGCTGGCGACTTCGGTCTTGACCACGTCCATGCCGACCCCGCGGCCGGCGATCTGGGTCACCTCGCCGGCGGTGGAGAAACCGGGCTGGAAGATGAAGTCGAACACGCGGGCGTCGTCGGCCTCCTCTCCCGGGGTCAGGAAACCCAGGGATTCCGCCTTGGCACGGATACGCCCGGCGTCCAGGCCACGGCCGTCGTCGCTCATGGCGATGATGATTTCGTTGCCTTCCTGGCGCAGCGCCAGGGTGATTTCGCCGATGTCCCCCTTGCCCTGGTCGCTGCGTTCGGCACGGGTCTCGATGCCGTGGGTGACCGCGTTGCGCAGCATGTGCTCCAGGGGAGCGAGCATCTTGTCCAGGACGGAGCGGTCGATTTCCACCTGACCGCCCCGGATGTCCAGGTTGGCCCTCTTGCCGAGTTCCTTGGAGGTCTGTCGCACGATGCGGTAGAGCCGCTCCGCCTGGCTGGCGAAGGGCAGCATGCGCACGCCCATCAGTTCCTGTTGCAGGCCCCGGTTGAGGCGGGCCTGGGCGAGCAGGGCGGCGTTGGCGTCGTCCAGGTTCTTGAGCAGGTTCTGCTGCACCGTCGCCACGTCATTGACCGATTCGGCCATGAAGCGGGTGAGTTCCTGGAAGCGGGTGAAGCGGTCGAGTTCCAGGGGGTCGAATTCGGCCTGGCCGTCGTGGGCCTGGGCAACCCGGGCCTGGATTTGCGTTTCCGCCTGGATCTCGATGTCGCGCAACTGCCGCCGCAAACGAATGACGTTTTCGGTCAGGTCCAGGAGCGAGGACTTGAGGCCGCGCATTTCGCCTTCGATGCGCGCCCGGGCGATGGACAGTTCGCCGGCTTCGTTAACCAGCCGGTCCACCAGCTCGGCCCGGACCCGCAGGGTGGCACGCCGGTCGGCGGCCTCGTGCTCTCCCTCGGGATGGGGAGCGTCCTTGACCGCCACGGTCGTCGCCGCGACTCTTTGAGCAACTTCTGCGGCCGGGGCGGCGGGAGCGGCCTGCTCCACCGCAGCCACCGGCGCCGCCTCCGGGAAGAGCACGGGCAGTTCCCCGCCCTGGAGACGGTCGAGGAAGAGAACCAGGGTGTCGCAACCGCCTTCGACTTCATCGATCTGGGCCGGACTGCCGCTTCCACCCCGCAGGATTTCCTCCACCCGGGTCTCCAGGCGGTGGGTCAGTTCGCCCAGGTTCATGGCGCCGGCCATGCGGGCGCTGCCCTTGAAGGTATGGAGATGGCGGGCCAGCGCCCGCGGCGCCGCGCCGTCTCCCGGCTGGCCACGCCAGGCGGCGATCTGCTCATTGAAGCCGCGCACCAGTTCCTGGGCTTCCTCGAGGAAGATGGGCAGCAACTGGTCGTCGAGTTCGTCCTTGAGCCGGGGCATTTCCAGCTCCGGCGCCGGAGCTGCGGCTTCCTCGACGGACTCGCTCGGCAAAGCGACAGCCTCGGGCGGGATTTCGGCCAGAGGCTCGGCGGCTTCCTCGGCGGCAGGAGGCTCGGGCGCGGGTCCAGGGGGCGGGAATATCTCGTCCAGGGCCTGAACGACGGTGGGCAGCGGCGCGGGACCCCGCTCGTCGCCCAGGGTGCCAAACATGTCCTCCAGGCCCAGGATCGCCTGCCGCACGGTCTCCAGGCCCGCGATGCTGTCGGGGCGGGCGCTGGTGTCGCGCCGCAGGAGGGCATGCTCCAGGGCGACGGCCAGATGGTGGATGGGATGCAGGCCGACCGTGGCGGCAATGCCGCCCAAGGTGTGGGCGGCCCGGGTCATCTCGAAGGTGGTCGGGGCAGAGGGATGGGCAGCCAAATCCGCGAGGCTGGCGTGCAGGGTGTCGAGATGCCCCCGGGCTTCCTCCCGGAAAATATCGAACAGGGTGGGGGGCGGGGCTTCCGGTGCGGCCTCCGGGGCCGGCGGGGCATCGTCGCCCGCCGGTGATGGGCAGACGGTCAGCGGTTCGGGCTCCGCTGGTGCTGCGGCGGAGAGGGCTGGGACGGGCTCGGGGGGCGGCTCGGGTTCGGGGGCCGGCTCGGGTTCGAAGGAAACCGCGAAACTCGACTCGTCGAAGGAAAAGGCCCCGGGATCGACGACGGTTTCGGCCAGGTGGCCTCCCTCGGCTTCTGCTGCCGGGGCCACTTCATCCCCGGGGGGGGAGGCGAACCAGGTGCTTTCGGCGTCGAAGGGACCCCCGGAAGAGGCAGTTGCGCAGGCCGCCGGCGGGATCTCGGGCTCGGCTGCGAAGGCAACTTCCACCTCCGCGTGGCCGAGGCCGAAGGCGGCCGGCTCGACGACGGTGTCGGGCAGCCGGCCGGCTTCGGGTTCGCCTGTCGGGGGCGCTTCGTCCTGGTCGGCCATGACCGGCTCGACCAGGGTGGCCGTCAGTCCGGTGTCTTCTTCAGCGGTCTCGAGAGTATCGGGAAAGATGTGCGCCCCGGGGCGCACCTCCTCTGGGGACTCGGCGGCGAAGAAGGGGGCAACCTGGGTGTCGGCACCGACGAAGGCGCCCAGGTCGTCGAAGGGATCAGCAGGAGGCGTCGGCGCCGGGGCGGGAGGCTCCGGACGCGCGTCGGGAGTGGCGAGCACCGGGGCCTCGGCGGGCGCAGCGGGGCCTTCGCTGGGCGCTGCGAAGGGCGGGGGCGCAAAGATCGGCGTTTCGGGCGGAGGCGCGAATTCTTCGCTCTCGCGGCCAAAGAAAGGTGCGACCAGGGTTTCGGCACCAACGAAGCTCCCCATATCCTCAAAGGAGGGGGCAGGCGCGGGCGCCTCGGCGCGGGGCGGCGGCTCCGGTTCAGGAGGGGCCTCCTGCCGGGCCGGGGGGGGCTCCGGTGCGAGGGGCAGGGCGGGCTGCGGCGCGACCAAGGGCTCCTCCGGCGGAGGGGCGAATTCCTCGTGCTCCCGGGCGAAGAAGGGGGAGACCAGGGTGTCGGCCCCCACGAAGGCGCCCAGGTCTTCGAAACCGGGCACTGAGGCGGCCGGGCTCGGAGGGAGGTTCGGATTGACCTGGGTCGCCGCCGGGTCGTAGGCGTCGCTGCCTTCAACGGCTGCGGTGTCCACGGCGTCCAGGGAGAATTCCATGGCCAGATTCGAGGCCGTGCCCAGTTCGGGGACGATGTCGTTGAAATTGGCCTCGATGGGCTCAAGGGGTTCGATGTCCGGGATGTCGACGATCTCGGACGGTGCCGGAATGGGGGCGCTGGCGGTGGGAAGCTGGATGACCTGGGCGCTCGCAGGCGAAGGCGAGGGTGTCGGGGCCGCCGCCGTGTCGCCGGAGTCCCGCAGGCGCTCGGCAAGGGCGACCATGGCGCGCGGGTCGGGGGCCGGGACGGAGGGATTTTCCAGGTGGCCCACCCAGGCGCCGAAGACTTCGCAACTCTGCTGCAACAGGCTGAGGAGGTCCGGCGTGACCGGCAGTTCCTGACGCAACCAGAGATTGAGTGTCTGCTCGATGGCCCAGGCGGCTTCGCCCAGATCCTTCAAACCCACCATGCGGCCACTGCCTTTGAGGGTGTGGGAAGAGCGGCGCAGGGTGGTCAGAGCTTCGCCATCGTGGGGGTTGGACTCCAGGGCCTCGTACTGCCCTGCCATGGTGAGCAGCACCTCCTTGGCTTCTTCGAGGAAGATGTCCAGGAGTTCGGCGTCGATTTCCTCGTGGCTGGACTGGGCGAGCTGGAGTGTTTCGGCCGACGGGGCGGGCGCTTCGGCCGCCGTGGGGCGCAAATTGGTGGCGACCGGGTCGAAGGTGCCGGTTTCCAGAGCCGAGAGGGCCGCCTTGGCGGTTTCGCCCAACTGGTGATCCGCCACCAGGTCGGCATCCTTCTGGATGGCTTGCAGGTTCTGCTTGAGTTCGTCCCGCAACTGGGCGTCGGCGGGGGCGTCGCGCAGGGCCACCATGAGCGCCTGGGCATCCTTGCGCTGCTGTTCCAGTTGTTGCTCGACCGAGGGGGCCGGGGCCGTGTCGTCGTCCGCTGCGCTTTCGGACTCTTCCTGGGCCGCCGCGGATTCGCCCAGCAATTTGCGGATGAACTGTCCGTAATCGGCCGCTCCGTGTTGCAGGGAATCGATGAAGAAACCCAGCATCGAGAGTTCTTCGGCCACCGCCTCGAAATCGGACTGATTGGCCTGGTAGTCGGGGGCCGCGAAGTGCTCGATCTGGGCACGGCAGCGGGAGAGTGTCTCCAGCGCGCCGTCGTGGCCCAGGATGGTCAGGGCGCCATAAACCTGGTTCAGGGGGTTGTCCAGGGCGGCAAGACCGGCGCCGCTGTCGGGGGCGCGGAAGAAGGTGTCCAGGGCCTGTTCGATCTGGGCCAGATTGCTCTGGATTTCCCGGGCGACCTGGGCGATCAGGAGTTTTTCCTGGGCCCGGCGAGTCATTTCGTCGAGGAGCGGAATCGCTTCGTCCGTATCGGCCGGGCGGCCGGCGATGCAGGCGTGGAGCCGGGCGACCATGAGGTCGACCTGCTGGGCGAAATCGGTTCCCAGGCGGCGGAAGTTTTCCTGGGCGTTCTGCAACAGCAGGATGGCGGTCGCCACCTCCATGGCAACGCCTTCGCCATGGCGCTTGGGGTCTTCCGCCAGCCAGTTGGCGATGGCGGCGAGCCCTTGGCCGAGGCGCTTCAAATCGGTGTGGCCGACTTCTGCCGTGAGGGTCGCTGCCTGGCGCGAGGATTCGGCGAAGGGAGCCAGCATTCCCGCGCTGCCGGCGCAGAATTTGTTCCAGGCTTCTTCGGCGGCGATGATGGATTCCCGCAGCTTGCGCAAATGGGCTTCCTGGGGCGCGGCGGCCGAGGACATCTCTGCCGCGGGCACGAGGCTGTCCAGGCCAAAGCCGGAACGCACGGCGCGGGCGACGTCGCCGTTCTCCGCAGGGGCCTTGGCGACGTAATAGAGGGCGTCGCGCATGAGGCGTTCGGCGACATTGCGCGAGCCTTCGAGGAGACGACGGATCTGGAGGTCGATGCGGCCGCAGAGCTGGCGGGCCTCCATTTCGGAGGCGACAGCACCGTCGGCCAGGGCTTCGAGGAAGGCCACCGATACCCACCAGAAGGCACGATGGGCCGGTGTCTCCTGGGTCGCTTCGATGGTGTTGAGGGCCTGGCGCATCTGCTCGAGACCGGAGGCCGCGGCGGCCGGGTTGCGCAGCCAGGTGAGCAGGCCCTTTTGGAAACGGGTGCGCTCGGATCTGATCAGCTTGGTGAGTTCTTCCGGGGTCAGCTTGGCGCCGGCGGCACGCTTGGGGGGCCGGGCCGACAGGTCGGGATGGAAGAGGTCCGTGGCCCGGGCCGCGGCTTGTCCGCGGGCCTCGGCCAACTTGCGGTAGACCGGGAGCAGACGCAGGGGTTGATTCGGTTCCCCGGCCAGGAGATCGTCCAGGTATTGCCGCAGGGCCGTGGTGGCTGCGGAGACGGCGGCGGTGCGTTCGGCCGACGGGGTGAGGCTGCCTTCCTCGATGCCCTGAAGCAGGCCCTCCAGGGATTCAGTGACCTGGGTGACTCCGTCCAGCCCGACGATGGCCAGCGCGCCATGCACCT
Organism: Betaproteobacteria bacterium; assembly: GCA_016720065.1. Classification (NCBI taxonomy): domain Bacteria; kingdom Pseudomonadati; phylum Pseudomonadota; class Betaproteobacteria; species Betaproteobacteria bacterium. Next base: position 2,574,702 of record JADJXY010000002.1, on the reverse strand, counting down.
GGTGTACATGGGTGCGGCAATATTTCAACTGGGTTCCGTCGCCAGTGCTGCCGTACTGGCGCAGCGCTTCGTCGGCCCGCTCGAGGGCGAGATCGATTTCGCCCTTGACCCAGGTCAGGGGGCCCAGGTCGAATTCTGTGGCAGCGTTCATAGGGGTTCAGATCCCGGTTCAGTCCACCTTGAAGCCGGCGACGGAGCCCTTGAGTTCGTGGGCCAGGCTGGTGAGTTCGTCTACCGCTTCGGCGGTTTTCTGCGTACCGGCGGTGGTCTGCTCGGTGACGCGCAGGATGTCCTGCATGCGGCGTGCAACGCTGGTGGCGGAATCGGCCTGTTGTTGGGTCGAGGACGAAATGCTTTCGATCAGGCCGGCAAGGTTGCGCGAAACCTCGCCAATTTCCGCCAGGGCCTGACCGGCAGCGTCGGAAAGTTTGGCTCCTTCGACCACGCCCTGGGTCGATTGCTCCATGGCGGAAACGGCGTCCTGGGTGTCGGTCTGAATGGTCTTGACGATGGCTGCGATCTGCTTCGTCGCCTCGGCCGAGCGTTCGGCCAGGCGCTGCACTTCTTCAGCCACCACCGTGAAGCCCCGTCCCGCCTCACCGGCGGAGGCGGCCTGGATGGCGGCGTTCAAGGCCAGCACGTTGGTCTGTTCGGTAATGTCGGAAATCAGTTCCACGATTTCACCGATCTCCTGCGACGATTCACCCAGGCGCTTGATGCGCTTCGAGGTTTCCTGGATTTGCTCGCGGATTTCGTTCATGCCCTTGATGGAGTCCTGCACGGCAACGGCACCCTTTTCCGCAGCGGAGAGCGATTGCCGGGCCACCTGGGCCGACTGCCCGGCGTTGCCGGACACTTCGTTCATGGAGCGCGCCATGGACAGCGCCGAGTCGCCGGCTTCCTGAATTTCCTTGGATTGCTGTTCGGCGGCGGAGAGCAGTTCGTTCGAGGTGCGGCGGGCGATTTCGGTGGCGGCCGTCACCCGGGTGGCGGCGTCGTTGATCCGGCCGACCAGGACGCGCAGTTCCTCGATGGTGTAGTTGATCGAGTCGGCGATGGCGCCGGTGATGTTCTCGCTCACGGTGGCGGTGACGGTGAGGTCGCCGTCCGCCAGGTCGCCCAGTTCGTTCATGAGGCGCAGGATGGCTTCCTGGTTGTCGTGGTTCATCTGTTCCGACGACTGACGCTGGCGCTCGGCTTGGTCGGCCCGGTGCTCGGTATCGGCGAGGTAGGCCCGGGCGAGGAAATAAAGGCTGGCCAGGGCGAGCACCACAAGGACGACGAGGAAGGAAAGGTACATCCCACGGGACGACAGGTCGCGCTGATAGCCCTCGGCCAGGGCGTCGGTCGCCTTGAGGAGGTCGTCGCTCTCGCGGAAGATGCGCGAGCCGGCCTGCTTGGAGAGGACCAGGGGCTGCATATTGCCCAGGATGTTGCCGACCGCACCCTGGTAATCCTTGAAGGCGGCTTCCAGGGCGGCAAGCTTTTCCTTGGTGTCGGCGTCGTTGGCCGCGGAAAGGCGCAGGGACTCGCTGCCCTTCTGGAGCCCGGCCAGCAGGTCGCGGAAGGCGTTGGTGTCCTTGCCGAGAAGGAAGGCCACTTCCGGGTTGATCACGTCGCCCACCAACATGGCGGAGGCGTTCTTGGCGATGCGTTGCGTGAGCATCACGAGCTGGTTCGCCGCGGCGATTTCCCGGGCGCCCGTGGCGTTCTGCAGCTTGAGGGCGGCGACCTGTTCGGAAATGTCCAGCAGTTGCGGATTCTTGGCGTCGATGGTCGCCACGTCCTTGCCCAGATTGATCAGGTTCTTTTCCTGGGCGATCACCGCGGTGGCGTTTTTCTCGGTCTCGCCCCAAAGGGCTGCCAGGGCCTGGATTTCGGTCTGGACGGAACCCGGCGACGCCGGAACGCTGGTTTCGCCGATGGTGCCCCCGTTGCTCAGGCGATCCAGCAGGGTGGCGAAAGTGTCCTTGGAGTCCTTCAACTGGGCAAAGGCCGCGGGGTTGCCCTGCAGGGCCAGGGACGAGGCCTTGGCCAGCCGCTGGGACAGCATGCGCATTTCGCCGGCGGCGGTCACGTAGGCTGTGCCGTTGGCCGCGCGGTTGTTGTCCAGAAGAACCAGAACGATGATGGCCAGCAGCGTGGCGACGAAGACGCCGCCGAGTATCTTGATCTGCTGGGCCACCGGTCTGTCGGCGAGGAAGCCGGGCAGGGGAATCCCCCTGGCTGCGCCACGGCGGCCTGCACCGGCGCCCATCACCTCCGAGACGGTCATCTGCTCGGTAGGGGGGTTGGTGTTGCCCCGGCCCAGGGTCGGCAATTTGAAGCTGAAAGCCATCGTCTTCCTCCGCTGTAACGCTTGGTGTGTGTACTCAGACGCCTACGTTCATGAAATTCTCGTCGCCCAGCAGGTCGCGGACGGAGAGCTTGCGCCAGAGCTTGCCGTTGCCGTCATGGAAGCGCTGGGCCGCCCAGGAGGGCGCTCCAGGCTCCGCCTCGGCGGGCGTGAAATCGTCCAAATTCTTGAGGCCCAGCATGCGCCCGACCAGAATCGCCGCGTTGGAGCCGTGCTTGACGCCGACCAGGACCAGTCGGCTGTTGGCATTCTGCGGTGTGGGATCGCCGCCGCGGAACAGGGAAAAATCCGTCACCGAATAGAGACTGCCCCGGATATTGGCTAGTCCGGCGAAGGAGCGGCAGGTGAGCGGGACCGGGGTGAGCTTCGGCATCTGGACGACCTCGCCGGAGTCGGCGAGGTCGAGCAGCCAGTCCTCGGCACCGGCCCGAATCCCGAGCAGCGACGCCCCACCCTTGCCCTTGGCGGCGCTGGTCAGGCGCCCGGCCAGGTACTCCTGAAATTCCCGAAGGCTGGTTTTACGGGCCATGGATATCAGCAGGTCAGACGCACGGCGCCGGAATCGGCCCCTCCTCGCCCGCAGCGCGGGTGAGGGGTCGGGGGAGAGAGGGCGGGAATGACTGCAATGCTCATGACTCGGGGGGGTCTCCTTCAAGCCCCTCAGGGCAGGGCCGCGATCTTCTTCAGCAGTTCGTCGGCGTTGAGGGGCTTGACCAGATAATCCAGGGCACCCTGGCGCAGACCCCAGATCTTGTCGGTCTCCTGTCCCTTGGTGGTGCAGACGATGACGGGGATGCCCTTGGTCTCGTCGTCGCGGGTGAGGGTGCGGGTGGCCTGGTAGCCGTTGAGGCCCGGCATGACCACGTCCATGAGGATGAGGTCGGGTTTTTCCGCCTTGGCCTTGGCGATCCCTTCCTCGCCATTTTCGGCAATGCTGACCTGGTAGCCGTTCTTGGTCAGAAGATCGACGATGAAGAATCGTTCCGTGGGCGAGTCGTCGACCACCAGAATTCGCTTGACCGGCATGCTGTGCTCCGTGAGTTGCTGAATGGTTCTCAGCCTGCCGCCGTCGCGAATCCGGCGACGGTCTGCAACAGGCTGTCCTTGGTGAAGGGCTTGGTGAGGTACTGGTCCGACCCGACCATGCGGCCCCGGGCGCGGTCGAAAAGGCCGTCCTTGGACGACAACATGATGACCGGGGTGGCTTTGAAGCGGGCGTTCTTCTTGATGAGGGCGCAGGTCTGGTAGCCGTCCAGACGGGGCATCATGATGTCGCAGAAAATGACATTGGGTTGGTGGTCGGCGATCTTGGCCAGGGCGTCGAACCCGTCCTCTGCCAGCACCACCTGGCAGCCGGCCTGCACCAGAAAGATTTCGGCGCTGCGGCGAATGGTGTTGCTGTCGTCAATCACCATTACCTTTACGCCGCGCAGATTGACCGCGTCAGCCAAGTTTGTCCCCTGTGGGCGTCCGCCCTCTTTTTCGTGCCGTCATACTATCCAAGTCGGTGGCAAGCTACAAGGCGACCATCTCGAAATCGCTCTTCCGTGCGCCGCACTCCGGGCACACCCAGTTCATGGGGATGTCGTCCCAGCGGGTTCCGGGGGGAATGCCTTCCTGGGGCATTCCTGCCGCCTCGTCGTAGACGAAGCCGCAGGTCAGGCACATCCAGGTCTTGAGTTCGCTGTCGATGGTCATGGTCACCCCGGGTTTTCGGCTAAAATCGGCACAATCTTAAATAATCGGCGTCGGAAGCACCACGCCGGCAGCACGCCCAGCGGGCGAATGCAATGAATCCCACGCCTCCCCTCGTTCTCGTTTTCGCCGCCAGCGATCCCAGCTCCGGCGCCGGCTTGCAGGCCGACATCCTGACCCTGGCCAGTCTTGGCTGCCACCCCCTCACCGCCGTGACGGCCGTCACGGTGCAGGACACCGCCGGGGTCGAGAGCGTCCATCCCGTCGATGCCGACATTCTGGAGCGGCAGGCGCGCCGCGTGCTGGAGGATGTCCCGGTGGCCGCTTTCAAGATCGGTGTCCTGGGCAGTCTGGCCAACGTGGTGGCGGTGGCCGAGATCGTCTCCGATTACCCGGATGTGCCCCTGATTTTCGATCCCGTGCTGGCTTCGGGGCGGGGTGACGAACTGGCCGGGGAGGACATGATCGCCGCGCTGCGGGAACTGCTGCTGCCCCAGACCACGCTGCTGACGCCCAACGCGCCCGAAGCCCGCCGCCTGGCGGAGGGGGACGATGAAAGCGAACCCGACGCCGCGGAATGTGCACGCCGCCTCATCGCCTACGGCGCCCAGCATGTGCTGATTACCGGAACGCACGAAAACACCCTGCAGGTCGTCAATCGCCTCTACGGCGAGGGCGGTTTGCTGCGGCGCGACGTCTGGGAGCGCCTGCCGGGCAGCTACCACGGTTCGGGGTGCACCCTGGCCTCGGCCATCGCCGCCTGCATCGCCTCAGGTGCCAGCCTGGAGGACGCCGTGCGCGACGCCCAGGACTACACCTGGCGCACATTGGCCAACGCCTTCCGGCCGGGGATGGGCCAGTTCGTCCCGGACCGCCTGTTCTGGGCCCGGGACGACGGATCGTCCGCCACCGAGGCCGATGCGCCATGAGCGCGTGCGCGCACCCTCCCTCGGGGAGGATGTCCGGCAGGGGCAGGAGGGCGGTCCGCAGCGCGCCTGCTCGGCCGCCCGAAGGGCGTGCGCACCCTCCCTCGGGGAGGATGTCCCGCAGGGACAGGAGGGGCGTCCAGTGAGCGCCTCGTCACCGTTGCCGGGGAGCCGTGTCCTTCCCCTGCGCGGCCTCTACGCCATCACGCCGGAGTCGGCCGACGCCGGGAGCCTTTTCGTCGCAGTGGAAGCGGCGCTCCTGGGGGGCTGTCGCTGGCTGCAGTACCGCGACAAGCGGTCTGCGCCGCCGGAGCGCCGGCGGCGGGCCGAGGCGCTTCTTTCCCTGTGCCGCGCGTACGGCGCCGCCCTGATCGTCAATGACGACCTCGAACTCGCCGCAGCCGTGGGCGCGGCGGGCGTCCATCTGGGCCAGGGGGACGGCGACGCCGCCTTCGCCCGCCGTCGCCTGGGTTCCACCGCCATCGTCGGCGTCACCTGCCATGGGCGCTACGACCTCGCGCTGGCAGCCCGGGCCCGGGGGGCCGACTACGTCGCCTTCGGCGCCGTCTTTCCCTCGTCGACCAAACCCGCCGCGGAGGCTGCCCCCCTGGAACTTTTCACCCGCGCCCGGCAGGAACTGGGGACGCCCGCCTGTGCCATCGGCGGCATCACCCTGGACAACGCCCCGGCCGTCATCGCCGCCGGCGCCGACCTGCTGGCCGTCATCACCGATCTTTTCGCCGCCCAGGACATTGCTGCCCGGGCAGCCGCCTATCAACACCTGTTCGAGGAAACCGCCCATGAGCTCCCGCAACCAGCAACTCTTTGAACGCGCCCAGCGCCACATCCCCGGCGGCGTCAATTCGCCGGTGCGCGCCTTCCGCTCGGTGGGGGGCACCCCCTGCTTCTTCCAGAAGGCCCAGGGGCCGCGGGTGCAGGACGCCGACGGCAAGTGGTACACCGACTACGTGGGCTCCTGGGGGCCCATGATCCTCGGCCACGGCCACCCGGAGGTGTTGCGGGCGGTGACCGAGGCGGCCGCCGACGGCCTGTCCTTCGGCGCCCCCACCGAGCGTGAGGTGGAGATGGCCGACCTGCTCTGCGCGCTGGTGCCGTCCATGGACATGGTGCGCCTGGTCTCCTCCGGCACCGAGGCCACCATGAGCGCCATCCGCCTGGCCCGGGGCTACACCGGCCGCGACCTGCTCATCAAGTTCGAGGGCTGCTACCACGGCCATTCCGACAGCCTTCTGGTGAAGGCCGGCTCGGGGGCGCTCACCTTCGGCAACCCGTCTTCCGGCGGCGTCCCCGCCGACCTCGCCCAGCACACGATGGTGCTGGCGTACAACGACCCGCAGCAACTGGCCGACGCCTTCGCCGGCCACGGCACGCGCATCGCGGCGGTGATCGTCGAGCCGGTGGTGGGCAACATGAACCTCATCGCCCCGGCGCCGGAATTCCTCAGGGCCATGCGTGAGCTGACCGCCCAACACGGCGCCGTGCTCATCTTCGACGAGGTGATGACCGGTTTCCGCGTCGGCCTGAAGAGCGCCCAGGGCCACTTTGGCATCACGCCGGACCTGTCCACCTTCGGCAAGGTCATCGGCGGCGGCATGCCGGTGGGGGCCTTCGGCGGCAAGCGGGAGATCATGGAAAAGATCGCCCCCCTGGGGCCGGTGTATCAGGCGGGTACGCTTTCCGGCAATCCGGTGGCGGTGGCCGCCGGCCTCGCCACACTCAAACTGGTCCAGGCGCCGGGCTTCTACGAGGCCCTCACCGCCAGGACCAAGGCCCTGTGCGACGGTCTGGTCGCAGCCGCCAGGAAGCACGGCGTCGCCTTCGCCGCCCAGAACGTCGGCGGCATGTTCGGGCTCTACTTCGCCGAAGCCTGCCCGGCCACCTACGATGCCGTGCTGGCTTGCGACAAGGAAGCCTTCAACCGCTTCTTCCACGCCATGCTGGACGCCGGGCACTACTTCGCCCCCTCGGCCTTCGAGGCGGGCTTCGTCTCCGCGGCCCACAGCGACGCCGACATTGCCGGCACCGTGGCGGCGGCGGAGGCCTGGTTCGCCACCTTCAAGTGAGCAGCGGCACCGCCTGGGCCGTTCTGTTCCTGGCCGGCCTTTGCGAAGTCGGCTGGGCGGTGGGCCTGAAATACAGCGAGGGGTTCAGCCGCCTCGGCCCCAGCGTGGCCACCCTGGCCGCCATGGTGGCCAGCGTCGTGCTGCTGGGCTGGTCCTTGAAGGTGCTGCCCCTGGGCACCGCCTACGCCGTATGGACCGGCATCGGCGCTGTGGGCACGGCCCTGTTGGGCATGGCCCTGTTCGGCGAATCCCGGGAAGTGGCCCGGCTGGTGTGCATCGGCCTCATCGTGGCCGGCATCGTCGGGCTCAAATGGGTGACCCCCGCCTCACATTAGGAAGAGTGTCGCCAGCCCCAGGAAAATGAAGAAGCCGCCGGAGTCGGTGAGGGCGGTGATCATGACCGAGCCGCCCACGGCCGGGTCGGCGCCCAGGCGTTGGCGCAGGAGGGGAATGCCGACGCCGGCGCTGGCGGCGAGCAGGAGATTGAGGGTCATGGCGGCGGTCATGACCAGGCCAAGTTTCAAGCTGCCGTAGAGCCACCAGGCGGCGATGCCCAGAAGGCCGCCCCAGATCAGGCCGTTGATGAGGGCGACGCCCAGTTCCTTGCGCAGCAGTCGCCGGGCGGCGTCGGGCTGCACCTGGCCCATGGCGATGGCGCGCACGATCATGGTGATGGTCTGGTTGCCCGAATTGCCGCCGATGCCGGCGACGATGGGCATGAGGGCGGCCAGGGCCACCAGTTTTTCGATGGAGCCTTCGAAAGCGCCGATGACGCGGGAGGCGACGAAGGCGGTGACCAGGTTGATGGCCAGCCAGGACCAGCGGTTCTTCACCGAATCCCACACCGAGGCGAAGATGTCTTCCTCTTCCTTCAGGCCGGCCTGGGCCAGTTGTTCGCTTTCGGCCTCTTCGCGGATCACATCCACCACGGTATTGACGGTCACCCGGCCGACCAGCTTGCTTTCCGGATCGACGACGGGTGCCGAGACCAGATCGTAGCGTTCGAAGGCCTTGGCTGCTTCTTCGGCGAAATCGTCGGGTTCCAGTTCGATGAAGTCGGTCTGCATCAGGGTGCCGACCTCGGTCTCCGGGTCATTGACCAGCAGGATGTTGAGGGGCAGCACGCCCTTGAGCTGATCTTCCCGGTCCACCACGAAAAGCTGGTCGGTGTGGTCGGGCAATTCGTCGAACAGGCGCAGGTAGCGCAGGACCACTTCCAGGGTCACGTCCTCGCGCACCGTGACCATGTCGAAGTCCATGATGGCGCCGACCGAATCGTCGGGGTAGGACATGGCCGAGCGCAGTTGCTCCCTTTCCTCCACCGAGAGGGACTTGAAAACGTCGGCGATGACTTCCTGGGGCAGGTCAGGGGCCAGGTCGGCCAGTTCATCGGTGTCCAGGGTCTCGGCGGCAGCCACCAGTTCGGTGCGCTCCATCGAGTCGATGAGGCTTTCCCGGACCGCGTCCGAGACTTCCAGCAGGATTTCCCCTTCCCGCTCGACCTTGACCAGATCCCAGGCGATGAGGCGCTCGTCCGGCGGCAGGGCCTCCAGGACGTAGGCCACGTCGGCCGGATGCATGGGCTCCAGCTTCTTCTGCAGTTCGACCAGATTCTGGCGGTGCACCAGCCCTTCGACCAGGTCGTGCTGGGGCATTTCCTGGCGATGCACCAGATCCTCCACCAGCTTGTGCCGGGCAAGCAGGGACTGCACCTCGGCGAGGCGCTCCTGCAGGTCTTCGGTATCGGTGAGGGGGGAGTCTTCGCTCATGGCGCGCCGCCGCTGGGGAGCCGGAATTCTAGCACCGGCGCAGGGGCGTCCGGGCCGATGCTCAGGGCAATTCGGCGGCCGGCATGCGAGCCAGGATGATGGCTGCCTTGCGCCCGAGACCGGGCGCATTGCGGTTGTGGTCGTAGAAGCGGGGGTTGGGGACCATGCCGGCCAGCCGCGCTGCCTGTTCCGGCGCAAGCTGGGCGGCGGGAATGCCGAAATAGTGGCGGGCGGCGGCCTCGGCGCCGAAAACGCCGTTCCCCCACTCGATGACGTTGAGGTACACCTCGAAAATGCGCCGCTTGCTCCAGCAGGATTCGATCATCAGCGTCACCACGGCTTCCTCGGCCTTGCGCAGCATGGACTTCTGCGGGGAGAGGAAGAGGTTCTTGGCCAGTTGTTGGGTGATGGTCGATCCGCCGGCGACGATACGGCCCCTTTTCTGGTTCTTCTCCAGGGCCTTCTGGATGCCTTCCCAGTCGAAGCCTTCGTGATCGACGAACTTGGCGTCCTCGGCCGCGATGATGGCCCGTTTGAGATGGGGCGAAATGCGCTCGTAGGGCACCCAGGCCTTCTGCAACTGGGCTTCCGGGCGCTTCTGGCCCAGTTCGGCCAGCCGGATTTCCATGAATCGCGTGCTGCCCGGGTTGAACTGGCTCCAGAAGAGCACCCAGCCCAGGAGCCAGAGCTGATAGATCAGGACGACGCCCAGGACACCCAGGACGCCGAGCTTGAGCCCATGGCCCAGGCGCCTCATGCAGCGGCGAGCCGGGCGCGCAGGTCGGCCAGGACCGGAGCCGTGTCGGGACGCAGGCCCCGCCAGTGCAGGAAGGCCTCCGCCGCCTGTTCGACCAGCATGCCCAGGCCGTCGGCCCCCCGGGCGGCGCCCAGGGCGCGGGCGGCAAGGAGGAAGGGCGTCTCGTCGCGGCCGTACATCATGTCGTAGGCCAGGGCGCCGGGGGCATAGCTGCCGGGGGGAAGGGCGAGGGATTCTCCGGCCAGGCTCGCCGCCGTGGCGTTGATGACCAGGTCGAAACTGCCCCGGATTTCGCCCAGCCCGTGGCCGGAAACCTCGCCGTGGGGGGAGAAGAGCCGCGCCAGTTCATGGGCCCGGACGGGGTTGCGATTGGCGATGAAGAGTTGCGCGACGCCCGCGTCGAGAAGGGGGCCGGCCACGCCCCGGGCGGCGCCCCCCGCCCCCAGGAGGAGCACGCGGCGGCCGGCCAGGGCAAAGCCCAGGTTGCCCTGCAGGTCGGCCACCAGACCGGCCCCGTCGGTGTTGTCCCCGGCGATGCCTTCGGCGTCGAAGCTCAACGTATTGACCGCCCCCGCCCGGACGGCACGGGGCGAAAGGCGGGTGGCAAGGCGGTGCGCCTCCTCCTTGAAAGGCACCGTGACATTGGCCCCGCGGCCGCCGGTGGCCGCAAATTCGCCCACGGCACGGGCAAAGCCGTCCAGGGGGGCAAGAATGGCCTCGTAGCGGATGGCTTGGTGCGTCTGCGCGGCGAAAGCCGCGTGGATGGCCGGCGACTTGGAGTGGCCGATGGGATTGCCAAAAACGGCGTAACGGTCGGTCATGGGGGGGGTGGGGCGGCGTTGTGCGGGATCTGGAACGATACGGGGCCCCCCCCCCCCCCCCCCCCCCCCCCCCCCCCCCCCCCCCCCCCCCCCCCCCCCCCCCCCCCCCCCCCCCCCCCCCCCCCCCCCCCCCCCCCCCCCCCCCCCCCCCCCCCTTTTCCTTCCCTAACAGCGGGTGGAGTTTTCGGTGCAGGCGAACCCGGGCGTTGCCTGGGTTAAGCGCAGCGGCCGGAGCCAAAAACGGCGTAACGGTCGGTCATCGTGCCTTGGACTCCAGGCTGTCTCCCTGAGTGAAGTACCAGATGCGCGTCACATCCAGGATGTCGGTATCGCGGCGGATTTCCGGCGGGAAGGCGGCGTAGGGGGAGGCCATCTGGACGATGCGCCGTGCGGCGTCATCGAGAACCTTGTGGCCGGAGGATCGGCTGATGTCGATGTGTGCGACGCTGCCGTCGGCCAGGATAGAGACCGTCATGACCAGGGAGCCGTAGAGTTTGCCGCGGGCTGCATCCGGGTAGTTGAGGGTGCCGACCCGCTCGACCTTCTGGCGCCAATCCTCGATGTACTGGGCAAAACGGTATTCCTCGGCCCGGGCGCCGATGAAGCGCCGCCGGGGCCGCTTGCTGTATTCGTCCACCGACTTGCTGATTTCGCCTTCCAGGCGGGCCATGGCCCGGGCGGCTTCGACCAGGTCGAGGCCGGTGGCGTTGGGGGCCGTGTTGCGCTCCTCGCCGGGGGGCGTCACCGTGGCGCTCCTCAGGGTGCGGGCCTCGCTCAACAGTTGCTGCTGACGCGCCTCCAGTTCCTGCACCCGGCGCTGCATCTGCTCCACGTCGCTGCCGGCGGTCTGCTGCCGGGTCGGCGGCAGGGGAGTCTTGGCGCGGCGGTTTTCGTCGGTGTTGCCCCCGCCGTCCAGATTGCTCTGAGCCAGGGCCTGGGGATCCTTGGGCTTGGTAGCGGACTTGGCATTGACCAGGATGATGTCCAGGGCCTTCTCGCGCACGGCGCGAGAGGCTTCGGGAAACTGGAAGTGCAAGGCGAGCAGCGCGGCGTGCAGCGCCAGGGAAATCCCGATCGCCAGGGCCAGACGCCGCGACTCCGCGGGCGGTGGCGAGGCGATCAGAAGGGCGCTCATTGCTCCTCGTCCTCCTCCGCTTCCGCGGCGTTGCGGGCGGCCAGGATTTCGACGAAGCGGCAAGTGAGCTCTGGCCCCAGCAGGTCCAGGGTGTCGATGGCCAGGAGAACCTGCTGTCCGGGAAGGAGATCGGCGGGCAGCGAGGCGACCCGCAACAGCAGCGGCAGGTGGTCGAGCTTGACCAGTTGTTCGCGGCGCACCGTGGCGACCAGGGTCGTGACTGCGCGCTGCTGCAGCCAGCGCAGGCACCAGTAGCGCTCCATCAGGCGCTGGAACTCGGCGTAGGCAGCGTAGGTGAGTTCGAAGTCGCGCAGGGCGGCGAAGAGTTCGGCGGACTTCTGGGCAAAGGCCGGCGTCTCCCCCTTGAGGCAGGCGATGAGTTGCCACTGATTGACCAGGTCGCAGTAGCGGCGGAGCGGCGAGGTCATCCAGGCGTATTGCGGCACGCCCAGGCCCTCGTGGGGCAACGGCGAAGTGGTCATGCGCACCTTGCCCTGAGTCTGGGCGCGGTACAGGCAGGCGATGTTCTTTTCTGCCAGCAGGCCACCCCAGGTGGCATTGGCGACGATCATCAGCTCCGCCACCAATTTATCCAGGGGACTGCCGCGCTTCCTTTCGCTGATGTCGACGGTGCAGGCGTCGGGGTTGCCCAGGTCGCCCTGGATGGCGAAGTTGTAATCGTTGATGCCCTGGGTGGCCGAGGGCTTGCCGCGGCGGCCTTCGCAGGCGTTGGCGAAGTGCCAGAGGTGCAGCAGTTCGTCCTTGAAGGGCTGGTCGGGCAGGGGGCCGCCGACGGTCTCGGCGTTGAACCAGGGTTCGACTTCATGGTGGCGCAGGTTGGCGGCGATGGGCACCCGCTCCAGGCGCGATTCGTGGCTGAGGATTTCGAGGGACTCGCTCACCGTCAGATAGAGCGAGACCGCCGGGCAGTCGCAGCCGCCGGCCAGGGTGTAGTTCTGCACCACGGCGTCGGGCAGCATGGTGATCTTGTTGCCGGGCATGTAGACGGTGGACAGGCGCGCCCGCGCCACGCCGTCCAGGGGGGAGCCGTGTGCTATGGCCAGGCCGGGGGCGGCGATGTGGATGCCGATGCGGGTGCCGATGCCGGGCAGCCGGGTCACCGACAGGGCATCGTCGATCTCGGTGGTCTCGGCGTCGTCGATGGAAAAGGCGCGTACGTCGGCCCGGGGCAGGTCGTCGGGGGCGGCAGGGGCTTCCAGGGCGGGGAAGCCGGTTCCCCTGGGAAACTGCTCGTGCAGGAATCGCCTGTAGTGCAGGTGGTAGGCCGAGGAAATGGCGCCGCACTTGAACAGCAGTTGGGCGGCGGAAAGGCCGGTGTCGGCGCAGGCGGCTTCGAAGGCCTTGGTTTCCGGCTTGTTGCGGTCGGGGGCGTAGAGCAGGGCGTCGCTCAAGGCGCCTATTTCCGGCGGCAGGCGGAAGGCCTTCAGTTCCCCGATCCAGCCCTCGATGGTGAGCGCTTGCTGACGCTTTTTTTCAAGACCGGCCAGAGCAGCCGCGAGAATGTCGGGAGGAGCCTTGCGGAAACGGCCCTTGCCTTTGCGATGGAAGTAGATGGGCGCTGCCTGGAGGGCAAGCAGCACCGCCGACGCTTCGACCGGCGCAGGGTCGTGGCCGTAGTAGTCGCGGGCAAAATCCACAAACGAAAACTCGCCGTCATTGACGCACTCCCAGAGGAATTCGGGTTCCATTGCGGCGGCAAGCGGTTCCGCCTGCTCGAGGAGCGCGCTCGCCCCGGGCTTGTCGAACCGCAGCAGCACCGCCGCCGCCTTGATCTTGCTGCGCTTCCCCGACGCCATCTCGACCTGCAACGACGTGTCGTTGTCGGCCAGGAGGGTGCCGGTCTTGAAGCTTCCTTCGTCTTCGAACAATACGTGCATCGCGGGATTATATCCCGGCACGAACTCCAGCGAACTCAAGGATTTGCGTGATGAATCCGGGAAATTGCGTGAAGCTGTGATCGCCCCCGGGGAGGACGATCTGGTGGCAGCCGGCGTAGTGCTCCGTCGCCTGCCGATAATCGAGAACTTCGTCGCCGGTTTCGACCAGCAGGAGGTAACGGCGAGGGTCGGGATGCTCCACGCACTGGGCGGCCAGTTGGGCGGCGTGCGCCACGGTGAAGCTGAAGCGCTCGCCGCTGTGGAAATTGGCGTGCTCGCCCAGAAAGCGGGCGGGGTCGAGGCGGCTGACCACGGCGGGGTTGATGAGCACTGCGCGCAGATCGTGCTTTTCGGCCAGCCAGGTGGCGTAGTGTCCGCCCAGGGAACTCCCCACCAGGGTCACGGGGCGAGGGGCCGTGCGGAGAAGAGACTCCGCAAGGGCCATGGCCTCCGCAGGCAGGGGCGAGAGCGCCGGGCAGAGAAAATCATTGCCCAGACCCCGCTCGGCAAAGGCCTGGGCCAAAAGGCGGGCCTTCCAGGAGTCGGGGGAGGAGCAGAAGCCGTGCAGGTAGAGGATCACCGCCGGAGGCCGCAAAAAACAATCCCGCCGGAGCGGGACTGTCGTTTCAGGCAAGGTGCCGGTCAGGGCTTCTGGCGGCGGCGCATGCTCCCAAGGCCGGCCAGGGCGATTCCGGCCAGAGCCAGGGCGCCCGGCTCCGGGACGCTCACAGGGGTGCCGCTGTATTCGATGATGTAGCCCACGCGGTAATCAGGGAAGGAGGGCAGACCGATGTCGTTCCAACTGCCGTCGCCCCCCCAGTTGATGACCACGTCGTCTTCGCCGCTGCAGCAATCGTTCGGTTCGCCCCCCGACCAGAAGGTGAAGCCGAAGGCGCTGCCAGATTCGGGGCCATTGACCCAGGTGAAGCTGCCCTCGGTGCCGCGGTCGTTGCCGCCCAGCCAGGCGGTGAGGTTGCTCACGGAACTGAAAATGAAATTCTGCTCGGCCAGGGAGGTCACCGTCGCGACATAACCGGTCATGCCGAGGTGGCTGCGGCCCGCCGCGTCGGCCAGGGCTTCGTCCTGCGTGAAGCCGCCGCTGGTGTTGTTGATGTAATCGTAATAGTGGCCATTGAAAAACTGGGGAGCGGCCTGGGCGGACAGGGTGCAGACAAATCCGGCGGTGGCGAGAGCGAGGCGCAGCGTATTTTTCATGAGATCTCCGGTTGGCATTGCGGTGCGGAATGCCTAGCCATATTCATGCCATGTGCCACAGGTTACTGATTTTGAGTATCTTCCCGCCCGGGCCAGGCTTGCCCTCCAGGACGCCGTGTCAAATTCTCCGACAGCGTCGTCCGCCGCTCAACGGGCGGCCCACTCGACCCAGCCCAACTGCCAGGTGGCCAGTACGAGGAGGCCGAAGGCGATGCGGTACCAGGCGAAGACGGTGAAATCGTGATGCGAGACATAACGCAGCAGGGCCTTGACCGTCAGCATGGCGGCGACGAAGGAGGCGACGAAGCCGACGGCGAAGACCGGCAGGTCGGCCAGGCGCAGCAGTTGCCAGTTCTTGTAGACGTCGTAGGTGGTCGCCGCGAACATGGTCGGGATGGCCAGGAAGAAGGAAAACTCGGTAGCCGTCTTGCGCGACAGTCCGAAAATCAGGCCGCCCATGATGGTCGCCCCCGAGCGGGAAACGCCGGGGAACATGGCCGCGGCCTGGGCGAAGCCGACCTTGAGGGCGTCTTGCCACGTCATGTCTTCGACGCTGGTGACCCGGGGGTGATAGGCCTTGCGTTCGATGAACAGGATCAGGAAGCCGCCGCAGATCAGGGCCGCTGCCACCGTCAAGGGATTGAACAGATGCGTCTTGATGGCACTGTGAAACAGAAGTCCCAGCACTGCCGCCGGCAGGAAGCCGACGACCAGCAGGCCGGCAAAACGTTGCTGGACCGGGTCGGACCCCAGGCCGCCCAGGGCCTTGCCGATGCGCTCGCGGAAGTCCCAGCAGACTGCGAGGATGGCGCCGAGCTGAACGACGATCTTGAATACCTTGCTCTGCTCGTCCGTGTATCCCAGCAGGCTGCCCACGATGATCAGATGGCCGGTGGACGACACCGGGAGGAATTCGGTCAGCCCCTCGACGATGCCGAGAATGAGGGCCTTGAGCAGCAGCAGGGGATCCATGGGGGCTCCGTTCGGGGAGGCGGCATTCTATCCCGGATGCGTTGCCGTCTCCAGCGCCTGCAGCCAGCCGAGGGCGTATTCCCGGGACGTGCCGCACATTTCGGGCGAGGGCTGCAGCCCGGAGCAGCAGGCCGGGCGTTCCGGCCGGCCGAAGAGTCCGCAGCGCAAGGCCGCGTCGAGATGTGGGCAGGGGTCTCCCGCCGGCTTGTGCAGGGAGCTGATGGAGGGGGCAATGCAGCAGGCTGCGCAGCCGGGGCGGCAATCCATGGGGTGGCCTGCAGGAGAAAAGCGCCATTGTCGACGATCCGCCATGCCTTTATCTGCGGCGGCAAAGGATTTACGCTTGCTGCACGTCCTCGTGCCGGAAGTGACCATGCCTGCTCTTGCCGCATTGCCCGACCTGCCTGCGCTCCGCGCAGCCCGCCAGTCGATCTCCGGGACCGTGCTGACCACGCCCCTGTGGGGCAACGAACCGCTGGCGCGGGAATTTGGCGCCCCCATCCACCTCAAGCTGGAAAACCTCCAGCGTACCGGGTCCTTCAAGCTGCGCGGCGCTGCTCACAAGATCGCCTGCCTGTTGGGGCGGGGCGAGGGCGGCAGCGGCGTGGTGGCGGCTTCTGCCGGGAACCATGCCCAGGGTGTGGCGCGGGCCGCCCGGGAGGCGGGGCTGGCGGCTACCGTCGTCATGCCGCTCGACGCGCCCCTGACCAAGATCGAGGCCTGTCGCAGCCTGGGGGCGAAGGTCGTACTGGAGGGGAGCAATCTGGAAGAGGCGCGGCGGGTCGCCGAGGCCATTGCCGCCCAGAGCGGCGCCAGCCTCATCCACGCCTACGACGACTGGGAAATCATCGCCGGTCAGGCGAGTGTCGGCCTGGAAATCCTCGAAGCCCTGCCGGAGACGGCCCAGATCGTCGTCCCCCTGGGCGGGGGCGGGCTGCTGGCCGGCATCGCCCTGGCGGTCAAGCTGCAACGGCCGGACGTCCGCCTGGTGGGGGTCCAGACCGACGCCGTCGCCCCCTGGCGGCACTTCCTGGCCGATGGCGGCATCGACCCGGTGCCGGCCGACGCCCACACCATCGCCGACGGCATCCGCGTCAAGCTGCCGGGCCGGCTCACCCGCCAGGTCATCGCCAGGCACGTGGACGCCATCGTCACCGTGGACGACGAGGCCATCGCCGAAGCCATGGTGCGACTCCTGGAGCGCACCCGCACCCTGGGCGAAGGGGCCGGCGCCGTCGGCCTCGCCGCCCTCATGCGCGGCCTGGTGCCCCTGGCCGCCGACCGCCCGACCGTGGTGGTGATCAGCGGCGGCAACGCCGACATGACCCTCATCGGCCGCAGCATCGACTATGGTCTGGCCAGCAGCGGCCGGTTGTTGAGCATCGCCGTGCGCGTCCCCGACACCCCGGGCCGCCTGGCCGGCATCCTCGGGCTGGTGGCCGAGCACGGCATGAACGTTCGCCACGTCGAGCACCGAAGGGGGGAATTGCATGTTCCCGTCGGCATGACCGAGATCATCCTGCAGATGGAAACCCGCGATGCCACCCACCAGGAGGAGTTGATCGAGCATTTTGGACGCCAGGGGCTGGCGGTGCGGCGGCTGGGGGGCGGTTGAAAGAAGCGTAACTTCCGCTGCCGGTCATATCAATTGAACGAGTTGCCCTTGCCAAGGGGATTGCAGCGTGCTCGCCTGGGGTGATTGCCGGGAACCCGCGAACTGGTCAGCGTACGTTTCCGCTCCATCATTGCTTACCGGCAGCGCGGCGAGGAGGTCGAGATTCTGCTCGTGGTCCATACCCCGCGCCCCTGGCCGGAGCCGTTGCCGTCGCGGCCGTAGTCCTGGCAGCCGAGTAGAGGACCGCTGAACATCCGCGCTTCCTTCGACATGCCCCACCTGCGTCCCGTCGAAGGGAATTTTCACCGGCGCTCAGTCGTCCAGTCCGGGAAGTTCCGCCTGCGTGGGGACGGCAACGCGCTTCCTGCGGGACGACTGCCGGGCGGGGGGCTGGGCGACCTTCAGCCCGACGGCCCAGCGCAGGGCGCCGCTCTGGCGCCACTGCTCCAGGCGCTCCTCGCGGTAAATCCAGGCTTCGTCGTCGCCGCCGGAGCAAAATCCCATGAATTCGAGCTTGGGCTTGCGCGGTCTGGCGGCATTGAGGGTCTGCCACACCTTGGGCCAGCGCGTGATGGCCTGGGAGAGGGCTACGGCGGCTTCGTCCAGACGCCCGGCGGCGTGGTAGGCAAGGACACGCCCATAATCGACGAAGGCCAGGTCATGCGGATAGCGTTCGGCGATCGCCACGGCTTCACCACCGTGACCCTCGGCGGCCAGGCGGTGAATCAGGATTTCGCGCAGTCCCGTGTTGTCGTTGGGGTTGGCGACGAGGACCGACCAGCGCAGGAGTTCCAGGGTCTCCTCCGGATTGCGGTTGGCAAATTCCGTGACCCGAATGGCGGCCAGGGTGAGCAGGGGGCGGTTTTCGAGGTGGCCCCAGGGAAGTTCGCGGTCTTCGGCCTTGAGGCGGGCGAGGACCGTGCGGCGAAGCGCCTCGGCCCGCTCGAGCAGTTTCCACGCCAGGACAATATTGCCTCCCGGGGGCATGGTCGGGATGTCCAGCGCCCACTCGACCAGATCGCGCAAGACCAGGAAGGATTGGGCAGCGAGAGGCTCGTCTTCCAGCAGATCGATCCAGCCGTCAGACTCCGGGTCATGGGGGTCGAAGGCTTCGTCCCAGGCCTTCTCGACGCGGGCCAGGGGAGCCTTGGCCTGCAGGACCGCGCCCCCGGCCAGGGTGTAATGGCAGGCGGGGGCCGTCCAGTCGCCGGAAATGTCGGCTACGTCGCCCAGGGGATCGTCCATGAGGGCGAGGTTGCGCAGGCGGGCTTCGTCGTCGTCGGAGACCATGTCGCGCAGGGTGTCGATAAGGCTGCTGTGGTCGAACTTGCCGTCGCGGGCCAGGCGGGCGCACCAGAAATCGGCCCGGGCCCTGGCCTCGGTGCGCCGACCCTCGCTGAGCAGGAGCAGCACTTCGAGGTGCGAGAGGGCAGGGGCGTTGGGGGTCAGGCGCTGGGCTTCGCCAAAGGCTGCCCAGGCGGCGGTCACCTCGCCGCGGTCGCAGGCCAGCGTGGCCTGGCGCTGCCAGGCGGTCGAGCGCAGGGTCTTGTCGGGAGCCGCCTTGAGTTGTTCGAGAAAGGCCAGCTTCTTGCGCGATTTGCTGCCGTCCCCGTAGAGGTCGAGGAGAACGTCCGCCGCGTGTTCTGCGCGGCCGTCGAGTTTGGGCAGATGGGTGAAGAGGGCTTCCAGCAGCGCGATGGCGTCCATGTCGCTGCCCTCTTCCTGCCAGTCCAGCGCGACCAGGGCGAGGCTTTCGGGATGAAGCTCCGCCAGGGGCAGTTCGCCCAGCCGCTTTCTCGGCCAGTGCGCGATGACCTGGGCGAGCATCGTTTCCTCCCGGATGCCCAGGCTCGGGGGCGGGACAGCACCGCAGCACTGCTTGTACTTGCGGCCGGAGGCGCAGGGGCAGGGCGCGTTGCGCTCCGGCTTGGCGATTTTCAGCGGGCGGAAGCGATTGGCCGGAATCGGCGTGGCGTTCCAGATTTCCAGGGCCGCCTGGGTGGCGAGGGCGCGAATGATTTCCGGCACGCGGGCCGCCTGTCCCAGGGGAAGCTGGTCGAAGAGCGGCCCCACCAGCAGTTCCACCCGGTTGCGGAATTCGGGAAACGCGATGCCGGCCAGGAGGTGGCCGGCAGAAGCGTGGCAGAGATGTTCGACGGCGTTGTACCAGTCGAGGTCGGGGGAAGTTCTCATGGCGGTGTCCGAGAGGGGGGTGAAATGATACCCGGGAGGGGGCGCGCCGGCGAACGCCACGAAACCGCTCATGAAGGAACTTGCCGGGCGCTCGCGGCGGGTTTGCGCAGCGTGTCGAAGGTGAGGCCGAAGCGGGCCAGGTACTTGCGCAGGCGGTCGGCATCGTTGCGCTGCTTCTTTTCCGCCCGGGAGACGGCGAACAGGCGGCGACCGGCCTCGGACAGGCTGACGCTGGCGCGGCAGACGGCGATCACGGTGTTCAACTGGCTGCGATCGAAGAGGTCGAGGGCTTCCGCGTCGGCGCCAAGGATTTCCGCGCTGGCGTCGCCGCTCGGCTCCTCAGCCCAGGTGGCGGTGAGTCGGGCGATTTCGTCGGCCACGTCGGGCTCGGTGATGCGTCCGGCGGCGGCCAGGGTGGCGAGGCGGGTCAGTGAGGCGCCGAGTTCGCGGAAATTGCCGTGCCAGCGCGCTGCGGCCGAGGTGGCGAAGGCGAGGTAGCGCCGCCGCGCCTCGCTGTTGAAGCGCACCCGTTGGCCGTGATCGGCGGCGAAGCGTTCCAGTTCGTAGTCGAGATTGGGCTCGATGTCCTCGGGCCGGCCGGCGAGGCCCGGCAGGTCGAAGGTCCATAGGTTGATGCGGGCGTAGAGGTCTGCGCGGAACCTGCCCTGGCGCACCCACTGGCGCAGGTCGCGATGGGTGCCGGCGATCAACTGGAAATCGCTGCTGGCTTCCTGGTCGCTGCCGAAGGGAAAGAAGCGCTTTTCCTCGATGGCCTTGAGCAGCATGGCTTGCTCGTCGAGGCCGAGTTCGCCGATTTCATCGAGAAAGAGCAGGCCGCCGTCGGCGGACCGCAGCAGGCCCGGCCGCTCCTGCTGGGCGCCGGTGAAGGCGCCCTTGCTGTGGCCGAACAGGGCGGACATGGCGGAATCGCCGCGCAGGGTGGCGCAATTGACTTCGACGAAGCGCCCCGTCAATGCCTGCCGCTGGCGCTTGAGTTCAAAGACCCGCCGGGCAAGGAAGGACTTGCCCGCCCCCGTGGGGCCGACCAGGAGCATGGGGGCGCGCGAGCGGCCGGCCACGTGCTCGATCTGTTCGATCATGCGGTTGAACCCTGGATTGCGCGTGGCGATCCCCGACTTGAGGAAGGAGACGCTGTCGTCGCGTTCCCGGGCAAAGCGCTGGGCGATGCGGTCATAGCGCGACAGATCGAGATCGATGATCTCGTATCCGCCGATGCTGTCGGCGACATCCTTTTTGCGCGGCGGCGACGTCTGGAGCAGGCGGGCCGGCAGGTAATGCGCCTCGGCGAGCAGGAACCAGCAGATCTGCGCGACGTGGGTGCCGGTGGTGATGTGGATGAGGTATTCCTCATTTTCCGGATCGAAGGCGTAGCCGCGGGCGAAGTCGTGCAGCGCGGTATAGACCTCCTCGAAATCCCAGGGGTCGCGCAGTTCCATTTCCACCCGCTTGAACTCGGTCTCCGGCGCAATGCGGGCGATGTCGTTGCCCACCCGTTCGGCGAGGCTCCGGCTGCGCAGGTCGTGGATCACCTCGAGGCGATGGACGAGCAGGCTTTCCTGCTGGCACAGGGCCACGGTGGGCCGCCACCGGTCCCAGCGTGCCGTGCCCTTGCCGGCGTAGTCGAGCTGGGTGCCGAGAAAGCCGATCACGACAGTTTTTTTCATGGAGGCTTGGCTGTGTTGCGCTGGTCGGCGAATCGCGATGTATATAAATTTATAAGTGACTATACAGAGAAATCACATAATTCGGCCACCTTGCCGGGTGGAATTGGCGAAACAGCTTTAAATCAGTGAGTTGCGGTTGCCTGCTTGGGCTGGCACGGCTTTCGCGTTAGGGAAGCCATCGCCGACTTGCGGCAGGGCCGACGGGTCAGGGGATCGCATCCCCGCCGGTGCGGTGGAGTCAGGAATCCTCCGGTTGCTCCGCCGTATGCCGCCGTCGCGGGAAAGCGATATCGGGGTGCCTGGTGGCACGCCCGGGTCCGATTCCCGGAACCCCACCTGTGGATAGCTCAATCGGGTAGAGCAGCCGTCTTGTAAACGGTCGGTCGCGGGTTCGAATCCCGCTCCAGAACTGTCTTTCACGACAGTGAATTTTGCAGTGCCCGCCGGCTGCGGAATGCGCAAGCACCCGCCGCCGGTTCGGCCCGGCGCTTCGCTTCGCTTCGGCGGCAGGGCCTCCGGTGTCGGGCGGCAGTGGCCGCGCGGCCTTGGCAACGGTGCCAGGGGTCGCCGCCAGCCCCGTCCTCCCGTCCGGGGGCTCCCCCGCCGGAGCCCGGCACGGTGCCCGCCGGACCGGCGTAAGCCGGCAAGTTGAGCCGTCGCTGTTGACGAAGACATTTGCAATTGAAGGGAGCAGAACATGTTGAAGCGTTTCATCGTGAAGAAGAACCAACGGGCCGCCCTGCTGCGAAACGGCGACTTCGAGTGCATCCTCGATCCGGGCCGCCACTATCGGTTCGACCTGCTCAACGAGCTGTCGCTGGCCCTGTGGCAGACCGACACGCCGATGCCGGATACCGATCTGGTCGATACCCTGCGCCGCAACGATCCGGCCGAGGCAGAACGCCACTTCCTGTGGATGGAGATGAGCGAGGACGAAGTCGGGCTGCGCTACGAGAACGAGGTTCTGGTCGAAATGCTGCCCCCGGCTTCCCGCCGCATCTTCTGGCGCGGCGGGGTGGCGCAGCGCCTGGAAAAGCTCGATCTGGGCGCGGGCGCCGCGCTGCCGGGGGCAATGGTGAAGCGCCTCTTGCAACCCGCCCTGCGCGGCCGCCCGGTGCTCGGATTGAACGGTGTTCTCGTCGTGCAGGTGCCAGCGGCCCACGTCGGCGTGCTGCGGCTCGACGGCGTGCAGCAGCCTCTGCTGGCACCGGGGGTGACCGCCTACTGGCGCTTCAACCGTGATCTTCAGGTGGACCTGGTGGATATGCGCTGGCAGTCCCTCGAAGTGAGCGGCCAGGAAATCCTCACCCGCGACAAGGTGGCGCTGCGCCTCAACCTCGCCGCCACCTGGCGCTTCGAGGACGTCAGCACCGCCTTCGCCCGCCTGGCCAAGCCGGCCGAACACCTCTACCGCGAGTTGCAATTCGGCCTGCGGGCGGCGGTGGGAACGCGCAATCTGGACGAACTGCTGGAAAACAAGCAGCTCATCGACGAGGCGGTGAGCGCCCACGTCGCCCGGAAACTGGCGGGCTTCGGCCTGGAGATCGGCGGCGTCGGGGTCAAGGACATCGTGCTGCCGGGCGAGATGAAGGCCATCCTGGCCCAGGTGGTGCAGGCGGGCAAGGCCGCCGAAGCGAACGTGATCCGTCGGCGCGAAGAAACGGCGGCGACCCGTTCGTTGCTCAATACGGCCAAGGTGATGGAAGACAACCCGGTTGCCCTGCGTTTGAAGGAACTGGAAACCCTGGAGCGGGTGGCCGAGCGCATCGACCGCATCTCGGTCTTCGGGGGCCTCGACCAGGTGCTCAATGGCCTGGTGACCCTGGCGAAGTAAGGCAGGGCCGGCCTCCGGATCGGGGGCAGGAAAGGAGAACGCAACATGGAAGGCTACAGGAGTGGAAAGCAGCGCCGGGCCGAGATCAAGGCGGCCCGGCGGGAGCGGCGTCAGGCGGAGAATCGGCGGCATCCCGAGCCCCCCTTGTTCGCCGAGGGAAGGGCCGTGTCGGTGGACTACGGCCGGCTGATGGCGAATAACAGCTATGGCCGCAGCGCTTTTGCCGAGCGGGGCTACTACCTCGATCAGCCCTTCACCTGCTGCGATTGTGGGGCGCAGTGCGTATGGACCGCCGAGCGCCAGCGCTGGTGGTACGAATGCGCCGGCGGTTCCCAGTACGCCGGCGCCAAACGCTGCTGCGCCTGCCGTCAGCGCGAGCGGCAGCGCAAGGAGCAGGCCCGGCAGGCAGCGCTGGCCGGCTTGCTGAAGAAGCAGGCGCGTCTGGCCGTGATGGCCGCCCGCGCCTGATAATGCAATGAGAATTTGGCCGCGGCGCTTGGCATGGCGCAGCGGCAAGAAAGGAAAGACCATGACCTACCAGACTCAGGAAGTGCCCCGGGGCAAGCCGATCAAGCTGTGGACCGAAGGCGTCCCGGTGGAGGAAGAGGCACGCAAGCAATTGATGAACACGGCCAGCCTGCCGTTCATCTTCCGTCACCTGGCGGTGATGCCGGACGTCCATCTGGGCAAGGGATCCACCATCGGCAGCGTGATTCCCACGCAAGGGGCGATCATCCCGGCGGCGGTGGGGGTCGATATCGGTTGCGGCATGATGGCCGCCCGCACCACGCTCACTGCCGCCGACCTGCCGGACAGCCTGCACGGCCTGCGTTCGGCCATCGAGGTCGCGGTGCCCCACGGACGCACGCCGCCGCGCCAGAGCCGCCGCGACAAGGGCGCCTGGGAAACCCCGCCGGAGACCGTGGACGCCCTGTGGTCGGCCCTGCTGCCGGGCTTCCGGCGCATCGCCGAGAAGTACCCGCGCCTCAAGAACACCAATAACCACAAGCATCTGGGAACCCTGGGTACCGGCAACCACTTCATCGAAGTCTGCCTGGACGAGGCCGACCGGGTCTGGTTCATGCTGCACTCGGGCTCCCGCGGGGTGGGCAACGCCATCGGCAGCCTGTTCATCGAACTGGCCCAGGCCGACATGCGCCAGCACATCGCCAATCTGCCGGACAAGGATCTCGCCTACTTCGAGGAAGGATCGGAGCACTTTGCCGATTACGTTGAAGCCGTCGGCTGGGCGCAGGATTACGCCCGCCGCAACCGCGACGTGATGATGGGCCATGTGGTCGCCGCTGCCCGCCGCATCATCGCCAAGCCCTTCACGGCCGACGTGGAGGCGGTGAACTGCCACCACAACTACGTCCAGCGCGAAACCCACTTCGGCGCCGAGGTGCTGGTCACCCGCAAGGGGGCCGTGTCGGCCAGGAAAGGCGAACTCGGCATCATCCCGGGATCCATGGGCGCCCGCAGCTACATCGTGCGCGGCCTGGGCAACGAAGAGTCGTTCTGCTCCTGCAGCCACGGCGCCGGCCGTGCCATGAGCCGCAACGAGGCCCGGCGCCGCTTCACCGTGGACGACCAGATCAGGGCCACCGCCCACGTCGAATGCCGCAAGGACAGCGAAGTCATCGACGAAATCCCCATGGCCTACAAGGACATCGATGCCGTGATGCACGCCCAGCGCGAGCTGGTGGCGGTGGTGCATACCTTGCGGCAGGTGGTGTGCGTGAAAGGGTGAGCGATGAGTGATTCGCGCGAGAGAAACAAGGTGCTGAGTGCACACCCCATTGACTCCGGGGTGCGCAAGCGCGTCATGCAGGCCCTCGCTGACATCGAGGCAGAGCACCATGTGGTGGTGCTGTACGCCTGTGAATCTGGCAGTCGGGGCTGGGGCTTTGCCTCACCCGATAGCGATTACGACGTGCGTTTTCTCTATGTGCACCGACTGCCCTGGTATCTGACGGTGGAACCGAGGCGGGACGTGATCGAATTGCCGATCAGCGATGAACTGGACGTGGGGGGCTGGGAATTGCGCAAGGCGCTGCGCCTATTGCGCCGTGCCAATCCGGTGTTGCTCGAGTGGCTGGATTCTCCGGTGATATATCGGGAAGACCCTGAGCTGACCTCAGGACTTCGCGACTTCGCGGCCCAATGGTTTTCCCCGAAGCGTGGGCGCCATCACTATCTGTCCATGGCCCGCCGCAATTTTCGCAGCTATCTGCAAGGCGAAAACGTGCGCTTGAAGAAATACCTTTACGTCCTTCGCCCCTTGCTGGCGGCGAAATGGATCGAGTGCGGCCTGGGCCAGCCGCCCATGCGCTTTGCCGATCTGGCCGAGGCCCTGGTGACGGATGTGGCGTTGCTGGACGAGATCAACGCGCTCTTGGCGATCAAGATGAGCGTCGCTGAGGCTGAATACAGCGCGCGTTGGCCAAATATCCACGCCTTCATCGACAATGAACTGGCACGAACGCCGGTGGATGCGGACTACAAGAAACCGGAAGGTGATGGGACGGAACTCGACGCCTTTCTGCTGCGCACGGTACTGGCGGTGTCCTGAAAAAAGAACGAGAACGACACCATGGACTGGATCGAACTGGATGGTTCCCAGGGCGAGGGCGGGGGGCAGATTCTGCGCACCGCCCTCAGCCTGTCGATGATTACCGGCATCCCCTTCGCCATCGAGCGCATCCGCGCCGGGCGCGGGAAGTCCGGCCTCCTGCGGCAGCACCTGACCGCCGTGCAGGCTGCGGCGGCGGTGTGCGGGGCCAGGGTGGACGGCGCGGCGCCGGGATCCCTGCGCCTGCGCTTCCAGCCGGGGCCTGTGCGGGCAGGAGACTATCGCTTCGCCATCGGATCAGCCGGGAGTTGCACCCTGGTGCTGCAAACGGTGTTACCGGCCCTGTGGTTTGCCGAAGGCCCCAGCACCCTGTGGGTGAGCGGCGGGACGCACAATCCGGCCGCTCCCCCGGCCGACTTTCTCATCCGCAGTTGGCAGCCGCTGCTGCGGACCATGGGGGTGTCCCTGGATATCGAATTGCTGCGCCACGGTTTCTACCCGGCGGGTGGCGGCGAACTGATGGCGCGCACTGGCCCGGTGAAAGCCTGGCAGCCCCTGCGACTGGACGCGCGGGGGGCGTTGCGGCGCACGAGCGCCATCGGCGTGGTGGCGGGCGTGCCCGCCGAAGTGGCCAAGCGCGAGATGCAGCGGGCCGCAAGCATGCTGGGCCCCCTCGACGAAGAGCTCCGGGTGCTGCCCCACGGCGAGGGGCCGGGTAACGTCCTGATGCTGGTTCTGGAGTATCCCGGGGTGACGGAGGTCTTTTCTGCCTTCGGCGCCCGTGGCGTACCGGCGGAAACGGTGGCCGACCGTGCCGCCCGGGAGGCCCGGCGCTACCGCGAAAGCGGCGCCGCCGTGGGCGAACATCTGGCGGATCAGTTGTTGCTGCCGCTGGCTCTGGCCGGAGGGGCGGCGAGTTTCACGACTTCCGCCCTCTCGTCCCACTCCAGGACCAATTGCGCGGTGATCGCAAAATTCCTTCCGGCGCGCTTCGGGTTTGAGGAGGCCGAAGGTCGCGTTCGGGTGTTTCTGGTCTGAACTTCCGGGGGCTCAAGCCTTGCGGTAAAGC
Source organism: Betaproteobacteria bacterium (assembly GCA_016720065.1). NCBI lineage: Bacteria > Pseudomonadati > Pseudomonadota > Betaproteobacteria > Betaproteobacteria bacterium. Next base: position 2,548,106 of record JADJXY010000002.1, on the reverse strand, counting down.
CCCGACCCGCTCTTCACGAGTTCGCCGCCCTTGGGTTTCATCCCCCTCTCCTGCGCCCCAGCCTTGCGCGGACTCCAGCGATGCAGCGAGCGTTGAACAATGACTGGCCATTGGCCCAGGGGGTGCCGAGCATCAAGAAGCTGTGGTGAGGGGCCCAGGGCTATACGTCGCGGTCGAGTGAGTCGCCTCGTTGAACCGCCCCCTGCGGACGCCCACGGTGGGTGCTGTGGGGGCCGGGGGAGAGAAACTCCTGGTTACCCGAATGAGCGGGTTGCTCATAAATGCTGTGCCCAATGGCGCCCAAGCCAACCAAGAATGCCGCCAACCATTGCCCCCAATAGGAAGCCTTCGCCTGGTGCATGGTTCAGTGCGGCGATTACGATGCCGGTCAAGATGCCTACCATCATGCGATGTGCAGCTGACTTCGTTGGGCGGAGTGAATCATCGACCAAGACCATATAGGCAGCAAAAACGCAGAATGCGAAGGCCGACAAACCCGCGTTCCAGTGAGGAAATGCTGGAAACAGACTCTGCGCCCAAAGTGCAACGAGTAATAATGCCCCCAGGATTAACGCAGTACCGATTTCAACGAAGGACGGTCTCATGACGCCCTCCGAATCAAGGTGAGGGGCGACGGGCGGGCCTCGCCGGCACCGCGCCCCAACAGCGAAGCTGCGCTTCGACCGAAATGTCAGGCAACGGACTCAGGCCAAGCATTGACTTCTCCGACAGTGGCAACGGTGAACGCTTTGCCGAATGAGTAGCCGCGTAGGAATTTCTTTTTGAATGGGAGGTAGAGCGCTACAACCAGCCCCCGCTCATGCTCAAAAAGTACTTTGATTGCTTCCGTGGATGGCTGACCTTGCGGAGTGACTGTGACATTTTCGGCGACACCGATAGCTGCCAACTCTTCTTCCCTCGCTTGAGCGCGAAGCCCTTCGCGCAAGTGAGGCAAAACCTCTGTGGAGTTTGACCGGCCAATTGGATCGGGTGAAGCAGCAACAAGCCCGACTTTTCCGTTTGCATCGAGCACTGCGCCCTGCGGAAGAAAATTGCCTCGCTTTTCAAGGCATTGCTCCGAGAAGTCAAACAACGGATTGGCAATGGCGGCGATGTCGCCTTTTAGTTCTGCATACAGTTCATCAGTGGACATGACTTGAGTTGCTTAACGATGCTTGCTTATACGTCGGCACGGAAGCGCTTGAGAAAGGCGAGGGGGCATGTCGGCGGATAGCCCTCGTTGGACTGGACCGCCGGGAAAGCGGTGGCTATGGGATTGTAAGGCGTGGCCCCGTGAAGTCAATTGCATGGCATAGGCGGTGAGGGCTGCACTGGGATGGATCAAGCGCGAAGCTGGCACCAGGAGGCCGTAAAAGCGGATACGCTTGATGCCGGCTCGCAGGCCACGCTGCAAAGCGGCCGATGAAGACCGGCCCTGGCAGCCGCAGCACCTGCTTCCTGCCGCATCGGATTTGGCCTCAATCCCTGCCTGTGATGGCAAAGACGTGAATCGGTTGGCGTCGTCGCGCTGCCGCGCCCCTTTCCAGCTTATGATTCGGGCGACCATCCCAATTCCCTTTCATAGACCACGCCATCATGAGCGCACCAGGCAACTCCGTCGTATTCGGGACCGAAGACCTTTTGCTGAGTTTGTGCAATTCAGTGACCAAGGTTCTCACCACCGCCACCCAGAGCCAGATTCGCTTTTCCGGCATGGTCCAGCGCATCACCAAGACCTGCCTGAAGCCGGACATCGGCTGCTTCGTGCTTTTCGACGGCGGCTTTTCCGGCCTGGTGGTGATCAATTTCACGGCGCCGGCGGCCATGGAGCTCTATTCGAGCTACCTGCTCAACATGGGCATGACCAACGAGGAACTGGCCGCCTCCCATACCTCGGACGAGGTGAGCAATGTCATGGGCGAGCTGATGAACCAGATCGTCGGCGATTTCACCAGCAAGGTCGGGCATGAGTTGCAGACGCATATCACCCAGAACCAGCCGAAGATGCTGGTCCTCAACAAGCAGGTGATCCTCAGCGTGGACACCAACCTCGATCAACCCGAGGCGCGGCGGGTCAGCTTCTTCACCGGCAGTAACAACATTTTCTACCTCGAGCTGGCCGTCGAGCGGACCGAATTCATCAGGCTCGGCGATTTCGAACCCCACGAAGCGCTCGATCCTGACCAGCTCTTCGCCCAGACCAACGGCGAAATGGCGGCCCCGGCTGCTGCCCGGCCGGACGACGGCAACGACGACCTGCTCAAGTCCCTGGGCATGTAGCGGCGGCTGGACGGGGGATTCCCGGGCGAGTTGCCCCAACGCAAAGGCGGCCTTGGAGGCCGCCTTTGCGTTGCCGCCTGATGGGGCTAGTGGTCTGCTTCGTAATTGGCGGAACACGATGAAAGCGCCGGATTTGCGTTTCTGGCTAGGCGCCGCAGTTGGCAACCTCGGCAGCGATAGCCGAAGCTATCGCGAGGATGAGCAACAACGCCAGGAGCGCAAAGACAAGCTTTCATGTTTCGTTAATTGCGAAGCGGACCACTAGACCTTGCGATAGACCTCGGCGCCGGCTTGGACGAACTCGACCGCCTTGGTCTCCATGCCCTTCTCCAGGGCTTCCGCATCATCGAGGCCCTGGGCGGCGGCGAAGTCCCGCACGTCCTGGGTGATCTTCATGGAGCAGAAGTGGGGGCCGCACATGGAGCAGAAATGGGCGACCTTGGCCGATTCCTTGGGCAGGGTCTCGTCGTGGAATTCGCGCGCCTTGTCCGGGTCCAGGCCGAGGTTGAACTGGTCCTCCCAGCGGAACTCGAAGCGGGCCTTGGACAGGGCGTTGTCGCGGATCTGCGCGCCAGGATGGCCCTTGGCCAGGTCGGCGGCGTGGGCCGCCAGCTTGTAGGTGATGATGCCTTCCTTGACGTCGTCCTTGTCGGGCAGGCCCAGGTGTTCCTTGGGGGTGACGTAGCAGAGCATGGCGGTGCCGTACCAGCCGATCATGGCGGCGCCGATGCCGCTGGTGATGTGGTCGTAGCCGGGGGCGATGTCGGTGGTGAGTGGTCCCAGGGTGTAGAAGGGCGCTTCCTTGCACCATTCGAGCTGGAGCTCCATGTTCTCCTTGATCATGTGCATGGGCACATGGCCGGGGCCTTCGATCATGACCTGGACGTCGTGCTTCCAGGCGATCTCCGTGAGTTCGCCCAGGGTCTTCAGTTCGCCTAGCTGGGCTTCGTCGTTGGCGTCGTAGATGGAGCCGGGACGCAGGCCGTCGCCCAGGCTGAAGGCCACGTCGTAGGCCTTCATGATGGCGCAGATGTCCTCGAAATGGGTGTAGAGGAAGCTTTCCCGGTGATGGGCGAGGCACCACTTGGCCATGATCGAGCCGCCGCGGCTGACGATGCCGGTCATGCGCTTGGCGGTGAGCGGCACGTAGCGCAGCAGGACGCCGGCGTGGATGGTGAAGTAGTCGACGCCCTGCTCGGCCTGTTCAATGAGGGTGTCGCGGAAGATTTCCCAGCTCAGGTCCTCGGCCTTGCCATTGACCTTTTCCAGGGCCTGATAGATGGGCACCGTGCCGATGGGCACCGGGCTGTTCCTGATGATCCACTCGCGGGTCTCGTGGATGTTCTTGCCGGTGGACAGGTCCATCACCGTGTCGCCGCCCCAGCGGATCGACCAGGTCATCTTCTCGACTTCTTCCTGAATGGAGGAGCCCAGGGCCGAGTTGCCGATGTTGGCGTTGATCTTGGTGAGGAAGTTGCGGCCGATGATCATCGGCTCGCTTTCCGGGTGGTTGATGTTGTTGGGCAGGATGGCGCGGCCGCGGGCGATTTCGCTGCGCACGAATTCCGGAGTGATTTCCTCGGGAATGCTGGCGCCGAAATTCTGCCCCTGGTGCTGGCGGCCGAGGAGGTCGGCGAGCTTGTTGCCCAGGGGGCCGGAGGCCTTGAGGCCTTCGATGTAGGCGCGGCGGTTGTTGTTTTCCCGGATGGCGACGAACTCCATCTCCGGGGTGATGATGCCGCGGCGGGCGTAGTGCATCTGGCTGACGTTGGCGCCCGGCCTGGCGCGCAGGGGCTTCCTGTGCAGGCCGGGGAAGCGCAGTTCGTCCAGAGCCGGGTCGGTGGCCCGCTGGCGGCCGAATTCGGAAGTCAGGCCGGCCAGTTCGTCGGTGTCGCCGCGTTCGGCGATCCAGGCGGCGCGGAGCGCCGGCAGGCCGGAGCGGATGTCGATCCGGGCTGCGGGGTCGGAATAGGGGCCGGAGCAGTCATAGACGAAGATGGGCGGGTTCTTCTCGCCGCCGAAGGCGGTGGGCGTGTCGGCCTGGGCGATTTCGCGCATCGGGACGCGGATGTCCGGGCGGGAACCTGCGACGTAGATCTTGCGGGAATTGGGGAGGGGCTGGACCGCCGCTTCGTCCACGTGGGCGCGGGCGGCGACGAATTGATCCTTGGCGTTCATGGGGGCTCCTTGCAGGGGGGGCGGGGGCACTGCGGGCAAGAAGCGAACGATTCGTTTCCCTACGCCGGCATGACCCGCTCAGGTTCGAAGGGACTCTCTCAGCCCGGCGGGGCACCCCTAACGAATCGGTCGAAGTTACTGGAAAGCGATCCGCAATGCAAGGTTCGCCCGGAAAGCCTCAAGCTTTGGGCCAAAGCGGCCGAAATAGGGGCTGCGAGCGTAGAATCGCAGCGCCATTGCAGACAAAAAAAGACCGAAGAGGGACCATCGTATGAGCCGCCATTTCGTCCTGGCCTGGGCCGTGCTGTTGCCGGCGGCGCTTGTCGCCGCGCCGACCTGGCAGGTGATTTCTTCCGAAGCCGGCAAGCGCATCGAAATCGACCGCACGACCATCAAACGGGACGAGGCCGGCAAGGTGACGGCCGTGGGCCGCGTGGTCCTCGAAAAGGAACTCGTCGATCCGGTTTCGGGTAATCCCTACCGCATCATCGAAGCGACCACCCGTTACGATTGCGCTTCCCGCAGCGCGGCAACCCTGAAGCGCGTGCTGCGCAAAAGCGAAACCGAGCTCGTGCGGGAAGAGGAACAGAAGGCCGCGGAACTCCCCGTGCGCAGCGGAACGGTGGACGACAAGGTTCTGCGCGACGTGTGCCGCCCTCCCAAGCCCGACGCCCGGGAAGTGGCAGAAAAGGCCAACGAGGCTGCCGGCCAGTTGAAAAAGGCCAACGAGGAAATGCTCAAGAAGGAAGTCGCCAAGGCCGAGGCGGCCGAGAGCGCCAAGAAGCCCGCCGCCCGGCCGGTGTCCATCCTTCCCCCCAAGCCGACCTTGCGGCCGAGCGAGGAGGGCGCGGCGAAACCGGCTGCCGCGCCTGCGGCCAAGTCAGCCGAAAAGCATGCGGCGCCCAAGCCCGAGGCCCATGCGGCGCCCGCTCCCAAGCCAACGCCGCAACCCCCGCACGCTGCAGCCTCCCAGCCTTCGGCCAGGGTGCTGGCGGTGCGGGAGCCCCGGGCGGCCCATGGCGGCGCGGCGCACCACGACATCCACTGGAGCTACGACGGTGAGGGCGGGCCGGAAAACTGGGCCAGGCTGGATGCCAAGAACACGCTCTGCGCCACCGGCCAGCGCCAGTCGCCCATCGATATCCGGGAAGGCATCCGGGTCGACCTGGAGGCGATCAAGTTCGATTACAAACCCTCGCCCTTCCGCATCATCGACAACGGCCACACCATCCAGGTGGCTCAGTACGGCGGGGCCATCAGCCTCGGGGGCAAGAGTTACGAACTGGTCCAGTTCCACTTCCACAAGCCGGCGGAAGAGAAGATCAACGGCCGGGGCTTCGACATGGTGGTCCATCTGGTGCATCGCTCCGACGACGGCAAGCTGGCGGTGGTGGCGGTGCTCCTGGAGAAAGGCAGCGAAAACGCCTTCGTCCAGACCCTGTGGAACAACCTCCCCCTGGAGCGGCAGCAGGAGGTGAACGTCGCCCAGTCCATCGACCTCAACACCCTGCTGCCGGAAAACCGCAATTACTACACTTACATGGGATCCCTCACCACGCCGCCGTGCAGCGAGGGCGTCCTGTGGCTGGTCCTCAAGCAGCCGGTGCAGGTGTCCCAGGATCAGGTGGCCATCTTTTCCCGGCTTTACCGCCACAACGCACGGCCGGTGCAACCCCTGGGGGGGCGGCTCATCAAGGAAGGCCGTTGACCCTCGCGGAAGGGCGATGGTAGGTTGATGACCCTTCGGTCATTATCTGCCATGCCCGCCTCCGCCCCCCCTCGCAAACGTCGCAAGGAAGCCCGTCCCGGCGAACTGACCGCGGCCGCGCTGGAGTTGTTCGTCGAAAAGGGTTACGCCGCCACTCGGCTCGAAGACATCGCCGCCCGGGCCGGCGTCTCCAAGGGCACCCTCTACCTGTATTTCGAGGGCAAGGACGCCCTGTTCAAGGCCGTGATCCAGGAAGGACTGGTGCCCGCGCTGGCCGAACTCGAGGGGTTGGTGGCCGGGCACAGGGGGAGTTCCAGCGATCTCCTGCGCCGCCTGATCGAAAACTGGTGGGCCATGGTCGGCGAGACGCCGTATTCGGGCATTCCCAAGTTGATGATCGCCGAGGCGCGCAATTTTCCCGAGGTCGCCCAGTTTTATTACGAAAACGTGGTCCTGCGCGGCCGCCGCCTGTTCGCGGCGGTCCTGGAGCGGGGGATGGCCTGCGGCGAATTCCGCCGCCTCGACATCCCCGCCTGCATCGACGTGGTCATCGCCCCCATGCTCATGCTCGTCATCTGGCGGCACTCGCTGGCCCATTGTCGCCTGGCGTCCCAGGAGCCGAGGGCCTACCTCGACGTCCACCTGGAATTGCTGCGCGGGGGCCTGCTGGCTCCTGCGTTATAATCGCGCTTTGTCACCCCTGCCATATTAGGTTGTTCTAATATATAGCCTGCGGAGCGCCCCATGAATATCGAACAAGCACGCTTCAACATGATCGAGCAGCAAATCCGGCCCTGGGAAGTCCTGGATCCGGCCGTCCTCGATCTCCTCTTCGTCGTCAAGCGTGAGGATTTCACTCCCGGGGCCTATCGGGCGCTGGCCTTCGCCGACCTGGAAATTCCCCTGGGCCACGGTCAGGTCATGCTGGCCCCCAAGGTCGAGGCCCGGCTGTTGCAGGAACTGGGAGTCAAGAAGACCGACAAGGTGCTCGAAATCGGCACCGGGTCCGGCTACATGGCTGCTCTGCTGGCGGCCCGCGCCGAGCATGTGGTGAGCGTGGAAATCGTTCCCGAGCTGGCCGAGCAGGCGCGCCGTAACCTGGAGCGGGCCGGCGTCGCCAACGTGGCGGTCGAGACCGGGGACGGTGCCGAAGGCTGGTCTCACCGCGGTCCCTACGACGTCATCGTCGTTTCCGGCGCCCTTGCGTCCCTGCCGGAGGCGCTGCTCAAGCAATTGCGCGTTGGTGGCCGGCTGGCAGCCGTGGTTGGCGAGGCGCCGGTCATGGAGGCGCAACTGGTGACCTGTACGGCAAGCGGCGTCTACAACACGGTCAATCTGTTCGAGACCGTCATCCCCGCCCTGCAAGCGCCTACCCCGGCGGGCTTCAGCTTCTGATGCTGCAAGTCACTCCGCGCCAACTGGCAGACTGGCTCGCCGACGCTTCCCGGACGGCGCCCCTTCTGCTCGACGTGCGGGAACCCGCGGAGTACGAAATCTGCCACTTGGAGGGGGCCTGTCTGGTCCCCATGCGCGAAATTCCCGCCCGCATCGCTGAACTCGACCCGGGCCGGGACACGGTGGTGATTTGCCACCATGGTGGCCGCAGCCTGCAGGTCGCCCTCTATCTGGAAAAGAACGGCTTTGGCCGTGTCCACAATCTGCAGGGCGGTGTCGATGTCTGGGCCCAGGACGTGGACCCGGCCATGCGCCGTTACTGAAGAAACGGAGCGCGGTCCGTTGCCAAGCCTGCCCATGACCCTGCTGCGCCGAATGGCCTGCGTCGCCCTGTTGGCAGCCGGTCCGGCCTTTGCGGCGGATCTCCTGCAAGTCTATCGCGAGGCCCAGGATAACGATCCCACCTATGCCGGCGCCCGCGCCACCGCCGACGCCGGGCGCGAAAAGCTTGCCCAGGGGCGTGCCGGTTTGCTGCCCAGCCTAACCCTCTCCGGCACCACGGTGTGGAACGAAAATGAACTGAGCGTGGGCAGCAATACCGTCAAGCCGCGCTACAACAGCAACAGTTACACCGCCACCCTCAGCCAGCCGCTCTTCCGCTGGCAGAACTGGGTGCAGTACGGTCAGGGCAAGTATCAGGCGGCCCTGGCCGAGGCCCAGTTGCAGCAGGCGCGTCAGGACTTGATCCTGCGGGTGGCCCAGGCCTACTTCGACGTCCTCTATGCCGAGGAGAATCTTCGCGCCCTGGAAGCCAACAAGACCGCCATCGCCCAGCAGCTCGAATCCGCCAAGAAGAATTTCGAGGTCGGCACCTCGACCATTACCGATACGCACGAAGCGCAAGCGCGCTACGACCTGGCCGTGGCCCAGGAAATCGGTGCCCAGAGCGATCTCGAAGTGCGTCGCCGCGCCTTGCAGGCCATTATCGGCCGCGAGCCCGGGACGCTCGCCCAGGTGAAGGCCGAGGCGAAGCTCCTGCCCCCGGTTCCGGCCGAAATGTCCAAGTGGGTCGAGGCGGCGGAGAGCGGCAGCATCACCGTCCAGATTCAGCAGGCCAATGCCGAAATCGCGTCACTGGAAGTGGATAAGCAGCGGGCCGGCCACTACCCGACCCTGGACGTCGTGGCCAACGCGGGGCGCAACAACTCGGTGACCTCCGGCGTGCCCTCCAATTCCCTGGAGACGGATTTCCGCAATATCGGCCTGCAGCTTTCCCTCCCCATCTTCCAGGGAGGCCTGGTGCTTTCCCGGGATCGCGAGGCCGTGGCCAACCGGGCCGCAGCCCAGGCCGCCCTGGAAGCCGCCCGCCGGGCCTCGATTCTGGCCGCGCGACAGTACTACCTCGGGGTGGTCAATGGCCTCGCGCAACTGCGGGCCCTGGCGGCGGCCAAGCTCTCCTCCCAGTCGGCCCTGGAGTCGAACAAACTGGGGTACGAGGTTGGCGTGCGCATCAACATCGATGTCCTCAACGCCGAAAATCAGGTCTATCAGACCCGCCGCGACTTTGCCAGGGCGGCTCTCGACACCCTCATGGCCCAGTTGAAGCTCAAGGCTGCGGTGGGGGCGCTGGGCGAGGACGATCTGGCTCAGGCCAACGCGCTCCTCGACCCCGCCACCGTTCGATGAGCGCCAGGGTGCGTTCGGTCGCACCCCGGTGGCTTGCGCTGAACCGGCCGCAGGCTTCCCGCATGGCCGCCAACGCTTCCCTCGCGGCCAGGAGGCCGGCGACAGCCTGAACCAGGGCTTCCCCGTCGGCGACGCGCCGGGCAGCGCCGGCAGCGATGGCGTCTTCCGTCGCCTGGGCGAAATTGAAGGTGTGGGGGCCGATGAGGACCGGGCATCCGCAGGCGGCAGCCTCGATCAGGTTCTGGCCCCCCAGGGGCAAGAGGCTGCCCCCCACGAAGGCCAGGTCCGCCGCCGCGTAGTAGGCGGCCATTTCGCCCATCGAATCACCTATCCAGATGCGGGTCTCCGGCCCCGGCAGGCCGGCGCTGCGCCGGCCTGGCGCGGTGCCACCACCCAACTCCCGCGCCAGGCGGGAGACTTCGTCGAAACGCTGGGGATGGCGGGGCACCAGGATGAGCAGTGCCTGCGGTGGCAGGCGATCCAGCAGGGGCAGGAGCAGGGCTTCTTCGCCCTCCCGGGTGCTGGCGGCGAGCCAGACGGGACGCTGGCCGAAGGCCGCTCGCCACTGGCGCCCCAGTTCGATGCGCTGCGGGTCGGGGGTGACGTCGAATTTCAAATTGCCGCATACCGTGACCGAGGGGGCACCCAGGGCGGCCAGCCGGCTGGCGTCCGCCGGCGTCTGGGCGGCCACGCCGGCCAGCGCCGCCAGGGCTGGCCTGGACAGTGGCGCGAAGCGGCGGTATCCCGCTGCCGAGCGCTCGGAGAGCCGGGCATTGACCAGGCCGACCGGGATGCCCTGCCTGTGGGCCTCGGCCAGGAGGTTGGGCCAGATTTCCGTTTCCATGAGGATGCCCAGTCGGGGCGAGTAGTGCTTCAGGAAGCGGCGCACGGCGCCCGGATAGTCGTAGGGCAGAAAGGCCTGCAGCACCCGGTCGCCGAACAACTCACGTCCGGTCGCCCGTCCGGTGGGGGTCATGGCGGTGAGAAGGAGGTCGTGGTCCGGATGGGCGGCCAGCAGGGCCTCCACCAGGGGCTGGGCGGCACGGGTCTCCCCCACCGACACGGCGTGGACCCAGAGAAGCGGGCGTTCCCCCCGGCGGGGATAGAAGCCCCAACGCTCGCCGACGGCAAGCCGGTACTCGGGCTGCCGCCGGCTGCGCCACAGCAGCCTCAGCCAGACCAGGGGCGAAGCCAGCCAGAGCAGGAGGCAGACGAGGCGTGCCATCAAGGAAGCAGTACGGCTGTGTCCGCCCCTGCGCGCCACCCTGTCGCGGGAACGGGGCTGGGGGCGAGGGCGGCGGCTGCCGACGCTATTGGCTTCATCGCGAGGGCGCCGCTGCCGGAGGTCGGCCCATGGCCGTCAAGCCAGCACCGGTGCCAGGGTGTCGATCACCGTCTGGGCCGTCGGCCGGAGGCGGGGGCCGCCGAGGTTGCGGAAGAAGGCAGTTCCGACCACGCCGGTCAGTTCCGGCGCGGTGGCCGTGTACAGCGCCACGGTGGGCACGGCCACCGCCGCCGCCAGATGGGTCAGGCCCGTATCCACGCCGACGCACAGCCGGGCACCGGCAAGCAGCCCGGCCAGGGCGTCGAGCCCCAGGGAAGGCGCTGCCACGGCATCGGGGATCCCCGATGCCAGCCGCGCGGCCCGTTCCCGTTCGACGGTGTTCCCGGCCGGCAGGACGGCCCGCAGGCCCCGGAAAGCCAGTTCGTGGCCGAGGAGCTTCCAACTGGCTTCATCCCACAGCTTGTCGTCGCGGCTGGTGGCGGTGAGGAGCACGGCATAGGGGCCCGGGGGCAGCCAATCGGCGGCGAAGGGGGGCGGTCTGAGGCCGTAATCCAGGGGCAGGTCGCCGGGGTAATCGAAGGCCGCCGCAGCAAGCCAGCGGTTGCGATCCACGGCATGGGCGGATTTGGGGATGGCGAAGGTCTCGTCGTAAAACCGCGCGGCGAGGGGTTCCCGGGCCGCTTCAGCGCAATAGCCGCACACCGGACCGCGGGCCTGGCGCGCGATGAGGGCGCTCTTGATGAGCCCCTGGGTGTCGAGGACCACGTCGTAGGCACCGGAACGCAGGCGTTCCCGGAAGGCCCGGATTTCCCGCCACGTTGCCGGGGAGAAAGGGGTCTTGCGCCAGCGCCGCACCGCCACGGGAATGATGCGTCTCACGCCGGGATGGAGGCGCGGGATGCCGGCGAAGCTCTCTTCGACGCACCAGTCGATCACCGGGTCCGGCAGGCGACGCAGGAGATCGCTGACCACCGGCAGGTTGTGGATCACGTCGCCGAGTGAGGAAGTTTTCACCAACAGGATATTCATCGGCGAATAAAATGGCGGGTCCGAAAATCTTGCGAAGCGCAGATTATAAATGTCCCCGGCCTGCGAAACCCTTCGGCTCACCATTCCTGCTCCCCGCTACCGGGTGGGGGCAGTCGCGGGGACAATGCTGCGCTGCGGTAAAATGAGCATCCCTTCCCATAGGTTCAATTCATGAAAATCCTCGTCACCGGCGCGGCCGGCTTTATCGGCATGACCACCTCCCTGCGCCTGCTGGCCCGGGGCGACGAAGTGGTCGGCCTCGACAATCTCAACGACTACTACGAGGTCAGCCTCAAGGAAAACCGCCTGAAGCGCCTGACCGGCCAGCCCGGGTTCCGCTTCGTGAAACTGGACGTCGCCGATCGGCCGGGAATGGAAAAGCTCTTCGCCGAGGAAAAGTTCGACAAGGTGATCCATCTCGCCGCCCAGGCCGGGGTGCGCTACTCCCTCCAGAATCCCCACGCCTACGTGGATAGCAATATCGTGGGCTTCGTGAATATCCTCGAAGGCTGCCGCCACAACGCGGTCAAGCATCTGGTCTATGCCTCCAGTTCCAGCGTCTATGGGGGCAACACCCGCATGCCCTTCTCGGAGCACGACAGCGTCGATCATCCGGTCAGCCTCTACGCCGCCACCAAGAAGGCCAACGAACTGATGGCCCATACCTACAGCCATCTCTACGGACTGCCCACCACCGGCCTGCGCTTCTTCACCGTCTACGGCCCCTGGGGGCGGCCCGACATGGCGCTTTTCCTGTTCACCAAGGCCATCCTGGAAGGGCGTCCCATCGATGTCTTCAACTACGGCAAGATGCAGCGCGACTTCACCTACGTGGACGACATCGTAGAAGGGGTCATCCGGGTGACCGACCGCATCGCCGAAGCCAACCCGGCCTACGTGTCCGACGAGGCCGACCCGGCCACCAGCAACGTGCCCTATCGGGTTTTCAACATCGGCAACCACAATCCCGTGCCCCTCATGGACTTCATCGGCGCCATCGAAGAAGCCCTGGGACGCACCGCCGAAAAGAATCTTCTCCCTCTCCAGGACGGCGACGTGCCGGCCACCTACGCCGACACGGCACTCCTCGACCAATGGGTCGGCTTCGCGCCGGCCACCTCGGTCAAGGAAGGGGTGGGGCGCTTCATCGCCTGGTATCGCGATTACTACAAGGTATAAGGATCCCCTATGTGCGGCATCGTCGCGGCAGCAGCCGGCAACAATATCGTTCCCGTCCTCATCGAGGGCCTGAAGAAGCTCGAGTACCGGGGCTACGATTCCGCCGGCCTGGCGGTCATCGGCGCCAGCGGCATCGACCGGATCCGATCCGTGGGCCGGGTGGCGGAACTCGAATCCCTGTCGGCGGCCACCCATTCGGCCACCGGCATTGCCCACACCCGCTGGGCGACCCACGGCGCCCCCAGCGAACGCAATGCCCACCCCCACGTCTCGGGCCACATCGCCGTGGTGCATAACGGCATCATCGAGAATTACGAAGCGCTGCGCGAGGAACTGGCCGCCAAGGGCTACGCCTTCACCTCGGACACCGACACCGAGAGCATCGCCCACCTGGTCGAGGAAACCCTGAAGCGCGAACCGGACCTCTTCAAGGCCGTGCAGCAGGCCACGTCCCGTCTGGTGGGGGCCTACGCCATCGCCGTCATCGACCGCCGTCAGCCGGGCAAGGTGGTCGTCGCGCGGGAGGGTTCTCCCCTGCTGCTCGGGCGCAGCGAGGGCGGCAACTACGCCGCTTCCGACGCCTCGGCCCTGCTCCAGGTCACCCGCAACATGGTCTATCTGGAAAATGGCGACATCGCCGAACTGACCCCGGAATCGGTGCGCATCGTCCAGGCCGGCGGTCAGCCGGTGGATCGGCCGGTGACGGTTTCCCAGCTTTCGGCCGACGCCGTCGAACTGGGCAAGTTCCGCCATTACATGCAGAAGGAAATCTTCGAGCAGCCCGACGCCCTGGCCAACACCCTGGAAATGGTCGGCGGCAGCAAGAGCATCCAGCCGGGCATCTTCGGCGCCGAGGCGGCCGACGTGATGGCCGGCGCCCGCTCCATCCTGATCCTGGCTTGCGGCACCAGCTACCACTCGGGACTCACCGCCCGCTACTGGCTGGAAGCCATCTCGGGCGTGCCCTGCACGGTGGAAATCGCCAGCGAGTACCGCTACCGCGACTCGGTGCCCGACGCGGATCAGCTGGTGGTCGCCATTTCCCAATCCGGCGAAACCGCCGACACGCTGGCCGCCCTGCGCCACGCCAAGTCCCTCGGGCAATTGCGTACCCTGGCCATCTGCAACGTGCCTGAATCGGCCATCGTGCGCGAATCGGCCCTGCGCTTCATCACCCGGGCCGGCCCGGAAATCGGCGTCGCCTCGACCAAGGCCTTCACCACGCAACTCGCGGCCCTCTTTCTCCTGACTCTGGTGCTGGCCAAGGTGCGCGGCCGCCTCACCCCGGAAGCGGAAGCCTCCTACCTCGACCGCCTGCGCCACCTGCCGGTGGCGGTGAACAAGGTGCTCGAACTGGAGCCGGAAATCGAAGCCTGGGCGCAGAAGTTCGCCAACAAGCATCACGCCCTCTTCCTCGGTCGCGGCCGTCACTACCCCATTGCTCTGGAAGGCGCGCTGAAACTGAAGGAAATTTCCTACATCCACGCCGAGGCCTACCCCGCCGGTGAGTTGAAGCACGGTCCCCTGGCCCTGGTGGATCGGGAAATGCCGGTCATCTCCGTTGCCCCCAACGACACCCTGCTGGAAAAGCTCAAGAGCAACCTGCAGGAAGTGAAGGCCCGCGGCGGCGAACTCTACGTTTTCGCCGATGCCGATTCGGAAATCCCCGAATCCGAAGGCGTCCACATCCTGCGCCTGCCCGAGCACTACGGCGAACTCTCCCCCATCCTCCACGTCGTCCCCCTGCAACTGCTCTCCTACCACGCAGCCCTGGTCAAGGGGACGGATGTGGACAAACCGCGCAATCTTGCGAAGAGCGTTACGGTGGAGTGACGGTGGTGACCACCCTGGGAATCCGCGTTTTGCAGCGCAGGCTAACCTGGCAACGCCAGGTTAAGGCCGCGGCAGCGGCCGGCCGGAGCTACAAACCGCGCAATCTTGCGAAGAGCGTTACGGTGGAGTGACGGCGGTGACCACCCTGGGAATCCGCGTTTTGCAGCGCAGGCTAAGCTGGCAACGCCAGGTTAAGGCCGCGGCAGCGGCCGGCCGGAGCTACAAACCGCGCAATCTGGCCAAGAGCGTGACCGTCGAGTAATGGCCACCTACGCCGTCGGTGACATCCAGGGGTGCTTCGACTCCTTCCGACGACTGCTCGATCTTTGTGCCTTCGACCCCGCCTCCGACCGCCTGTGGCTGGTGGGGGATCTGGTCAATCGGGGGCCGCGGTCCCTGGAGACCCTGCGCTTCGTCAGAGACCTGGGCGAGGCGGCGGTGACGGTGCTCGGCAACCACGATCTGTACCTGCTGATGGTGGCTGAGGGGGGCGCCAAGTTCCGCGGCAAGGACGATACCCTGCAGGAGATCCTCGACGCCCCCGACTGCGGCGAGCTTCTACACTGGCTTCGCTTCCAGCGCTTGTTCCATTGCGCGGGGGAGTATGGCCTCGTCCACGCCGGCTTGCTGCCGCAATGGACCGCAGCGCGGGCATTGGAACTTGCGGCGGAGGTCGAGACCGCTCTGCGTGGGCCCTCCTACCGCGACTTCATCCTCAACCTCTGGGGCAGTGAGCCCGCCGCCTGGTCCGATGAACTGACGGGCTGGGCGCGCCTGCGGGTGATCGTCAATGCGATGACCCGCCTGCGTTTCTGCACCCCCGAGGGCGTCATGGAATTCCATACCAAGGGCGAGGCGCTTGCTGCGCCGCCCGGTCATTTGCCCTGGTTCGAGGTGCCGGGAAGGCAGAGCGCCGCCAGTGTTCTGGTCACCGGGCACTGGTCGGCCCTGGGCCTCAGGCTCTTGCCAAATC
Source organism: Betaproteobacteria bacterium (assembly GCA_016720065.1). Taxonomy (NCBI): domain Bacteria; kingdom Pseudomonadati; phylum Pseudomonadota; class Betaproteobacteria; species Betaproteobacteria bacterium. Next base: position 2,532,560 of record JADJXY010000002.1, on the reverse strand, counting down.
TTCTGGCGCTGGACTCGGGTTGCCTGTGGGGGGGGCATCTGACGGCGCTGCGTCTGGAGGATCGGCAGGTCTTCCAGGTGGGGTGCTCGGCGGGGGAAGCGCAGCCCCTCGGCTGATCGCCTCCCGCGCGGCCGCGGCGACGACGCGGCGGTCGGCGCCGTCCCGGCCCAGGGGCGGCGCCGTCACCAGACGAGCCACCAGGCGCTTGCGCGAGAGGATGTTCTGCAGGCATTCGCCCAGGGAAATGTCCCCGTTGTAGCGCGGCGCCAGGCTGCGCTCACCGTCGGGCTCCCAGTAGGAGAGGGCGGTCGGCACCACCGGCCGGCCCGCGGCCAGGGCGGGCTGGATCAGGGCGGCGTGGAAGTGCAGCAGATGGGTGCCGTCGGTGGTCGTGCCTTCGGGGAAGACGGCCACGAGTTTGTCCCGGGCAAGAACCGCGGCGATTTCCTGGTTGATGAGGCGGGCGTGGCCGCGACTGCCCCGCTTCAGGAAGATGGTGTCATTGCGGGTCGCGAGCCAGCCGGCGACCGGCCAGTGGCGCACTTCCTCCTTGGACACGAAGGCCGCCGGCAGGCTGGCGTTGATGACGAAGATGTCCAGCCAGGAAATGTGATTGGCCACCAGCATGCTGCCCGGCCGCCCGTGCCTCAGGTCCGCTTCGACTTCGACGGCGAGGGCGTCCAGGACACGGCGCGACCACCAGCGGCGCAAGCGCTGCCGCAGCCGGTCGCCGCTGAGAGGATAGACGCAGGCGACCATGGCGATACCCAGGGCCATGAGCAAGGCAAGGTGCAGGAGCCGAAGGTGGCGTAGGAGGAGCGGAGTGGCGTTCAGTCCTGCTGTCCAATAAAGTGTTTGGCGTACCGACCTTCCACCCGGGCCATGGGCATGAGGATGGGCAGATCGGCGGTGTTGAAGTCGGGGTCCCAGGCCGGCTCGCCGCAGATCCAGGCGCCGGCCCGCAGGTAGCCCTTGATGAGGGGCGGCGTCTCGGTCGGCACGTCCTGCTTCAGGGCTGCCAGGGGCAAGGGACAGCGCGGGAAGACGCGGTATTCCGCAGGCCCCCTGTGCTTCTCCAGGCGATTATACAGACTGGCCGCGCCGTGGCCGCCGTCGGCCATGCTCACGGAAGCGCAGCCCATCAGGTAGTCGTAGCCGTTGTCGGTCATGAAGCGGGCGAGTCCGGACCAGAGCAGGGCGATGGTCGCACCGGTCCGGTAGTCCGGATGAACGCAGGAGCGGCCGATTTCGACCAGGCGGGGACGCAGATGTTGCAGTCGGGTGAGGTCGAACTCGTTTTCCGAGTAATAGCCGATGCGACGGGCGTTTTCCGGTGTCAGGATGCGGTAGGTGCCCACGATCTCGCCGCTGTCGTCGTCGCGCACCACGAGATGGGCGCAGTAGGGATCGTACAGGTCGCTATCGACGCCCGGCGTGCGCGTCGTCAGGCGGGCTCCCATTTCCCCGGCGAAGACGCGGTAGCGCAAACGCTGGGCGTCGAGAATCTCGCTTTCGCCATGGGCCAGGCCCACCGAAAGCCGGGGCCGGGCGCTGCGCGCCCGGCTGGGCAGGTGTTGCTCGAGTTGTTCCATGTCACTCCCCTTGGTTGTCTGGGGAAGGACTGTAGGAGAGCGCCGTTACATGGCCGTGGACGGAGTGTTACGGGGCTGTTGCGTCAGTTCTGCCAGGGGCGCGACCCGAAGGCCCGGGCGTAGCGCTCGGCGATTTCCTCCCGGGCCGGCGCGTGGTTCTGGCCACCTCGCTGGCTGATCTTGAGGGCGCCCATGACGGCGGCCAGGCGGCCGGTGGTGGGCCAGTCGTAGCCCTGGGCGAGACCGTAGAGCAGGCCGGCGCGGTAGGCGTCGCCGCAGCCGGTGGGGTCGACGATGGCCTCGGCCTCGACGCAGGGAATGTCGTGGCGCCGGCCGTCGGCGTGGATTTCGGAGCCGGCCCCGCCCTTGGTGACGATGAGGGCGCGCACCTCCCCCGCCAGTTGCTCGATGCTGCGCCCGGTGCGGTCGCAGAGCAGCTTGGCCTCGTAGTCGTTGAAGCAGGCGTAGTCGGCAAGCTGCATGAAATCGAGCAGTTCGTCGCCGCTGAACATGGGCATGCCCTGGCCGGGATCGAAGATGAAGGGGATGTCCGCCGCGGCGAAGTCCCGGGCGTGCTGCAGCATGCCCTCCCGGCCGTCCGGGGCGACGATGCCCAGGGTGGCGTCGCTGGCGGCGCTCACCTTGTTGAGGTGCGAAAAACTCATGGCGCCGGGGTGGAAGGCGGTGATCTGGTTGTCGTCCAGGTCGGTGGTGATGAAGGCCTGGGCCGTGAAACTGCCTGGAACGTGGCGGATCATGCGTCGGGACAGCCCCAGTCTGTCCAGGCGGCTGAAGTACGGCGTGGCGTCGTCGCCGACCGTGGCCATGATGAGCGGATCGCCCCCCAGGAGTTGCAGGTTGTAGGCGATGTTGCCCGCGCAGCCGCCGAATTCGCGGCGCATCTCGGGCACCAGGAAGGCGACGTTCAGGATATGGATCTGTTCCGGCAGGATGTGGTTCTTGAAACGGTCCGGAAAGACCATGATGTTGTCGAAGGCGAGGGAGCCGCAGATGAGGGTGGACATGGTTTGGGGGGTCAGGGATAGAAAACGTAAAGACGGTAGCCGGCAGCGCCTGCCTCGCGAGCGTCGATCCAGAGCTTGACCGCGGTGTCGGCACCGGGGGCGAAGGCGAGCGGGTCCGCCTGGGGCGGGAGATAGTCGGCGGCGTTGAGCACGCGGCGGGCAACGACGGCATCCTGGGCGTCGGTCAGGGTGAGTTCGAGGGCGGGCCAGGATTGGGGAAAGGCAGCACGATTGCGCAAGGTGGCCGCCAGGATCAACAGGCCGCTGGCCTTGTCGGCCTGCAGGTCGGAAGCCTCGATGCTGACCAGGTCGGCGACCCGGGGTAGCGGTACAGGCAGATCGGCGGCGTCGTAGAGGGCGAGGCTGGCCGGCAAGCGCTGGGCGATTTCGGTGCGCCAATGCAGGGCGATCTGGGCGGCCAGCGCCGTGGCGAGGACGAGGGCAGCCAGGGCGAAGGGCCATACCGGCCGCCGGGGTGTGGCTGACACCAGCCCGCCCTGGGGGTCTGGGGCCAGGGCGCCAGCCGACCAGCGGCTATAGCCTGGAGTCTCGGCCAGTTCCCGGGCGGCGGCGAGGCCCGCTTCGCGGGCGGCCTGGGCGGATTCCTCGGGGGTTTCGGCGGGGGGCTCCGCGGGGGGCTCCACCTCCGTGTCGGCGGAAGGAGGCTGAGGGCCTGCAGGGGAGGCTTCGTGTTCTGGCGCGGGGAGTTCGTTGCCGGCGGGGAGGTATTTCTCGTCCGGAGGGGGAGGTTCGTATACCGGGGGGTGAAACGGCGAGCGCTCCGCAAACGAATGTTCGCTCGGCGGGGCGGGCGTGAATTCCGTCTCCGGGGCGGCCGCTGCTTCCGCCGAGAAGGGCGCGGGTTCGGCGACCGGAGCGTCGACCAGGCTTTCGAGGGCGTTGAAGACGCCCTGGCAGTGGCCGCAGCGCACTTTGCCCGCCCGAACGCGCAATTGCTCGGGAGTGACCCGGAACACCGTACTGCACAGCGGGCAGGCGGTGCGCATCATGCCGGCGGCCTCACGGGGGCTGCGCGCAGGGCGGCGCTCGGCTTCATGGCTTGCTTCCGCTGAGGCAGACCCAGCCTTCACGGGTGTCGGCGATGGCGAGGGGAATCCAGGCGGAGTAGAGGGCAATGATCTCCGCCGCCTGCTCGGCCAGGATGCCGGACAGGGCGAGGTGCCCGCCGCGGCGCACGTGGGCGCAGATGGCGGGGGCCAGGACACGCAGGGGGTTGGAGAGGATATTGGCCACGACGAGATCATACTCGCCCGCGATGGGAGCGGCGGAATCCTCGAAGCGGGCCTGGACGGCGTTGCGCTGGGCGTTGGCGCGGGCGGCCTCCACCGCCTGGGGGTCGATGTCGACGCCAGCGACGGGCGCGGCGCCCAGGCGGGCCGCAGCGATGGCCAGGATGCCGGAGCCGCAGCCGTAGTCGAGGAGCGAGGCGCCGGGACTCACCTGCCGCTCCAGCCATTCAAGACAGAGCCGGGTGGTGGGGTGGGAACCGGTGCCGAAGGCCATGCCCGGGTCGAGGATGAGGTTGATCGCCTGCGGGTCGGGCGCCTCGTGCCAGGAGGGCACGATCCACAGGCGGCCGGAAACGCGGATGGGCTCGAACTGGGCCTGGGTGAGCTGAACCCAGTTCTGCTCGGCGACGGCGGTGACGGTCGGCACGGGAACATCGGTCAGCCCCGCCTGCGCCGCCGCCGCGGCGAGCAGTCGGCCCACCTCGGCATCGGCCTCGAAAAGCGCCGTGATGCGGGAGTGCTCCCAGAGCGGGGTGGTGGGGGAACCCGGCTCGCCGAACTGGGGCTTTTCCAGGGGGGTGCCGGCGTCGGCATCCTCGATTCCGGCCGACAGGGCACCCAGGTCGAGCAGCGCGTCGCAGAGCGCCTCGGCATGGGCTGCATCGGCGGCAAAACTGACGTTCAGCCAAGGCATCGGGGGCTTCCGCAAGAGGGGCTGTCCAGGGGGGTTACCCCGGTCAGCCCTTGACCTCGCTCTTCTGGGCCAGCTTCTGCTCCAGATAGTGGATGCTGGTGCCGCCTTCGATGAAGTGCGCGTCCTGCATGAGTTCCTGATGCAAAGGAATATTGGTCTTGATGCCCTCGATGCTCATTTCCGACAAGGCGATGCGCATGCGGCGGATGGCCTGCTCCCGGGTGTCGCCGTAGGCGATGACCTTGGCCACCATGGAATCGTAATGGGGCGGAACGGTGTAACCCTGGTAAATGTGGGTATCGACCCGGATGCCGGGGCCGCCGGGGGGGTGGTAGAAGGTGATCTTGCCGGGAGATGGGGTGAACGTGAAGGCATCTTCGGCGTTGATGCGGCATTCGATGGCGTGCCCCCGGGTGCTGATGTCCTTCTGGCGGTAGCGCAGCTTCTCGCCGGCGGCGATGCGGATCTGCTCCTGGACGATATCGACGCCGGTGATGGCTTCGGTGACCGGATGTTCCACCTGCACCCGGGTATTCATCTCGATGAAGTAGAACTCGCCGTTCTCGTAGAGGAATTCGAAGGTGCCGGCCCCACGGTAGCCGATCTTGCGGCAGGCGTCGGCACAGCGATCGCCGATACGGGGGATGAGGCGGGCCGGGATGAGGGGAGCCGGCGCCTCTTCGATCACCTTCTGGTGGCGACGCTGCATGGAACAATCGCGCTCGCCCAGGTAAATGGCGTTGCGGTGGGTGTCCGCGAGCACCTGGAACTCGACGTGGCGAGGGTTCTCCAGATACTTTTCCATGTACACGGTGGGGTTGCCGAAGGCGGTCTGGGCCTCCTGGCGAGTCATCTGCACCGCATTGACCAGGGCGGCCTCGGTATGCACCACGCGCATGCCCCGTCCGCCCCCGCCCCCGGCCGCCTTGATGATGACCGGATAGCCAATGGCGCGGGCGATGAGGACGACTTCCTTGGGGTCTTCCGGCAGGGCGCCCTCGGACCCTGGGACGCAGGGGACGCCGGCCGCCTTCATGGTGTCCTTGGCGGAAACCTTGTCGCCCATGAGGCGGATGGTTTCCGCCCGGGGGCCGATGAAGACGAAGCCCGAGGACTCCACGCGCTCCGCGAAGTCGGCGTTTTCGGAAAGAAAGCCGTAGCCGGGGTGGATGGCCTGGGAGTCGGTCACTTCGGCGGCCGAGATGATGGCCGGAATGTTCAGGTAGCTCTGGGCGGAGGGGGCAGGGCCGATGCAGACCGACTCGTCGGCCAGCTTGACGTACTTGGCTTCCCGGTCGGCCTCGGAGTGCACGACCACCGTCTTGATACCCAGTTCGCGGCAGGCACGCTGCACCCGCAGGGCGATCTCGCCCCGATTGGCAATGAGGATTTTTTCAAACACTAAGCGTCTCCGGGGTGAGATCGCCCTGTTGGCCTGCGGCCATGGTGCGATTTGGCTTCGCCGCTACGCCGCCGAGGGGCGGCTGGTCGCCCCTGTCGGCAATGAGAATCTTCTCGAACATCGCTCGGCCCGTCAGCCGATGACGAACAGGGGCTCGCCGAATTCGACCGGCTGGCCGTTTTCCACCAGGATGGCTTTGACGGTGCCGGAAACGTCGGCCTCGATTTCATTGAGGAGCTTCATGGCCTCGATGATGCACAGGGTATCGCCCTGCTTCACCGATTGACCCACCTCGACGAGGGGATCGGCCCCCGGCGACGGGGCGCGGTAGAAAGTGCCCACCATGGGCGCCTTGACCACATGGCCGTCTTCCAGGTCGTCTTCATCGTCCAGATCGACCGAACCGGACGGGGCCGCCGGAGTGCCCGCGACGGCGGGCATGCCGGCCGGAAGGTAGTGCTGGACCGGGGCGGGGGCGGCTCCGTAATGCTTGGCGATGCGGACTTTTTCTTCGCCTTCCGTCACCTCGAGTTCCGAAATGCCGGACTCCTGGACGAGGTCGATGAGTTTTTTCAATTTGCGCAAATCCATGGGGTTCCCCTCAAGCGTGATGGTGACGCCAAGACTGCCGCCCTGCGGTCAGTCGCTGTCGAGCGTGTTGAGCAGATACTCCAGGGCGAGCAGATAGCCCTGGTGGCCGAGGCCGCAGATGACGCCCACGGCCAGGTCGGAAAAATAGGAGTGGTGGCGGAACGGCTCGCGGGCGTGCACGTTGGACAGGTGCACCTCGACGAAGGGAATCGCCACGGCTGCCAGGGCGTCCCGCAGGGCGACGCTGGTATGGGTGTAGGCAGCGGGGTTGATGATGATGGCCCGGACGCCTTGCTCCCGGGCTGCGTGGATGCATTCGATCAGAGCGCCCTCGTGATTGCTCTGGAAGGTTTCCAGATCGATCCCGGCCAACTCGGCGCGACGGGCCAGGGCCCGATTGATGTCGCTCAGGGTGGCGGCACCGTAGTGTTGGGGTTCGCGGGTGCCGAGCAGGTTGAGATTCGGGCCGTGGAGGACCAGGATCCGCTTGTTCTGCGCCTTCTTGGAATCGCTTTTTTCCCTCTTCATGGCAGCAAGTTTGCCGCAAATCGCAGCAATTTGTCCAGTGGCCGCGGGGCCGCTCAGGGGTTTGCCAGCCCCAGGAGCCAGGTCTCGGCCTCCTGCTCGCTCAGGATTCCCAGGCGCCGCTTGCGCAAGTTTCCGGAGGGGTCGAGGGCTACGGTGAAGGGGAGGGCCTTGCCCGGATTGCCCAGGGCCTTGAGCAGTGCGGTGGTCTCGGTCCCGCCCGCGGCCAGGGGGTAATTTATCGCCAATTTACCCGCCATTTGCCGGACGTTTTCCACACGATCAAGGGCGATGCCCAGGATTTTCGCCTCGGGGTGGCGCCCCTGCACCCGGGTGAATCCGGGGATTTCTTCCAGGCAAGGCGGGCACCAGGTGGCCCAGAAATTGACCAGCACCGGGTGGCCCCGCCAGTCGGCGATGCGGATGGGGCGGCCTTCCATATCCATAAAGGTCTGGGCCGCCAACAAGGCGGCGGCATCAGGGCTCGCCTCGGGCTGGCCCCGGCGGCGGCGTGCCACGAGAACGCCCGCCAGACCACCCCCCAGGGCCAGCGGAATGCCGAGGGTGAGGAAGGCGCGCCGCGAAATCACGCTGCGGAACCGCCCAGCAAGACCGCAAGCTCGTCGGCCCGGGCGCGCGGCCGGGGGCGTCCGTCGCGGGTCTTGAAACTCATGCGCTCGAAGGAGGGGGGGAAAACGATCAGATTGGCATCCGCCACCTCGGTGCCCACGACCAGCACGGCTTCTGCCTTCTCGTTGCGGGGCTCGGCATGGTCGTAGTCGATGCCGTGGTTGAGGAGGAAGATTTCCACCTCCTTGGCGCTGTCGGCGAAGAGCAGGATGTCGATGCGGGAGTGGGGGCCAGCGGTGCCGTCGAGGACGGAACCGGTCAGATAGGGGCGGTAGTCGGCCAGGAGTTCCATGAGATCCAGGGCGGTTTCCCGCAGGCCATGCAGCAGTTCGGTGTGTTCTTCGTCCTGGTAAAGGCTGCGGTAGGCCCGGAGTTCTTCCTCGACCTCGGCGTTGTCGGGAAAAGCGGTGTTATCGGGTAGCCCCAATTGCCGGGCGGCCTTCTTCTTGGCAAGGTGGAAGTCGGTGATGCCGTCTTCGGCCATGAGGCGGGCGGCCGCGGCCGCAATGCTGGCTCTGGCGCCAGAGGCCTGACGGGGTGAATCGTGGCGGGGCATGGATGCGCTCCGTCGAGTAGAATCCGGGCCATTCTAATGGCCTTTCCCGACATGCACATTCATATTCTCGGTATCTGCGGCACCTTCATGGGCGGCATCGCCCAACTGGCCCGGGCTGCCGGCCACCGCGTCACCGGCTGCGACGCCAACGTCTATCCGCCCATGAGCGACCAGTTGCGGGGGGCGGGCGTCGATCTCATCGAAGGTTACGGCGTCGATCAGTTGGCGCTCAAACCGGATGTCTTCGTCGTCGGCAACGCCATTTCCCGCGGCAATGCGCTTTTGGAGGCCGTTCTCGACCAGGGCCTGAGCTACGTTTCCGGCCCGCAGTGGCTGGCGGAAAACGTGCTGCAGGGACGCTGGGTGCTGGGGGTGGGGGGTACCCACGGCAAGACCACCACCAGTTCGATGCTGGCCTGGATTCTGGAGGACGCGGGCATGGACCCGGGCTTCCTCATCGGCGGTGTGCCCATGAACTTCGGCGTCTCTGCCCGGCTGGGCGGCACGCCCTTCTTCGTCATCGAGGCCGACGAATACGACACCGCCTTCTGCGACAAGCGTTCCAAGTTCATCCATTACCGGCCGCGCACCGTGGTGTTGAACAACCTGGAGTTCGATCATGCGGATATCTTCGCCGATCTCGCCGCCATAGAGACGCAATTCCATCATCTGGTGCGGACTCTGCCGCCTTCCGGCCTGATTGTCGCCAACGCTGCCGAGGAGAGCTTGAAACGTGTGCTGGCCCGGGGCTGCTGGACCCCCGTGGAGTGGTTCAACGACCCCGAGGGCTACCGCACCGGCGGCGATGATGCGGACGGGGCGCTCCTCCTGTCTGATGGCGAAGGCGAAATCGGGCGCAGCACCTGGACCCTCACCGGCGACCATAACCGGGCCAACGCCTGCGCCGCCCTGCTCGCCGCCCGCCATGTGGGGGTGCCCCTCGACAAGGGATTGGAGGCGCTTTCCCGCTTTGTGAACGTCAAGCGCCGCATGGAGGTCCGGGGTGAAGTAAGGGGCGTCACGGTCTACGACGATTTTGCCCACCACCCCACGGCCATCGCCACAACCGTCGCCGGTCTGCGCCGCAAGGTGGGCCGGGCGCGCATCCTGGCCGTGCTGGAACCGCGCTCCAACACCATGAAGCTGGGGGTGATGAAGTCCGCCCTCCCCGGTAGCTTGACCGACGCCGACGCCGTCTTCTGTTACGGCGCCAAGCTGGGCTGGGACGCCGCCGAGGCCTTGGCCCCCCTGGGGGCCAAGGCGGTGGTGGAAGACGACCTCGACCGCCTGGTGGCGCGCATCGTCGCCGAGGCCCGCTCGGGTGACCAGATTCTCGTCATGAGCAACGGCGGTTTTGGTGGCATCCACGGGAAAATCCTCGAACGTCTGGCGGGCTAGTGGTCAGTCAGATAGGTTTACGTCGATGCCGAGGCGCGCGTCCGCGCCTTGATCGCGCGAAGCGAACCGCAGCCATAGCCGAAGCTATGGCGAGGATGAGCGACGAGCGGGGATGCGGGGCGTGCCGAACATTGCTGAACCTGTCTGACGGACTACTCGGTACGCCAGGCGCAGTGGCGCCACCGGGGAAGCGGTGGGGGTAGCGCGGGGCGGGCAAGGTTTGTGGATGACTGCGGGAGGTGAGACTCATGAGCACAGAGGTTTCCAAAGTATTGCGCGCGGCGCTCTTTGCGGCGGAAAGGCACAGGAACCAACGTCGCAAGGACGCTGAAGCTTCACCCTATGTCAATCACCCCATTGCCGTGGCCAGCGTGCTCGCCGCCGAGGGCGGCGTCACCGATCCGGATGTGCTCTGCGCAGCCTTGCTCCACGACACCCTCGAGGACACCGAAACCACGGCGGATGAGCTTCGCGACGCTTTTGGCGGGCGGGTCTGCGACATCGTGCTGGAAGTGACCGACGACAAGTCCTTGCAGAAGGCCGAACGCAAGCAGTTGCAGGTTGTCCACGCCGCCACCGCCTCGCCCTCGGCGCAACTGGTCAAGCTTGCCGACAAGATCAGCAACCTGCGGGATCTGTTGAACTCACCGCCCGCAGATTGGCCCGCCGAGCGCAAGCAGGCGTATTTCGATTGGGCTGAACGGGTTGTGGCCGGATTGCGGGGCGTTCATCCGGGGCTGGAAAAGGTGTTCGACGCGCTCATCTCACGCAGGCCGGGCCTGCGATGAGCGGCCCAGGGCCGCCGGGCCCTGCCCTCCAGGGGGCCTTGCACCAGTTGAGCAGCAACTACCGGCGCGCGAATCCGGTGATCGGAACGGCACGGGCCGCCTGCATCCGGGAATGAGCACCGGCCAGCCGCAGATTGAGGGCCAGGGTGGCCGTGAGCAGTGCCGCCGCCCCCAGGTTGTGGGCCACGGCCAGAGGCAGGGGCAGGGAGAGCAGGACGTTGGCGATGCCCAGGCCGAGCTGTAGCGTCAGCAATCCGAGCAAACCCTTGCCCCAGACGGACCATCCCGGGGCGCTGACGAGCCGGAATCCCAGCAGGCCGACCAGAACGGTCAGCGCCAGGGCGCCGAGGCGATGGCTCCAGTGGATGGCGGTCAAGGCCTCCAGGGAGAGCAGGGCGCCGCTCGCGGTTTGCCCCAGTTCCCGGTGCAGGGTGAAGGCGTTGGCGAAATCCGCTGGCGGCAGCCAGGCGCCGTGGCAGGTGGGGAAATCGGGGCAGGCCAGGGCGGCGTAATTGCTGCTCACCCAGCCGCCGAGGGCGATTTGCCCGACGACGACCAGGAGGGCCAGGAGCGCCAGGGGCTTGATTCCCGCGGGAACGGGGGGCGCCGCTTGGCGCCGTTCGCCGAGGGCCAGGGCGACGAGGAGGGCGAGGGTGGTCATGCCCCCCAGCAGGTGGGCCGTGACCACCATCGGTTTCAGGAGCAGGGTGACCGTCCACATGCCCAGCAGGGCCTGGAAAGCCACGATGAGCAGCAGGGCTGTCGGCAGGACCGGGGAGCGCACCGCCCGCGCGGCCTTGCGCCAGGAGAGGGCGCAAATGCCCAGAATCAGGAGGCCCAGGGTGCCGGCGAAGTAGCGATGGACCATTTCCTTCCACGCCTTGGCGGGTTCGACGGGCTTGCCGGGGAAGGCCTGGACGGCGACGGCCTGCTCGTGGGCTTCGTCGGGAACGCCTACCAGATGGCCGTAGCAGCCGGGCCAGTCGGGGCAGCCGAGGCCGGCGTCGGACAGGCGCACGTAAGCGCCCAGGGCGACGACGGCGAAGGCCAGACAGGCGGCGATGAGGATGAGGCGGCGGCGCAAATCCATCAGGCGATCAGGCGGTCGGCGAAGAGGGCCGCGAAGAGCAGGGTCAGGTAGAGGATGGAGTAGCGGAAGGTCTTCTTGGCCAATTCGTCGCTGTAACGCCGGCAGAGGGCGATGGCGTAGGCCAGGAAGCCGACGTCCAGCAGGGCGATGGCCGCCAGATAGAACCAGCCACTCATGCCCAGGGAGACGGGGATGAGGCTCGCCGCGGCCAGCATGACGGTATAGAGCAGGACGTGCTGGCAGGTGAATTCGACGCCGTGGGTGACAGGAAGCATGGGCAGGCCGGCCTTGGCGTAGTCGTCGCGGCGGTAGCAGGCCAGGGACCAGAAGTGGGGCGGCGTCCACAGGAAGATGATGAGGAAGAGCACCAGGGGTTCCGGCGAAATCTGGCCGGTCATGGCCGTCCACCCCAGGAGGGGCGGCATGGCACCGGAAGCGCCGCCGATGACGATGTTCATGGGCGTAGCCGGCTTCAGGACCAGGGTGTAGATGACCGCGTAACCGAGGAAGGTGGCCAGGGTGAGCCACATGGTGAGGTCGTTGATGAAGCTGTGCAGGAGCCAGAGGCCGGCGGCGCCCAGGAGCGTGGCCAGAGTGATGGTTTCCAGAGCGGAAAGCTCGCCCCGGGCGGTGGCGCGCCAACTGGTGCGGGCCATGCGGGCGTCCACGGTGCGTTCGACCAGGCAGTTGAGGGCGGCGGCGGAAAAGGCCACCAGGGCGATGCCCAGGGAGGCGACCAGGAAGCGCAGAAGCGGCGGGAATCCCGGCGTCGCCAGGAACATGCCGATCATGGCGGTGAACACGATGAGGCTGTTCACCCGAGGCTTGCACAGGTGGGAGAAGGCCTTGAGGCGCTGGACCAGGGTCAGCGGTTGGGCGATGGCGGTGTGCATGGGATTTCCTATCCGGTCCAGGCGAATTTGAGCAGGCGTTCGAGGTCTTTGCGCACGTCCTGGCCGGGGGCGTCCGGGGCGTAGCGCAGCATCAGGTTGCCCTGAGGGTCGATGACGTAGAGGCGGTAGTCCGGCCCGGCGGCAAAGGGCGCGGGCCAGGGATCGGTGCGGGCGGCGACGAGCAGGTCCGGCTGGGCGGCGCGGGCGGCGGCGAGGGCGGGCTGGGACGCATCGTCGCTCAGCACCAGGCGGCGCAGACGCCCCATCTCCTTGTTGAGGGACACCTGGACGCGGCGCATCTCGTCGATGCGCCCGGTGCAGGCGGCCCCACAGGCGCCGTGGCCGGCCAGGACCAGGGTCCACTTGCCGGCCAGGTCGGCGGGGGCCAGGGGCTTGCCGCTCTCACCCACGAATTGTTCGGCGGGGAAGGGCACGGGAGGTTGCAGCAGCTCGCCCCGGTTGCCGGTCTGGCCGGGGCGCCAGCCGGTAAGGTAGAGGCCGGCGCCGAGGACGAAGGGCAGCATGAGCGCCCCGGTGGCCAGCAGCAGGGTGCGGCGGCCGGCGGCGATTTGCGCGGGGGTGGGTTCGGCGGGGGCGGTCACGGCGGTCATGGGCGGCGGCGGAAAAGAAACCAGGCCCAGATGCCGACGGTACTGGCGGCGAAACCGAACCATTGCAGGGCGTAGGAAAGATGCTTGTCGGCGCGTTCGTCGGGACGGGGCCAGGCGCGGACGAAACCGTCGGCTGCCGCGGGGTCGAGCTGGAGGATGACCGGGTGCAGCGGGTAGGGCACGGCCCGGCGGAAACGCTCCAGGTCCGGGTTCTGCCAGACCGGCTCCCAGGCATCAGAGGCTTGCGGTTCGCCGAGGGTGAAGAAGCGGTTGCCGGGGACGACGGCGATGCCGGTGATCTCGACGCTCCCAGGGGGAACCGGCGCCGGCGGGAGTTGCTGGTGATCGGCAAGGGCCGGCACCCAGCCCCGGTTCACCAGGACGTACAGTTCGCTGCCGGCGAGCCGCAGGGGGGTGAGGACGTGGTAACCGGCGCGGTCTTCATGGACCCGGTTGTCGATCAGTACCTGGCGCGTGGCGTCGTATTCGCCGTGGGCGACGAAATGCCGGTGACGCAGGGCCTCGGCGTCGGCGGGGGCAGCCGGCAGGGTCACCAGGGCGCCCTGGCTGCGGGTATCCAGATCGGCCTGGAGGCGGCTCTTGACGTCGTATTTGTTCCACTGCCACAGGCCAAGATTGACGAACAGGGAAACCAGCACGGCCGTCAGCAGTCCACCCCAGATGAGGATGCTCCGCCGGCCGGTCATTGCTCCGGCACCGACAGGCCGGGCATACTCGGGCTTGGTTCTACCCTCCGGAGAAGTCGCCATGTTCAAGCTGTTGGTGGTGTTGATGCTGTTGGCCATAGTCGGCAGCCTGTTTTCCGGACTCTTCTATCTGTACCGCGACCGCGGCGCCGGCACCCGCACGGTGCGGGCGCTGACGCTGCGGATCGGGCTTTCGGTCACGGTTTTTCTGCTTCTCTTGTTGGGGCTGAGGTTGGGTTTGATCCCGGGTTACAGCCAGTAGACGAAGACGAAGAGCAGCAACCACACCACATCGACGAAGTGCCAGTACCAGGCGACGCCTTCAAAGGCGAAGTGGCGCTTGGAATCGAAATGGCCCTTCATGGAGCGCAGCAGGATCACGGTCAGCATGATGGCGCCCAGGGTCACGTGGAAGCCGTGGAAGCCGGTGAGCATGTAGAAGGTGGCCCCGTAGGCACCGGCGCCCAGGGTCAGGCCGAGTTCGCTGTAGGCGTGGTGGTATTCGTAGGCCTGGAAGCCGAGGAAGGTGAAGCCCAGAACCACGGTGGCGAGGAGGCCCAGGACGAGCTGTGCCCGGTTGTCCTTGAGCAGCGCCCAGTGGGCCCAGGTCACCGTCACGCCCGAGGAGAGCAGCAGGGCGGTGTTGATGGCCGGGATGCCCCAGGCGCCCATGGGGGTGAATTGCGGCCCCTTGGGGCCGCTGGAGGGCCAGGCGCCAGTGAAGTCCGGGTACAGGGTGACGCCGTGTTCGGCCACCATGTTGCCCAATTCAGGCACGGAGAGGATGCGCATGTAGTAGAGGGCGCCGAAGAAGGCGGCAAAGAACATGACCTCGGAAGCGATGAACCAGATCATGCCGTAGCGGAAGCTCTTGTCCTCCCAGTCCCGGTAGGCGCCGCTCTGGGATTCGGCGATCACTTTGCCGAACCAGCCGAAGAGCACGTAGATGATGACCGCCGCGCCCCCCAGCATGACCCAGGGGCCCAGCGCGTAGGTGTTCATCTTGAGGATGAAGCCCAGGGCCAGCAGGAACATGCCGGTGGCGAGGATGAAGGGGTAGAGCGAAGGCTGCGGAACGAAATAGTGGTGGTCGTGGGCGGGGTGTGCTGCGGTAGAACTCATTGGGCCTCCCGAATATTGTTGGGCGCCGCACGCGGGGCGTCGACGCTGAAAAATGCGTAAGAAAGCGTGATGTGACGGATGTCTTCGTCCAGTTCGGGCTTGACGATGAAGGTCAGCGGCAGTTCCCGCGCTTCGCCGGGGGCAAAGGTCTGCTGGGCGAAGCAGAAGCAGTCCAGCTTCTCGAAGTGCTGGGCCGCTTGACCCGGCGTCACGCTGGGCACCGCCTGGCCGACGATGGTGCGGTCGGAGGTGTTGCGCACCAGGTACTTGACCTGTTGGAGCTCGCCCGGGTGGAGGTCGAGGGACAGCGTCAGGGGGCGCATGTCCCAGGGCAGACCGGGCATGACCGTTCCGGTGAATTCCACCGTCACCGTGCGGCCGGTGACCACCCGCGACGGCGCGGCGGAGGAGGCCACCAGGCCGCCGACCCCGATGCCTTCGCGTACCACCCGCCGATCCCCCGTCTTGCCGTTGAAGCCGGTGGCTTCGCACAGCACGTCGTAGAGCGGCACCAGGGCGAAGCCGAAGGCGAAGGCGGCAGCCACCACCAACACCAGGCGGCCGACCAGGCGGCCGTGGTTGGGAGGGGCGGGATGCACGGATTCCATGCTAGCGCTGGATCAGAAAGCCGATCAGGTACAGGGCCAGAGCGGCCGCACCCAGGGCCCAGGCCGTCCGGCGGGCGGCGGCCTGGCGGCGGGCCATTTCGGCGGGGGTGAGGGTGGCTTCCATCACTTCACCACCGGCTGGGTTTCCCAGCTATGGTGCGGCGGCGGCGAGGGCAGCTCCCATTCCAGGCCCTCGGCACCTTCCCAGACGCGGCCTTCGGCCTTGGGGCCACCCTTCACGCAACGCCAGATGTTGTAGGCGAAGAGCAACTGGCTGAGGCCCAGGATGAAAGCGCCCACCGTCGAGATGGCGTTGAATTCCGAGAATTGCAGGGCGTAATCGGGAATGCGCCGCGGCATGCCGGCCAGACCGAGGAAGAACTGCGGGATGAAGGTCAGGTTGAAGGACACCACCGTCAGCCAGAAATGCCACTTGCCCAGGGTTTCGCTGTACATGTGGCCGGTCCACTTGGGCAGCCAGTAATAGACCCCGGTCATCACCCCCATGATGCCGCCGGCGAAGAGGGCGTAATGGAAGTGAGCCACCACGAAGTAGCTGTGGTGGTACTGGGCGTCCGCCGCCACGTCGGCCAGCACCAGGCCGGTGAGGCCGGCCATGCCGAAGAGGACGATGAAACCCTGGGCGAAGAGCATGGGCGTCTCGAAACTCATGGCACCGCGCCACATGGTGGCGACCCAGCAGAAGAACAGCACGGCCAGGGGCAGGGAGATCGACATGGTGCTGAACATGAAGTAGATCAGCGCCGGCACCGGCATGCCCACGGTGAAGAAGTGGTGGGCCCAGACGATCACTGACAGCACGCCGATAGCGATGAAGCTATAGACCTGGGCCTTGTAGCCGTAGGTGGGCTTGCGGCTGAAGGTGGATAGCACGTGCGGCATGAGACCCCACACCGGCAACAGCAGGATGTAGACCTCGGGGTGGCCGAAGAACCAGAACAGGTGCTGGAAGAGGATGGGGTCGCCGCCGCCCGCCGCATCGAAGAAGTGGGTGCCGAAGTGGCGGTCGGTGAGCAGCATGGTGACCGCGCCGGCCAGCACCGGGATGGTGGCGATGAGCAGGAAGGCCGTGATCAGCCAGCCCCAGGCGAAGAGGGGCAGCTTCATCATGGTCATGCCCGGGGCGCGCAGGTTGAAGATGGTGACGATGATGTTGATCGACCCCATGATCGAGCTGACGCCCAGGATATGCACGGCGAAGATGGCGAAATCGACGCCGATGCCGCCCTGCACCGAGAGGGGCGCGTAGAAGGTCCAGCCCGTGGCGATGGCCCCGTCACCGATGCCGAAAAGGGCCAGGGTGAAGGGCAGGGTGAGCAGGATGGCGGCCGGCGGCAGCAGCCAGAAGCCCCAGTTGTTGAGTCGGGGCAGGGCCATGTCGGGGGCGCCGATCATGAGCGGAAGCTGCCAGTTGGCGAAGCCCGTCGCCGCCGGCATGAGGGCGGCGAAGATCATCACCAGGGCGTGAACCCCGATCAGCTGGTTGAAGAATTCCGGCTTCATCAGTTGCAGACCGGGCGAGAACAGCTCGGCCCGCACGGCCAGGATCATGATGCCGCCGACGAAGAACATGATGAGGGCGAAGGTCAGGTACATCGTGCCGATGTCCTTGTGGTTCGTCGTCGTCAGCCAGCGCAGGATGCCGCTGGGGTGGTGTTCGCCGTGGTGTTCCGCGGGATGGGTGGTGGCGATGCTCATGTCTCGTCTCCTAGCGCAAGGCCTTGATCTGGGCGGGTTGGATCATGTCGCCCATGGTGTTGCCGAAACTGTTCCGCTCGTAGGTGATGACGGCGGCGATGTCGGTATCGGACAGGGTGCCCTTGAAGGCCTGCATGGCCGTGTTGGCCTTGCCGTTCATCACCCGGTCCACGTGGCTGTCGGGAATCAGCTTGCCGTCCTTGGAGAGCCACTCGCTGTTGCACAGCTTGCTGCCGGAGAGGGCCGGGAAGGCATTGGGAATGCCCTTGCCGTCGGCCTGGTGGCACACGGCGCAATTCTTCTCGTAGACCGGTTTGCCGTGGGCGATCAGTTCGTCCTTGCTCCAGGTCCGGTCTGCCGCGCCAGCGGCTGCGGCCGACTCGGTCTTCTTCTTGTCCAGCCAGGCCAGGTATTCGGTCTCCGGCACGGCATGGACCACTACGGGCATGAAGCCGTGATCCTTGCCGCACAGTTCGGCGCACTGGCCGCGGTAGATGCCGGGCTTCTCGATCTTGACCCAGGTTTCGCGCAGGAAACCGGGAATGGCGTCGCGCTTGACCCCGAATTGGGGCACCCACCAGGTGTGGATGACGTCGGTGGAGGTCAGCAGAACCCGTACCTTCTTGCCCACCGGCAGGACCACCGGGTTGTCGACCTCCAGCAGGTAGTGCTCGCCCTTCTGCTCGGCATTGCCGATCTGCTCCCGCGGTGTGGACATGGTGCTGATGAATTTCACCCCGGAATCCGGGTATTCATACTGCCACTTCCACTGCATGCCGGTGACCTTGAGCACCATGTCGGCCTTGGTCTTGGTGTCCTCCATGTCGATGATGGCGTGCACCGCCGGAATGCCCATGAGGATGAAGTCGATGAAGAGCAGGATGCCGAAGGGAAAAATCGCCCAGAACCACTGCAGGCCGCCCTTGGGGCCGGTGAACTTGGCCGGCTGGTGGCCGATGCTCTTCCGGTGCTTCACCATGGAATAGATCATGATGGCGAAGACCACCACGAACAGCGCCGTGATGATGAGCATGAACTCGTTGTGGATCTTCAAGGTATCCCGGGCGATCGGGGTGACCGGCTCGGGGAAGTTCCAGGAATAATCCGCCCGGCAAATGGCCGGCAAGGCAAGCAGCCAGGGCGGCAGCCTGCGTAAATGACGTGCAAACACTTTCAACTAACCCTCCGTTGGATGGACCTACCTGAGATGCTTATAGCGCGAGCGTCTTTTTCAGTTCTGCGGCGAGCGCTCGCTTCTGTGCCTCGTCCAAACCCCGCGCGAGCTCGATCTCACGGCCATGGGAGCCGATGAGCAAACGCCCCGCGCCGCCCCCCGGCGGCGTGTCCAGACGCAGGCGCGCCCAGCGGGGGTTGAGTTCGACGGTTTCTAGACGGGATCCGGAGCGGCGTTCGACGACCAGACGGTGCTCGTCGCGAACGATTTTTTCGTGGTCGGCGCTGTGGCGGCGGAAATAGGCGAGGGCAAAGCCGAGGGCGCCCAGTTCAAGGCCGGCGAAAGGCAGCACCGGCCAGGCGCCCAGAAGGGAGAAGCCGATAGCGATCAGGCTGCAAACCGCCAGGGCCGCCAGGAACAATGGCGCCGCGATGTCCTTGCCGGCTGCGGAGCCGCCGGGGCGGGTGGCCCAGCGAACGGTCGCGTGATGATCCATGGCATATCCCGCCATTTGTTGTTCCCTCCCCTTGTGAGAACTTTAATTGATCTTGTGAGTCAGTTGCTGACACTAAGTTCCCAAAAAAGTTCCTGGAAATTTCCCATGCTCCGTTTTGTATTGCTCTCTTTTCTGCTCCTCGGGCTGGCGGGGTGCCAGCCCGAACCGCCGGCCTTCAAGGCGACCGACATCAGCGGGGCCAGTTTCGGAAAGTCTCTGGCGCTCACCGACCACGAGGGGCGGTCCCGCAGCCTGGAGGATTTTCGTGGCAAGGCCGTGGTGCTTTTCTTCGGCTATACCTCGTGCCCTGACATCTGTCCCGGAACCTTGGCCCGCTACGCCGAGGCGATGCAGGCCCTGGGCGCGGAGGCGGAAAAGGTGCAGGTGCTTTTCGTGACCCTGGATCCGCAGCGGGACGATGCTGCCCGGCTCAAGGCCTTCGTGCCCTGGTTTCACCCCTCTTTTCTCGGGCTCTACGGCGATGCGGCGCAGACAGCCGCCGTGGCCAAGGAATTTCTGGTCCACAGCGTGGTGAAAGAGGTGGGGGGCGGTCTGGGCTACGTTCTGGACCATTCGGCGGGCAGCTACGTCTTCGACCCGGCGGGGCGCTTGCGGCTCTACGTGCGGGACGGCGCACCCGTTCCGGATGTGGTGGCGGATATCAGGCTGCTGCTGGCGGGGCGCTGAGAGAAAGGACGCCCTTCATTTTCTGCAGGGCCTTGACCTCGATCTGCCGGATGCGTTCGGCGGAGACCTGGAACTCGTCAGCCAGTTCGTGCAGGGTGGCGGCATCGCCGTCGTGCAGCCAGCGGGCCTCGACGATGCGCCGGCTGCGGGAGTCCAGGGCCGCGAGGGCTGATGCGAGGCCCTCGCTCTCCAGGAGCGCGACGGCCTTGCCTTCGATCACCCGGGTAGGTTCGTAGCGGCTATCGGCCAGATAGTCGATGGGGGCGAAGGTGTCCTCGCCATCGTCGGGGGAGCCTTCCAGGGCCAGATCGCGCCCCGCAAGACGGGTCTCCATCTCGACGACTTCTTCCGCCTTGACGTCGAGACGCCGGGCGACCTCGCCGGCCTGGGTGGCCGTCAGGGTGTCGCTGCCCTCGTAGTCGCTCTTGAGGCTGCGGAGGTTGAAGAACAGCTTCCTCTGGGCCTTGGTGGTGGCCACTTTGACCAGGCGCCAATTCTTCAGGATGTATTCGTGAATCTCCGCCTTGATCCAGTGCATGGCAAAGGAAACCAGACGCACGCCCCGATCCGGGTCGAAGCGCTTCACGGCCTTCATCAGACCGATATTGCCTTCCTGAATGAGGTCGGCGTGGGGCAGCCCGTAGCCCAGGTAGCCGCGGGCGATGGAAATGACCAGACGCAGATGGCTCAACACCAATTGCCGCGCCGCGTCCACATCCCCTTCATCCCGCAGGCGGCGGGCGAGGGCGAACTCCTCCGCTTCCGAAAGCATGGGGTAGCGGTTTGCGGTGGCGATGAAGGCATCGATATTGCCGACCGCGGCAGGGATGGGAAGCGCCAGGGAAAGGGACATGGCCGATTGGGTCTCGGTAAAGGACTCGAACTTATTTTAGCACTCGTTTAGCACGAGTGCTAACAAGACCGGACGGCTACGGCAATCAGTTGGTCTGGCAGGCGTAGCGCACGAAATCGCTGCCCCGCTCGAGCACTTCTCCGACCCGCACGTGTTCTACGGGGGAGTCGTCCAGGGCGATGGCCGAATCGCTGCGCACCCCGGCGGTGGGGGGCAGGATGAGGCTGAAGGTGCCGGAGGTCTCGTCCGGCAGCACGAAGGCCGATACCCGGGGAGCCTTGGCGGCCATGGGGCCCGCCCGTCGCAGTCGCGCGGCCAAGGCCTGCTCGGGATACCAGCGGATAGCACCGCTCAGGCAGCCATCCTCAGTCAGCTTGAGGCTATGCAGGACGCCGATCTGCACGGCGGCGGGATTGTCTGCCGCAAGGGCGACGAGGCAGGGAGGCTGGTGGCGGGAGGCTCCCCCGGGGAGGCGCACCACGCGGTCGCCGGCCAGTTGCCAGGTTTCGCCGGCCACCTCGGCGCGGGCGACCGCGCCATTCAGGTTGGCGACATTGTCGAAACCGAAGATGGCCATGCGCTCATGGTTCTTGGCCGAGCTGCCGGCATCGAGGCCGGAGGGATTGAGGGGCCGCCGCTCCAGGGCCACGTAGACATTTTCGGGCCCGAAGGCCAGGGTGACCGGGCGGGACTCCGGGAAGCCGCCGATGCCCGACTTCTTGAGGCCGAGATCGAGCCGACGCAGGAGATCGATGCAGGCGGGGGCGGCGAGGTCGCGACCGAGCTTGAGGGATTCCGGCGATTCGCCCCCCTCCAGCGCCTCGACGCGGCGGCGAATCTTGCGCACCACCGCACGCGTCTCGATCCAGCGCGGACCGTCTTCGGCCAGCGGAACGCCGGGCAGCAGGCTGTGCAGGGCGATGATGCGCGCCTTGGGATCGTCGTCCTGCATGCCCTGGAATCCCGCCAGATCCTTCCAGCGCGAAAAGGCGCGATTGGCGACGGTCAATTGGGGCAGGCTGAGTCCGTAGGGGTCGACCGCCGCCAGCAGCCAAGCCCAGGCGACGTGCCCGGCCAGGACGGATTCGCCCAGGTAGTCGAAATCCGGGTCGCTGACCGGGGTGCGCAGAACCGAGAACGCTTCGGCGGAGGTCAGGACGTCGTAGAGCAGGCGGTTGAGGGCGGCGGGAATGTCGTGCCGGGCCAGGACGTGGGCGAAATGTTCCAGGCGCAGGGTAACCGCGGCCCGGTGCAGCGGAACGACGGCCTTGTTGGGAGGCAGGCCGGGGACCATGCGCAGATGGGCGATGGACAGGGCACGCCAGAGATCCCGCGAGAGCGCGAAAGATTCTGCGGCGTCGCTTCCCGGCGGCAGCGCCTTGTGGGTATAGCGGGCCTCCAGGCCGCTCTGGGCCCGGATGACCGCCGAACGCAGCACGGCCAGGATGAGAAAGCGTTCGCCCAGGGCGAGGGAGGCATCGGCGTCCACGGCCCGAATCTGTCCCAGGAGGTCGCCCATCTGCTCGGGGGTCACCAGCGGCTGGCCGGCGATCCAGTCCCGGGCTCCGGCGGAATCCGAAAAGAGCAGCGCCGGCGCAGGGGCCGGCGGGGGAAGCTGGAGACGAGCCATGACGTGTTCCTGAAAGGCCTGGGTGTCCTTAGTGTCGCCCAAGGCCACCCCGGGCACAAGCTGCCGGGGGTGGTCGGGCGGCGCGTCAGCCGTCGGCGTTGATGCGTGTCGTCAGTTCGGCCAGGACCGCTTCCGCCCGGTCGTTATCCACCTGGCAGGTGCCAGCGGCCTGGTGGCCGCCGCCGCCGTACTGCAACATCAATTCACCCACATTGGTGCGGCTGGAACGGTCGAGAATGGACTTGCCGGTGGCAAAGACCGTGTTCTGTTGCTGCACGCCCCACAGGATGTGGATGGAGATGTTGCACTGGGGGAAGAGGGCGTAAATCATGAAGCGGTTGGTGGCCCAGATGGTTTCCTCGCGCCGCAAGTCGAGGATGACCAGATTGCCCCGCACCGTGGTGCACCGCTGGATCTGCTCCTTGGCCTTTTCGGCGTGCTCCAGGTAAAGCTCGACGCGTTCCCGCACGTCGGGCAGGGCCAGGATGTCCTCGATGCCGTGGTCGCGGCAGTAGGTGATGAGATCCATCATCAGGGCGTAGTTGCTGATGCGGAAATCCCGGAAGCGTCCCAGGCCGGTGCGGGCGTCCATCAGGTAATTGAGCAGCACCCAGCCCTGGGGATCGAGAATTTCGTCCCGGGTGAACTGGGCTGAATCCGCCTTGTCCACGGCGTCCATCATGGCGTCTGAAACCCGCGGGAAAGCCTTCTTGCCGCCGTAGTAGTCATAGACCACCCGCGCCGCCGAGGGCGCGTTGGCGTCGATGATGTGGTTGCTGCGCTCGCCGGTGTTGCGCACCGTCTCCGACAGGTGGTGATCGAAGGCCAGGTGGGCGCTGGCGACGTAGGGCAGGTTGGTCGTGATGTCCCGCGCGCCGATGGCGATCTTGCCGTCCTGCATGTCCTTCGGGTGGACGAACTTGATGTCGTCGATGAGGTCGAGTTCCTTCAGGAGGACGGCGCAGACCAGTCCATCGAAGTCGCTGCGGGTGACCAGGCGGTATTGAGCATCGGGCATGGTTGTCTCCGGGTGTTGTGATTGTGTCTGCATTAAAGCACGAAGCCGCCCCGGGGGGCGGCCTCGCTCAGAGCCTGCGCAATTGGGCGCGAAAAGCAGGGGTGTATCGGATTTCCACAGCCTCTCAGTGCTCCAGGGATTCGACCACCGCCAGGGCCGACATATTGACCAGCCGGCGTACCGTGCAGGTCGCGGTCATGACGTGTACCGGCCGGGCGGCGCCGAGCAGGATGGGGCCGATGGTGACCCCCTCTCCGCCGGTGATCTTGAGCAGGTTGTAGGCGATGTTGGCGGCGTCGATATTGGGCATCACCAGCAGGTTGGCCTCGCCCTTCATCTGGGAGCCGGGATTGGCGACGCTGCGGATCTCCTCCGACAGCGCCGAGTCGCCGTGCATTTCGCCGTCCACCTCGATGTCATCCTTCACCCTTTCTGCCACCAGGGCCGTGGCGGCGCTCATCTTGCGTGCCGAGGCCGACTGGCCCGAGCCGTAGTTGGAGTGGGACAGGAGAGCGATCTTGGGATGGATGCCGAAGCGCTTGACCTGCTCTGCGCCCATCAGGGCGATTTCGGCGATTTCCTCTGCGCTGGGGCACTCGTTGACATGGGTGTCGCTGATGAACAGCGAGCGGCCCGGCAGCATGAGGTAGTTCATGGCCGCCAGGATGCTGCCGCCTGCGCGCTTGCCAATCACTTCTTCCACCACCCTGAGGTGCTCGCCGTACTGGCCGTCCACGCCGCAGATCAGCCCGTCGGCGTGGCCCAGGCGCAGCAGCATGGCGCCGATCACCGTGGTATTGCGGCGCAGGGCCTTCTTGGCGATGGCGGGCGTGACGCCGCGGCGGACGAGGAGTTGATGGTAGGCCGTCCAGCACTCGCGGTAGCGCTCGTCGGAATCGGGATTCACCACGTCGAAGTCGACGCCGGCACGGATGCGCAACTGGGCCTTTTCGAGCCGATGCTGGATGACGGGCGGACGGCCGATGAGGATGGGCCGCGCCATGTTCTCCTCGATGACGATCTGGGCTGCGCGCAGCACCCGCTCGTCCTCGCCTTCAGCGTAAACGATGCGCTTGCCCCGGGCCTTGCGGGCGGCGCTGTAGATGACCCGCATGCCGGCGCCGGTGTGATAGACGAATTCCGACAGCTTGGCGCGGTAGGCGTCGAAATCGGCAATGGGCCGCGTGGCGACGCCCGAATCCATGGCCGCCTGGGCGACGGCGGGGGCGATCTTGACGATCAGGCGGGGGTCGAAGGGCTTGGGGATCAGGTAGTCACGGCCGAAGGCCAACTCTTCGCCGGGGTAGGCCATGGCGACCTCGTCGCTCACCTCGGCCTCGGCCAGTTCGGCGATGGCGCGCACGCTGGCCATCTTCATCTCCTCGGTGATGCGGGTGGCGCCCACATCCAGGGCACCGCGGAAGATGAAAGGGAAGCAGAGGACGTTATTGACCTGATTGGCATAGTCCGAGCGCCCGGTGGCGATGATGGCGTCGGGCCGGGCGGCCTTGGCCAGTTCAGGCATGATTTCCGGAATCGGATTCGAGAGGGCGAAGACCATGGGGCTGGGGGCCATGGCGCTCACCATTTCGGGCTTGAGCACCCCGGCGGTGGACAGTCCCAGGAAGACGTCGGCGCCGACGATGGCCTCGCCCAGGGTGCGGGCCGAGGTGTCGCGGGCGTAGCGCGCCTTGTTGGCTTCCATGTTGGCCTCCCGGCCGACGTAGATGACCCCCTTCGAATCACAGACCAGAACGTTTTCGCGCCTGACGCCCAATTGGCACCAGAGATCCAGGCAGGAAATGGCCGCGGCTCCCGCGCCGGAGCAGACCACCTTGATGTCGGCAATGGCCTTGCCGATCACCTTCAGGCCATTGAGCATGGCGGCGGCGGAAATGATCGCCGTGCCATGCTGATCGTCGTGGAAGACGGGGATGTTCATGCGCTCCTTGAGCTTCTTCTCGATGTAGAAGCACTCCGGCGCCTTGATGTCCTCCAGATTCACCCCGCCCAGGGTCGGCTCCAGGGCGGCGATCATGTCGATCAGCTTGTCGGGGTCGTTCTCGGCCAGTTCGATGTCGAAAACGTCGATGCCGGCGAATTTCTTGAACAGGCAACCCTTGCCCTCCATCACCGGCTTGGCGGCCAGGGGGCCGATGTTGCCCAGGCCGAGGACGGCGGTGCCGTTGGTGACGACGCCCACCAGGTTGGCCCGGCTGGTCAATTCGGCGGCGCTGGTCGGGTCTTCGACGATGGCGTCGCAGGCCGCGGCGACGCCGGGGGAATAGGCCAGGGCAAGGTCGCGCTGGTTGGTGAGGCCCTTGGTCGGGCGCACGGAAATCTTGCCGGGGGTGGGCAGGCGATGGTACTCGAGCGCGGCTTCGCGCAAATCCTTTTCCACGAAAACTCCTTGGAAATACTGTGGGGGAAGGGCGGAAGGCTACCGCAAACCGCCCGCGAACGCACGCCGTCCCGCGCGATGTGCCTTCGCCGCCGGGGGGCGTGGACAGTCGGGGTATACCCCAGCCGCCTTGCGCTGTTTCCTTGCAGCGCTGCGGGTTATCATCCGGCCGCCATGCATTTGGGGTTCGTCGCCTTTGCCTTGTCCGGGACTCCCGAATTGCGCGGGAAGCAGACGGTCGGCTTCCGCCGGCGGCGGTCTTCGAACCGCGCATCGTCTGGCGTAAACTGCCGGGGCAGTTCGGTATTCGCGCGCGGGAACACTACAATGCACGCCATCGCTTAGAGGCCACGCCACCATGCCCAGACGCCCTGGCAGCAAGACGACAAAAGCCACCCCGGATGCCGTTCAGGCTCCGCTCTCCTTACCTGCAGCGCCCGGCGAGAAGAGCGCCGGCCACCACCACCACTACGTCGTCGGCATCGGCGCCTCGGCGGGGGGGCTGGAAGCCCTGACCGCCCTGGTGTCCAACCTCAGGAAGGGCGCCGGGATGTCCTACGTGGTGGTGCAGCATCTGTCGCCCTCCTACAAGAGCATGCTGCCGCAGTTGCTCGCCCGGGAAACCGAACTGCCGGTCATCGAGGCGGTGGACGGTCAGGCGCCGGTGCCGGACACCATCTACATCACCCCCCCCAACCGCAACGTCGTGCTGCGGGACGGCATCCTGCAACTCATCCAGTCGCCCCGGGAAATCAGCCCCAAACCCTCGGTCAATCTCTTCCTTTCTTCCCTGGCCGAGGAACGCAAGGAAGACGCCATCGGCATCATTCTTTCGGGCACAGGGTCCGATGGCTCCAGCGGCATCCGGGCCATCAAGGCGTCGGGGGGCTTCAGTTTTGCCCAGGATCCCAAGACCGCCCGCTACGACGGCATGCCCCAGTCGGCCATCGACACCGGCTGTGTCGACTGGATCCAGAGCCCCGAGGAAATTGCCGCCGAGCTTGCCCGGCTGGCCGAGGCCCGGCCGGTGCTGCCCACCACCGACATCCAGGAACTCCCTCTCACGGCCCTCAAGCGGCTGTTGGCCAAGGTCCGCACGCGCACCAAGCTCGATTTCTCCGGTTACAAGGAATCCACCCTGTGGCGCCGCGTCGAGCGCCGCCTGTTTGCCAATCGCAAGAGCAGCCTGGACAGCTACCTGGAATTCGTCGACGAGCACCCGGATGAGCTGGAGCGGCTGGCGCGGGACATTCTCATCTCCGTCACCTCCTTCTTCCGCGACCGGGAACCTTTCCAGGCCCTCGAAGAAGTGCAGCGCAGGCTCCTGCGCCGCAAGGAGCCGGGGGACGAAGTGCGGGTCTGGGTTCCCGGCTGCGCCACCGGGGAGGAGGCCTACAGTATCGCCATCCAGTTGCACAAGCTCCTGGGCGGCAGTTTCGACCAGTACCGGGTGCAGATTTTCGCCACCGATGTCGACATGGAGGCCATGCAGGTCGCCCGGCGCGGTGTCTACAGCGCCTCGTTGCTCAGCGAACTCGGTCCTGACGTGATGCAGCGCTACTTCCGCCCCATCGCCGACCGCTACGAGATTTCCAAGACCATCCGCGACATGGTCATCTTCGCCCGCCAGGATCTGGTGCTCGACCCGCCCTTTCTGCGCCTGGACCTCATCAGTTGCCGCAATGTGCTGATCTACCTTCAGCCCCAGCTCCAGGCCCGCATCCTCTCGCTTTTCCATTACGCGCTGCTGCCCGACGGCCATCTTTTTCTGGGCAAATCGGAAAGCGTCGCCCAGCAGGATTTGCTCTTCGTCCCGGAAGCCAAGGAATCGCGCATCTTCCGGCGGCGGGCCGAGGGCGTCCGCAGCCTTCCCGCCGCAGCGGGCAACAGCGCGACGGCCTTTCCCTCCGTCGAGTCCGTCGCCGCTCCTGCCGGTCCCCGGCCTGCTTCCCGGGAGCAGGCCATCGTCAAGGCGGCCAGCCAGTTCTATGTTCCCCCCAGCGTGGTGGTCAATGCCGACATGCAGATCCAGCATGTGCTGGGGGACGCTTCCAGCTATCTCCAGATTCCGGCCGGCCGTCCTTCCCTCGATCTCTCCAGCCTTCTGGTACGAGAGTTGAAGGTCGAAGCCCAGTCTCTGCTGCGGGCGGCGGAGCAGAAGAAGACCAGCGTCGAGGGGCGTCGTCGCCTGCCCTTGCGGGGCAAGAGCGGGCCCATGATCCGCCTCAACGTCCATCCGCTTTCGGTCGAGGGCGGGGAGCGCCTCTACCTGGTGGCCTTCGTCCCCTCCGAAGATCCGCCTGAAGTGGCGAAATCCGGCGACCCGCACGACTTGGGTCAGAAGGAGCTGGAAGACGAACTGGTCGCCACCCGGGAGCACATGCAGACCCTGGTCGAGGAACTGGAGACCTCCAACGAGGAGATGCAGGCCCTCAATGAGGAAGTGCAGGCTGCCAACGAGGAATTGCAGGCCACCAACGAAGAGCTGGAAGCCGCCAACGAAGAGCTCCAGTCCACCAATGAGGAACTGCTCACCATCAACGAGGAGTTGCAGGTCAAGTCCAGCGACCTCATCAAGACCAATTCCGATCTGGAGTCCATCCAGAACAACGTGGGCATGCCCATCATCGTCCTGGATGCGGAAATGCGCATCACCCGCTTCAACGCCGCCGCCGAAGTCCAGTTCAAGATGCACCGCGGCATTCTCGGGACGGAAATCGGCAATCTCCTGCTCCCCAAGGACATGCCCGCCTTCGGGCCCCTGGTGCTGGAGGCGGTCGACCGCCGCCAGCCCAAGGAAGTCCACGTCTCCGGCGATGGCCACGAGTACCTGCTGCGCATCACCCTGATCTTCGGCCCCGACGACCGTGTGGCCGGGGCCATCGTCATCCTCCTGGAACAGACCGAGGTCCTGCGGGCCACCCGGCTGCTCAATGAAAGCGAAAGCCGCCTGCGGGCGGTCATGGAGCACACGCGCTTCCTCATTGCCATCAAGGATGTGTCGGGCAAGTATCTCTACGCCAATGCCGGGTTCCGCAGTTACTTCTTCGCCGAAGGCGAAAAGGACTGCGCCGGGCGCAGCGATACTCAGCTACTCTCGCGACCCCTGGCCAAGCGCTTCCGGGACGAGGAACTCATCGCCCTGCGGCGCAGCGAACTGGTCGAGGTCGAAGAACTGGTGGACACCCAGCGTGGATCCCGCTGGCTGCACCAGGTGCGCTTTCCCCTCAACGACAGTGCCGGCGAGGTTTACGCCCTGTGCATCCAGATCACGGACGTGACGGAGAAGCGCCGCGCCGACGAACAGTTGCGGCTTGCTGCCCGGGTTATCAGCGGGGCCGCCGAGGCGGTCATGATCACCGATGCCCAGCAGCGCATCGTGACCGTGAACGAAGCCTTCACCAAGATCACCGGCTACGGCCCGGCGGAAGTCGTCGGCCAGACGCCCCGTATCCTGCGCAGCGAGCGCAACGACGCCGATTTCTACCGCGCCATGTGGGAACAGCTCAATCGCACGGGGCTGTGGCAGGGCGAGATGGAGAACCGCAACAAGGCGGGGCAACTCTTCACCGAATGGCTGACCATCAATGCCATCCGCGACGAGCAGGGCAATCTGTGCAACTACGTCGCCATCTTCTCCGACATCACCAGTCTGCGCGAAGCCCGGCGCAATCTGGAATTCCAGGCCATGCACGACCTCGTGACCCGGCTCCCCAATCGCGCCCTGTTCAACGACCGGGTGCGGCGGGCGGTGGTGCGGGCCCAGCGCCATCAGCACCGCTTTGCGCTCATCTTCATCGACCTGGACAATTTCAAGGACATCAACGACAGCCTGGGGCACGAGTACGGAGACGACGTCCTGCGCAGCGTGGCCGAGCGCCTGACCCATGCCGTGCGGGAGCAGGATACGGTGGCCCGTCTGGGGGGCGACGAATTCGTCGTCCTGGTGGACGAACTCGGAGATGGCGAAATCGAGCCCCTGGTCGAGCGTTGCCGGCAGGCCCTCGATACGCCGCTCTCCACCACGGGGTTCAGCCAGCGCGTCTCGGCGAGCATGGGCATCGCCTTCTATCCCGCCGACGGCGAGGACGTCGGGGCGCTGCTGCAAAGTGCCGATGCCGCCATGTATCGGGCCAAGGAGAGCGGCCGCAACACCTATTGCTATTCCTCTGCCGAAATCCGCCGCGCCCCCGCGGAGCGCCTGGGGCTCATCAATGGCCTGCGCCAGGCGCTTTCGGACGGCAATGAACTGCGCCTCGTCTTTCAGCCTCAGTACAGCCTGCCGGACAGAAGTCTCATCGGCCTGGAAGCGCTCCTGCGCTGGAACTCACCGGTCCTGGGCGAAGTGCCGCCCAGCCGCTTCATTCCCCTGGCCGAGGAATCGGGGCTCATCCTGCCCCTGACCGAGTGGGTTTTCCAGGCTGCCATGCGCCAGATCAAGGCCTGGCGTGCCGTCAGGCGCCTGCCCCCGCCGGTGGCGCTCAACGTCTCGCCCTTGCACATCCACGGCCCCGGCATCGGCGAGGCCCTCATGCGCCTCCTGCACTACTACGACCTGTCCCCCAAGGCCATCACCGTCGAAGTCACCGAGAGCGCCATGGGTCACAGCCCGGATGCCGTCGCCGCGACCCTGCTGCAACTCAAGGGCATGGGAATCGCCAGCAGTCTGGACGACTTCGGCACCGGTTATTCCTCACTCTCCCGCCTCTCGCGCCTGCCCCTCACCACCCTGAAGATTGACCGCTCCTTCATCCACGGTCTGGACGATCCGGACAATGTGAACGATCTGGAAATCGCCCGCACCGTGATCCTCATGGCCCACTCCCTGGACATGACGGCCATGGCCGAAGGGGTGGAAACCGAAAGGCAACTGGCCGCGCTGACGGAACTCGGCTGTGATTCTGTGCAGGGCTACCTCTTGGGTCGCCCGCAGGAGGCCGACGCGCTGACCGGGTTCCTGCCCCAGGGCGAGTGAGGCGACCGGCGGGCCTCCGCGCGGCCGTCGCCGTCGGGGCAAAAAAACCGGGCGGGGGGAAGCGCGTTCCCTACCCGCCCGAGCACACCAAACCGTGGGGGCTGTGTGGACTGCCTCAGGCAGCCACGGACTGCACCGTAGATTCCATTTCGTCCACCGATCCCTGCAAGAGGGGGCGAAGCAGCATGGCGATCTTCATGGCCGAAAACCGGATGTCGAAGACGGCATTGGCGCCGGCATCCAGGATGCGTTGCTGCTTGCTGGCGTCGTAGCGATCGAAGCCGTCGTAGGCGATCAGCAGCGTCGAGGGCAAAAGGCCGCGCAGAAAGGTGATGGCCGCCAGCGAGTGCTCGGGCACCTCGGGACCGACCAGAGCGACGGTGAAACTGCCGTGGCGGGCCATGGTGCGGGTTTCGGCGAGGGTGCCGCACAGGCGGATCGACCGCACGCAGCCCAGCAGGTCGATGGCCTCCAGGAGGCGCTTGCGCCGCTCCTGATCGGAGTCCAGTAAGAGAATATCCATGGTGTGCTACTCCTCTGTTCGGATCGCGCCCAAGGTCTGAGGTGCGGCACGATCCCTTATTTTGGCCAGAGTCTAGTCGCTCGGGATGCGGCGGAAAATTCGGGAAAGACAGGGGCGGGGTACGGGTTAACCCCGATTTCCGCACAGGGAGGGGCCGGCGCGATCCGCATCCCCCGGGATGCCCGCGGCAGCGGGCGGGGCGGACGCGGGGGCTGACGAAGTCAGAGCCGGTGCGTCTTGCGGGCCTGCCCGCGGGAAGCAGACGCAACGCTCAGAGGGGGGTTTCCTGGGTGGCCTGCACCGCGGCGCAGAGTCCGGCGAGGCTGTCGGCGCGCATTTTTTCCATCACCCGTGCCCGGTGGGTTTCCACCGTCTTGACGCTGATTTCCAGCGCCTGGGCGATTTCCTTGTTGGTCTGGCCGCGCACCACCAGGCGCAGAACGTCGAGTTCCCGCTGGGTGAGCAGCGCTATGCGCGCCTGGAGGGCCGCCTGATGGCGGCGTCGCTGCTTGCGTTCCCGATCCAGGCGCAGGGCCTTCTGCACGCGCTCGAGCAAATCCTGGTCGCCGTAGGGTTTGGGCAGGAAATCGAGGGCACCCGCCTGCATGGCGCGGACGGCCATGGGAATGTCGCCGTGGCCGGAAACGAAGATGATGGGGATGTCGATATTGCGGCGCTGCAATTCGGTCTGCAATTCCATGCCGCTCATGCCGGGCATGCGCACGTCGAGAATGAGGCAGCTCGGCAGGCCCGGGCGGTAGGCCGCGAGAAAGGACTCCGCCGATTCCAGGGCACAGACCTCGACCTCCAGGATGCCGACCAGGAAGCCCACGGATTTGCGCGCCACCGGGTCGTCATCGACCACGTAGACCACGGGGACGGGCAGGGGGATTGCTTGCGGTTCAATCGAGTTCATGGGGCGGAGCGAGTTCGAAGTGGAAAGCCTTGCCCCCATTGGACAAAGGGAGGACGGAAAGACGGCTGCCGTGATTTTCCAGCAGGGTGCGGCTGATGGAAAGCCCCAGGCCAAGGCCGTCGGTCTTGGTGGTAAAGAAGGGTTCGCCGATGCGCTTGAGAACTTCCGGCGCCAGCATGGGGGCCGGGTCTTCCACTTCGACCACGATCCCCTGGCCGCTGCCGGGGCGGGAGCGGATGGTCACCAGACGCTCCTTGGCCGGCAGGGCTTCGCAGGCCTCCACCGCATTCTTGACCAGATTGACCAGCACCTGCTCGATCTGGCTCCAGTTGGCGCGCAGGCCGGGGAGTTCCGGAGCCAGGTCGAGAAGCACGCGCACACCGGCGCTGCGGGCGAGCAGATGGAAGGTCGGCAGGCTGGCGCTGACCAGGTGGTTGAGGTCCGTCGGTGCCGCGCGGGCGCCCCGCGGGCGGGCCAGGGTGCGCACGTTGCGTACCACGGTATCGGCCCGCTCCACCTGGCGTACCACCTCCTCCAGGGTTTCGGTCAGCGCCTCCTCCTCGACCTTGCCGCGGGCCAGGCGATGCAGCAGGCCCCGGCTGAAATTGGCGATATTGGACAGGGGCTGGTTGATCTCGTGGGCGATCATGGTGGCGATTTCGCCCACCGCCGCCAGGCGGGCCACATGGGCGACCTGCTCGCGCAGATTGCGTTCCCGCGCTTCCAGGGCGCGGCGTTCGGAAATGTCGTCCAGAAGGATGACCCAGTTGGCGATATGGCCGTCGTCGCCCGGAATGTCGGAAATCGCCGCCCGTACCGCGCGGATCTCTCCATCCTGTCGCTGGATATGGACTTCCAGGGTGCCCTGGAGCAGGGGGCCGGCCTCGGCCGGTACGCCGTGGGCGGGGGGGGCATAGAAGCTGCGCACGTCCCGGTTGACCAGTTGCACGGGAGAGCAGCCCAGGATTTCGCAGGCCCGGGGGTTGGCGTACTCGACGCGGGCATCGCGGTCGGTGATGACCACCCCGACGAGGTTCTCGTCCACCGCCCGGTAGAACTTGCGCAACTCGGCGGAAAGGTTGGGGTCGGCCGGCGTGCCGAAGCAGACGACGAAATCCGGCTTCTCGTCATTGACCGCCAGGGGGAGGGCGCTCATGTCCAGGCGGCGGCCCCGGGATTCCAGCTCCCAGTAGGCCGGAACCAGGGTGCGCGTCGCCCGGCTGTTGCGGCAGTTGGCGCCGGCTGGGCCGCACAGGGTGGAGCAGCAGGGACGGCCGACCTTCATGCCCAGCAGGTCGTGGGCCTGGCGGTTGGCCATGCGCACGCTGCCCACCGTATCGACCAGGGCGACGGGGAAGGGGAGTTTGTCGAACGCGGCGCTCCAGCGGGCCAGGGCCAGGTCGAGGACGGCGCGATCATGCTCGGGTTCCTGCGCCCGGGACGCCTCGGGGCGCAAGGACCAGGCGATGCCCTGCACGCTGCCGTTCTCGTCCCGCACCACCCGGGCCGCCGCCCGCAGCGGGCAGAGGCCGCCGCCCTGACGGCGCGCCGGGAGCAGGATGTCGTCCAGATTGGCCCCGGCATCGAGGGCGGCGCGCAGGTCGATCTGGGTGCTGCGGGCCAGGCTGAGGACCGAGGGCAGGCCGAAGCCGACGGCCCGCTCGGCGGACCAGCCCAGCAGGGCCTCCGCCGCGGGGGGCCAGTGGAGGATGCGCAACTGGGTATCGGTGGGCACGAAAACCGTGCGGGCGAGGTCGGCAAAGGCCCCGACCCAGCGCGCCGTCGCGTCTTCCTGCAGGCTGTCTTCGCTTGCCACGCGGTTCCCCCGCCGAAAATCCCGGTGTTGGGCAGTGGGGGAAGTCTAAGCGAACTTGGCCGCGTCGCGCTAACCCGCCGACACCGACCGGATTCCGCAGGCGCTCAGAGGCCCTGGGCGAGGGGAGGGCGGGTCAGCCGGATCGCCAGCAAGAAACTGCTGGCGATGATGGCCATCAGGGCGGCCCCGAACATCAGTTCCTTGCCGTCGCTCCAGGCATCCACCGCTGGCAGGGCCAGTTTGGCCAGGCCGAAGGCCGCCACCAGCAGGCTGACGCCGGAAACGACGAGCCCCATGACGCGGGAGGCGACCAGGGCGACCTGGTCGGCCCGGGCGATGAGGCGGGCGATCCACAGGCCGTTGATGCCGTCGGTGATCAGCATGCCGAGGAGGAAGAGGAGCGCCAGGACCAGCGCGTGCTGCCAGCCGCCGAATTGGGTGGCGGTGAGCGCGAAGAAAGCCGCCTGCGAAAGCGTGTCGAAGGAAAGGGCGAAGAGGGCGCCCACGCCGGCGATGAGGAGCGGATGGCCGGCGTGGCGCAGGCGGCCCAGGAGGCGGCCCTTCAGACCCACCGGCTGGACGACTTCGTGGGGTTCGGCTTGCAACACGGCGGCCAGGTTGAGGCTGCCCAGGGCGAAGAGGAAAGCGATGGAAATGACCGCGCCCAGGGTGCCGAACCACTGCGGCACCTCCCAGCGGCCGGCCAGGGCGGAAACGCCCAGGGCGATGGCGACGACCACGGCGCCGTGGCCCAGGGAAAAGAAGGTGCCGCAATAGCGCGCCATGGCCGGGTTGGCACGGCTGTTGTGGCGGGTGAGCCCGTCGATGGTGGCCAGGTGGTCGGCGTCGAAGCCGTGCTTCATGCCCAGCACGAAGGTCAGGATGAGCAGGGACAGCCAGTCGCTGGGCAGGGTTTCCATGGCGTTGTAGGAAGAATGGGAAATCTCTTCATACAAGGAGCGTGCCAGAAAGCCAAACCCTTGCCAATCGGGGATCCGCTGTCCGGCACAGCGGGATGACGGCAGAAACTGGCGATCACTCCCTTTGCGCAATGCTCAGGGAGTTTCCACCGGCAGGGTCAGGGTGAACAGCGCGCCGCCCTCGGGCCGATTGCCCGCTTCGAGGTGGCCGCCGTGGCGCTCGACGATGCCGTAACTGATGGAAAGGCCCAGGCCGGTGCCCTGGCCGACGGGCTTGGTGGTGAAAAAGGGCTCAAAGAGGCGGGGCAGGTGCTCCGCCGCAATGCCGGGGCCGTCGTCGGCGAAGCAGAGGCGCACCTGGCGGCCGTCCTGCTCGCCGCTCACGGCCAGGTGTCCGGCGCTGCGGGCGGCGGTGGCGTCGCAGGCGTTCTGCACCAGATTCATGACCACCTGCTGCAACTGGCCGGAGTGGCCGGAGCAGCCGAGGTCCGGGGGCAGGTCGACGCTGACCGTGAAGCGGGTGGGGGCGCTCTGGGCCACCCAGCGCACCGAGCGTTCGACGACGTCGTTGAGGCTGACGCGCTCGGGGGTCGATTTGTCCAGGGCGGAAAAGCGCTTGAGGGCATCGACGATGTCCCGGGTGCGTTCGGCCCCTTCGATCATGCCGGTGATGAGGGGGGCGAGGTCGAGCGCGATGCGGTCGATGCGCAGTTCCGCGCGCTGCGCCGCCAGAGCGGGGTCGGCGGCGGCGGGGGAAGCATGGACGGCGTCGAGATAGCGGGCCAGACGCCCGGCGTAGCGTTGCAGGGAGAGCACATTGCCCAGCACGAAGCTGATGGGGTTGTTGAGCTCGTGGGCCACGCCGGCCACCAGACGGCCCAGGGAGACCATCTTCTCGGCGTGCAGGAGCTGGCTCTGGGTGCGCTTGAGATCCTCGTGGGCCTGGCGCAGGGCTTGATAGGCCCGGCGCAATTCCCCCACCGGCCGCCCCGTGACCACCATGCCCATGAGCTTGCCGGTCTGGGAAATGCGCGGCGTGCAATTGATCGACACGGGCACCGAAGAGCCGTCGCCGGAGCGCAGGTAGAGTTCGGCGTCGTGGACGCCGTCCTGCCCCTGGCGGGCGAAGAGGGCCTTGGCCTTGGTCCGTTCGCCCTCGTCGGCGAAGAGGTCGAAGAGGGGGGTGCGCTCCAGATGGGCGGCGGGTTTGCCGCAAAAGTGCTGCAGGGAGGCATTGACCTCCTCGATGGTGCCGTTGCGGTCGCAGACGATGAGGATGTCCGACATGGAAGCCAGGACGCTCTCGATGAACTGGTGCGATTCCTCCAGGGCGGCGTTCTTTTCTTCCAGGGCCACTTCGTACTGGAGGAGGTCGTTATAGACCTCGTCCATCTTGCGGATGACCTCGATCCAGGCCTGCTCCCCGAGTTCCTCCCCGCCCGGAGGCGGCGGCCGGTCAGCGGGCGGGACGGTAGTGGACATGGCGGTGGCCGGCGCCGTGGGTGTGGCCGTGGTCGGCTTCCAGGGCGATGACGTTGAGGCGGCCGTGGCGCACGCCCCGCTCGGCGATCAGGCGGTCGGCGAAGGTGCGCACCTCGGCGGCGGGGCCGCGCAGGATCAAGGTCTCCAGGCAGTTTTCGTGATCGAGATGGCTGTGCATGGCAGCCACGGTGAGGTCGTGGTGGTCGTGTTGCAGCGCGGTGAGGCGCTCGGCCAGTTCCCGCTCGTGGTGGTTATAGACGTAGGACAGGCAGGCCACGCAGGTTCCCTCGGGCTTGTTCCCGTGCTCGGCTTCGATGGCGCCGCGGATCAGATCGCGCACCGCTTCGGAGCGGTTGCCGTAGCCGCGGCGGGCGATCAGTTCGTCGAACTGGGAGGCCAGGGATTCGTCGAGGGAAAAGGTGAAGCGTTCCATGCCCGCATCCTAGCCCAATCCGCGGGTCGGGCAAACGGCCGCCCGCTGACGCACTCCCTCGCCGATGCTATCCTCCCCGCCCCATGGGCTCCACCCTGCTCGAAGCGTTTTCCCTCCTCGGCACCCTCGATTCCCAACTCCTGCGGATCGTCGGGCTGTCGCTGCGCGTCAGCCTTTCCGCCGTGCTCGTCGGTACCCTGCTGGGGCTTCCTCTGGGGGCCTGGCTCGCGGTGTCCCGCTTTCCCGGCCGGGGGGCCGTCATCGTCGGCATCAACGCCCTGATGGGCCTGCCCTCGGTGGTGGTGGGGGTGATCGTCTATCTGCTGCTTTCCCGTTCCGGGCCCTTCGGCAGCCTCGGGCTGCTCTTTTCACCGCCGGCCATGATCGTCGCCCAGACCGTCCTGGTCATGCCCCTGGTGGCCGCGGTGAGCCGCCAGATCGTCGAGGATGCCTGGCGTGAGTACGCGCCGGAAATGCGCCTCATCGGGCTTTCGCGCTGGGCCTCGGCCCGGCTGCTGCTGCTCGACTGCCGCTTCTCGCTGGTCGTCGCCACCCTGGCCGGGGTGGGGCGGGCCATGTCGGAAGTGGGGGCGGTGATGATCGTCGGCGGCAATATCGACGGTTTCACCCGGGTCATGACCACGGCCATCGCCCTGGAGACCAGCAAGGGTGACCTCGCCCTGTCCATCGCCCTGGGCCTCGTCCTGATGACCCTCATCCTGGTGCTCAACGCCCTGGCGCACGGGCTGCGCTCCTGGGCGGCCCGGAGGTACGGCTGATGTTTCCCCTCGCCCTGCACGGTCTCGGCTTCGGCAGCAACGGGAAGACGGTCCTGGAAGGACTCGACCTCGATCTCGCGGGGGAAGGCATCACCGTCATCCTGGGCCCCAACGGGGCCGGCAAGACCGTCCTCCTGCGCCTCCTGGCCGGGCTGCTGCCCCCCAGCACCGGGCGCATCGACTGGGGCGGCGCGGCGCGGCCGCCGGAGCGTCTGGCCATGGTCTTCCAGCAGCCCATGGTGTTGCGCCTCTCCGTCTTCGCCAACGTCGCCTTCGCCCTGGGCCCCCAGGCCCTGCCGGAGGCGGAAATCCGCCGCCGCACCACGGCGGTCCTGGAGCGGGTCGGCCTCGGCGGGCGGGCGGGGGATAGTGCCCGTCTGCTCTCCGGCGGCGAGCGCCAGCGCCTGGCCCTGGCCCGGGCCTGGGCCACCCGGCCGCGCTTCCTGATGCTCGACGAACCCACCGCCAGCCTCGATCCCGGCGCCACCGAGGCGGTGGAGCGCATCATTCGCGAAATCCGCACCGACGGAACCAAGATTCTCATGACCACCCACAACCTGGGACAGGCCACGCGGCTGGCCGACGACATCGTCTTCATCGCCGAGGGCCGGGTGCAGGAGCACGAAGCCGCCAACGCCTTCTTCGCCCGCCCCCGCTCGGCGGCGGCCCGGGCCTACCTGGAAGGCGAACTGCCTTGGCGCATCGCTTTCGACCGCTGAAGAGCGTCCCCGGGCGAGCCCTACTTGTTTTGGTGTGCTATAACGGCACAAACTGACCGATTAGTATCGTTTGTCTGATCAATAGGCTTATTTGTACCGTTTTATGGATTATATGAAAGCCTCCTCTTTCCTCGCCCCGAAGGAACTTCAGGAACTCCTGGGGGAGCGCCTCAGGCGCCTTCGCCTGAACCGCAACCTGGATCAGCGCAGCACCGCAGAGAAGGCCGGCGTTTCCGAGAAGGCCCTGCGCAACCTGGAATCCGGCCGCGGGTCCACGGTCGAGACGCTGCTGCGCGTCTTGAAGGCCCTCGATCACTTGCAGGGACTGGACATGCTCGCCCCCGAAATCAGCGTCAATCCTCTCGACCTGCTGCGCAAGCCCAAGGCGCGCCTCCGGGCAACCCCGCGCCTGCCGCGCTGAGCCATGGACACTCCGGTCATCGAGGTGCGGCTCTGGGGCCAGCGGGTCGGTGCCGTGGCGCCCGATCCGCGCCTGGGCTGCTACGTGTTCGCCTACGAACCGGCCTGGACGAAAAGCGGCATCGAGGTGGCTCCGCTGACCATGCCCCTGGACGACACCCGCCAGAGCTTCGCCTTCCCGGAGCTGGCCGAGCCCAGCTACAAACGCCTGCCGGGGCTGCTTGCCGATGCCCTCCCGGATGATTTCGGCAATGCCCTGATCGACGCCTGGATGAGCGCCCGGGGCGTGGACAAATCGGCCATCACCCCGCTCGATCGCCTGGCCTACATGGGCAAGCGCGGCATGGGCGCGCTGGAGTTCAAGCCGTCCCGGGGAGCCCATCGCGAGAGCGCCGAACCGCTGGAGATGAAACACCTGGTCGAAGCCGCCCGCCGCATCGTGCAGGGCGAACTCTCCGGCGATGTCCAGGCCCAGGCCGCCCTCGCCAACATCATCCGGGTCGGCACCAGCGCCGGGGGGGCCCGCGCCAAGGCCGTCGTCGCCTGGAACCCGCAGAGCGAGGAAATTCGCAGCGGCCAGTTCGACGCCGCCCCCGGCTTCGAGCACTGGCTCCTCAAGTTCGATGGCGTGGGCCAGGACGCCGAACTGGGCGCCGGTGCCGACTACGGCCGCATCGAATACGCCTATCACCTCATGGCGCAGGCCGCTGGCATCCACATGTCCCCCTGCCGGCTGCTCCTGGAGGGCGGGCGCGCCCACTTCATGACCCGCCGCTTCGACCGTGACGGGGCCGACGGCCAGACCCTCAAGCACCATGTGCAGACGCTCTGCGCCCTGCGCCACCTCGATTACCGGCAGCGCGCCACCCATGCCTACGCCCAGCTCTTCATGACCGTCGCCCGGCTCGGTCTGGGCGACGAGGCCGTCGGCCAGGTCTTCCGCCGCATGGCCTTCAACGTCATGGCGAGAAATTGCGACGACCACAGCAAGAACTTCGCCTTCCTCCTCCGCCAAGGCGGTGACTGGGAGCTGGCGCCCGCCTACGACGTGACCCACGCCTACAACCCGCGAGGGGAATGGACCTACCAGCACCTGATGAGCGTCAATGGCCGCTTCGCCGGCATCACCCGCGCCGATCTGCTGGCGGAAGCCGACCGCTTCGGCGTCCGCCGCCCCCGGGATGCGCTGACCGATATCCGCGCCGCCCTCGACCAGTGGTCCGGCTTTGCCCGCCAAGCCGGCCTGGGCGAGCGGGCCAGTGCCGCCATTCAGGCCGACTTCGAGCCGCTATGATCCCCTCTGCGCCCCCACGACCCCCCCAGGATTGTTTACGATTCCCCCACCCTCTAAGCCCGCTTCGCCCGCAAGCCGGCCGGGTGTGCACCCGCAAGGAAGCCCCATGACGCCATCTCCCTCCGTTTCCCTCACCACGGCCCAGGCCCGCGCCCAACTGCTTGCCGCCGTCGCCCCCGTCACCGGCCGCGAGGTGCTGCCCCTGCGGGAGGCCCTGGGGCGCATCCTGGCCGTGGACATCGTCGCCCCCCACGACGTGCCGGCCCACGACAATTCGGCCATGGACGGCTACGCCCTGCGCCACGACTGCCTGGAAGCGAGTGGCGAGACCACGCTCACCGTGGTTGGTACGGCCTTCGCCGGGAACGCCTTCTCCGGCATCGTCGGCGCCGGGCAGGCGGTGCGCATCATGACCGGGGCGGTGCTGCCGGCCGGGGCCGACACCGTGGCAGTGCAGGAAGCGGTGCGGGTCGAAGGCGGCCGGGTGGTCATCCCCGCCGGCCAGAAGAAGGGCAACAACACCCGCCGCGCCGGCGAGGATCTGGCCCGGGGCCAGGTGGCGGTGGCGGCGGGCAAGCGCATCGGCGCAGCGGAACTGGGCCTCATCG
Organism: Betaproteobacteria bacterium; assembly: GCA_016720065.1. Lineage (NCBI taxonomy): Bacteria > Pseudomonadati > Pseudomonadota > Betaproteobacteria > Betaproteobacteria bacterium. The sequence continues at coordinate 2,492,215 of JADJXY010000002.1, read as the reverse complement.
GCTCCCTGGGCTTTGCCGAGGTGACCGTGCGCCGGCGCCTGAAGGTGGCCTTCTTTTCCACCGGCGACGAAATCGCTTCCATCGGCCAGCCCCTGGCGCCGGGGCAGATTTACGACAGCAACCGCTATACGATCTTCGGGCTGCTCAGCGCACTGGGGGCGGAAATCATCGACCTGGGCGTGGTGCGCGACCGGCCGGAAGACCTGGAGGCCGCCCTGCGCGAAGCCGCCGGCGCGGCGGACGCCATCATCACCAGCGGCGGCGTTTCGGTGGGCGAGGCCGATTTCGTGCGGGAAATTCTCGCCCGCCTGGGGGAAGTGAAGTTCTGGAAGCTGGACATCAAGCCCGGCCGCCCCATGGCCTTCGGCAAGGTGGGCGACGCCTGGCTCTTCGGCCTCCCCGGCAACCCGGTGGCGGTGATGGTGAGCTACACCCAGTTCGCCCTCGACGCCCTGTTGCGTCTCGCCGGGCTGGACCCGCTCCCCGAGCGCCCCCTGCTCAAGGTGGCCTGCAGCGAAGCCATCAGGAAGGCTCCGGGGCGGCGCGAATTCCTGCGCGGACGGGCGGCGCTGGTGGACGGCGGCTGGCAGGTGAAGCCCTTCTCCTACCAGGGGTCCGGCGTCCTGCGCTCCATGTCGGAAGCCAACTGCTTCATCGTCCTGCCCGAGGAATCCGGCAACGTCGCGCCGGGGGATACGGTGGAGGTGCAGTTGTTCGAGGGGCTGCTGTAGCGGGCACGGACCACGGCAGCCCCAAATCATGAAGGAATTCGCCATGCCCCTTACCCTCACCCCCAGCCCCTCTCTCGCAGGAGGGGCGAGGGGCGCTATCAGCGACGCCTTGCGTCGCTTGTCTTGAATGGCCGCCCAGGCGGACCTGGAAGCCCTGGCCGCCGAGGCCGGCCGCCGCCTGCTGCAACGGGGCGAATGGCTGGCCACCGCCGAATCCTGCACCGGCGGCTGGGTGGCCCAGGCGGTGACGGCCATCGCCGGCAGTTCCGCCTGGTTCGACCGGGGCTTCGTCACCTACTCCAACGCCGCCAAGGAAGAGCAACTGGGGGTGCCGCCCACCACCCTGGAACGCCATGGCGCCGTGTCGGAAGCCACTGCCCGGGCCATGGCCCAGGGGGTGCTGCACAAAAGCGGCGCCGACTGGTCCCTGGCCATCACCGGCATCGCCGGCCCCGGTGGCGGCTCGCCAGACAAGCCCGTGGGCACCGTGTGCTTCGCCTGGGCACAAAAGGACGGCGGCTGCGAAGCCCAGACCTGCCTTTTCGTGGGTGACCGCGAGGCGGTGCGGGCCCAGTCCGTGCGCCACGCCCTGCGAGGCCTGCTGGAGCGCCTTGATGGCGCAACGCTAAGGGCTTGACGGGCAGGCTCCCGGTGATCGCCACGCCCCGCTCCGGAGCCCCCTCCCCCGGCCCCCCTCCCGCGTGGCAGGCGCGGGGCGCGGGGCGCCGCCCATGAATCCCCGCCGCCTGCCCCGGGCCGTCCTGGTCCTCGGGGCCATCAGCTTCTGCAATGACCTGGCTTCCGAGATGGTGACACCCCTCATCCCGGTGCTGCTGGCCGCCGTTCTCGGCGCCGGGCCGGTGGCCCTGGGCATCATCGAAGGCACGGCGGAAACCCTCGCCGCCCTGCTCAAGCTCTGGGCCGGCCGCCATTCCGACCTCTGGGGCGGGCGGCGCAAACCCTACGTGGTGGGGGGCTACCTGCTCTCCAATGCCGTGCGCCCGCTCTTCGGCCTCGCCGGCAGTTGGCCCGTGGTGGCCGCCCTGCGCGGGGTGGACCGCATCGGCAAGGGCCTGCGCACCGCCCCCCGGGACGCCCTGCTGGCCGACGCCACGCCGGCCGAACTGCGGGGCCTGGCCTACGGCTTCCACCGGGCCATGGATAACGGCGGCGCCATGGCGGGCGCCCTGCTGGCCGCCGCCTGTCTGGCCTGGACGCCGCTTTCCCTGGCTGAGGTGATTCTCTATTCCGCCATCCCTGGGACCCTGGTTGCCCTGCTGGTGCTCTTCGGCCTGCAAGACCCGCCCCATGCCACCGTCCCGGCGGCAGTCGCACCGCCGCTCCTGTGGCGGGGTCTGTCGCCGGACCTGCGCCGGGTGCTGCCGGTGATCGGCCTGTTCACCCTGGCCCGGGCCTCGGAGACCTTCATCGTCCTGCGTGGCCACGAACTGGGAGTCGGCGTCGCCGGGCTGCTGCTCCTGTGGGCTGCCATGAGCGCCATGAAGGCGCTGACCGCCTGGCTGGGAGGCGGCCTCTCCGACCGCCTGGGCCATCGCACCATGACGATCTTCGCCTGGTTCGCCTTCGCCGCGGGCTTCGCCGGGCTGGCCACCGTCGGCAGCCTCACCAGCCTGTGGATCGCCGGTATCGCCTACGGCATTCTCGCCGGCGTGGGCGAGGGCGCCGAGCGTGCCCTCATCGGCCAGTTGGCCGGCAGCGCGCAACGGGGCACCGCCTTCGGCTGGTACAACCTGGTCACCGGCGCCGCCGCCCTGCCCAGCGGCCTTTTGATCGGCGGCCTGTGGCAGTGGGCCGGCGGCGGCTTCGCCTTCGCCTGCGCGGCAGCGATCGGCGCCCTCGCCGCGGCGGTTCTTTACCTCACTCCCGGATTGCGGCGTCCGGCCTGAGCGCGGTGCCGAACCGGGGTAAGCCCACCGAAAGCCCGGGCCGGTTCGGCTTGCTGCGGGAGAGGGGAAGACGGCGATCCGCCTTGCGCGGGCGCTATCTTTTTGGCATCGTCTGCGGACCGCCCCCGCGGTGCGCGTTCCCAACCTACACAAGGAGATCAAGACATGGCGACGAAACTGACTGATCGGCGGCAGGTGCCCTGGCTGGAAGATCGCAAGCAGATCGATGGGCTGCGCAACCTCTTTCCCCCGCGGCGGGTGTTGATCACCGGGGGAACGGTCTTCCAGGACGGCGCTCCGGAACATATTCTTGCCGGCGCGGAAATCTACGATCCGGCCACCGGTCGCTTCGCCGCTACCGGAGCCATGATGGCGGCGCGGGCCAGTCATGTCGCCGTGGCCCTGGGGCAAGAGCGGGTGATCGTGGCTGGGGGACTGAGCGCGGCGGGAAATTCGAGCCGCTACACCGACAGCGCCGAAATCTTCGCCGGCGGAAGCTTTCGCGCCATCTCCGGCATGGTTGCCCGGCGGGCCGGGCACCGGGCGGTGGCGCTGTACGGCGGCACGGTCCTGCTGGCGGGAGGCGTCGGCGCCGATCCTGCCGAGCCCGATGACTTCACCCTCTCCGGTGCCGAGTTTCTCAATCCCCTGTGCGCCAGCGAATTCCGCTACGAGTTCGTCCGCACCGCCGGGGCGATGATGGATAACCGCAACGGCCATAGCCTCACGGCCCTCAAGCGCCGGCCCTGGGCGCTGGTGGCCGGCGGCTACCCGGGGTCTGGGGATGTCGCCTTGCGCTCCGCCGAAATCTACGATCACCAGAGCCGCACATTTCTACCGCTGGATTCCGCCCTGCTCCAGCCCCGCCTTGCCCACGCCGCGGTTCTTCTGGGCGATGGAAAAGTCTTGCTGGCGGGGGGCTCCACCCGCAATGGCGGAGGCGGTCTGCAACGCAGCGCCGAACTCTTCGACCCCGCAAGCATGAGCTTTTCCACCACGGGATCGATGGCGACGGCCCGGGATCGGGCCACGGCAACCCTGCTCAACGACGGCCGCGTCCTCGTCGCCGGCGGATTCGGGAGCAATGCGGCGATCCTGCGCTCCGCCGAACTCTACGATCCCGCGACGGGTCAGTTCAGCCCGGCGGGCAATCTACGCGCTCCCCGCGCGTACCACACGGCGACGCCCCTGGGCGATGGCCGCATCCTCATCGTGGGCGGATTGGGCGCCCAGGGGGAAGGACTGTCCAGCGCGGAAATCTACGATCCGGACTCCGGCAATTTCAGCTTTACCGGCGCGATGGCCGCGGGCCGGCTGCATCATGCCGCCACGGCCCTGTGACAGCCCGCTCACGGCCCTCGGGGGAGAGTGGCTTATAAGAAAAGTGAATTTCTTTTTCGCAAAATTGTATTTCTGCGCATAAAGCGACTCCCATAGACTCGCGCCTTTGCCTGCCGCCCCTGGCAGGCCCTTGCGGGCTGACGCCCCGTGCCTCCCGGCATCAAGGAAATGGCGATGAACTTCCAGCAACTGCGCATCATCCGCGAAACCCTGCGCCAGGACTTCAACCTGACCGAAGTGGCCAGCGCCCTCTATACCTCTCAGCCCGGGGTCAGCAAGCACATCAAGGATCTGGAGGACGAACTGGGGATCGAGATTTTCGTCCGCCGCGGCAAGCGCCTCCTGGGCCTGACCGAGCCGGGCAAGGAGCTGGCCGGGGTGGTGGATCGCATCCTCCTCGACACCCAGAACCTGCGCCGCATCGCCGACCATTTCGCCAGCCGGGAGACCGGGCACTTCACGGTGGCGACGACCCACACCCAGGCGCGCTATGCCCTGCCCAGGATCATCAAGTGGTTCAAGACCGATTACCCCAAGGTTCATCTCGCCCTGCACCAGGGCAGCCCCAGCGAGATCGCCAACCTGGTGATTTCCGGCGAGGCGGATGTCGGCATCGCCACCGAAGCCCTGGATAACGTGCCCGAACTGGCGAGCTTCCCCTTCTACTCCTGGCACCATGCCGTCATCGTTCCCCTGGGCCATCCCCTGCTGGCAGTGGAGAACCTGACGCTGGAAGTGCTGGGCGAATACCCCATCATCACCTACCACGAGGGCTTTACCGGCCGCGCCCACATCGACAAGGCCTTCGCCGACGCCGGCGTGGTGCCCGACATCGTGCTCTCCGCCATCGACGCCGACGTGATCAAGACCTACGTGGACCTGGACCTGGGCGTCGGCATCATCGCCTCCATGGCCTACGACCCGGACAAGGACCGCGGCCTGACCCTGATCCCCGTCCCCCACCTGTTCCCGGAGAGCACCACCCGCCTTGCAGTGCGCCGTGGCACCTACCTACGCAGCTACGCCTATGCCTTCATCGAGAAGGTATGCCCGGATGTGGGGGAGGAATTCCTGCGGGCGGCGATTCAGAAGGGGAATGGCGGGGAGTGAGGCACCGACGGGGCAAGCCATCAGCGGGCAGCGTCGCCGTTGCGACTAGGCCAGCAGAATCTGATTCAGCGCCAGATTGACGTAGTAGTTGCTGCGCCCGATCTTGTTTTTCTGCACGAAGCCGCCGGCGACCAGCGCATCCAGATACTTGCTGGCGGTCAGGCGGGAGACGCCGAGGTCGCGCTCGACGAACTCGATCTTGGTGTAGGGGTGCATGAACAGGTTGTTGATCAGGTCCTGGCTGTAGAACTTGTATTCCTCGCGGATGCGGTGCTTGTAGTCAAACAGCGCCGCCTTGATCGCGTGGATCGTCCGGATGGTCTGGCCGGCGGTCTGCTCCACGGCTTCCAGCATGTACAGCACCCATTCTTCCCAGGCATCGGCATCGCGCACGGCCTGCAGCAGGCGGTAGTAATCCGCCTTGGTGCGCACGATATGGCGCGAGAGGTAAAGAACCGGCACATCGAGCAGCCCTTCCTTGACCAGATAAAGCACATTCAGGATGCGCCCGGTGCGGCCGTTGCCGTCGTAGAACGGGTGGATGCTCTCGAACTGGTGGTGGATGAGGGCCATGCGGATCAGCGGATCGGCCGGGAAACGCTCGCCGTCGTTGATGAAGCGCTCCAGGTCGCTCATCAGCGCGACGATTTCCGCCGGGTTCTGCGGCGGGGTATAGACCGTTTCGCCTGCCGCGGTTTTCAGCGCCGTGCCGGGTAGCTTGCGAAAACCGGCGTTGTTACGCTCCAGCTCGGCCTGCATCTCGACAATGTGGTTGGCGGTAATCAGGCCCGTATCGCGGACCAGGCGATAGCCGAGATGCAGCGCCTGCCGGTAGCGCAGCACTTCCTTGGCGGCCGGATTGGCAAAGGATTCCGGCAGCACGTCGTCCTTGAACAGCTCGTCGTGGGTGGTGACGATGTTCTCGATTTCCGAACTGTCCTTGGCTTCCTGCAAGCCCAGCGTGTTGATCAGGATGCTCTGGTTCGGAATCGACCCCGCCACGCCCTTCAACTCGGCCAAGGCCCGGCTGGCACTGGCCAGCCGCTTCAGGATCGGCGCCGTGTCAAAGCGGGCAGGGTTCAGTGATTCCAGGGGCGGCAGAGTGGGCATGACGGCAATCGGAAAGAACCGCCGTGTATAGAAAAACGGATCTTCTATATACGCCAGTCTGGACATGTTTAAGGAATCGACATTTTTATACAGATCACGGACGAAGTGAATAGAAATCGTCATTTTTTATACACGTTAGCGTTTGTCGCTAAAGTTTTCTTTCCTTCGGGGAAGGCGACATTGACTACGCCGCCTGCCGCAGACTTCCCCGTAGCCCCTTGTATCCCATATATCCAAAGAAGAATTCCTTCGTTCAGCCCGGCCAACCGCCCACGTACAGTGGCCTTTCCCGCAACGACAGGAATTCACGCCATGCTTCCCCGCTCCCTTCGCCGCATTGCCGCCGCATTGCCGCCGCACTCGCCCTGGGCCTGGGCCTCGCCGGCCCGGCTGCTGCCGACATCACTCTCCTCAACGTCTCCTACGACCCGACCCGGGAGTTGTACAAGGATTTCAACGCCGCTTTTGCCAAGCACTGGCAAGCCAAGACGGGCCAGAACGTGCAGATCAGGCAGTCCCACGGCGGGTCCGGCAAGCAGGCGCGGTCGGTGTGGGATGGGCTGGAAGCCGATGTGGTGACCCTCGCCCTGGGTTACGACATCGACACCCTGGCCGACAAGGGGTTGGTGGTGCCCAATTGGCAAAGCCGCTTTCCGAACAACGCCTCGCCCTACACCTCGACCATCGTCTTTCTGGTGAGGAAGGGCAACCCCAAGGGCATCAAGGATTGGGGCGATCTGGCCAAGCCCGGTGTCGGCGTCATCACCCCCAACCCGAAGACTTCCGGCGGCGCCCGCTGGAACTACCTGGCCGCCTGGGCCTGGGCCCTGAAGCAGCCGGGGGGTAACGAGCAGAAGGCTTTCGACTTCGTCACTGCCCTGTTCAAGAACGTGCCCGTCCTCGATTCCGGCGCCCGGGGCGCCACCACGACCTTCGTCGAACGAGGCCTGGGCGACGTGCTCATCGCCTGGGAGAACGAGGCGCTGCTGGCGGTAAAGGAACTGGGCAAGGACAAGTTCGAGATCGTCGCTCCCGGCCAGTCCATCCTTGCCGAACCGCCGGTGGCGGTGGTGGACAAGGTGGTAGATAAACACGGCACCCGGCTCACCGCCCAGGCCTACCTGGACTACCTGTATTCCGAGGAGGGGCAGGAGATCGCCGCCCGCCATTACTACCGACCCACCAATGCGAAGGTGGCCGCCCGCTACGCCGCCAGCTTTCCCAAGCTCAAGCTGATCACTATCGACGGCGTCTTCGGCGGCTGGCGCAAGGCACAACAGCAGCACTTCGCCGATGGCGGCACCTTCGACCGGATTTATACGAAGAAGTGAAGCGGGGGCGGCAGGGGCATCCGGCCGCCCCAACCCATGGCAACGGATATATCCAAATCACTATTTTGTCTTTGTTGTTATAACAGCATCCGCTAAAGTTTCTGGTCTCTCCTGACCTGAGGCTCGCCATGTCCGCTTTTTCCAAATTGCTCGCTGCCCTGTGCCTGGCTGGCAGCGCCTTCGGCGCCGCAGCCGATACGGTGTTGCTCAACGCCTCCTACGACGTTGCCCGCGACGTGTATAAGGACTACAACCCGCTGTTCCAGAAGCACTGGAAGGCCAAGACCGGCGAGAGCCTGGAACTGAAGCAGTCCCACGGCGGTTCCAGCAAGCAGGTGCGCGCGGTGGCGGATGGCCTGGAGGCCGACGTGGTGACCATGAACCAGGCCAACGACATCGAGTTCCTGGCCGAGAAGGGCCTGGTGGCCAAGGACTGGGCGAAGAAATTCCCCAACAACGCCTCGCCCTATACCTCGGCCATGGTCTTCATCGTGAAGAAGGGCAACCCCAAGGGCTTCAAGGACTGGGGCGACCTGGCGGCGCCCGGTGTGCAGATCATCATCCCCCACCCCAAAAATACGGGGAATGGCCGCAACACCTATCTCTCCGCCTGGGCCTGGGCGTTGAAGCAGCCCGGCAGCAGCGACAAGAGCGCCCAGGAGTTCCTCGGCAATTTGCTCAAGAATGCGCCCCTCTTCGCCGCCGGCGGGCGGGATGCCACCACCACCTTCATGCAACGGGGCATGGGTGACGTGCTCATCACCTTCGAATGCGAAGCGGAACTCATCGCCAAGGAATTCGGCAAGGGCAATTTCGAGGTGGTCTATCCAAGCCTGACCCTGCAGACCGAATTCCCGGTGGCGGTGGTGGAGAAGGTGGTGGACAAGAAGGGCACCCGCAAGCAGGCCGAGGCCTACCTGGAATACCTGTGGTCCAAGGAAGGCCAGGAGAACGCCGCCCAGAACTATCTGCGGCCGCGGGATGCCGAGCTGCTGAAGAAGTACGCCCCCTTCTTTCCGCCGGTGAAGACCTTCACCGTGGATGAAGTCTTCGGCGGTGCCAACAAGGCCTTCGCGGCCCATTTCAAGGACGGCGGCAGTTTCGACCAGATCTACGTCGCCAAGTAAGCCTGCCGCTGGATCGACGGGCCGGGATCACCCCCGGCCCTGTTCCCCCCCCTGCGGCCCATTCAGCCCCACCGCTCCCATGCCTTCTCCTTCCCGCCGCGTCCTGCCCGGCTTCGGCCTCGCTCTGGGCTACACGCTCGTCTACCTTTCGCTGCTGGTCCTGTTGCCCCTGGGCGGCATGGTGCTGAAAGCCTCCCAGCTCGGCTGGGGCCAGATTCTCGACATCGCCCTGGGTGAGCGCTCCCTGGCCGCCTTTCGCGTCACCTTCGTCTCCTCGCTGCTGGCGGCCTCGATCAACGCCTTCTTCGGGCTGATCACGGCCTGGATGCTGGTGCGCTACTCCTTCCCCGGCAAGCGCTTCGTCGATGCCCTCGTCGACCTGCCTTTCGCCCTGCCCACCGCCGTGGCCGGCATCACCCTGGCCACGCTCTACGCCGGCAACGGCTGGCTCGGCAGCCATCTCGAACCCCTGGGCCTCAAGGTGGCCTACACGCCCCTGGGCATCGTCGTGGCACTGACTTTCGTCACGCTGCCCTTCGTCGTGCGTACCCTGCAGCCGGTGATCGAGGATATCGAGACCGAGGTCGAGGAAGCCGCTGCTTCCCTCGGCGCTTCCCGCTGGCAGACCTTTGCCCGCGTCATCTTCCCGGCTATCGGCCCGGCCCTGCTCACCGGCTTCGCCCTGGCCTTCGCCCGGGCCTTGGGGGAATTCGGCTCGGTCATCTTCATCGCCGGCAACCTGCCCCTGGTGTCGGAAATCGTGCCCCTGCTCATCATCTCCAAGCTGGAGCAGTACGACGTGCTGGGCGCCACGGCGCTGGCGGTGATGATGCTGGCCATTTCCTTCGTGCTGCTGCTGACCATCAACCTGCTGCAATGGTGGGCCGCGAATCGATACCGCAACAGCGAGCCCCTGGAAGTGGCCGCCGGCAAGGCGCAAGGGGTGTCGGCATGAGTACCGACAAGCTCACCCGCGCCACCCAGGAACCGGCCTGGGTGCGTGTTGCGCTGCTGACCATCGGCCTCGGCTTCCTGTTTTTCTTCCTCGGCCTGCCGTTGGTGGCGGTCTTCGTCGAGGCCCTGGCCCAGGGCCTGCCCGCCTATCTGGAGGCGCTCAAGGAGCCGGAAACCCGCTCGGCCATCTGGCTCACGGTCGTCATCGCCCTCGCGGTGCTGCCCTTCAACATCCTCTTCGGCGTGGCGGCGGCCTGGGCCATCGCCAAATTCGACTTCAAGGGCAAGAGCCTGCTCATTACCCTGATCGACCTGCCCTTTGCCGTGTCGCCGGTGGTGGCGGGCCTCATCTTCATCCTCATTTTCGGCGCCCAGGGCTGGATGGGCCCCTGGCTGGCCGACCACGACGTGAAGATCATCTTCGCCGTGCCGGGGATGATCATCGCTACCCTGTTCATCACCTTCCCCTTCATCGCCCGGGAACTGATCCCCCTGATGCAGTCCCAGGGCAAGGACGAGGAAGAGGCGGCGGTGTCCCTCGGCGCCTCCGGCTGGCAGATGTTCTGGCGGGTGACCCTGCCCAACATCAAGTGGGGCCTGCTCTACGGCGTGATCCTCTCCAACGCCCGGGCCATGGGGGAATTCGGTGCGGTGAGCGTGGTGTCCGGTCACATCCGCGGCGAGACCAATACGCTGCCCCTGCACGTCGAGATTCTCTACAACGAATACAACGCCATCGGCGCCTTCGCCGCCGCTTCGGTCCTGGCCCTGCTGGCGCTGGTCACCCTGGTGGCCAAGACCGTCGTCGAATGGCGCATGAAGGCCGAGACCGACATGCTGAACGCTGAACTCCCCGGCGAGAAAACCTCATGAGCATCGAAATCCGCAATATCTCCAAGCGCTTCGGCAACTTCGTGGCGCTCGACAACATCAATCTCGACATCCCCACCGGTGAACTGGTCGCCCTGCTCGGCCCCTCCGGCTGCGGCAAGACCACCCTGCTGCGCATCATCGCCGGCATGGAGACCGCCGATCAGGGCGAGATTCTCTTCTCCGGTGCCGAGGCGACCCACCTGCACGCCCGGGAGCGCAACGTCGGTTTCGTCTTCCAGCACTACGCCCTGTTCCGCCACATGACGGTGTTCGAGAACGTGGCCTTCGGCCTGCGGGTCAAGCCGCGCAAGGAGCGTCCGGCCGAGGCGGAGATCAAGCGCCGGGTCATGGAATTGCTCGGCCTCGTCCAGCTCGACTGGCTGGCCGACCGCTACCCGTCGCAGCTTTCCGGCGGCCAACGCCAGCGCATCGCCCTGGCCCGGGCGCTGGCCGTCGAGCCCAAGGTGCTGCTTCTCGACGAGCCCTTCGGCGCCCTGGACACCAAGGTACGCAAGGAATTGCGCCGCTGGCTGCGGCGCCTCCACGACGACATGCACATCTCCTCGGTTTTCGTCACCCACGACCAGGAGGAGGCCCTGGAAGTCGCCGACCGGGTGGTGGTGATGAACCACGGCCGCATCGAGCAGATCGGCTCGCCGGACGAGGTCTATTCGGCGCCGGCGACGCCCTTCGTCTATCAGTTCCTGGGCAACGTCAATGTCTTCCACAGCCGCGTCCAGGGCGGCTTCGCCGCAGTGGAGCGCAACCCCGGCGAGGGCACCACCGCCTTCGTGCGTCCCCACGACATCGACCTTTCGCAGCAGCCCCTGGACAACGCCCTGCCGGCGACGGTTTCCCACGTCCATCCCATCGGGCCGGTGGTGCGTATCGAACTGCTGCACGAGAGCGAAGTGGTGGAAGTGGAGCTCTCCCGGGAGCGCCACGAGGCCCTGAACCTGGAAATCGGCCAGGCCATCTGGTTCCGCCCGCGCCAGGTACGGGTCTTCGACGCCGACGGCCAGGCCCGGGAAGTCGCCGGCCAGACGCCGGCGCGGGAGCCGTTCCTCTTCTAGCCTACGACCCGCGACAGGAGCACCCCCGCCACCACCGCCAGCAGAATGGCGATGATGGTCAGCCAGCGGTTCTGCCGCTGCTGCTCGGCGATGAGCTTTTCCAGTTGTGGTTGCAGGTCGGCCTTGGCCGGCTGGGCCAGGGCCTGGTGCACCAGGCGCGGCAGCTGGGGCAGGGTGCGGGCCAGATAGGGCGCCTCCTGCTTGAAGGTGCGCAACAGCCCGCGCCAGCCCACCTGCTCGCTCATCCAGCGTTCGAGGAAAGGCTTGGCGGTTTTCCACAGATCGAGGTCGGGGTCCAGCTGGCGGCCCAGGCCCTCGATGTTGAGCAGGGTTTTCTGCAGCATCACCAGTTGCGGCTGGATTTCCACGTTGAAGCGGCGCGAGGTCTGGAACAGGCGCAGCAGCACGCGGCCGAAGGAGATTTCCTTGAGGGGCCGGTCGAAGATGGGCTCGCAGACGGCGCGGATGGCGGCCTCGAACTCGTCGACGCGGGTGTCCTTAGGGGCCCAGCCGGATTCGATGTGGGCCTCGGCCACCCGCTTGTAGTCGCGGCGGAAGAAGGCGAGGAAGTTCTGGGCCAGATAGTTCTTGTCGGAGTCGGTGAGGGTGCCGACGATGCCGAAATCCAGGGCGATGTAGCGGCCGTCGGGGGCGACGAAGATGTTGCCGGGGTGCATGTCGGCATGGAAGAAACCGTCGCGGAAGACCTGGGTGAAGAAGATCTCGACGCCGGCGGCGGAGAGCTTTTCCATGTCGATGCCCTGTTCCCGCAGGCGGTCGGTCTGCGAGATGGGCGTGCCGACCATGCGCTCCATGACCATCACCGTGGAGGTGCAGAAATCCCAATGCACCTCGGGCACGATGAGGAGGTTCGAATCGGTGAAATTGCGCCGCAGTTGCGAAGCGTTGGCCGCTTCCCGCATGAGGTCCAGTTCGTCGTGCAGGTATTTGGCGAACTCGGCGACCACTTCCCGGGGTTTCAGGCGCTTGCCGTCGGACCACAGCTTTTCCAGCAGCAGGGCCAGGGTGTCCATGAGGCCCAGGTCGTGCTCGATGACCGAAAGCATGTTGGGGCGCAGGATCTTGACTGCCACCTCGTGGCCGCCATCTTCGGGCTTGAGGCGGGCGAAATGGACCTGGGCGATGGAGGCGGAGGCGGTGGGCGTCGGGTCGAACTCGGCGAAGACCTCGCTGGCGGGCCGGCCGTAGGCCTTTTCGATTTCCTTCAGGGCGAGCTGGGAGTCGAAGGGCGGCACCCGGTCCTGCAGCTTGGCCAGTTCGTCGGCGATGTCCGTCGGCATCAGGTCGCGGCGGGTGGAGAGCACCTGGCCGAACTTGACGAAAATGGGCCCCAGGGACTCCAGGGCCAGACGCAGGCGCACCGCCCGCGGTGCAGTGAGGCGGCGCCAGAATTGCAAGGCGTTGGTGAAGCGGACGAGATAGCCCGTGGGCTCGTGTTCGAGGACCATCTCGTCCAGGCCATAGCGGCTGGCGACGGAGATGATCTTGAGGAGGCGAAAGAGGCGCACGGCGGGCGGGGCGTTGAATCAGGACGCCCGAATGTACACAGAATCGCCGGGGGGGAAAAGCGCATCGTATAATCGCCCCTTTGCTTTTTCGCCAATAATCAATGGCTCAAGACGTCAAGACCCAGCTGACCGAACTGCTCAGGCAGGCCCTGGCCAGCGTGGCACCGGCCGCCGCCGATACCCCCATTCATCTGGAACGCCCCCGGGATCCCTCCCACGGGGATTTCGCCACCAATCTGGCCATGCAGCTGGCCAAGGCCCTCAAGAAGAACCCGCGGGAAATCGCCCAGCAACTGGTGCGCGAATTGCCGCCGACTTCCCTGGTTCAGGCGGCGGAAATCGCCGGTGCCGGCTTCATCAATTTCCGCCTTGCAACCGATGCCAAGACGGCGGCGGTGGAGGCCGTTCTTGCCGCGGGTGCCGCCTACGGCCGTTCGGCCCAAGGGGGCGGGCGCAAGATTCAGGTGGAATTCGTCTCGGCCAACCCCACCGGGCCGCTGCACGTCGGCCACGGCCGCGGCGCCGCCTACGGGGCTTCCCTTTCCGCCCTGCTGGCCTTCGCCGGCTGGGACGTGACCCGCGAGTATTACGTCAATGACGCCGGCCGGCAGATGGACATCCTGGGGCTGTCCACCTGGCTGCGCTACCTCGATCTCCTGGGGGTCGCCGTTCCCTTTCCGCCCAATGCCTACCAGGGCGACTACGTGCGGGACATGGCGCGCCAGATGCAATCGGCCCATGGTACCCAGTTCCTGCGCCCTGGCGAGGCCGTCCTGGCGGGCACTCCCGGGCTGCCCGCCGCCGACCGGGCGGATGACGAGGCCAAACAGCAGCGCGAACTCCATCTCGACGCCCTGATCGCCCGCGCCAAGGAGCTTCTCGGTCCCGACTGGTCCTACGTCCATGGCCACGCGCTTTCTGAACAACTGGCCGACTGCCGCAACGACCTGGAAGAATTCGGCGTCGAGTTCGACGTCTGGTTTTCCGAAAAGGCCCTCTACGACACCGGACTGGTCGCCCGCTGCGTCGATCTGCTGGAAAAGAAGGGGCACCTCTACGAGCAGGACGGCGCCAAGTGGTTCAAGTCCACCGCCTTCGGCGACGAGAAGGACCGCGTCGTGCAGCGCGAGAACGGCCTCTATACCTATTTCGCCTCCGACATCGCCTACCACCTGAACAAGTACGAGCGGGGCTTCGATCAGATCATCAATATCTGGGGCGCCGACCACCACGGCTACATCCCCCGGGTGAAGGGCGCCATCGCCGCCCTGGAACTCGATCCCGCCCGGCTGCACGTGGCCCTGGTCCAGTTTGCCGTGCTTTACCGCAACGGCCAGAAGGCCTCCATGTCCACGCGCTCGGGTGAATTCGTCACCCTGCGCGAGCTGCGCGGCGAAGTGGGCAACGATGCCTGCCGTTTCTTCTACGCCCTGCGCAAATCCGACCAGCATCTGGATTTCGATCTCGATCTCGCCAAGAGCCAGACCAACGAAAACCCGGTCTATTACATCCAGTACGCCCACGCCCGCATCTGTTCCGTCGTCTCCCAGTGGGGGGGCGATCTCGCCGATCTGGGCAGCGCCGACCTGGCACGCCTGGAAAATCCCAGGGAGCTGGCCCTCGCCAACAAGCTGGCTGAGTTTGCCGATATCATCGATGCGGCCGCCAAGGAGCTTGCCCCGCACCAGATTGCCTTCTACCTGAAGGAGCTGGCCGGCGAATTCCACGGCTGGTACAACGCCGAGCGCATGCTGGTGGACGATGCCGCCCTGCGCGATGCCCGGGTGGCCCTGGCCGCCGCCGTGCGTCAGGTGATCCGCAACGGCATGGCGCTGCTGGGCGTCTCCTGCCCCGAATCGATGTAAGGATGGTCCATGAACGTCATTCACCCCAACCCCGCCCGCCGCGTCCGGCCCGGGGCGCCGGCATGAGCCGCGCCGCCAAGCCCCGGCGGACCAAGTCCGTCGCCAGGAAGTCTGGCGGAGGAACCCTGGTCGGCATGTTCATCGGCCTGGTCCTCGGTGTCGGCATCGCCGCCGGGGTGGTCTGGTACCTCAACAAATCGCCCATGCCCTTCCAGAACGCCAAGCCCCAGCCGCCCCGGCCCGAGGCTTCGGTGGGGCCGGACGGCAAGCCGGCCCAGCCCATTGCCCTGCCGGGCAAGCCGGGCGACCCCCCGCCGGAGAAGCGCTTCCAGTTCTACGACATCCTTCCCGGCAAGGCCGAGGCCGTGCCGGACAAGGCCGCCGCCAAACCGCCCGAGGTCAAGAAGGAAGAGCCCAAGGACGCCGCGAAGGATGCCGCCAAGGAGAGCAAGCCTTCCCTCTTCCTCCAGGCCGGTTCCTTCAGTACCGCCCAGGATGCGGACAACCAGAAAGCCAATCTCGCGTTAATGGGCCTTGAGGCGACGGTGCAGCAGGTCATGGTCCAGGACAAGACCTACTTCCGTGTCCGCCTCGGCCCCTTCGCCCGTCCCGAGGACGTGAACAAAATCCGTTCCGACCTTGCCAAGTCGGGCATCGAAGTCTCTCTCGTCAAGAACAAGGAGTGATGATGAACCTGTCCCGCCGCGACGCCGTGCGCGTCATGCTCGGAAGCGCCCTAGCCGCCAGCCTGCCTGCCTTTGCCCAGGGCCAGGGCCGGGAGTACGTCCTGATCGAACCGCCTCAGCCCACCGACAACCCGGGCAAGATCGAGGTCGTCGAGTTCTTCAGCTACGGCTGCCCCCATTGCAGCGACTTCCACCCGCTCCTCAGCGCCTGGATCGCCAAGCAAGCTGCGGATGTGGTGGTGCGCAAGGTTCCCGTCACTTTCGGGCGCGCCGCCTGGAGCAATATCGCCCGCCTTTTCTACGCGCTGGAGACGACCGGCGACCTCGCCCGTCTGGATGCCGACGTGTTCAAGGCCATCCATGCCGAGCGCCAGAACCTCTTCGAGGAGCGCGGTATCAACGAGTGGGTGGCCAAGAAGGGCGTCGATCCCAAGAAATTCGCCGACGCCTTCGCTTCCTTCGGCGTGCAAAGCAAGGTGAAGCGCGGTGACCAGATGGCCCAGGCCTATCGCATTCAGGGCGTTCCGGCCTTGGGCGTGCAGGGGCGCTATCTGGTCGGTGAGCGGCAGCCTGCTGAAAATCTGGCTACCGTCGACCGTCTGATCGCCGAAATCCGCGGCCACAAGAAGTGATCCTGGAATAATCCGGACGCGGCGACGCACCGGCCCTGACCCATCCCGATGAAGCCGGCAGCCGTCTTCCTCACCGGTGCCTCCTCGGGTATCGGCGAGGCCCTGGCCGTGCGCTATGCGGGGCAGGGCGCCCGCCTCGGCCTCACCGGGCGCCGCAGCGAGGTTCTGCAAGCCCTGAACCAGCGCCTCGGCGGCGGCCATGCCTGTTACGCCCTGGACGTCACCGATGCAGCGGCTCTGGCTGCTGCAGCGGAGGACTTCATGGGCCGCCACGGCGTTCCGGACGTCGTTGTCGCCTGCGCCGGCGTGTCGGTGGGCACCCTGACCGAATACGCCGAGGATCTGGCCGTCTTCCGCCGGGTCATGGATACCAATGTGTTCGGCATGGCCGCCACCTTCGCGCCCTTCATCCCCGCCATGAAGGCTGCCGGTGGGCGGCGTCGCCTGGCAGGAATCGCCTCGGTTTCGGGCATCCGCGGGCTGCCGGGGGCGGAAGCCTATTCGGCCTCCAAGGCTGCCGCCATCGCCTACCTGGAAAGCCTGCGCCTGGAAATGCGCCCTTACGGCATCCCGGTGGTGACCATCACCCCGGGCTACATCGCCACCCCGATGACCGCCGTCAATCCCTACTCCATGCCCTTCCTGCTCCCCGCCGACGAGGCCGCCCGCCGCTTCATCCGGGCCATCGACCGGGGCGTCAGCTATACCGTCATCCCCTGGCAGATGGGCCTCGTCGCCAAGGCCCTGCGCCTGATGCCCAACTGGCTCTACGACCGCCTCTTCACCAACGCGCCGAGGAAGCCGCGGGGCCTGATAAAATCCGGCGGATGATCGAACTGACAGTCAATGGCGCGGTGCGCCGGTTTGCCGAGGCCCTGACCGTCGCGGCGCTGGTAGACGCCCTTGGTTTGGCCGGCAAGCGCATCGCCGTCGAGAAAAATGGCGA